>NZ_JBEYSY010000007.1:75517-374492 GCF_040704315.1 Micromonospora sp. NPDC047644
CGGAGCGAGCGAACCAGCAGGCACAGCAGCGACACGTTCGCGCCGCCGCGAAGCGGTGGCGCAAACGAGCGGAGCGAGCGAACCAGCAGGCACAGCAGCGACACGTTCGCGCCGCCGCGAAGCGGTGGCGCAAACGAGCGGAGCGAGCGAACCAGCAGGCACAGCGGCGACACGTTCGCGCCGCCGCGAAGCGGTGGCGCGAACGAGCGGACCAGCGGGCACAGCGGCGACGTCAGCGCGGTTCCGGAGTTGGTCACGCTGCACGTGTGGCGGACCTCCCGTGGCGCGTTGCCCCGGGCGCTGACCCGGATGGCGGTGGACCCCCGCCGGTTGCGGGCCCTCCCCGGCGTTCGTTTCGGCAAGCTGCTGGGCACCGGGACCGGCACCGACTTCGGGCCCCGGGACGCCGACCTGACCCGCTGGGCGGCGCTGACCGTCTGGGACTCCCCCGCCGCGGCGGCCGGCTTCGACGACTCTCCGGTCGGGCGGGCCTGGGCGCGCATCGCCCACGCCCAGGTACGAATCGACCTACGCCCGTTGACCAGCCGGGGCGAGTGGTCCGGCCAGCGACCGTTCGGCGACCCGTCGGGCGGCCGGGTCACCGGCCCGGTGCTGGCACTGACCCGGGCCCGGCTGCGGGCCCGCCGGGCGGCCACCTTCTGGCGGGCGATCCCGCCGGTGGCCGCCGCGCTGCGCGACGCGCCCGGGCTGCTGGCCCGGTTCGGGGTCGGAGAGGCCCCGCTGGGTTGGCAGGGCACGGTGAGCGTGTGGCGCGACCCGACGGACCTGGTGGCGTTCGCGTACCGTCACCCGGAGCACCGGGCGGCGATCATGCGAACCCCCACCGCGGGCTGGTACGCCGAGGAGCTGTTCGCCCGGTTCGAGGTGCGCGACGTGGTCGGCGACCGGTCGGTGCTCGGATGGGTCGTCGACGACGGCCCGGAAACGGTGAAGGGTGGACGGGCATGAGGTTGGTGCGCTGGACGCCGGACGATCTCGTCCGGCGGCTGGACGACGTGGTGGCCGTCTACGGCGAGGCGATGGGATACCGCACCGACCTGCTGGAGGCCCGGCGCGGTTACATCGCCACCCATGTCCGCCGACCGGGTTTCCGGGCGGTCGCCAGCCTGACCAGTGAGGGTCATCTCGCCGGCTTCGGCTACGGCTACCTGGGCGCGTCCGGTCAGTGGTGGCACGACCAGGTGCACCGCGCACTGAACGCCCCGACCCGCGCGCGCTGGCTCACCCACTGCTTCGAGGTGGTCGAGCTGCACGTCCGGCCACCGGCGCAGGGGCACGGCCTGGGCACCGGTCAGCTGCGGGCGCTGCTCGGCATGGCGGAGGGCGACACCGTACTGCTGTCCACTCCGGAGGCCGACGAGCAGACCTCGCGGGCCTGGCGGTTGTACCGACGGTTCGGCTTCGTCGACGTGCTGCGCGACTTCCACTTCCCCGGCGACGAGCGACCGTTCGGCGTACTCGGTCGGGATCTGCCGCTCGAGCCACCGGCGTCATGACCCGGCGGATCTCCTGGACGCTGCTCGCCGTCCTGGTCCTCGCCCAGATCTGCTACCCGCTCACCACCGGCGCCACCCGGGCCGGGCTCACAGTGGCCACCGTCGTCCTCGGTTGGCTGCTCTCGGTCGGCCACGCGCTGCTCAGCCGGGGCCCCCGGGTGGCGGCGGCGCTGGTCGCGGTGGCCACCGGCGGCGGGTTCGCGATCGAGGCGATCGGGGTGGCCACCGGTGTGCCGTTCGGCAGCTACGACTACTCGGGAGAGCTGGGTCCGAAGCTGGCCGGCGTGCCGCTGATCATTCCGCTGGCCTGGACCTGGATGGCCTGGCCGGCCTGGCTGGCAGCGGTCCGACTGACCGGCGGAAGGACCACGACAGCCGGCGGCAGCGGGCCGACGGTGGGGCGGTGGGTGGGGCGGATCGCGCTGGCCACCGTGGGGCTGGCCGCCTGGGACCTCTTCCTCGACCCGCAGATGGTGGCCGAGGGCTACTGGGTCTGGCGCGACGCCACCGGGGCCCTGCCCGGCCTGGCCGGCATTCCGGTCAGCAACTATCTGGGTTGGCTGCTCTTCGCGGTGCTGATGATGAGCGCGCTACGCCCGCTGGCCGGGCCGGCCGCCGAACACACCGATCGGCGGGACCACCCGATGCTCGCGCTCTACCTGTGGACGTACTTCTCCAGCATCCTGGCCCACGCCGTCTTCCTCGACCTGCCCGCCTCGGCGCTCTGGGGCGCCGCCGGCATGGCGGTGACCGCCGTACCCCTGGCGGTGACCCTCCTGCGTGCCCGCCGGGGCGGTGACCCCGCTCGGGAGGCCCACCAGCCACACCGCCCCGGCGTCGACGCGACCCGATGACCGTCCTGCTCGCCCTGCTCATCGCCGTCGCCGCGTTGACCGGGCACACCTGGCTCAACGCCACCCGGTGGCTGCGCCGACCCACCGACCGGCCCGACGACGTCGACGAGCCGGTCACCGTGCTGCTGCCGCTGCGCGACGAGGCCACCCGGGTCACGCCCTGCCTGCGTGCCCTGCTGGCCCAGCGCGGCGTACCCGGGCTGCGCGTCGTGGTCCTCGACGACGGGTCCACCGACGGCACCGCCGACGTGGTCCGCGCGGTGGTCGGCGACGACCCCCGGGTCACGTTGCTCACCGGGGTCGCTCCACCGCCGGGCTGGCTGGGCAAGCCGCACGCCTGCTGGCAGCTCGCCACCCGGGCCGATCCGGACGCCACCGCACTGGTCTTCGTCGACGCCGACGTGGTGCTCGCCCCGCACGCCGTGGCCGCTGCCGTCACCGAGCTGCGCGCCGCCCGGGCGACGTTGCTGTCGCCGTACCCCCGGATCGTGGTGGCGACGGCCGGCGACCGGTTGGTGCAGCCACTGCTGCAGTGGCTCTGGCTGACCTTCCTGCCGCTGCGCGCGATGGAGCGCTCGCCGCGGCCGTCGCTGGCCGCGGCGGGCGGGCAGTTCCTGGTGGTGGACCGGCGCGGCTACACCGCCGCCGGCGGGCACGCCGCGGTCGCCGACAAGATCCTGGAGGACGTCGAGCTGGCCCGGGCGGTCAAGCGGGCCGGTGGGCGGATCGCCCTGGCCGACGGCTCCCGGCTGGCCACCTGCCGGATGTACGACGACTGGCCGCAACTGCGCGACGGGTACTCGAAGTCGCTCTGGGCGTCGTTCGGGCACCCGGGCACGGCGGCGGCCGTGGTGGCGGCGTTGCTGCTGCTCTACACCGCCCCACCGCTGATCGCGTTGACGGGTGCGGCGGCCGGCGCACCGAGGGTGGCCACCGTGGGCCTGGCCGCGTACGTGCTCGGGGTGCTCGGACGGGTGCTCACCGCCCGCGCGACAGGTGGCCGGTGGTGGCCCGACGCGCTCGCACACCCCGTGTCGGTCGTGGTCCTCGGTTGGCTGACCCTGCGGTCGTACCATCTGCGGAAGCGACGCCGCCTGACCTGGCGGGGCCGCCCGGTCAGCTAGGGAGGACGCGGCATGGCGCGGATCGTGGTCGTGGGCGCCGGGGTGGGTGGCCTCGCCACCGCCGCCCGGCTGGCCGCCACCGGGCACCAGGTGACCGTCTTCGAGCGGGCCGACACGGTCGGCGGCAAGCTCGGCCGGTACACGCACGACACCCCGGCCGGGTCGTTCCACTTCGACACCGGGCCGAGCCTGCTCACCCTGCCCGAGGTCTTCCACGACCTGTTCGAGGCGACCGGGGCGAAGCTCGACGAATACCTGGACCTGGTTGCCCTGGACCCGATCGTCCGGCACGTCTTTCCCGGCGGTGGCCCGACCCTGGACTCGTGCGCCGACCCGGCGGAGTTCACCGCCCGGATCGGTGCCGCGTTCGGTGACCGGGCGGCGGCCGACTGGCAGCGGCTGTGGCGTCGGGCGGCGCGGGTGTGGGACGCCTCCTCACGGGACATCCTGCGCCGTACCGTCGACTCTCCCCGCGACCTCGCGTCGCTGGCCTGGCGCGTCGGCGACCTGGCCGCCATCGCCCCGGGCCGCAGTCTGCGCGGCCTGGGCCGCCGGCACCTGTCCGATCCGCGGCTGCGGATGATGCTGGACCGGTACGCCACCTACACCGGCGCCGACCCACGTCGGGCACCGGCGGCGCTGGTCGCGGTCCCCTACGCCGAGCTGGCCTTCGGCGGCTGGTACCTGCGCGGTGGTCTGGGCACGCTCGCCGACGCGCTGCTGACCCGCTGCCTGGACCTCGGCGTGGTCGTGCAGACCGACGCCACCGTCACCCGGATCGACGCCACCGGCGGCCGGGTGCACGGGGTACGCCTCGCCGGCGTCACCGCCCCGGCACCCGCCGACGTGGTGGTGGCCAACGTGGACGCGCTCACCGTCTACCGTGACCTGCTGCCCCACCCGGGTCGGCTGGCCGCGCTGACCGACCGAAGCCTCGCCGGCTTCGTGCTGCTGCTCGGCGTCTCCGGCAGCACCGGGCTGGCCCACCACAACGTCTACTTCCCGGACGACTACGATGCCGAGTTCGACGCGGTCTTCGGTGACCCGGGGCGCGGGGTACGGGCCCGGCCGGCGGCCGACCCGACGGTGTTCGTCACAGTGGCCGACGACCCGATGGTCCGCCCAGCCGGACACGAGGCGTGGTTCGTGCTGGTCAACGCCGCCCGACAGGGCACTGCGGCGGGTGCTGTCGACTGGCGACGCCCGGGGCTCGCCGACGCGTACGCCGACCGGATCCTGGACGTGCTGGCGCGGCGCGGCGTGGACGTGCGCGACCGGCTGCTGTTCCGCGAGATCCGCACCCCGGCCGACCTGGACGTGGCGACCGGCGCACCGGGTGGCTCGATCTACGGCACCGCCGGTGGGCTGCTGCGCCCGGCGAACCGGGGCCCGGCTGACGGGCTGTGGCTGGTGGGCGGCTCCACCCACCCGGGCGGTGGGTTGCCGATGGTGACCCTCTCCGCGCAGATCGTCGCCGACGAGATCGGCCCCGCCTGGTAGGGGCTGCGTCGAGCCGGGCTGGCCCGGCCGATCAGTCGGCCTCGCGCCGGGCTGGCCCGGCCGGACTCAGTCGGCGTCGAGCAGGGCGCGACGGATGCTGGAGAGCAGTTGCCCCAGGCCGAAACCGGCCAGCAGCACCCAGACCGCGGTCGCCATGGTGATGGTGCCGGCGGCCAGGTCCGGCTCGATCAACCCGGCCAGCCCGGCGACCAGCAGGCCGGCCAGCGCCACCGAGACCCGGGTGGGGCGTTCGCCCACCGTCACCGCGCCGATGTCCCGCATACCCGCGGCGACCGCCCGCGCCCGGACGTACTCGTGCAACCAGGACAGCGCGCCGCCCGCGACCACCAGCCCACCTGGCGCGCCCACCAGCCAGAAGGCCAGCAGCCACGCCACCTCACCGAGCCGGTCCGCGACCGAGTCGTAGACGTAACCGAGCCGGGTGGTGCGGCCGGTGGCGACCGCCACCGCACCGTCCACGCTGTCCGCCACGGCGGCGAGCAGCACGAACAGCGCGCCGAGGAACAGCCCGTCCCCCCGCCGGCCCACCAGCAACGGTACGCAGAAGCAGAGCAGCACCCCGGCCACGGTGACCGCGGTGGGGCTGACCCGCAGTCGACCCAGCACGTATCCGACGTGGTACGCGAATCGCAGCCAGGCGCGCACCACCGGCGCGGCGACCCGAGGGTCGAACCCGCCGTGCAGCCGCGCCCACGCCGTGGCGTACTGATCCCAGTTCAGCTGTGTGCCCACCACGGATCAACCGTCGTGCCGGGCAACAGGTGTCGCAAACGCAGCGTTCACACGCGGGCGCCGGCCTTCAGGTTCTGCCAGACCTCGCGGGTCGCCGTGGAGCGGTTGAGGGTGATGAAGTGGATTCCCGGCACGCCCTCGTCCAGCAGTCGGCGGCACATCTCGCTGGCCTGCTCGATGCCGAGCCGACGGACGGCGTCCGGGTCGTCGGCGACGCGTTCGAAGCTGGCCGCCAACGCCGGTGGGAACGGCGCACCGGACAGCTGCACGGACCGCTCGATGGTGCTGAACTGGGTCACCGGCATCACCCCGGCCAGGATCGGGGTGTCACAGCCAGCAGCGGCCACCCGGTCACGTAGCCGCAGGTAGTCGTCGGCGTCGAAGAACATCTGGGTGACCGCGAACTCCGCGCCGGCCCGGCACTTGCGGACGAACTGGGCGGTGTCGCTGGCCACGTCGGGCGAGCGGGGGTGCTTGTACGGGAAGGCCGCCACGCCGACGCTGAAGTCGCCGGCGTCGCGCACCAGCCGGACCAGGTCCTCGGCGTAGTCCACGCCCTCGGGGTGGCGGATCCACTCACCGCCCGGGTTGCCCGGGGGGTCGCCACGAACGGCCAGCACGTTGCGCACCCCCACCCCGGCGAGCCGGCCGACCACGTGCCGCAACTCGGCGACGGAGTGGTTGACCGCGGTCAGGTGGGCCATCGGCAGCAGCGTCGTTTCGGTGGCGATCCGCTCGGTCACCGCCACCGTGGTGTCCCGGGTCGAGCCGCCGGCGCCGTACGTGATCGACACGAACGACGGGCGCAGGGACTCCAGCTCGCGGATGGCCTGCCAGAGCAGCTGCTCCCCCGCCTCGGTCTTGGGCGGGAAGAACTCGAACGAGAAGGTCGGCTGGCGCTCACGGATGAGCTCCCCGATCGCCGGCTGCGGATTGGGGAGTGTCGAGGGAAGACCGAGCGCCACGACCCGACTCTAGCGGTCGATGGCACCAGGACACAGGCCCTTCCCACCCAGCGGCCGGTGCCGCCCGGCCCGGCGGGTGGCGTCATCTGGCCGGTGGGCGGCGTCGTCCGGTCTGCGGGGAGACTGTGGGCGGTGTCACCGGGTCCGCCGTGAGCCGGCGGATGGTGTCGCACCGCGCGCCCGACCTGACGACGGAAAGGCGTCGTACCTCCGAGGTAGAAAGGGACGGTGCGGGAGGGGCGGCGGGGGTGGCCAGGTCCCGCGCGGGGGTCAGCAACCGAGCGGTGACGCCGGTCCCGTCCGGTCAGGCGGGTGGGTCGTCACCGCACCGACGCCCGCCAGGAGGACCCATGATCCCGCTCGCATCGCCGCGTCCCGCGCAGCTCGGGCCGCTGCTGGCCCGGTGCCGACTGGCCCGTGGCTGGAGCCAGCAGCGAGCCGCCGCCGAGTTGTGTGCCGCCGCCGGGGTGCCGACGCTGAGTCGGCACGAGGTTTCCCGGTGGGAACGACAGCGGCGCGTGCCGGGCGGGTTCTGGCTCGGCTGGCTCGCCGTCGTCCTGGACGTGCCGCTGGTGGTGCTCGCGGAGGCCGCCGCGGCCACCCGTCGGGCCGGCTCGACGCGGGCCACCGGGCCGGGCCGCACCGCGGCGGCCGGCGCGCGACCGGCCGGGCGGACGGGTCCCGGCCGCACCGGCGGGACCACGCGTGGCGGTGGAGCACGAGCACGGACGACCGGCTAGCGTCGGGGCGTGACCCACGCTGCCCCCGTCTCCCCCGTCGACCGTGCCGGCCTGCGGCAGCGGGTCGACAAGGCTCTCACCGAGTTCCTGGCCGGCCAACGGGCTCGGCTCGTCGCCGTGGACGAGGCGTTGGTTCCGGTGGCCGAGGCGATCGAGGCGTTCGTGCTCGGCGGCGGCAAGCGACTGCGTCCCGCATTCGCCTACTGGGGGTTCCGGGGGGCGGGCGGGCTGGACGGTGACCAGGTGGTGACCGCCCTGGCCGCGCTGGAGTTCGTCCAGGCCAGCGCCCTGATCCACGACGACCTGATGGACCGTTCCGACACCCGGCGCGGCGAGCCGGCGGTACACCGACGGTTCGCCACCCGGCACCGGAAGGCCGGCTGGGGCGGTAGCCCGGACGGTTTCGGCGACGCCGCGGCCATCCTGCTCGGTGACCTGTGCCTGGTCTGGTCCGACGAGTTGCTGCACTCCGCCGGCCTGGACCTGCGCTCGTTGGCCCGGGCCCGGCCGGTCTTCGACGAGATGCGCACCGAGGTCACCGTCGGGCAGTACCTCGACGTGCTGACGCAGGTCACCGGGGACACCTCGGTGGAGCGGGCCAGCAAGGTCGCCCGGTACAAGTCCGCGAAGTACACCGTCGAGCGTCCGATGCTGCTCGGCGCCGCGCTGGCCGACGCGCCGGAGGACTTGCGGACGGCCTACTCGGCGTACGGGCTGCCGCTGGGCGAGGCGTTCCAGCTCCGCGACGACGTGCTGGGGGTCTTCGGCGACCCGACGCTGACCGGCAAGCCGGCCGGGGACGATCTGCGCGAGGGCAAGCGCACCTACCTGGTGGCGGCAGCCGTGGAGGCCACCGACGACGCGGGCCGCGAGCTGCTGCTCGGCCGGCTCGGCGACCCGGAGCTGGACGAACACGGGGTGGCCCGGCTCCGCGAGGTGATCTCGGGGAGCGGGGCGCTGGCCCGTACCGAACAGCGGATCGCCACCCTCACCGACGCCGCCCTGGCCGCCCTGACCACCGTCGACCTCGACACCGAGGCCCGCCAGGCCCTGGTCGACCTGGCCATAGCCGCAACCCGCCGAGCCGACTGACCCCCGCCGGGTTGATCATGAGGTTGGCGACGTTCGCCTCGGCGTCGCACCGCCAACCTCATGATCAACGCCGGAAGGCGCGGGGCGCGGAAGGCAGGGGTGGGCGGGGTTAGAAGCCTTGGGCTTGGGCTCGGCGCTTCACCTCGCGGGCCTGGTCGCCCGAGAGAGCGGCGGCCGGGGTGGCACCGGGAAGGGTGTCGTCCGGCTCGTAGAGCCAGCGCAGTGCGGCCTCGTCGTCGTAGCCGTTGTCGGCCAGCAGATTGAGCACGCCGGGCAGATGCTTGAGCACGGTCTGGTTGGCAACCAGGTCCGCCGGGATCCGACGGACGCCGTCGCGGCGGACCGCCAACAACTCGCGGTCACGGATCATCTGGTGCACCTTGCTGATCGACACGTCGAGGCGTTCGGCGACGTCGGGCAGGGTCAACCAGCCGGCCGGGTCGGTGGGGCCGGCGAGCTCCGGGCCGGGCGCGGCCTGGTCGGGTACGGGTTCGGTCACCCGACCACCCTGCCACGCCACCGCCGCGACGAGCCACCGGCACCCCGGGCGGGCCCTCCGCGTCCTCTTTCCTGACGCCGCTGACCAGCCAACAAGGGGCGGGGAGCGCGGCGGGACGGACCGGTTCGGCGTACGGCTGTAGCATCCTGTTCATCCTTCACCCTCTGGACACATAGACTGCCTGCCGATGGACACTCAGGTCGCCGACACGTTGCTGGGCTCGCTGATCGACGGGCGCTACCGCATTCGCGGTCGCGTGGCCCGTGGTGGCATGGCGACCGTGTATACCGCCACCGACGAACGCCTAGAGCGCACCGTCGCTGTCAAGATCATTCACCCGACCCAGGCGAGCGATGCACGGGCCCGGATCGCCAACTTCGTGGCCCGGTTCACCGACGAGGCGAAGACCATCGCCCGGCTGACCCACCCGAACGTGGTGGCGGTCTACGACCAGGGCACGCACGCCGGCCTCCCGTACCTGGTGATGGAGTACGTCCGTGGCCGCACCCTGCGGGACGTGCTGGCCGAGCGGCGCCGACTCAACCCGGACGAGGCGCTGGCCATCGCCGAGCAGATGCTCGCCGCGATCGCCGCCGCGCACCGGGCCGGCCTCGTGCACCGCGACGTCAAGCCGGAGAACGTGCTGGTCGCGGAGGCGCCTACCGGTGGCGTCGCCAACCTGGTCGACAGCGTCGTGAAGGTGGCCGACTTCGGCCTGGCCCGGGCGGTCGAGGCGAGCGCCGACGAGGAGCAGGGCAACCAGCTGATGGCCACCGTGGCGTACGTCGCCCCGGAGCTGGTCACCGAGGGCCGCGCGGATCCGCGCACCGACGTCTACTCGGCCGGCATCGTGCTCTTCGAGATGCTCACCGGTCGGGTGCCGTACGACGGTGACCGCCCGGTGGACGTCGCCTGGCAGCACGTCGACCGGGACGTGCCGGCGCCCTCGACGCTGGTGCCGGGCCTGCCGTCGGTCCTCGACGACCTGGTGCAGCGGGCCACCCGCCGCGACCCGGGAGCACGGCCCGCGGACGCTGGCGCGTTGTTGACCGAGGTGCAGGTGGCCCGGGATCGTCTGGGCGACGCCAACAGCCACACCGCGGTGCTCAGCCCGATCAGTGACGCACCGTCGCTCGCCCAGCCGACCATGATGGTCGCGACGCTCCAGCCGCCCAATCGCCCGTCGTGGGCACGCCTGCCCGAGGGCGCCGGCAGCCAGGGGCCGGGGCGGCGTCGGGCCGCGCCGGAGCCGGCGGAGGGCCTGGGCGCCCGCCTCGCCACGCTGCGCAGCACGCTGCTGAGCAGCCCGCGTGGCCGGCTGGCCGTCGCGGCCGTGGTCGTGACGCTGGGCCTGGTGGCCGCGCTCGGGGGCTGGTGGTTCGGCGTCGGCCGCTACACGGACGCTCCGCAACTGGTGAGCCTGAGCAAGGCCGATGCGCAGGCGCGGGCCGACCGCGCCGGGCTTCTCGTCGCGTACGCTGAGCCGCGCTTCGACGAGAAGGCTCCAAAGGACAGCGTGCTGGAGCAGAGCCCAGCCTCCGCCGCCGAGATTCTCAAGGGTGGCACGATCACCCTGACCCTCTCCCTCGGTCCGGAGCGCTTCCCCGTCCCCGACGTGATCGGCAAGGAGTTCGAGCTCGCCGAGGCGGACCTGGTCAACGTGAAGCTGGTGGTGGCCAGGGGCACCCCCCGCTACGACGACAGCCTGCCGGCCGGGGTCGTGGTGGACAGCTCCCCGAAGGTCGGCACCGAGGTCAAACCCGGCGCGAAGGTCACCCTCATTCTGAGCCGGGGCAGGGCGCCGGTGACGGTGCCGAACCTCGTCGGCAAGAGCCTGACCGACGCCCGGACGACCCTGGCCCAGCTCAACCTGGTGCTGAAGGAGACCTACAAGGAATCCGACAAGCCGAGGGACGAGATCCTCGGCCAGAGCCCGGCCGACGGCGCCGGTGTGGAGAAGGGCACCGAGGTCAAGCTGGACGTCAGCAAGGGGCCACCGCTGCTCGCCATGCCGCGGGTGATCGACCTGCCGTGCCAGCAGGCCAAGCAGGCGTTGGAGGGTCAGGGCTTCCCGGTGACGATGGCGATCAACCCGAACGCCGTGGTCCGGATCCAGATCCCGGGCGAGAATTCGCAGGTGGCGCCCGGCACCCCGGTCACCCTGACGTGCTTCTGATGCCGACGATCTCCGCGCGGCCGGTGGGCACGCACACTCCGACCTCGGGTGGGCTGGCGAAGGCCGCCCTGCCGTACGCCGACGCGACCGGTGCGCAGGTGGTGCAGGTCTACGTCTCCAACTCGCGAGGCTGGGCACTGCCCGCCGGTGACCCGGTGCAGGACGCGCTGTTCCGCGACGGTTTCGCCGAGCGGGGCGTTCCCACGTTCATCCACGCCGCTCTGCTGGTCAACCTCGGCTCGCCCACTCCGGCCACTGTCGAGAAGTCGGGCCAGACGCTGGCGCACGCGCTGCGTCGGGGCGTGGCGATCGGTGCGCGCGGGGTGGTGTTCCACGCGGGCAGTTCGGTGGACGAGGGGCACGCCGAGGCGGCGATGGGACAGGTCCGCGAGGTGCTGCTGCCGCTGCTCGACTGGGCTGCCGACGCCGGCGGGCCGATGTTGCTGGTCGAGCCGAGCGCCGGCGGTGGCCGCTCACTGGCCTCCCGGGTGGAGCAGCTCGGGCCCTACCTGGACGCGGTGGACGGGCATCCCATGCTCGGGGTCTGCTTCGACACCTGCCACGCCTGGGCGGCCGGCCACGACCTGGCGGCCGAGGGCGGCATGACGGCGACCCTGGACACCCTGGTGGCCACTGTCGGCGCGGACCGGCTGCGGCTGATTCACGCCAACGACTCGAAGGATCTGTGCGGCTCCACCCGGGATCGGCACGAGAACATCGGCAAGGGCAGCATCGGCGAGCCCGCCTTCGCCGAGCTGATGGCGCACCCGGCGACCGCTGGCGTTCCGATCGTGGTGGAGACCCCCAGCGAGAAGCACGTGGGCCACGCCGCCGACATCGCCACTCTCACCCGCCTGTCCCACCCCTGACCCACCCCACCCCGCCCCACCCCGCCCCCTCCCCTCCCTCTCCGGCACCCCCACCCGTCGGGTGATCATGAAGTTATTGCCATGACACGCCGATGCGAGTGGCAACAACTTCATGATCACCCGGGGGTCGGAGGGCCGGGGTGGGAGGGCCGCGGGGCCGGGGTTGGTGGGGTGGGGTGGGGTGGGGTGGGGGTCAGGCTGCGGCGAGGATGCGGGGTAGGGCTGCCAGGGCGCGGTCGATGTCCGCGTCGCTGACGCCCAGGTGGGTGACCAGGCGGGCGGTACGGGGACCGAGCACCGAGATGAGTACGCCCTCGGCCCGCGCCGCGGCGGCCAGGGCCCGGGCGTCCAGGGTGTGCTTGGTGAGGTCCAGCGCGACCAGGTTGGTACGGACGGTGGTGGCCAGCACACCGAACGGCGCGACCGCCTCGGCGAGCCGGGCCGCCCTCGCGTGGTCGTCGGCCAGCCGGTCGATGTGCTGCGCCAGCGCGTACCGACCGGCGGCGGCGAGAATGCCGGCCTGGCGCATCCCCCCGCCCATCCGCTTACGGATCAGCCGGCCACGTTCGATCTTGTCAGCGCTGCCCACCAGCAGCGAACCGACCGGCGCGCCGAGGCCCTTGGAGAGGCACACCGACAGCGTGTCGAAGAGCCGGCCGTACTCGATCAGCGGCACCCGGTCGGCGACGTGCGCGTGCCAGATCCGGGCGCCGTCGCAGTGCAGCGCGACGCCCGCCTCGTCAGCCACCCCGCGCAGATCCCGCAGGGTCGCCAGCGGAATCACCCCACCGCCGCCGCGATTGTGGGTCTGCTCGACGGCGATGGCGCGGGTGGGGACGGCGAAGTAACCGTCCGGCCGGATCATCCCGGCCACCACCTCCGGGTCGATGTCCGCGCCCACCGAGGGCCAGGTCCGCGAGGAGATCCCGCCGTACGCGGCCGCGGCGCCGATCTCGTACGTGACCACGTGCGCGTCGGCGTCACAGAGCAACTCCTCGCCGGGCGAGACCAGCAGTTGCAGAGCGATCTGGTTGGCCATCGAGCCACTCGGGGCGAACAGCGCCGCCTCGTGCCCGAACATCGCGGCGACCTCGGTCTCCAGCGCGTTGACGGTCGGGTCCTCGCCGTAGACGTCGTCACCGACCTCGGCGGCGGCCATCGCCTCCCGCATCCCGGCGGTGGGTCGGGTCACCGTGTCGGACCGCAGGTCCACGAACAGATCAGGCACTGTCATCCTTTCCACAACCGACTGCCGGCTCGCACGCTCGTTCCGCGCGTCGGCCCTGGCCATCCTCCGACTGCCGGCTGCGGGCTCGCAAGCTCAGCCACGCAGCATTTCGGCTACGAGGAAGGCCAACTCCAACGACTGTTGGGTGTTCAGTCGCGGGTCGCAGGCGGTCTCGTACCGGTCGGGCAGGTCGAGGTCCTCGATCCCCTGGGCGCCGCCGAGGCACTCGGTGACGTCCTCGCCGGTCAACTCGACGTGCAGGCCGCCGGGGTGGGTGTCCAGCCCCCGGTGCACCTCGAAGTAGCCGAGCACCTCGTCGACGATGCGGTCGAAGTGTCGGGTCTTGTAGCCGTTGGACGACTCGTGCGTGTTGCCGTGCATCGGGTCGCACTGCCAGACCACCTTGGCCCCGGCGGCGGTGACCTTGGCGACGATCGGCGGCAGCGCGTCGCGTACCCGGTGGTTGCCCATCCGACTGATCAGGGTGAGCCGACCGGGGATGTTGTCCGGGTTGAGCTTCTCGCACAACTCGATCGCCTCGTCGGGGGAGGTGGTCGGGCCGAGCTTGACCCCGATCGGGTTGGCGATCCGGGAGATGAAGTCGATGTGCGCCCCGCTGATCTGCCGGGTGCGCTCGCCGATCCACAGGAAGTGCCCGGAGAGCCCGTACGCCCGACGGTCGGAGACCCGGGTGAGCGCGCGGTCGTACTCCAGGGCCAGGGCCTCGTGGGAGCAGTAGAGCGTGACGGTGCGCAGCGCCTCGTCGTCGGTCATGCCGCAGGCCCGGATGAAGGCCAGCGCCCGGTCGATCTCCCGGGCGATGGCCTCGTAACGCTCCCCCGCCGGGGAGTTCTTCACGAAGCCCTTGTTCCAGTCGTGCACGGCGTGCAGGTCGGCGAGCCCGCCGGCGAGGTACGCCCGGAGCATGTTCATCGCCGCCGCCGAGTTCGCGTACGCGCGGATCATGCGCTGCGGGTCGGCGACCCGGGCGGCCGGGTCGGCCTCCAGCGAGTTGATCATGTCGCCGCGGTACGCGGGCAGGCCGCGGGCGTCGGTGGGCAGCGAGCGGGGCTTCGTGTACTGCCCGGCGACCCGGGCGACCTTGACCACCGGCAGGGACGCGCCGTAGGTGAGCACGATCGCCATCTGGAGCAGGGTGCGGGCGTTGGCCAGCAGGTGGCTCTCGGTGTTGTCCACGAACGTCTCGGCGCAGTCACCACCCTGCAACAGGAACGCCTTGCCCTCGCAGACCAGGGCGAGCTTCTGCCGGAGCTGGTCCACCTCGTAGGGCGCGACGACCGACGGCACTGTGTCGAGGACCTTGCAGACGGCGGCCACGGCGGCCGGGTCGGACCACGGCGGGACCTGCTCGCGGGGCAGTTCCCGCCATCGGTCCAGACCCAGCGCGGCGTCCTCGGCGGAGTCGATCGTCGGTCGGCTGGTCTGCAGGCCCGGGCTGCCCACCGCGGGATGGCTCAACTGATGCCACTCATGGCGCATGACAGAAAGCGTACGGCGACGGTCGGGGTGGCCGGGCGGCGAGGGGGACGGTTCCGGCAGATGGGAGATCAGTCTGCCGGGCGCTGGTCAGGACGCGGGCGAGGGGACCACACCGGTCGGCGTCGGGCTGGCGGCCGTAGTTACGTCCGGGGCCTCCCCGGCGATGCACCAGTCGCTGCCGTCGCGGGTGACGGTGAAGACCAACGGCCGGACGACTGTGCGCTTGCCGACCGCGACCGAGACCGAGACGCGGACCTCCTGCCCGAGCGGACCGGACCGGATGTCCGTGATGGCCGCCTCCGGCACCTGGAAGTGGTCGGCGAAGTCACCGTTGGGGCCGGTGGCACCACGGTCGAAGCCGTCGTGCAGCAGAGCACAGAGCTGGCTGCGTCCGGCGGCGACGTCCTTGGCCGTCATCGCGTCGAGGTACGCCTGCACGCGCTCACGGGAGCGGGTGGCGGCCTCCTCGGCGGGGGCCCGGGCCGGCTTGGGGGCCGACTTCTCCTCGTCCTTGTCGCCGATCCCGCAGCCGACCAGGGCCACCGGCAGCAGCATCAGCCCGGCGGCGGTCGCCGCCAGCCTGCTCTGTGTCGGGCGCATGATCACCTCCGTCGGCGGTGAGATCGAGACGTGCCGAGCCGCGAGTCTGCCACATCCGGCTGTACGAGCCCAACGGCGGCGGCCCGGTCGACGCGCTGGGCGTCGGCCGGGCCGCTGTGTCACGGGCGGGAAGGGACGGTGCGGGCCCCTTCCCGCCGTGTGGGTGGTGCGTCGGCCCTCGGCTCAGCCGAGACCGCCCTTGATGGCGCCGATGAGCTCGCCGTTGCTCGTGTCACCGGAGAGCTCCCAGAAGAACGCGCCACCGAGGCCCTGGTTGTTCGCGTACGTCATCTTGCCGTTGATGGTCGACGGGGTGTCGTAGCTCCACCAGTTGCTGCCGCACTTGGCGTACGCGGTGCCGGCGATCGTGCCGGTGGCCGGGCAGGTGTTCTTCAGGACCTTGTAGTCCTCGATACCGGCCTCGTAGGTGCCCGGCGCCGCGCCGGTGGCACTGCCACCCGGAGCGGCCTGGGTGACACCGGTCCAGCCTCGACCGTAGAAGCCGATGCCGAGCAGCAGCTTGTTGGCCGGGACGCCCTTGCTCTTGAGCTTCTGGATCGCCGCGTCGGAGTTGAAGCCCTGCTGCGGGATGCCGGTGTACGAGGTGAGCGGCGAGTGCGGTGCCGTCGGACCCTGGGCCGCGAAGGCGCCGAAGTAGTCGTAGGTCATCGGCATCAGCCAGTTGAGGTTGCCGATGGCGCCGGCGTAGTCGGTGGCGTCGATCTTGCCGCCGTTGCTGCCGTCCGCGGTGATGGCGGCGGTGACCAGGGCGCTGGACCCGAACTTCGACCGCAACGCGCCGATCACGTTCTTGAACGCGTTCGGGCCGCTGTTGTCACAGCTCAGACCACAGGCGTTGGGGTACTCCCAGTCGACGTCGATGCCGTCGAAGACGTCCGCCCAGCGCGGGTCCTCGACCAGGTTGTAGCAGCTCTCGGCGAACGCGGCCGGGTTCTGCGCCGCCTGGGTGAAGCCGCCGGACCAGGTCCAGCCACCGAACGACCAGATCACCTTGAGGTGCGGGTTGAGCTGCTTGAGCTTGCGCAGCTGGTTGAAGCTGCCGCGCAGCGGCTGGTCCCACGTGTCGGCGACGCCGTCCACGCTCTCCGCGGCGGTGTACGCCTTCTCGTAGTCGGCGTAGCTGTCACCGATCGAGCAGCGACCGCCGGTGGTGTTGCCGAAGGCGTACAGGATGTGGGTCAGCTTGGCGGCCGAGCCGCTGGTCTGGATGTTCTTGACGTGGTAGTTGCGCCCGTAGACGCCCCACTCGGCGAAGTAGCCGACGATCTTCTTACCGCCCGGGTTCGGCGGGTTGGTGGTCGGCGGTGGCGTGGTGGGCGGAGGGGTGGTGGGCGGCGTCGTCGTCGGCGGGGTGGTGGTCGGCGGAGTGGTGGTCGGCGGGGTCGTTCCGCCGCCGCACGCGGCACCGTTGATGGTGCAGTTCAGCGGAGCCTTGTAGGCGCCGCTGCCGTTGTAGCCCCAGCTGAACGAGGCGCCGGGGGCGATGCCACCAGCCCAGCTCTTCTTGACCGCGACGTAGTGGTTGCCGCTGCTGGTGACGTCGGCGTCCCACGCGCTGCTGATGGTGGTGCCCGACGGCAGGTCGAACTCGATGCGCCAGGTGGTGACGGTGGCGCTGGAGCCGTTGGTGACTGTCACCCTCGTCTCGTGACCGGTCCCCCAGTCCTGCGCCTTGGTGAAGGTGGTGGTGACCGTGCCGGCGCCGAAAGCGGTGGTCACCGGCACCGCTGCGACGGTCACGGCGACCACGGCACCGGCCCAGAGGGCCCGGCGGAGCGATCTTTTCATGAGGCGTCTCCCGAACTGTTAGGAAACTTTCCAAAAGAGATGGTGAGACGGTACTCACACCGTCATCCGTTCGTCAAGATGCGCATGTTTCGATTTCTCCTGGTGCACGGAGTGCGTACGCTGCGCCCACCCCGCCCCCGACGCCCGGCCGGCGCGTAGCCTCGGCCCATGACCGTCTTCGACACCCCGATCGACGCCCTCAACGGCGGCCCCGCCGACCTCGCCCGCCACCGCGGCAAGGCGCTGCTGGTCGTCAACGTGGCCTCCCGCTGCGGCCTCACCCCGCAGTACGCCGGCCTCCAGAAACTGGCCGACACCTACGCCGACCGGGGCCTGGTGGTGCTCGGCGTGCCGTGCAACCAGTTCGCCGGGCAGGAGCCGGGCAGCGCCGCCGAGATCAGCGACTTCTGCCAGGTCAACTACGGGGTCACCTTCCCGCTGACGGAGAAGGTCGACGTCAACGGCCCCGACCGGCACCCGCTCTACGCCGCGCTCGTGAACACCCCGGACGCCGACGGGCACACCGGCGACGTGCGCTGGAACTTCGAGAAGTTCCTGGTGGCCCCGGACGGCTCGGTCGCCGCCCGCTTCGCTCCCACGGTCGCGCCCGACTCCGACGACCTGCGGGCAGCCATCGAGAAGACCCTCCCCACCCCCTGAGCCGGCCTCCCGACTCCGAGACGGCGCGATCACGGTGGGGCCGCTCGTCACCGGAGTGTGGCAGGTCCTCGGAGAGCCGGTTCGCAGTCGGCGTGAGCGCTACGTTGGGCGGGCGGACCCGCGTCGCGACCAGGCATTCGCCGGGCGACGACGATCGCGAGCAGTCCGCGTAGCTGCCGGCAGCGGGTGATCCGAATAACCCACCAGTCCGGTCGGGAATTCGTCGTGGGTGGACGGAGTTGGGAACGAGCATGACAACTGTGGGACTGATCGGCAGTGGCAACATCGGCGGCACCGTGGCACGGCTGGCCGTCGACGCCGGCTACGACGTGGTGCTGAGCAACTCGCGGGGCCCGGAAACCCTCACCGACCTGGTGGAGACCCTGGGCGGGCACGCCAGCGCCGGCACGGCGCAGGACGCCGCACAGGTGGGCGACCTGGTGGTGGTCAGTGTGCCGCTGAAGGCGTACCGCGCGGTGCCCGTCGAACCGCTGGCCGGCAAGGTCGTCATCGACACCAACAACTACTACCCGCAGCGCGACGGCACCTTCCCGGAGCTGGATTCGGGCGAGACCACCAGCAGCGAACTGCTCCAGCGGCACCTGCCGGACTCGCGAGTGGTCAAGGTCTTTAACAACATCTACTTCAAGGGCCTGGCCGCGCTCCCCCGGCCGACCGGCGCGGCCGACCGCAGCGCCCTCGCGATCGCCGGTGACGACGCCGCCGCGAAGGCCGAAGTGACCGCCTTCCTGGACCGGATCGGCTACGACGCGGTGGACGTCGGCCCGCTGGCCGAGGGGTGGCGCTACCAGCCGGACACCCCGGCGTACGGCACGCTCTACTCGGCGAGCCCGACCGACTGGGAGCACCCGGCCCCGGGCGACGCCGCGAAGGTGCGCGCCGCCGTGGCCGCCGCCACCCGCTGAGCAGCGCCCGAGAATAGGCGACCGCCGTGGTCCCGGTGGGCCGGTCACGGCCGGCGCGGGGCTTCGGGCGGGGTCAGGTGGTGGGATCGGGCGACGGCTCTTCCGCGACGCCGGCCACCCGGTACGCCAGTTCGGCGCGCAGCCGGTGGAGGTTCGGCGTGACGGCAACCACCGACAAGTGGACCTCCTGTGAGTTCCGCCCGCGTGCCCGGTTCCACCCGCCCACCCGACCCCATTCCCAGCGGTCCAGCACCGGCCGGGTCCGATCCCGGTCAGCGATGTCGAGGATCAGGCTCGGGCTGATCCGGCCGCGTACCTCGGCTCGGTGCAGGTCGGCCCAGTCGACCTGCACCGTCCCGCCGGCGGGCAGGGTCAGTTCGAGGAAGTCACGGGTCAGCCGAAATGGCAGCCCACCCTGACGTCGTAGTTGCACGGGGTAGCGGATCGCCGCCCACAGAAGTATCGGCCCGTGCGGAAGCGGGTGGTACCAGGCGTTGCCGAACGCGACCCCGAGCAACGCGAAGGCCGGCAGGACCACAAGGCCCGCGCAGGCCACCCGGGCCAGCACCCACCAACGGGATCGTCGGAACCAGGTGTCCCCCGCATCGGCCTTCGTCACCACTGCTGTTCAGTAGCCACACCGGAGCGGACGCAAACGCCCCACTTCTGCCGTCGGAAGAACGGGTCTCCCTGGTGGACGCCGACTCGTAGCCTCGGCGAATGGGGACGACGAGCACACCGGCGTACGACGCCCACGCGGACTGGTACGAGGGCTTCATCTCCGGCGGCGGCGACTATCTGCGGCGGGTGCACGCGACGGTGGCGGACCTGCTCGGCGCGGGCGAGGGTCCCTGCCTCGATATCTGCTGCGGCACCGGTGCGCATGCTCGGGTGCCGACGGATCTGGGGTGGACGCCGGTGGGCGTGGACCTGTCCGGCGGGCAGTTGCGGCACGCGCGAGGGCGGCTGCCGGTGGTCCGGGGTGACGCGGGCGCCCTGCCGGTCGCCGACGCGTCGCTGCCGGCCGCGATGTGCGTGCTGGCCAGCACCGACCTGCCCGACTACCCGGCCGCGCTGCGCGAGGTCGCCCGGGTGCTGCGCCCCGGCGGGCGGTTCGTCCACGTGGGTGTGCACCCGTGTTTCGTGGGCGCGTTCGCCGACTGGAGTCACCATCCGCGTGTCGTCGTCGACGCCCGGTACGCCGACCGGTCGCACAGCTTCGACAGTTGGAACGTCACCGGCGTGCGGGTGCGGGTGGGTGCCTGGCACGTCCCCCTCGCCGACCTGGTGAACGCGACAGTGGACGCCGGCCTTCGGCTGGTCCGGGTCGTCGAGGCGGGCCCCGGCGGGGTCCCCGACCTGTTCGGCCTCCTCGCCATCCGCGAGCGGTAGCGACAGCAACAAAAAGATCGCTGTGGCAACTTGCGTTGCAGTCCTGTTCACGGGACCCTGTCCCTGGGTTGCCGCCCGCTCACCGAACGTGCCCCCGGAGGCGACATGCACACGCTCCGTACCGTGCCCCGCCGGCTGCTGGCCGGCTCCGGCGCGCTCCTGCTCGGCACCGCCCTCGCGACCGCCGCCATTCCGGTTCCGGCCAATGCCGGAGCGGACACCGTCGGTTACGTCCGGCTCGCGCACCTGTCTCCGGACACCCCGGCGGTGGACGTCTACCTTGCCGCGCCGGGCGCGGAGAAGCCGCAGGTCTTCCCCGGGGTCGGTTACGGCGTGGTCTCCGACTACCTCGAACTCGCGCCGGGCCGGTACGCGGTGGCCATGCGCGAGGCGGGCGCCCCCGCCAGCGACCCCCCGGTGTTGACCACCGAGGTCGCGGTGACCAGCGGGGACGCCTTCACGGTGGCCGGTGTCGGCCGGCACGCGGACCTCGGCCTGCGGGTGCTCAACGACGATCTCAGCGCCCCCACCGACGGCCGCGCCAAGGTGCGGGTCGTGCAGGCGTCGGTGCGCACCCCGGTGCTCGACGTGGCCGCCGCCAACGGTCCGATGATCGCCGACGGGGTGCAGTTCGCCACCACCACCGACTACCAGCAGGTCGAGCCGGGCAGTTGGCGGCTCAAGCTGACCGGCGCGGGCGGGCCGAGCACCGACGCCGAGGTGCGGCTCACCGGCGGCGCCGTCTACTCGCTGCTGGTGCTCGACGCGAAACAGGGCGGGCTCACCGCCGAACTGCGCCGCGACGCCGAGGGCGGCACCGTCGTCCCGGCCGGCGGGGTGGACACCGGTGCCGGTGGCACCGCCGGGGCAGGACTCGACGGGTACCCCCTGATGGCCGGCGGTCTGGCCGCGGCGGCCGGCGCGGTGGCCCTGCTGCTCTGGCGTCGGCGGCGGCGCACCACCTGGTGAGCGCCGGGCCGGACCCGTCGATCCGGCGACACCGTGAGCGCCGGACACCGCTGGCCGCGCTGGTCGCGGCCGGCGCGGCGGTCTGCCTGGCCGCCGGCACCGGGGTCGGGCTGGCCACCACCGGCCCGCCACCACCGGCGGCGATCTGGCACCCCGGCTGCGGCGACGACTGTCCGTCGGTGGCCGCCGCGCCCACGCCGGACGGTCCACCCACCCGGGTACGCGTACCGCGCATCGACGTCGACTCACCGCTCACCGTGCTCGGTCTGGACCGCGCGGGCGTGCTGATTCCGCCGACCGACTTCCACACCGCCGGCTGGTACGGCGGCGGTCCGGCCCCGGGCGACACCGGTCCGGCCGTCCTCGCCGGGCACCTGGACTCCCGACGCGGCCCGGCGGTCTTCGCCCGGCTCGGCGAGCTACGACCCGGCGACCTGGTGGAGGTGTGGCGCGGCGGGCAGCGGTTGCCGTTCCGGGTGACCGGGTCGCTGCGTACCCGCAAGGACCTTTTTCCGACAGCGGTGGTCTACGGGCCGACGCCCGGTGCGGAGCTGCGCCTGGTCACCTGCGGGGGCGACTTCGACCGGCGGCGTGGCCACTACGTCGACAACGTGGTGGTGTTCGCGGTGACCGATGCCCCCGACCCGGTCCTGCCGACCTCCGCGGCGGGCTGAGCCGCGCAGCCCTGATCCACTCGGGATCACGGAAGTCGGGGCATCCGCCGCGCTCGAATACCGCGATTTCCATGAACCCGAGTGGATCAAGCGAGTGAGGCGGGAGGGTTCAGAGGGGGCGGCGGCCGGCGAAGCCGCACTCGGCCCGGTGGTACCAGCGCACGTCGGAGTCGCCCTCCAGCCAGCACCAGAGCACGGCACGGCCGGCCCGCTCACCGGGGAAGTCGAGCAGCACCGGGGCGATGCCCTTGACCTGGATGTCGTGCTGGTGCAGCTCGTCGACGACGCCGTGCAACCGAGCTTCCAGTGCCTTGACCTCGGCCAGCCCGCCGAGCGCGCTCATGCCGTGGTCGGCCAGGTCGGCGCGCAATTCGGCCAGGTCGGCCCGGACCCGGATCAACTCGTCGACGCGCGGTTGCAGGGTGGCCACCAGGTGCCGGGCCTGGGCAAGTGTGAACACCGGGCCAGTATGCGGCACGCTCGGCCCCGCGACGTGCCCGGACCGTTCCGGTGCGAGGCGCGACCGCTCAGTCGGCCTGTGCCGCCAGCTCGCGGGCGCGGTCCCGGGCGGCCTCCAGCGCGGCGAGCAACGCCGCGCGTACGCCGTGCTTTTCCAGCTCGCGGATCGCGGAGATGGTGGTGCCGGCCGGTGAGGTGACCGCCTCGCGCAGCTTGACCGGGTGCTCGCCGGAGTCGCGCAGCATCACCGCCGACCCGATCGCGGTCTGCACGATCAACTCGTGCGCCACCTGACGGGGCAGCCCGAGCAGGATTCCTGCGTCGATCATGGCTTCGACGAGGAGGTAGAAGTAGGCCGGGCCGGAACCGGAGAGCGCGGTGACAGCGTCCTGCTGCGATTCGGGCACCCGGATCGTCTGGCCGAGCGGCTTGAACATCTCCTCGGCCAGGGTGAGGTGCGCCCCGGTGGCGTGCGCGCCGGCCGAGATCGCGGTCATCGCCTCGTCCACCAGCGCCGGGGTGTTGGTCATCACCCGCACCACCGGGGTGCCCTCGGGCAACCGGCGGCTGAAGAAGCTGGTGGGCAGACCGGCGCAGAGCGAGATGACGAGCTTGTCGGCCGGAACCTTGGGGCCGATCTCGTCGAGGAGCGCGGCGGCGTCCTGCGGCTTGACCGAGACTGCGAGCACAGCGGCCTCGTCCACCGCGGTCAGGTTGTCGACCACCCGTACGCCGTACCGGGCGGTCAGCTCCTGCGCGCGAGCGGGTCGGCGGGCGGTGGCGAGCAGCCGGTCCACCGGCCATCCCGAGCGCAGCAACCCGGAGAGCATCAGCTCACCGATCTTGCCCGCGCCGATCACCGCGACCGTGTGCACTCCGGCTGACATGTCGGCCCGTACCCCCTCTATCGGGTCGCGGCGCGGCGGACCCGCAGGCCCGCCGCGCCGCCGACGATCGATCAGCTGCCGAAGAAGACCTCGGCCTCGGCGTACCGCTCCAGCGGCACGGTCTTCAGCTCGCGGGTGGCCTCGGCGAGGGGCACCCGGACGATGTCGGTGCTCTGCATCGCGACCATCTTGCCCCAGTCGCCGTCGTTGACGGCGTCGATGGCCTGCAGGCCCAGGCGGGTGGCGAGCACCCGGTCGAAGGCGGTCGGGGTGCCGCCGCGCTGGATGTGGCCCAGCACCACGGTGCGGGCCTCCTTGCCGGTCTTGGCCTCCAGCTGCTCGGCGAGCCACTGACCGATGCCGCCGAGGCGGACGTGGCCGAACGAGTCGAGCTCCTGGTTGGCGAGCACCATCTGGCCGTCGAGCGGCTGGGCGCCCTCGGCGACCACGACGATCGGGGCGTACTGGTGCTGGAAGCGCTTCTCGACGTAGCCGGCCACCTGGTCGACGTCGAACTGACGCTCGGGCAGCAGGATCACGTTGGCGCCACCGGCCAGGCCGGCGTGCAGGGCGATCCAGCCGGCGTGCCGGCCCATCACCTCGACGACCAGGGTGCGGTGGTGGCTCTCCGCCGTGGTGTGCAGCCGGTCGATGGCCTCCATCGCGATGTTGACCGCGGTGTCGAAGCCGAAGGTGTAGTCGGTGGCCCCGAGGTCGTTGTCGATCGTCTTCGGCACGCCGACGACCTGCACGCCCAGCTCGTAGAGCTTGGTGGCCACGCCGAGGGTGTCCTCGCCGCCGATCGCGATCAGCGCGTCCACGCCCTGGGCGGCGAGGTTGTCCTTGATCCGCTCGACGCCGTTCTCGATCTTGAACGGGTTGGTCCGGGACGAGCCGAGGATGGTGCCGCCGCGGGGCAGAATGCCGCGAACGTCCGCGATGTCCAGCGGGCGGGACAGACCCTCCAGCGGGCCCTTCCAGCCGTCCCGGAAGCCCACGAACTCGTGACCGTAAGTGGCGACGCCCTTGCGGACCACCGCCCGGATGACCGCGTTGAGACCCGGGCAGTCGCCGCCGCCGGTGAGCACGCCGATACGCATGATCCGCTCATCCTCCTGGAGCATCAGGTAAAGCCCGATATGCCCCAGGGTATGTGTCAGGTCAGACCATCGGCGCCGTTGCCGGCCCGGGGCGGGCCGTCACTGCGAACTGTAGTCGGCCCGCCGGTACGACGACAGCGCGCCCCGGGCACCCGGCCCCGGTCAATAGGTCACCTCGTGGTTCTCGCCGGCCTTCGGCGGCCGGCCGGTGACCGCGGCCCTGGCGTAGTCGAGCAGGTTCACCACCGTGCTGTTCGGCGAGTCCCAATACTCGGCGGAGCTGGCGTGCACCTTGATCAACGTGAGACCGGGGGTGTCCAGCCCGTCGGGGAACCACGCCTTGAGCAGCGGGTTCCACAGCCGCTCGGCTCGGGCCCGGTCGAACCCCTCGGTGGCGGTGCCGGAGATCGACACCCACGCGTTGTGCTTCTGGTCGGAGAAGGCGACGTTGACCTCCGGGTTCACCCGGAGCTGGCGGACCTTGGCCGAGTCGGCGTAGGCGAAGAACCACAGCTCGCCGTCGAACTCGGCCTCCTGGAGCCCCATCGGTCGACTCACCTGCCGCCCGTCCAGAGCGGTCGTGGTGAGCATGCAGATCCGCGCGGCCCGGGCCAGCCCGGTGACTCGGGCGCGTGCCTCCGCCGCGCTGCTCGGCTGGTGGCTCATGGCAATCTCCCTCGGCTCGGCTGGTCGAACCGTTGCCCGGGACAGAACCGGTCAAACCTACGGCGGCGCGGCCACCCTCAGCGGGAGGTCATCGCCCGCCAGCGGGCCAGATTGTGCCGGGCATCGACCAGCGCGTCGTGCCGGGCCGCGTCCGCGTCCGGCAGGGGCGGGCGGCCCCGGTCGTCCCAGAGCTGCCGCAGCTCCTTGGTGTAGCGGGGAATCTCCCGGGGCAGCGCCGGCATCGCGCCCCAGAGCTGGGCGAGCACCACGTGGTCGTACGCGGCGAACCAGGCCCACAGCTCCAACTGCTCCCCCGGCCGGTCCCGGATCGGCTCCATCAGGAAGTCGTACAGGTCGTCGCGGATGCGCTCACGCGAGCGCCAGGCCCGGTCCGCCGGGGAGGGCAGCTTGTCCAGCACGTTGCGTCGAACCCAGGGCACGGCGCGGGAGTCGTCGAACTCGGTGGAGACCGCGTAGAACTCGCGGCCGTACTCGTCGACGACACCGATCGAGACGAGGTCGACGGTCGTGCCGTCCTCGATGAACTCGCAGTCGTAGAAGTAGCGGTAGACCATTCCGGGCATCCTCGCCCACCGCCGCCCGGCCGCGTCGGGCGGGGCCCGTCCGGCGGTGGAGCGCACCGCCGCGACACTTCGCGTACGGCGCGTCGCGGACCGTGACGGTCACGGAAGTGCTTCGAGGGGTGTACAGCAAGCGACCGGACCGTCATGATCTGATGTGTACCGCTACCGGACGCCGGATCGGCGTCAGTTCACCTTGTCGGGGCCCATCAGGTTCGCCCGGTGAGCGAGTTGTGGTCCATGACCGGGGGAGGGGTTGGGCCGTGGAGGTTCGCCTGCCGGAGCCGGGTGACGCGCTCACGGGTGTCGAGATGTTCGCCGGGCTGGAGCCCGAGGTGCGGCAGCGCGTCATCGCTGCCGCCGTTCCGCGCACCTACCGCAAGGGCCAACTGCTCTTCGTGGAGAACGACCCCGGCGAGTCTCTGATCGTGCTGCGCCGCGGTGCGGTGGCGGTCTTTCGCACCGCGCCCACCGGCGAGCGGGCCGTGCTGTCGGTTATCCGTCCACCGGACGTGCTCGGTGAGGTCTCCCTGCTCGACGCGTCCACCCGGTCCGCCTCGGCGGAGGCCATCGAGGACTGCGCGGCGCTCGCGCTCTCGCGGGGCGCGTTCATGGAGTTGGTGCACTCCAACCCCCGCATCCTGGACGCGGTGATGCGCTCACTGGGCGGGCTGATCCGTCGGCTCACCGAGCAGAACGCCGACCACGTCTTCCTCGACCTGCCCGGTCGGGTGGCGAAGACGCTGGTGCGACTGGCGGGCGAAAGCCAGGCACCGATGATCACGATCGAGCTCAACCAGAGCCAACTGGCCGAGATGGCCGGTGGTTCTCGGCAGAGCGTCAACCAGGCGATCGGCTCGTTCGCCAGCCGTGGCTGGTTGCGCACCGAGGGCCGCCGGATCGTGGTGACCGACGTGGCCGCGCTGCGCCGCCGCGCCGGCATGGCCGACCGCTGACCGACCGGCACGTCGCTCAAGCGTCCGATCTGGACAGGCCCCACCCGTATGCACGGCTGCGCCGGCTGCCAGTGGCAGCCGGCGTCACCGTGCTCGCGGCTCAGCGCGTGGGGTTCAGCGGGTCGCGCCCGGCCAGCGACCGACTGGTAGCCGGGGCCCGCCCCGAGCTGGTCGGTGTGTGGTGCCTGTCGTGCCGGGGACGCTACGACGTAGAGCGGGTGCGGCCGGTGGACCGAGGGCCCGCCGACCGCACCCGGGCGATCACTTCTCCGTGCTGTCGGCCGGCGGCGCACCCGGCCCCGGCCCGATCTTCTTCGGGTCGGTCGGCTTACCAGCCGTGGACGTGCTCGACGAGGTGGTCGTGGTCTCCCCCGACCCGCCCGACTGACCCTCAGGCTCTTCCACCATGCCCTGCTCCTCCAGTTCGGCGAGAGTGACCGCATCGACGTCGATCGTGTCGCCCGGCGCCCAGAGCGTGCCACCCGGATCGGTCCACGAGGCGGACAGTCGTACCTGCACGACACTCTCCCTGACATGAAACTTCCTGGTACGGAACACTAACCCCGACCGATCGATGCCGTTGCCCGTCCGCACGTCGGGTACCCGACTGGCCGACCGGGCGCGATACTGACCTCTTTCGCCCACGGAGCTGAACATCGACCTCAAGTGTGGACACTGCGCACGCGCGGCCGGGCCGGACGACCGCTTCTGCGGCGGGTGTGGCCAGCCGCTGGGTGTCAACTGTGCGCACTGCGGGCACACCAACAGCACCGAGGTCAACTTCTGCACCGGCTGCGGTCAACCGCTGCGCGACCACGCCGTCGCGGTGCAGGAGGACCGGCGTCAGGTCAGCGTGCTCTTCGTCGACATCGTGGACTTCACCAGCTACGCGGAGCGGGCCGACCCCGAGCAGGCCCGCAGTCTGCAGCAGACCTACTTCGCCACGGTGCGCCGGATCGTGCACCAGTACGGCGGGGTGGTCGAGAAGTACATCGGCGACGCGGCGATGGCGCTGTTCGGCGCGCCGGTGGCCACCGACAACGACGCGTTGCGGTGCGTCCGCGCCGGACTGGAGCTGCAACGGAGCCTGGCCCGCCAGCCCGCCGGTCCGCAGCCCCCGCTGAGCTTCCGGGTCGGCATCGCGACCGGCGAGGCCCTGGTCGACCTCTCCGCCACCCGCGACGGTGGGCAGGCCTTCGTGACCGGAGACGTGGTCAACACGGCCTCCCGCCTACAGGGGTTCGCCCCGCCGGGCGGCGTCGTGGTCGACGAGAGCACCTGGTCGGCCACCCGACACGAGATGGAGTACGCGGACCAACCACCGGTCACCCTGCGCGGCCGCTCCGCGGTGAGCCGGATCTGGCTGGCCGTCCAGGTGCGACCACACCGGGACCCGCGCGGCGCCGAGCTGACCCCGATGGTGGACCGGGAGCACGAGCGCGGCCTGCTGGTCAACGCGCTGCACCGGATGGTGACCGAACGGACGTCGCAGTTGGTGACGGTGTTCGGCCCGGCCGGGGTGGGCAAGAGCCGGCTGCTGCGCGAGCTGGCCCGGCACGCCGGCAGCCTGCCCGGACCGCCGATCACCTGGCTCGTCGGGCAGTGCCCGCCGTTCGGCGAGAACGTCACCTGGGCCGCCCTGTCGGACATCGTGAAGACCTGGGTGGGCGTGCCGGAGGTCGACGGCCCGACCGCGCTGCGCGAACGGCTACGGTCCCGGCTGGGGCAGCTCGCCGACCCGCACGCGACCCGCCTGGCCGAGGCGCTCGGCCCGCTGATCGGCGTACCCGGTGAACGGCTCACCCCCGGTGAGACCGAGGCCGCCTGGCGGCGGTTCCTGATCACCCTGGCGACCACCAACCCGACCGTGCTGGTCTTCGAGGACATGCACTGGGCGGACCAGCCGATGCTCGCCTTCGTCGAGCAGTTGGGCGCGTCAGCCCGCGGCGTACCGCTGCTGGTCGTGGCGACCGCCCGGCCGGAGCTGCGGGAACGGCACCCGGCCTGGACCGGCACGATCAGTGGCGCGATGTCCATCTCGGTGCCGCCGATGCACGACACGGACATCGACACGCTCTACTCGCTGCTGCTGGGACAGGCGACGCTGCCGTCCAGCTCGCGTACTCCGCTGATCGAGTTCGCCGACGGCAACCCGCTCTACGCCCAGGAGTACGCCCGGATGCTGCTGGACGGCGGCCTGCTCGACGCGGTCGGCGCGACCGCCCACCCCGACCTCGACGGCGGCGCGGAGATGCCCCGCACCGTGCAGGCGGTCATCGCCAACCGGCTCGACCTGCTGGACCCGGCCGACCGGGCGGTGCTCCAGGCCGCCGCCGTGGTCGGCGTGGTGTTCTGGGCCCCACCGGTGGCGATGGCCTTGGGACGGCCGGTGGAGTGGGTGGAGCGCGCGCTGGACCGCCTGCAACGTCGCGACCTGGTCTACGAGCAGAGCACGTCGACGATGCCCGGAAAGTCCGAGTACCGGTTCCGGCACATCCTGGTACGCGACGTCTGCTACCAGCGACTGCCCCGGGCCGAACGGGTGCTGCGCCACCAACGCACCGCGGACTGGATGGCACAGCTCACCGACGGCCGGCAGTACGACCTGGCCGAGGTGCTGGCCAACCATCGCTGGGCGGCGCACCAGATCGCCCGGACGGTCGGGCTGGACACCGCCCCCTACGCCCCGCCGGCGCGGGCCGCGCTGCACCGGGCGGCCCGCCGCGCGTACGAGCTGCACGCGCTGGACACCGCCGCCGCGCTGGTCGGCCGGGCGCTGGCCCTGGACGTCGGGCCGGACCCGGCGCTGGAACTGTTCGACGCCCAGCTGGCGTTCTATCGGGACGGGGACGCCTTCCTGGTGGCGGGGGGCACGGACATCCTCTCCCGGCTGGCCGCTCGGCTCACCGCGAGCGGCGACCGGACGGGGGCGGCGCGCGCCTGGACGCTGCTGGCCACCGCGGCCTGGAGTCGGGCCGACCGGTCGGCGACCCTGCACTGCCTGGACCAGGCGATCGGCATCTACGGCGACCTGCCGGACAGTCAGGAGAAGGCGGGCGCGCTGCTGGAGCTGGCCCGGGTGCACATGCTCAACGCGGAGACCGAGCCGGCGTGCACCGCGGCGCAGGCGGCGGCGTCCCTCGCCGAGCGGCTCCAGCTGCGCGAGGTCCAGGCCAACGCGCGGATCACCCTGGCCGTGGCGCGCTACCTGGCCGGCTCCGCCGAGGCGTTCCCGGAGCTGGCGGAGGTGACCGAGCACTGCCGGGTGGAGCGGCTGACCAGTCGCCGCCGGGCGGTGCAGAACCTGGCCTGGGCGTTGCAGGAGGAGGGCGACCTGGCCGGCTCGGCCCGGTTGGTCGACGAGCAGCTCACCCTCGACCTGGGCGGCGAGCACAGCCTCGCCACAAACTTCGCCGACCAGTGGGCGCGGTCGTACTACGCGGGTGACTGGACGGCGGCGCTGGCGATGGCGGCGGAGTCGACCCGGCGGCCGACAGCGGAGTGGGATCTGCACATCGTGGCCGTCTCGGGTTGGATGCGCGGCCTGGCCGGAGCCGAGCTGGTCGGCCCAGGCGGGCCCGACGACACCGTGGGGTCGGACGCGCCGGGTGGGGATCTGGTCGAGCAGGCGCTGGTCGCGGCGCGGCGTACCGGATTCCACCGGGTGCTGCGCTCCACCCTGGCGCACGCCGCCCTCTGCCGGGCGGCGCAGGGCCGCCGGGACGAGGCGATGGCGCTGCTCACGGAGCTGAACGAGGACTGGCGGCGGACCCGGATGATCCCGTTCGCGGAGTGGGTGCCGGCCGTCGGGCACGTCGCCGGGGTGCTCGGCGCGGACGCGGCCCGGCTGGTCCGACAATTGCTCGACCGGGCGCCCCGGACGACCCCGTGGGCTCACGCGGCCGGTCAGGTCGCCGACGCCACGTTGGCCCGGTACGCCGGGGATCCCTCGACCGCGGCGAACCTGCTGCGCTCGGCGGCGGCGAGCTACGCCCGGATGAACGACGTGACCGACGAGATCATCACGCTGGCGCTGGCCATCGGCCCGCTTGCCGAGACCGACCCACCCGCCGCCGCGGCGACCCGGGCCCGCCTGCACGACTTCGCCAACCGCCACCACGCCCCCGCCCTGCTCCACCTGCCCTGACCGCCGACCGGGGCCGGCGGTGACTCAGGCGGCCAGCGGCGTCGCAACGGGCTGCTTGAGCTTCTGGGCGTAGACGTCCACGTACTCCCGGCCGGAGAGTTCCATCAACTCGTACATGATCTCGTCGGTGACCGCGCGCTCGACGAACCGGTCACCGGCCAGCCCGGCGTAGCGGGAGAAGTCCAACGGCGCGCCGAACCGGATCCGCACCCGATCGATCTTGGGGATGAGCTTGCCCGGGGGCTGGATCTCGTCGGCGTTGAGCATCGCCACCGGCACCACCACCGCGCCGCTCTCCAGGGCGAGCCGGGCCACCCCGGTCTTGCCCCGGTAGAGCCGTCCGTCCGGGGAGCGGGTGCCCTCGGGGTAGATGCCGGCCACTCCCCCGGCCCGCAGCACCTGCAACTGGGTGTCCAGGGCGGCGCGCGCGGCCCGGCCGCCGGAGCGGTCCACCGGAATCGTGCCGGTGCCGACGAAGAACATCCTGGTCAGCCAGCCCTTGATCCCCTTGCCGGTGAAGTACTCGGCCTTGGCGACGAAGGTGACCTTCCGGGCGGTGATCAACGGCGTGAAGATCGAGTCGGAGAAGGAGAGGTGGTTGCTCGCCAGGATCACCGGACCGGTCGCCGGGACGTTGCCCAGGCCCTCCACCTGCGGGCGGAAGATCAGCTTGAGCAGCGGACCGAGGATGACGTACTTCAGCAGCCAGTAGAGCACCGGCGTCCCTTCCGTGGTGTGCCCGCGACAGCGCCAGCCGTCGTCGCCGACGAGCCTACGAAGCGAGCGCTCGCACCACAACGGACGATGCCCGCAGCCGAGGCGTCGACCCCGTTCACGTTCACCAGGCGAACGCGTTGACCCCGGTCAGCAGGGCCGCGAGCAGGTAGTCGGGCGAGCGGGCCAGCATCGCCGCCCGCCACAACCGGCTCCGGGGGTTCCACAGACGCTTGGGCAGATACCAGACCAGCAGCATCTTCGCGGCGTGCACGGCCATCATCCAGAAGGGGAAGAAGATCGCCCACTCGCCGACGTCGAACGCCAGGTCCTTGACCTGCTCGTCGGCGAAGACGGACACCGGGACCAGGACGAGCGCCCCGAGGGTGAACGTCACCCCGAACAGGACGAACCAGGCGGCCGCCAGGGTGACGTGCCGCAGGCCGAGGTCGGCCAGGTCGTCCCCCGGCAGGCTCGCGTGCTCGATCACCTCGGCGCGGCGCTCCTCGGGCGTCTCGCCGTCGGCGTCGACGACCTTCGCGACGGGACCAGCCAGCCAGCGGGTGATGCCCAGCGCCAGATCCATCTCAACCCCTCAGTGCACGGCTGTCACTCCCCGCCCTTCCACTGTAGGTATTCGTGTTCACCATCCGTCACGTGGGCCTCTCCGCACTCATCGATCGCTGGCAGGTCAGCAGGGCGACGCTCGGCGTGTCACATCGCCCCGCTGCCAACGATCACCGAGATCGCACGTGTCGCGCAAGAACGGACAAAGGAGCCCCGCCGCGACCTGCGGTAGCAGCCGTGACTTTGGAAGACGCGACACAACGCACTCCCGGAACCGGGTCCTGACGTGTCACGATTCAAAGCACGGCGTGCGGACGGGCGTCGAAGGGCAGAGGTGGCCGCGCCGGAAGGCGCGTTAAAGGGGGATGTCCGGGTGTCAGCGGGTGGGGCCCGCCGGGGACGGCGGGACAATGGGCTCGACGCGAACGAGTACGCCGTCGTCGGCGACGTCGATCCGCGCGTCGGTGAGCACCTGCTCGACGTGCTGGCCGCCGGTGGGATCGCCGCCTACCTCCAGCCCTCCGCCGACCTCAACCCGGTCACCCGCACCACCACGGTGCCGGCCCGGCCGGTCGACCGGCTCTACGTCGACCGCTCGCACCTGACCACCGCCCGGGACTACCTGACCCAGCTCGCCGACGAGACCGCCCCGGAGCAGCCACCGGCTCGCGACGAACCGGACATCGACGCCGAGTGGGCACGGATCGTGGCCGGCTTCCACACCACCTCCACGCCCGGTGACAACCCGTGGCCGGCCTCGGAGGACGTGGACGAGCGGGACACCCGGGACGAGCCGACCTCCGGGCCGCTGACGCGCTCCGGCACCGACGAACCGGGTCCGACCGCCACCGACGTTCGCCGGCTGCCGTCCGCGACGGACATCTCCGGAATCTCGGTGGGGCGCGGCACCCGGCCGGACGAGCCGTCGCTGCTGGACGGGTTGGACACCTTCGGCGCCGACCTGCCCGACGACGAGGACGACGAGGGCTACCACCCGCCGCCACCGCCGCCGCTGCCGCGGGTCAGCAAGTACGCGGTGATCGGCGTACTCGGGGTGGTCGTCGGGTTCGTGCTGTTCCTCTTCCCGTGGCTGCTCCCGATCGACCGCTCGGCGGTCACGCTGTTCGGGTTCACCGGCATCCTGGCCGGTTTCGTCACGCTGATCTGGCGGCTGCGCCCCGGCGACGAGGACGAGGACGACCCGGACAACGGCGCCGTCGTCTGACGGTCGGCCCGCATCCCGAGACAGCAGCGCCCCGCCGGGCGCGTAACAGTGGTGTAACTTACTGTCAGTAGGAATACCGCTGTACGTCACTTCCCCCGCTGACTGACCGGTTTTTCCTTGCTCGCGGCGGTCAGTCCTCTGCTGATCGGAATGCCCGAGATGCGACAGAGTTCTCTCGTGGTGGTGGCCAACCGCCTCCCCATCGACGACAATCAGGCCCCCGACGGGGCCTGCGAGTGGCGGCGCAGCCCGGGTGGGTTGGTCAGCGCGCTGCTCCCGCTCCTGCGACACACCCCAGCCACCTGGGTCGGCTGGGCCGGTGGCACCGGGCCGGCCCCCGCCCTGCCCGACGTGGACGGCGTGCGGATGCACACCGTCGCGCTCAGCCCGGAAGACCTGCGCGACCACTACGAGGGGTTCGCCAACGCCACCCTCTGGCCGCTCTACCACGACTCGGTGGAGCAGCCACAACACCACCGCCGGTGGTGGGAGGCGTACCAGCGGGTCAACCAGCGCTTCGCCGAGGCGACCGCGGAGGTGGCCGAGCCGGGTGGGGTGGTCTGGGTGCAGGATTACCACCTGCAACTGGTCCCCGGTCTGCTGCGCGCGCTCCGCCCGGACCTGCGCATCGGGTTCTTCCTGCACGTCCCGTTTCCGCCGCCGGAGTTGTTCATGCAACTGCCCCGGCGGGCCGAACTGCTGCGCGGCATGCTCGGCGCGGACCTGGTCGGTTTTCAGCGGGGGCAGGCGGCGCACAACTTCGCCCAGTTGGTGACCCGGGTGCTGGAGCTGCCGGCCACCGACCGGCGGATCGGCATCGACGACCGGGTCGTCCGCATCGGCGCGTTCCCGGTCTCCATCGACACCGCCGAGATGGCCGCGCTCGCCGACCGCCCGGACGTTGCCGCCCGGGCCCACCGACTCCGGCAGGACCTCGGCGATCCCCGGCAGGTCGTCCTCAGCGTGGACCGGATGGATTACACCAAGGGCATCGAGCAGCGCCTCAAGGCGTACAGCGAGTTGCTGGCCAGCGGCGACGTCAAGGTCCGCGACACCGTGCTGGTGCAGGTCGCGATGCCGAGCCGGGAACGCGTCGGCCAGTACCAGATCCTGCGCGAACGCATCGAACGCGAAGTCGGCCGGATCAACGGCGAGTTCGGTCGGGTCGGTGAGCCGGCGATCCACTACCTCACCCAGCCCTTCGACCGGGCCGAGCTGGCCGCGCTGTACCGGGTCGCCGACGTGATGGCGGTGACCCCGCTACGCGACGGGATGAACCTGGTCGCCAAGGAGTACGTGGCCGCGCGGGTCGACGACACCGGCGCGCTGCTGCTCAGCGAGTTCGCCGGCACCGCCGCCGAGCTGTCCCAGGCGTACCTGGTCAACCCGCACGACCTGGAAGGGCTCAAACAGGCCCTGCGCGCGGCGCTACGGGCCGACCCGGCCGACACCGTGCAGCGGATGCGGGCCATGCGTGCCCATCTGCACCAGCACGACATCCGGGCCTGGGCCCGCTCCTACCTGCGTGCCCTGGACGAGGGTGGTGCCCTGATCAGTCGCCTGACCAGCACCGACACCGGCCCCGACGGCGCTGCCCGGGTGCCCCGACCGGCCACCCCGGCGGGCAGCCCGGCCGTCCACCAGGCCGGCGGCTGACCGCCGGCGGCCTGGCCGCTCAGTGCGCTGCCGGCTCCTTCTCCAGCCAGTCCAGGATGGCGTCGATCGGCTCCGCCCACCGGGCGTCCAGCATCAGGTCGTGGCCCATGCCGGGAAAGAGCAGCGGGGCCGACCCGTACCGGCGGGCCACCCGGGTCAACGTCGACGCCGGCACCACCCGGTCGTCCGGGCTGCCCAGCACCAACACCGGGGGCGCGCCCACGGCCGGCTCGGCCTCCGGCTCGCCCAGCAGCGCCCACTGTGCCCGCCGACCCGCCCGGCCGAGGCGTCCGACATACCGCCGGGCCTCCTCGTCGGGCAACTCGCGGCTGAACAACTGCCCCCGGTTGAGCCGCAACGGCCCGCCGAACACCGCCGGCAACGTGCCCGCCGGGTTGCGGCGCAACGCCGCGCCCAGCACTCCCCACCCGCCGAAGACCGGCGCCACCAGCACCGCGCCCCGCGCCGGGTAGCGGGCCAACGCGTGTGCCACCACCAGCGCCCCGGCGCCGTGCCCCACCAGCACCGCCTGCCGCGGCAGGCTCGCGGCCACCTGGACCACGTCGTGGGCGTACGCCCGCAGCGTCGCCTCCGGCGCCGGCTCGCTGCCACCGTGCCCGCGCAGGCTCACCGCGTACGCCGGGAACCCCCGCGACGCCACGTGGCCCAACCAGTGCTCGGCGAACGCCCACGCGCCGTGCCCGAACCCGGGTACGAACAGCAGCGGCGGTCGCCCCTGCTCCAACTCGGGGAATGCGCTGAGGACCTCCCGCCGGGCCGGCCGGACCGGCCGGGACCACTCCCGGCCCCGCATGATCCGCAGCTCGCTACTCGCGCTCACCGGGCCAGCCTTTCGTTCGCGACTGCGGGGCTCGCAAGCTCACTCCTCGCGCTCACTTGCCCTCCAGCTCGATAAGGGCGCGTTGGATGGCGCGCAGGTAGTCGGCGTGCCCGACCTCGAACCAGTGCCGGCTGCTGTCCTTGACCGGCCCGGAGTACCGCTCCCCCGCCCGCTCCCGCACCCGGGCCGCGAACGCCGTGGCCCGTTCCGGCCGGTCCCGGCGGGCCTGTAGCAGCCGGGCGAAGAGCACCGTCTGCCAGTGCGACAGGGTGAACAACCCGGAGTCCGGTTGCAGCAGACCGGCGACGGCCAGGGTCGGGTGCCCCGGCGTGAACGCGTTGAGCCACAGCGTGGGCCGGCCCGCGCCCGCGCTGTCACCGAACACCGACGCGTCGAGGAACTCGAAGCGCGGCAGGTAACCGGTGGCGAAGACGACCACCTCGGGGTCGATCTCGCGGCCGTCGGTCAACTCCACCGCGTACGGGTGGAACCGGGCGACGTCCGGCACCGGGCCGATCCCGCCGTGGCCCACGTAGTACACGAGCTGACTGTTCGCGATCGGGTGCGTCTCGTACACCCGGTGGTCGGGCTTGGGCAGGCCGAAGCGGGTCAGGTCGCCGACGGTCAGCCGCAGCGTCCAGTGGTAGAGCCACTGCCGCACCCGCAGCGGCACCCGCAGCGCCAGCAGGCTGTCGTTCACCTGGTCGGCGGGGCGGCCGAGGACGTACTTCGGCGCGTACCAGTAGCCCCGGCGGGTGGAGTGCCAGCAGCGCGACGCCTGCTGGGCGGCCTCGACGGCGATGTCGCAGCCGGTGTTGCCGGCCCCGACCACCAGCACCCGCTTACCGCGCAGCTGCGCCGGGTCCTTGTAGGACGAGGCGTGCATGATCTCGCCGCGGAACTCCTCCAGGCCCTCGTAGCGGGGCAGCTTCGGCGACCAGTTGTGGCCGTTGGCGATCACCACGGCGGCGTACCGGGCGGTGCGCTCGGGGCCGTACCCACCGGTGGAGCGGGTGGTCACGTCCCACCGGTCCCCCTCGACGGGCTCGACCCGGATCACCTCGGTGCCGAACCAGATGTGCGAGCGCAGGTCGAAGTGGTCGGCGTACCGCTCGAAGTAGGACAGCAGCTGACTGTGGTGCGGGTAGTCCGGCCAGGAGTCCGGCATCGGGAAGTCGGGGAACTGGGTGAACGGCTTCGACGAGATCAGGTGGGTGCTGGCGTACACGGGGCTGCGGTCGTGCCGCCAGTTCCAGGCGCCGCCGACGCCCGTCTCCCGCTCGTAGCAGTCCACGCCGAACCCGTGCTCACGCAGGTTCTTGATGGCGGTCAGCCCGCTGGCCCCGGCCCCGATGACGCAGACCGTGTCGCCCCGGTCGGAGACCGGGCGCCCGTCGCTGTTCGCCGTGGGCGAGGTCGCCTCCGGGTCGGGCCGGCCGTGGTCGGTGGAGGTGGACACCGGGGACATCTCCTTTTGGTACGGCAGGCGTGCCGGTCGCCGCGAAATCCTCTCCACAACCGGGCCGGATGTCCAGTCCTGAGCCGGAGGCGCCGACGGTCGAGCCGGGGTCGGGGGTCAGCCGTCGGCGGGCAGCAGCAGGTCGACCAGGACCGGGAAGTGGTCGCTGGCCCGGCGGGTCTGCGGGGTGTCCACCACGTCGTAGTCGACCACTGTGATCCTCGGGTCGACGAAGAGCGCGTCGATGCGTCGGCGCGGGTCGGCGCAGGAGTAGGTGAGCCGCTCGGCCCGGTCGGCCGCCACCGCCGCGTCGGTCAACCCGCGCGACACGGTGGCCCAGGCCGGCCCGTCCGGACCCTCGTTGAGGTCGGCTCCGGCCAGCACCGGGCTGGTCGCCGCGTCCAGACCACGCTTGAACTCGGCGGCCTGGGAGGGCCGCTCCGCCGGGTCGGTGGACAGGTGCGAGCCGGCGAGGGTGAACCGGGCGTCACCGACGCGGCAGTCGGCGTACGCGGCGCCGCGCAGGTGCCGGCCCGGGGTCAGCGGGAAGCGCTGGCAGCGGGTGCCCAGCACCTGGACCCGCAGGCTGGTCAGGAGCAGGTTGCCCAGCGCGGGCAACCCACCGGCGGCCACCACCAGGCCGAACGACTCGGCCAACGTGGCGGACTTCTGCCGCCACCGGAACCGGCGCGGCCCCTCCTGCACGATCACCACGTCCGGCGTCGCGGCCCGGACCACAGCCGCCAGCGCGGCGGTGTCGTCGCGCTGGCTGTGGACGTTGTACGACACCACGCGCAGCGGCACGCCCATCGGAGACCCGCCTCAGATCCGGCGGGCCAGGTCGGCGGCGCCGATCACCCCGGCGCTGTTGCCCAGCTCCGCCGGGAGCACCTCGGCCACCGGCAGGCGACCGCGCTGGGCGAGCGCGTCGAGGTACGAGCGGCGGGTGGGGCCGAGCAGCAGGTCACCGGCGTCGATCACGCCGCCGCCGACCACCAGGGTCTGCGGGTCGAGGATCTGCGCCATGTCGGCGAGGCTGGTGCCCAGCCACCGGCCGATCTGGGCGAACGCCTCGGCGGAGACCGGGTCGCCGCCCTGCGCCGCGGCGGTCACCATCGGGCCGGTGATCGCCTCGGCCTCACCGCCGGCCAGCTTCAGCAGTGCGGTGGCCCGGTTGGGCTCCTGCCGGGCGCCGGCCCGGGCGAAGCGGACCAGGGCGCTGCCGCTGGCGTACTGCTCGATGCAGCCCAGCCGGCCGCAGCCACACTGGTGCCCGTCCGGCACGGCCAGCATGTGGCCCAGTTCCGCGGCGATGCCGTGCGCGCCGCGCATCAGGTCACCACCGAGGACGATGCCGCCGCCCACACCGGTGCCGATGGTGAACATGATCATCGAGTCGTCGGCGTCGCGGGCCGCGCCGTAGCGGAACTCGGCCCACGCGGCGACGTTCCCGTCGTTCTCCACGATCACGGGCAGCCCGATGGCCTCGCTGACGTACTCGCGCAGCGGTTCGTCACGCCAGGCCAGGTTGGGCGCGAAGAGCACCGTCGACCGGCTGGCGTCGATCCACCCGGCCGCGCCGATGCCGACGGCCTCGATGGTCCGCCCGGCAGCCAGTTCACCGACCAACTCGATGATGACGTCGCGGGTCTTGGCCACGTCATCGGCGGGAGTGTCCCGTCGGGTCTGCACGAGGACCGTGCCGGTGTCGTCCACGACACCGCCGGCCACCTTCGTGCCACCGACGTCGACTCCGATGGTCAGCGTCACCGCTACCGCCCCCCTCTGCTGTGCTGTCCGGCCCGGTCCCGGCCCAGTGCCGGCCCGGGTCGGAAAGGTCCCGCGCTCAGGCGCCGTCGCCCGATGCTTCCGCGTCGGCGTCGTCGGGCACCCGCGAGGCGGGCACCACGGGACGGGTGGTCGGCGCCGGTACGGTCGCCGTCCCGGCCTCGTCGACGGGTGGTACGGCGGCCGGGGCGAGTGGGTCCGCCGTCCGGGTGGCGACCGACCAGACATCCCGCTCCGGCGCCGGCTGAGAATCATGCCCGGTACGGGTGGCATCGCGCCACACGTGCTCGTCGACGGTCGCGGTGGGCGGGGCGCTCAGGGGTGGCTCGGGGAGCACGTCGTCGGTGCTCGCGGCGGGTGCCGGCGAGGACGGGGTGCTCGGCTGGGTAACCGGCTCGGCGGTCCCCGGCGCGGACGGTTCCGCCGGGGAGAACGCACGGAGCAGGCTGGCGACACCCGCGGCGAGGTCACCGGCGCCGGTGGCGAGCCGTTCGGCGAATTCGGGACTCGGGTCGCGCAACGCGGCGATGCCCCGACAGACCGGGCAGACGCAGCATTCGGCCGAACCGGTGGCGAAAGCACCACCCGTCCCGGGGCGGGCGTCCGGACCCGTGCTGTGACCGAGGACACCGGACAGCATCCCGCCCAACGAGCCGAACGCGCCGCCCGCCGAGCCGGCGGAGGCCAGTCGCGCCCCTGCCAGCAGGGTGGCGACCAGCCGCTCCGCCTCTTCCCGGGCCGAACCCGGATCCGTTCCGCCCACCGTCGGCTCCTCTACCGTGCCACCGGACACGTCACTGCGCCGCACCGGTTGCTTCTACCCGGCGCTTGAGCTGCTTCAACGCGGTGTCCATGATCATCTTCTCGGCTTTGCGCCGAAACATCCCGAGCATGCCGACCGACAGGTCGACCTCCAGCGTGTAGGTCACCGTCGTGCCGCCGTCCGCGTTACCCACCAGGTCGTACGAACCACGCTGGGCCTTCTGCATCTTCGAGGGCGCGACCAGGTGCCACTCGATCCGGGACAGGTCCTCCGCGTACTCGTAGGCGAGCACGTACTCGTCGGCCATCACCCCGGCGTCGATGGTGAACCGCACCTGACTGGCGTAGCCGTCCTCGTACTCCTCGACGACCTCGGCGCGACGCACCGCGTCGGTCCACTCCGGGTAGCGCGCGAAGTCGCAGATGACCGCCGTCACCCGATCCGGTGCGGCGCCGATGATGATCGACTGGGTGGAGGAGTCCGCCATGGGGGGAGGCTACCCGCCTCCTGGGTGTCTCACCCCGACCGCCCGCCGGGTAGGTTTCGACACATGCCGACGCCACGGCGGCGGCCGGCCCAACCAGTGCGAGCACGAAGGAGTGCAGGTGCGCGAGTTCTCCGTCCCGCCGATCGTCACCGTTGGCGACGCGGCCAACCTCACCGATCCGGTCTGGGACAACGCCGAAGTCGCGCCCGACACCGTCCAGTTCGCCCGCCCCACTCCGCGCGCCGACGGCACCGTCACCGAATGGACCGAGGTGACCTGCCTTGAGTTCCGCGACGAGGTGGCCGCCGTGGCCCGCGGGCTGATCGCCGCCGGCATCGAGCCCGGTGCCCGGGTCGGGCTGATGAGTCGCACCCGCTACGAGTGGACGCTGCTGGACTACGCCATCTGGGCCGTCGGCGCGGTGACGGTGCCGATCTACGAGACGTCCAGCGCCGAGCAGGCCGCGTGGATCCTCGAAGACTCCAACGCGGTGGCCGTCGTGGTGGAGAGCGAGGCGCACGCCGCCCTGATCGCCGGTGTCCGGCACCGGTTGCCCGAGCTGGGCCAGCTCTGGCAGATCGACAGCGGCGGGGTCGACGAGCTGGTCACCAGCGGTGCCACCGTCGAGCTGGCCGAGGTCGAGCGGCGGCGCAAGGCCGTCCGTGCCGGCGACCTCGCCACGATCATCTACACCAGCGGCACCACCGGCCGGCCGAAGGGCTGCGTGCTCACCCACCGCAACATGTACGCCGACATCGCCAACGCCGTGCCGGTGCTGCCGAACCTCTTCAACGCCGGCGCGAGCACCCTGCTCTTCCTCCCGCTGGCGCACGCCTTCGCCCGACTCATCCAGATCGGCGTCGTGCAGGCGCGAGCCACCATGGCGCACTGTGCCGACACCAAGAACCTGGTCGCCGAGCTACAGGCGTTCCGGCCGACCTTCGTGCTCTCCGTACCCCGGGTCTTCGAGAAGGTCTACAACGCCGCCAAGCAGAAGGCCGAGGCGGACGGCAAGGGCGGCATCTTCGCCCGCGCCGAGCAGGTCGCCATCGCCTACAGCGAGGCGCTGGAGACCCCGGGCGGCCCCGGCCTCGCGCTGCGCGCCCAGCACGTGGTCTTCGATCGGCTGGTCTACCGCAAGCTGCGCGCCGCGCTCGGCGGACGGTGCCGCGACGCGATCTCCGGCGGGGCGCCACTCGGCGCCCGGCTCGGCCACTTCTTCCGGGGCATCGGCGTGACGGTCCTGGAGGGCTACGGCCTCACCGAGACCTCGCCCGCCGCCGCCGCGAACCTGCCCAGCGGCACCCGGATGGGCAGCGTCGGCCGTCCGCTGCCCGGCGTGACAGTGCGCATCGAGGACGACGGCGAGATCCTGATCTCCGGCGACCTGGTCTTCCAGGGTTACTGGCGCAACGAGACCGCGACGAGCGAGACGATCAGCGCCGACGGCTGGTTCCGCACCGGCGACCTGGGCCAGCTCGACTCCGACGGCTACCTGAGCATCACCGGTCGCAAGAAGGAGCTGATCGTCACCGCCGGCGGCAAGAACGTCGCCCCGGCGGTGCTCGAGGACCTGGTCCGGGCACACCCGTTGATCAGCCAGTGTGTCGTGGTCGGTGACGCCAAGCCGTTCATCGCGGCGCTGGTCACCGTCGACGAGGAGGCGCTGCCGACCTGGCTGGAGAACGCCGGGTTGCCCCTCGACACCACCGTCGAGCAACTGCGCGAGCACGAGGGCCTCCGCAAGGAGATCCAGGCCGCGGTCGACACCGCGAACCAGGCCGTGTCGAAGGCCGAGGCGATCAAGGTGTTCCGGGTCCTGCCGCACGACTTCACCGAGGCGACCGGCGAGCTGACCCCGTCGCTCAAGGTCAAGCGCCAGGTTGTCCACAAGACGTACGCGGCGGAGATCGCCGATATCTACCGAGGCTGACTACCATCCGTCACGTGCCCGCATCCACAGCCACCGCCCCGCACCCGCATCCCCTCGCCGCGGCCGCCCGCGTGGTGATGCTGGCGCTGGTCGCCATCCTGACCCTGTTCGCCACCCGCGACGTCACCCAGCTGTGGTGGATCGCGCTGCTGGCGGTGGCCGGGCTGCCGTCGCTGCTGGCACCGCAGCACCGGCTGGTCGGCCCGCTGAGCCGGGTGGCCGAGGTGGTGGTGCTGGGGCTGGCCGCGAGCCACGTCGCCGCGGTGGCGTCCATCGGTGGCACCGTCGACGGCCTGGGCGCCTCGGCGGTGCTGCCCTACCTGGCGGTCCCGGTGACCGTCACCGCGCTGCGCCGCCGCTTCCCGGAGGGCGCCGCGCTGCTCGTGGTCACCGCCGCCACCCTGCTGCTCAGCGGCGCGCTGACCCGGGTCGACGGTGGTCTTCAGCTCGGCCAGCCGGGTTACCTCGCGGTCTGCGCGCAATGGCTGATCCTGGCGGCGTTGGGGCTCTACGCCGCCGGCACGCTGCACCGGGTGATGGCGGTCCGCGGTGAGGGCAAACCCCAGCCGTACGCCGAGGCGACCCGACTGCTGACCCAACTGCGGACGGTGGCCCGGCAACTGCCCGGAGCGACCCTGGACCCCGGCGGCATCTCCGAGCACCTGCTGGAGGAGCTGCGGACGGTGGCCCGCGCGGACCGCGGCGCGGTGTTGTCGGCCAGCGGCGGCGGTCGCCTCGTGGTGCTCGCCCAGGCCGGCGTCGACCGGGTGGACTGGGAGACGACGCTGGACGCGGACTCGGCCATCGCCGACGCCTGGGCCACCCAGCAGGCCACCACGGCCGCCCGGTCGCAGTCCCGCTCGCACCGCGGCGGCGACGTGTCCGCGCTGATCATTCCGCTGGTCGCCGGCGTACGCACGGTGGGGCTCGTGGTGCTGGAGGCCGACGCCACGCAGGCGTACCCACCGCCGGTGGTGTCCCGGGTGACCGCGCTGACCCGCCCGGCCGCGCTGCGGCTGGAGGCGGCGCTGCTCTTCGACGAGGTGCGCTCGCTGGCCACCAACGAGGAGCGGCAGCGGCTGGCCCGGGAGATCCACGACGGGGTGGCCCAGGAACTGGTGATGGTCGGCTACGGCATCGACAACGCCCTGGCCACCGTCTTCGACGACGCCGACGAGACCGCCGAGGCCCTGCGTACGCTGCGCGGCGAGGTCACCCGGGTGATCCAGGAGCTGCGGCTGAGCCTCTTCGAGCTGCGCAGCGAGGTGGACCGGCAGGGTGGGTTGGCCGCGGCGATCGCCGAGTACGCGCGCACCGTGGGCGCGTCCGGCGGGCTGCGGGTGCACCTCTCGCTGGACGAGTCCACCGCCCGGCTGCCGGCCGCCACCGAAGCCGAGTTGCTGCGCATCGCGCAGGAGGCGGTGACCAACGCGCGCAAGCACGCCGGGGCGTCGAATTTGTGGGTCACGTGCGAGATCGACCCCCCGTACGCGCAAATAGAAGTGTCGGATGACGGTCAGGGGATGGCTGACCAGCGCCCGGACGGACGGTACGGTCTTGCGATCATGGCCGAGAGGGCGGAACGTATCCGGGGCCGGTTGGAGATCAGGCCGCGGCAACCCAGCGGCACGACCGTGGCGGTGGTTCTCGGCACCTCGGCCCGGCGCGATAACGTGCGCGGCAGCGCAGCACCAGAAGGGGAGTAACCCGAGGATGACCACAAGTCCGATACCGGCCACCCGTACCAAGGTCCTCCTTGTCGACGATCATGACCTGATTCGCAAGGGTTTGCGGCACGCCTTCGAGCGCGACCGCCAGTTCGAGGTCGTCGGTGAGGCGGCCACGGCGGCGGAGGGAGTACGCCAGGCCGGCGCCTTGCAGCCGGACGTGGTGATCATGGATCTGCGGCTGCCCGACGGCAGCGGCCTGGAGGCCACCCGCGCACTGCGTAAGTCCAGCGCGTCGATGGGCATCGTGGTGCTGACCATGTACGCCGGCGATGACCAGCTCTTCGGCGCCCTGGAGGCCGGCGCGAGCGCCTTCGTGCCGAAGACCGCCCCGGCCGACGAGGTGGTGGCCGCCGCACGGCACGCCGCCTCCTCCCCCAGCGCGTTCACCGCTGCCGACCTGGCCGAGGCGATGAAGCGCCGGCTCGCCCCGTCCGGCCCGCAGTTGTCTCCCCGGGAGGGGCAGGTGCTGCGGCTGCTGGCGGACGGCATGAGCGTGGCGGGCATCGCCAAGCAGCTGTTCGTCAGCGAGTCCACGGCGAAGACGCACATCTCGAAGCTCTACGAGAAGCTCGGCGCGGCCAACCGGGCTCAGGCCCTGATGACCGCGCTGCGGCTGGGCCTGCTCGAGGCACCGGACGCGCCCAAGTTCTGACCTGCCTCCCGCTCGTCGAGCGGGACGACGCGACCGACGGTCCGCGCCAGCTTCTGCCGGCGCGGACCGTCGCGCATCGACCGACGTCGGCGGGTAACCTCCGGCACGCTATGGTCTGGCGTGCGTGGCGGGTGCACAATACCCGCGCGGGCGATGAAGCTCGCGTCGCGGATTCGAGGGGTGAAACGCATGCAGCGGCCGGACTGGGCACCCGACACCATCGACATCGAGCGCCCGAGCGTCGCGCGGATGTACGACTACTACCTCGGCGGCTCGCACAACTTCGCCGCCGACCGGGCCGCGGCGCAGGCGATGGTCGCCGCGGTGCCCGAGGCACCGTTGATGGCCCAGGCCAACCGGGCGTTCCTGCGTCGCGCCGTGCACCACCTCGCCGACGCCGGGATCCGGCAGTTCCTGGACATCGGTTCGGGCATTCCGACGGTCGGCAACGTGCACGAGATCGCCCAGCAGCTCGACCCGCGGTCGCGAGTGGTCTATGTGGACGTCGACCCGGTGGCGGTGGCGCACAGCCGCGAGATCCTCGCCGGCAACGAGCAGGCCGCGGTCGTGCAGGAGGACCTGCGCAACCCGGAGGCGATCCTGGCCCATCCGGATGTCCACAAGCTGCTCGACCTGAGCCAACCGGTGGCCGTGATGATCGTGGCTGTCCTGCACTTCGTCCCCGACGACGACCGGCCGGCGGAGCTGCTGCGGACGCTGCGCGAGGCGTTGGCGCCCGGCAGCTACCTGGTGCTGTCGCAGGCCAGCGACGACGGGCGCAGCGAGGACGAGCGCGCCGAGGCGGAGCGGGTCTACCGGCGCACCGACAACCCGCTGTCGGTGCGCAGCCGCGCCGAGCTGACCGCGCTCTTCGACGGCTTCGAGTTGCTCGACCCCGGCGTGGTCTGGGTGCCCGAGTGGCGACCGGACACCCCGGAGAGCGCGGAGGACGCCGAGCGCGCGGTCTTCATGGGCGGCGTCGGGCGCCTCGGTGACTGAGTCGCCCGGGGCGGCCCCCTACCCGGGGACGTTCGCCCGGGCCTGGGCGAAGGCGGTTTCCGGCACCAGCTACCTACCGATGACCCAGGCCCAGTTGGAGTCCCTGCTGGACCGGCTCACCGGGGAACTGGCCGGGGCGTTGCTCACCGAGCCGTTCGACCTGCGGGCCGGGCACCGGGTCGGCGCCGAGTTGGTCGCCGCGCACATCGCTTCCGCCGAGGGACTGGGTCGTACCGTCGAGGTCATCCAGCTCCGCCTGGTCCGCGACCTGGGCCTGGTGGCCGAGGACGTCGAGGACCGGATGGCCCGGCTGCTGGCGGCCGTGGCAACCGGCTACGCCCGTGCGCTGCGCGACCGGACGCTCGACGAGCAGGAGTCGATCCGCCGCGCCGCCATGCGGGCTCGCACCCAGGCCGAGCGGGCGCTGCGGGCCAGCGAGGCCCGTTTCCGGCATCAGGCCACCCATGACCCGCTGACCGGCCTGCCCAACCGGACGTTGTTCACCGAACGGCTCGCCGCCGCGCTCAACGAACCGGGCCGGGGCGCGCAGCGGGTCGGGGTGTGCTTCCTGGATCTGGACCGCTTCAAGGTGGTCAACGACACGCTGGGGCACCAGATCGGTGACCTGTTGCTGGCCACGGTGGCCGAGCGGCTGCGCAAGGCCATGGGTGAGCACCTGGTGGCCCGGCTCGGCGGCGACGAGTTCGTCATCCTGGTGGAACGCACCGCCGGCACCGACGACATGGTGGCGGTGGCCGAGACCGCGCTCGCCGCGGTAAGCACACCGGCCCTGGTCGACGGGCACGAGTTGCAGATCTCCGCGAGCATCGGCATCGTCGAGCGCCAGGTCGCCGGGGCCAACCCCACGGACCTGATGCGGGCCGCCGGCAGCACCCTGCACTGGGCGAAGTCCGCCGGTGGGGCACGCTGGGCGCTCTACGACGCCGAGCGCAACCAACGTGAACTGGCCCGCTACGCGCTCTCCGCGGCCATCCCGGCGGCGTTGGAGCGGGGCGAGTTCTACCTCGACTACCAGCCGCTGACCTCACTGCGCGACGGCAGCCTGGTCGGCGTGGAGGCGCTGGTCCGCTGGCGGCACCCCGAGTTGGGGGTGCTGCGCCCGGACAGCTTCATCGGGTTGGCCGAGGAGACCGGGCTGATCGTCCAGCTGGGCGGTTGGGTGTTGGCCGAGGCGTGCCGCGAGGCCGAGGCGTGGTCGGCCGGGGGTGCCGCCGCGCCCTTCGTCAGCGTCAACCTGGCGGTACGGCAGGTGCACCGACCCGGGTTGGTGCAGGAGGTCCGGGCGCTGCTGCGGCAGACCGGCCTGCCGCCGGAGCGGCTCCAACTGGAGATCACCGAGAGCACGATGATGAGCACCGCCGAGGAACCGGTCCGCGCCCTGCGGGTCCTCGCCGACCTCGGGGTCCGCATCGCCATCGACGACTTCGGCACCGGCTACAGCAACCTGGCCTACCTGCGGGACCTGCCGGTGACCGAGCTGAAGGTGGCCGGGGAGTTCGTGGCCGGCCTGCGGTCGCCCTCCGTCGGCCGCACCGACGAGCGGATCCTCGCCAGCCTCGTCTCGCTGGCGCACGCGCTGGATCTGACCGTCACCGCCGAGGGGGTGGAGACCGCCGGGCAGGCCGAGCGGCTGCGCGCGATCGGCTGCGACGCCGCCCAGGGCTGGCACTTCGGCCGTCCGGCCCCCGCCGATCGCATCCTGGCCCGCATCCGCTGAACGTCCCCGGCGAGCCCCACCCCCGCCGACCACCGGGGCCGTGCGGCTGGGGGTGTGCCGCGCCAGGACCGCCCTTTGCTCTGCACCCGCCGATGCGCCAAGCGCCCACGCGCCACCCATGCCCAACATCGCCAGGCGCGCACCACGCCCGCCCACGCGCAGGTCACGCACTCCACGACAGGTCATCACCCCCATGCGCAGGTTGCGCGCATCGTGCGGCTGTGCGGAGCGTCCCGGCCGGCAAGATCGCGCAATTTCCTGGTTGTAGTGGTGTCGGTACGTCGATGAGGCCACTACATCCTGGTTCGAGCAGGATCTTGGCGGCCGGCAGTGTCTCGACCCTCGCCCCCGGTACCAGGACACCCCGACGTCACCACACGGGATCTGGGGACCCGGACAGACGGCAGGCGTGCTGCGCCGTCGCCCGAAGGGCACCGGCGGTAGACACCGTCTACGCCGACTGGTAGACAGTGTCTATGGACGCGGACGAGACGGGGCTGCGAGCCCGGTTGGTGGCCGCCGGGGTGGACCTCGTGCTGCGCGAGGGCCAGTCGGCGGTGTCGCTGCGGGAGATCGCCCGGCGCGCCGGGGTCTCGCACGGCGCACCACGCCGCTACTTCCCCACCCACGTCGACCTGCTCTCCGCCATCGCCCGGGAGGGCTTCGCCGACCTCACCGCCCAGGTCGAGCGAACGTTACGCGACGTCGATCCGGACCCCCGTACCCGCTTGACCGCGCTGGCCCGGACGTACCTGGACTTCGCGGCGGCCCACCGCGGCATGTTCGAGCTGATGTTCCGCCACGACCTGCTGGACAGCGGCCGCCTTCGGCTGCGCGAGACGAGCCTGCCGCTCTTCGCCATGCTGGCCGACCTGGTGGCGCAGGCACGCCGGGCCACCGACGCGCCCGCGGCGGTGCTGGCCGGCGCGCTCTGGGCGAACCTGCACGGCATCGCCCAACTCTGGGCCTGGGGCAGCCTGCCGCTGGCCACCGGCGCCACCAACGACGATGCCCTGCTGCACGCCGCGTTGGACGCGCACCTCGGCCCGACGCCCGTCTGAAAAACCGACCCGGAGGACACGTGCCCCTGCTGTACGACGTCACCAAGCTGACCGTCGGCACCGCGCTGCGGTTCGGCTGGCAGCCCCGGGTGGAAGGGCTGGAGCACCTGCCCCGACACGGCGGCGCGATCCTCGCCGGCAACCACCTGTCCGTCGCCGACGAGTTGTTCCTCGTCACCTCGACGCCCCGACACGTCACCTTCTGGGCCAAGGTCGAATACTTCAACGGCCGAGGTCCGGCTGGGTGGCTCAACCGGCGGATCGTCGCCGGCATGGGCGCCATCCCGGTCGACCGCGCCGACGGCCGGGCCGCCCTGCGCGCCCTCGACGCCGCCGTCCCGGTGCTCCGCTCCGGTGGCCTGGTCGCCGTCTATCCCGAGGGCACCCGATCCCCGGACGGGCGGCTCTACCGGGGCCGGGTCGGGATGACCCGGCTGGCCCGCGACGCCGGGGTGCCGATCATCCCGGTCGGCGTGCTCGGCACCGCCGAGGTGCTGCCGGTCGACGCGCGGCTACCCCGTCGCCACCCGATCACCCTTCGGTTCGGCCCGCCGATCCCGGTCGCCGAGCGGATCAACGGGCCGCGGGACATCCGGACGGTCACCGACGAGGTGATGGCGGCGATCCAGCAGCTCACCGGCCAGGAGTACGTGCCGCACTACGCGCCCGCCCGGGAGAGCTGAACGCGGCCGGCGATCAGCCGGCGAGCAGTGCCGCCATGCGGTCCGCCTGCGCCTCCCAGCGCCACTCCCGTTCCACCCAGGCCCGGCCGGCCGCGCCCAGCTGACGGGCCAGGTCCCGGTCGGCGAGCAGCCGGGCGACCCGATCGGCGAGCTGGGCGATGTCCCGACCGCCCACGACGTAGCCGGTCTCCCCCTCCCGGACCGCATCCGGCGCTCCCCCGGAGTCACCGGCCACCACCGGCAGGCCGGTCGCGGATGCCTCCAGGTAGACGATGCCCAGCCCTTCGACGTCGAGGCCACGGTTGCGGGTGCGGCACGGCATCGCGTAGACGTCACCGGCCGCGTAGTGCGCCGGCAACTCGACCGACGGCACCGTGCCGGTGAACACCACGTCCCGTTCCACGCCGCTCTGGCGGGCCAGCTTCTCCAGGGTCGCCCGGTACGGCCCGCCACCGACGATCAGCAGCGCCGCGTCGGGCACCCGGCGGCGGATCTCCGGCAGGGCCCGGATCAGGGTGTCCTGACCCTTGCGCGGCACCAGCCGGGACACACAGACGACCACCGGCCGGTCGGTCAGGCCGAGCCGGGCCCGGACCTGTTCACCGTCCACGCTCGGGTGGTAGGTGTCCACGTCGACCCCGGGCGCGAGGCGGCGCAGCTCGGTCACCCCGTCCAGCACCCGGGCCAACCGGCTGCGGGTGTACTCGCCGAGATAGGTGGTCACGTCCACACCCCGACCGATGCGCCGTAGCGCTGGCCGGGCGGCCGGCACGGCCGCCCAACCGACCTCGTGGCCATGGGTCTGCGCCACCACCCGACGGATGCCGGCCCGCCGCCGCAGCCCGGCCGCGAGCAGACCCAACGGGGCCGCCGCGCCGAACCACACCGTGTCGCAGTCGTACGCGCGAGCCAACCGGGCCGCCCTGCGGGCGATCAACGGGGTGGGCAACAACACCCGGGTGCGTTCCCGGATCACCTCGTACGGCTGGTCGGCGTCGAACTTCGCCGCCCCGCGCCAGTTCGACGCGTAGACGACCACCGAGCCGGCCGGTTGACGGACCGCGAGGTGGTGCACGAACGACTGGATCCCACCCGGGCGGGGCGGAAAGTCATTGGTGATCAGCAGGGTGCGGTTCATCGGCCGGCCTCCCGGGCGTACGCGCGGGCGGCGGCCATCCGCTCCACTGTGGACGGGTGTGAGGCCGAGTAGAGGTATTCCCAGCGGGGCGGGTCGGGGTCGCCGAGGTTGACCGAGCCGAGCCGGCGCTGCATCGACTCGAAGGACTCCGGGTCGTTGGTGAGCGCGAGCGCGTGCGCGTCGGCCCGCGCCTCCACCCGTCGGGACATCAGCGCCTGCACCGGCGCGGCAACCAGCCCGGCCACCGTGACCAGGGCGACCAGCAGCGGGAACGCGCGCGGTTGGGCCACCGAGTCGACACCGGCCAGCCGCAGCAGCGGCCCCCACGAGCCGAGCAGGTAGAGCGCCACCACGGCCGCCGCGGCTCCCAGCGCCCCGGTCAGCGTGCCGGTCGCCACGTCGGACTCCTTCGCGTGCCCCAACTCGTGCGCCACGACGGCGGTCACCTCGGCCGGGGTCGCCTCGCGCAGCAGCGTGTCGTAGACGACCACCCGTCGGGTCGGCCCGAGACCGGAGACGTACGCGTTGACCGCCCTGGTGCGCCGGGAGGCATCGGCGACCAGCACGTCACGCACCGGCACCCCGTCGCGGGCGGCCATGCTCATCAACTCGGTGCGCAACGGGCCCTGCTCCATCGGGGTGAACCGGTTGAACACCGGCTCCACCAGCACCGGCAGCACGAACGACAGCAGCACCACGAGCACGGCGGCGCCGGCCGCACCGAACGCCCACCACCACCGGGGCGCGAGCCGGATGACCGCGTAGAAGCCGAACAACGCCACCGCGCCGATCACCGCGCTGACGGCGTACGACTTGAGCAGGTCGACGGCCCAGCCGCTCCAACCGTTGGTGCTCAGCCCGTAGCGGGTGAGCACGCTCTGGCGCCAGGCGGCGAACGGGAGCGTCACCAGGTCGGCGACGAGCACCACCGCCAGCCCGCCGAGCACAGCCTGCGCCGCCCAGTGCCCACCGAAGGGCCGGCCGACCAGCTCGACCAGGCGACTGCCCAGCGGGGTCAACCCGAGCGCGAGGGCGATCAGCAGCCCAACGGCGAGCGCGGTGTAGCCACCGGGACGCAGCGCGGCCCGGAACTCCCGCCCCTTGGCCACCTGCTCGGCCGGCAGGTCGCCCAGCGCGGCGAGCTGGTCGGCCCGGGGTGCCGGCGGGCGGTGCCACGGGATGAGCAGCGCGGCCAGCACGACCAGTGCGAGGGCCAGCCCGGCCAGGGTCAGCAGCGCCCAACCGCGCGGGGTCACCGCGTCACCGCCCGGCGGGCCGGATCGCCGCCGCCGAAAGCAGCACCACCGGACGCAGCACCACCGGAAGCGGCACCACCGGACGCAACACCACCGGACGCAACGCCGCCGACCAGCCCGCCGTGGTCCCGCCGTACCTCGCTCATCGCGCCGCTCCTCCCGCCGTGACCGCTCATCCTATGGCCCGCGAGAAGCCTGCTTCCGGGCGCGGTGGAACGCTCAGGCGACCCGGCGGGTGGGATGGCGGGGAGCGGCCTCCGGGCGCGCGGGGGCGGCCAGCACCTCCACGTCGAAGCCGGCCCGGGCGAGCACCTCGATGGCCTCGACCTCGGCGGCGACCAACCCGGCCGCCGGGGACGTCTCGTCGAACAGGGCGGTCAGCGGGCAGCCGGAACAGCCGTCGGCCCGCTTCGCGCACCCGTCGCAGTCGATGAGCATCACGCCTCCTGATCGGCTCGCGGCGCACGGGCGACTCCTGCTGTCGTCGACCGGGCACCGTCGGTGACATCGACACTAACCACCGGGTACGACAGCAACCCGATCCGACCGCCTGTTTCAGGGCTAGATCCACTCCAGATCAGCGATATCGGGGTATCCCACCCGACCGGGAGCCTCGACCAACGACACCGACGACCTCGTGCCGGCCGAGCCACGGAGAGAATCGTTTGACCGACCGACCACTCGGGCACTGGGCGAGCGTGGCCGATCTCGATGCGTCGTCAGTCGTGGAATTCCGGCACTCCCCGCGCCGGGTTCGCGTCGCCATGGTTCTCGCCGTGCTGGCCGGCGCGGCTCTCCTCACCTTCTACACCCTGGTGTTCGACGAGGCGTGGTGGAAGGTGCTGCTGCGCTTCGGCATGATCGGTGCCGTCGTCGGGCTGACCACCAACTGGCAGCTTCGCCATCAGCCTCGCCTGCCGCTGCGGTTGACCGACGAAACGCTGCACCTGAGCGGACCGAAGGGGACCACACTCAGCATCGACTGGGTCAACGTGGCCAGCGCCCAGGTGCGGGGACGCCTGGATCCGCGACTGGTGGTCGTCACCCGCGACCCGCAGCAGACTCGCCCGCCCCTGCGAGCCGGGCAGTGGTCGACCCCCGGACGTGGCCCCTACGAGCTGGTCGTCCGGCTCACCTGGATGGAGCCGGGCACCGACGCCCTGCGTCGCGAGCTGACCCGGCGACTACCGGCCACCTGAGCTGGCTGCGGTTCAAGCGCCGGGCCGGCCGAGCAGCCGTCGGGGACGGGGGGTCAGCGCTGCACGTCGAGGTCACGCAGGGCGAAACGCAGGTGCTGCCACTCCTCGTTGAGGATCACGTGGAGGCAGTGCCGGACGGACACGACCTTCTCGGGCCACCACACGCTCGGCCGAGACTCGGCCAGCAGATCCGGCGTGAGGGTCGTGAGGAAATCGCGCACCATCGCCTGCCGCTCGGCCCGCGCCCGCAGGACCGCCTCGAAGGTCGGCTGCTCCGTGGCGAAGACCGACATGTCGAAGCCGTCGGTCTCGTACTCCACATGGGACTGACCGAGCGGGTGGAACGGCTGCGGCAGGCGCAGGATCGCCTTGCCCAGCCAGGCGTCGGCGGCGAACACGAGGTGACGCAGCGTCTGCGCGAACGACCACTCGCCGTGGATCGAGACGTCGACCGCGCCCACGGGCATGGCGAGGACCCGGTCGACCGCCGCCGCCCAGGCCCGCTCGGCCGCCGCCCATCCCGCCCTGAGACCGGCGGGTTCGCTGGCCCGCCTCAGATCGCGGCCGGGAAACCGCCGGTCCAGCTCAGCCTCGACGAGCGGCACCACGTCGACTCCGTTGACCAGCAGCGCGGTCTCGGCCAACCACGGCGCGTCGATGTCCAGGCCACTCACGTCGACGCCGCGCATCACCGCGCCGGCGAGCGTCGACCTGTCGAAACGCGCACCCCGCAGATCCTCGTCGACGAAGACCTTGACCTCGTTCCGAGCCATCACGACTCCCGTCCCTCGGCGGTCGCGGCGATGCTAGCGCCCGGGTGCGACAGCCGAGGCGGTCACGCGGCGGTACGGCAGCGGGACGTGTCCCCTCAGGAGCGGGCGAGCCGCCGCAGCAGCGAGTCCGCGCCCAGCGGGTACGCGCCGTGCCGGCGTACCCCGTCGGCGACCTCGCGATCCGACGAGACGACGACCACCGGCCGGCCCGCCGGCTCGGCGCGGACCAGTCGCCGGATCAGCTCGTCGGCGGTCTCACCCTTGCGGGAGAAGAGCACCCGGACGCCGCGCGGCGCGGGCGGCAGCCCGTGCATCCGTTCGGCGCCGTCGAAGACCACCGTGACCTCGTCGCCGGTCTGTGCGGCGATCCCGCCCAACCCGGTGATCAGGCGTTTGCGCTGCTGTTCCAGGGACATCTCGCCGAAGCCTCGCTTGGTGACGTTGTAGCCGTCCACCACGAGGTGCGCCCGGGGCAGGGCGAGCAACTGGTCGAGCCGGGCCGGGTCGTCGGTGTCGCGCGCGCGGGCGGCGGGGCCGGCCGGCGCGGTGCCCGGCTGCTCGGCGAACGCGTCGGCGACGAAGTCGGCCGGGAGTTTGTCCACCGGGTCGAGCGCCAGCTCCCGGCGCAGCCCGACGGCGGCCTGGCCGATGGTCTCCAGGAGCAGCCAGAGCCGGGCGTCGTCGACCGAGCGCGCCTCCTTGGCGCTGGCGCGGGCCACCCCGGCGGCGGCCTCGGCCTCGGCCAGCCGGGACCGGGCGCGGCGGAGTTCGGCGTCCACGTCGGCGCTGGCGCGGGCCGCCCGGCCGCGCTCGGTGGCCAACAGCTCGGTGGCCTTGCGCTCGCGGGCCTGGGTCTCGCGCAGGGTGCGGGCCACCTGTCGGGACTCCTCGCGGAGCTGACCCAGCTCCTCGCGGACGCGGGCCAACTCGTCGCGGAGCTTCTCGGCCTCGACCCGGGCGACCGCGCGGTCGTGCTCGGCCCGGGTGGCCCGCTGCTCGGCCTCGCGGACCAGCTCGGCGACGACGGCGCTGTCCGCCTCGGCGCGCACGGCCGCGCCGCTGGCGTCGATCAGCTCCCGCCAACCACGGGGCCGGGCCAGGTAGGCCAGCGCGGCCACCTCGACCGGGTCGGCGGCGGCCGGAGCGGTGCCGTCGACCACCGCCGCACCGAGGTCACCGGCGTCGGCCAGGACCCGCGCGGTGACCCGCTGCCGGAACAGCGGGTCGGCGGTGAGCTGGGCGGCGATGACGGGTGCGCCGAGCCGGGCGCGTCGGTTGGGGGCGAACTTGGCCACCCGGCGCAGCGGCACCGGGACCTCGTCGGTGGGGAGGGTGGGGAGCACCGCGGCGGTCAGCGTCACGATCCGCTGCCGGACCGGCTCGGGCAGTGTCGGCTCCGGCTCGGCGGCGGGGCCGTCGCCCGTTGTCGGGTCCGATGCGTCCGATGTGTCGCTGACTACGTTGTCGTCCGGGTTGCCCACAGCACCGTCGAGCGCGACCTGGTCCTCCTGCGGGAGGTGGTCGTCGTACGGCTCGGTGAGGGGCATGTGGCAAGTCTCCCACCGCGACCGGGCCCACCGCCCGGTGAGTGAGCCGATCTCTCATCCTAGCCCCATGGTGACGGATGGGACGGCTGCGACGGGAGTGTCGGACCGGGGCGCTAGCGTGCCGCCGATGGCACAGGCGGAGTACGTCCAGGAGTCACTGGCCGGTCTCGACCCGGCGGTGGGCGGGGTGGACCCGGCGCTGCCGCTCTACGCGACGACCTTCGTGGTGGTCGACCTGGAGACCACCGGCGGCGCGCCGGACGGCGGCGGCATCACCGAGATCGGCGCGGTCAAGGTGCGCGGTGGCGAACAGCTGGGGGTGCTGGCGACCCTGGTCAACCCGGGCCAGCCGATTCCGCCCTTCATCACGGTGCTGACCGGCATCACCCAGGCCATGCTGGTGCCGGCGCCACCGATCGAGCAGGTGCTGCCGAGCTTCCTGGAGTTCATCGACGACGCGGTGCTGGTGGCCCACAACGCGCCGTACGACGTGGGCTTCCTGAAAGCCGCCTGTGCCAGACACGGCTACCGGTGGCCCAACCCCCGGGTCCTGGACACGGCGGCGCTCGCCCGCCGGGTGCTGACCCGCGACGAGGTGCCCAACCGCAAGCTGGGCACCCTGGCCGCCTACTTCCGCACCGCCACCCAGCCCACCCACCGGGCGTTGGACGACGCGAAGGCCACCGTCGACGTGCTGCACGGGCTGATCGGCCGGCTCGGCGGGCACCGGGTGGACACGGTCGGCGACGCCATCGAGTTCGCCCGCGCGGTCACCCCGACCCAGCGCCGCAAGCGGCACCTGGCCGAGGGGTTGCCCAAGGTCCCGGGGGTCTACATCTTCCGGGCCGCCGACGACCGGCCGCTCTACGTGGGCACCTCGGTCGACATCGCCACCCGGGTGCGCAGCTACTTCACCGCCGGCGAGAAACGCGCCCGGATCTCCGAGATGCTGGGCGCGGCCGAACGCGTCGAGGCGGTGGAGTGCGCCCACTCGTTGGAGGCGGAGGTCCGTGAGCTGCGCCTGATCGCCGCGCACGCCCCGCCGTACAACCGCCGGTCCAAATACCCGGAACGGATGGTCTGGCTCAAGCTGACCGACGGTCCGTACCCTCGGTTGTCGATCGTCCGTGACCTCTCCCCCACCGACACCGCGTACCTCGGGCCGTTCACCTCCCGGCGGGCCGCCGAGCTGGCCGCCGCCGGTTTCCACGACGCGGTGCCACTGCGCCAGTGCACGCACCGGCTCTCGCTGCGCACCGTCACGCCGGCCTGCGCGCTGGCCGAGCTGGGTCGCTGCCCGGCACCCTGCGAACACAAAATCACCCCCGAGGAGTACGACGACAGCGCCGCCGCGCCCTTCCGCACCGCGACGGCCAGCGACCCTCAGCCGGTGGTGGACGCGCTGCTCGCGCGGATCGACGTGCTCTCGGCCGACCAGCGCTACGAGGAGGCCGCCGTGGTGCGGTCCCGGCTGGCCGCCGTGCTGCGGGCCACGGTGCGGATGCAGCGGCTGGCCGCGCTCACCGGGATCGTCGAACTGGCCGCGGCCCGGCCCGCCGCCCGGGGCGGCTGGGAGTTGGCGTTGGTCCGGCACGGCCGACTGGCCGGTGCGGGGGTGTCCCCGCCGGGCGTGCACCCTCGTCCCACGTTGACCACGATCCGGGCCACCGCCGAGACGGTGTCCGGCGGGCACGGTCCGGTGCCGGCGGCGACCGCCGAGGAGTCCGAGCGCATCCTGTCCTGGTTGGAGCGACCGGAGACCCGACTCGTCGAGATGTCCTCCGGTTGGTCCTCTCCGGCGAGTGGCGCGGCCCGGTTCCGTGACCTGCTGGCGAAGGCCGAGGGCGGCGCGTCCCACCAACTCTCGACCGAACGCTCATGACCAACTGACCGATCGGACTACGTCGACTCGCTTAGGCTGTTAGAGAAGTGCAGTCCTGCCCGATTCGTGGGCCTGCTCCCCCGCCGGGATCCGGCGGTGTGGGGCCGGGGTGAGGAGGTGTCCCTCGTGGACGTCGACGCCGGACACGGCGCCGCCCTGGGGGGCGCCCTGCCGACACAGCCGGGTGAGCTGCCGCTCGCCCGCCGGCTGCGGTCGCTGCTCAGTTGGCCGACCACCGACTCGGACCCGGTCACCCAACTGGTCCGCACCCACCGGGGCATCCATGCCGGCACCGACCCCGCGGTGCTGCGCCGTGCCTACACGATCGCGGAGAACATGCACCGCGGGCAGTTCCGCAAGAGCGGGGAACCGTACATCACCCACCCCCTCGCGGTGGCGCAGATCTGCGCCGAGCTGGGAATGGACACCACCACCCTGGTCGCGGCGCTGCTGCACGACACCGTGGAGGACACCCGCTACACCCTCCAGGCGCTCTCCGAGGACTTCGGCGGTGAGGTGGCCCACCTGGTCGACGGGGTGACCAAGTTCGACAAGGCGTTCTACGGCAAGGCCGCCGAGGCGGAGACGGTCCGCAAGATGATCGTCGCGGCCGCCAAGGACGTCCGGGTGCTGATCATCAAGCTGGCCGACCGGCTGCACAACATGCGCACGCTCGGGGTGCGCTCCGCGTCGTCGCGGGAACGGATCGCCCGCAAGACCCAGGAGGTGCTGGTCCCGCTCTGTGACCGGCTGGGCATCCAGACCCTCAAACGCGAGCTGGACGACGTGGTGCTGCTGCACCTCGAGCCCGACGAGCACGCCCGGCTGGCCCGGCACGTGCACGATCGGCCGGGTTGGGAGACGTATCTCGACTCGGTGGTCACCCGGGCCCGGGTGGCGCTGCGCCGCAGCCGGGTCGACGCCGAGGTGACCCCCCGCCCCCGGCACCTCTACTCGATCTGGAAGGACACCATCGCCGGCGGCCACACCGCCCCGTACGACCTGCCCCGCATCGTGGTGGTGGTCGACGGCCCGGCCACCGACTGTTACGCCGCGCTGGGCGCGATCCACGGCACCTGGCGACCGGTGCCCGGCCGTTTCAAGGACTTCATCGCCTCGCCGAAGAACAACCTCTACCGCTCGCTGCACACCAGCGTCTGCGGCCCACAGGACCGCACCGTGGAGGTGCTGATCCGCACCGAGGAGATGCACCGCTCGGCCGAGTACGGCATCGCCGCCGACTTCCGTTTCCCCAGTTCCGGCAGCGGCACCGCCGCGGCCCGTGCCGACCAGCTGGACTGGCTGCGCCGGGTGCTCGACTGGGAGCCGGACGCCGCCGACCCGGCACAGTTCTACGAGTCGCTGCGCTGCGACCTGGCCGAGGGGCAGATCCAGGTCTTCGCCGACGGGCGGCAGGTCGTGCTGCCGGCCGGTGCCACGCCTGTCGACCTCGCGTACGAGCTGGGCAACGACCGGGGCGACCACTGCCTCGCCGCCCGCATCAACGGTCGGCTGGCCCCGCTCAGTTCGGAGCTGGACGAGGGCGACGTGGTGGAGATCTTCACCGAGAACGACGGCGACAACGGCTTCGAGGCCGGTGTGGCGCCGCGCGGCCCCCGGCGGGAGTGGCTGACCTTCGTCAAGTCGCCGCACGCGCAGATGCAGATCAACAGGTGGTTCGCCGAGCACACCGAGCCGGGCATCACGATCAGCGACAAGGTGCGCCTCGGTCGGGCCACCATCGGGCTCGCCCTGCGCCAGCACAACCGGGGCCTCGCCAGTGACCTGCCGTTACTGCGCCTCTCCGAGGAGTTGGGCTACCCCGACCTGGAAACCCTGTTGGTCGCGGTCTTCGACCGGGTCATCGAACCGGACACCGTGGTCCGCCAGCTCATCGACCTGGTCGACCATCGACAGTGACCCGGCCGGCCCCAGCGCGTACGAAGGACATTCGTGACCACTAGCCTGGAGTCATGATCCCCCGCTCCCGCGCCTCCGCTCGGGCCCTCTTCTACCAGGCCTTCTACCGGATGCCGCTGCCGGTGCGTCGGCGCCTGGTCCGGTTGGCGGTGCCCAAGTACATCGTCGGCGCGGTGACCCTGGTCCGGGACTCCGAGGCGACGGGCGCGGGTCGGTTGCTCATGCTGCGCCAGCCTCCCGGCAAGGGCTGGTCACTCCCCGCCGGCCTGCTCAACCGGGGTGAGGCCCCGGTGGTGGGCGCGGCCCGTGAGCTGTTCGAGGAGTCCGGCGTCCGGCTTCCGCCGTCCCGGCTGCGCCCGGCGGTGCCGAACGCGATCGTGCACGCCAAGGGCTGGGTGGACGTGGTCTTCGAGACCGAGGTGCCGGCATCCAGCACCGGGCTGGCCGTCGACGGCGGGGAGGTCATCGAGGCCGCCTGGCAGCCCCTGGACGACCTGCCCAAGCTGACCTGGCCGACGGCCCGGCTGCTCGCCTACTACGACATCGGGCCGCTGGCCGGGCAGTTCCCGCCGCCGGTGCCCGACGAGACCCCGTGACCGGCGCGGTCGGTGTTCCGGCCGAGCTGTGCGCGGTGGTGCTGGCCGCCGGCGAGGGCACGCGTCTGCGCCCGCTCACCGAACGGCTGCCCAAGGCGCTCTGCCCGGTGGGCAACGTGCCCCTGCTGGATCGGGCGTTGGCGCGGCTGGCCGGCCTGGGTTTGACCGGTCCCGACCGGGTCGCGGTGAACGCCTGCTACCTCGGCGAGCAGGTGGTGGCGCACGTCGGCGACCGCGCCCACCTGTCGGTGGAGCCGGGTGAACCGCTGGGCACCGCCGGCGGGGTGGCCAACCTGCGGGACTGGATCGACGGGCGGCCGGTGCTGGTCGGCAACGCCGACGCGTACCTCGCCGACCCGTCTGCTCCCCCGGGCCCGGACGTGGCCGCCCTGCTCGACGGCTGGGACGGGCACACCGTACGCCTGCTCGGCCAGCCCGCCGCGGATCCGGCCGCGCCGGGCACCTTCGCCGGGCACTGCTTCACCGGCTTCTCGCTGCTGCCCTGGCGGCTGGTCCGGGACCTGCCGGTCGTCTTCTCGGACCTGGTTCGCGCCGTGTGGCGTCCGGCCGAGGCCGCGGGCGCGCTGACCGTGGTGCCCTACCCGGGCACCTTCTTCGACACCGGCACCCCGGCCGACTATCTGGCGGCCAACCTGCACGCCGCGGCCGGCGGTGTTCTCGTCGAGGAGTCCGCGACGGTGACCGGCCACTGCGTGGAGTCGGTCGTCGGCGCAGCGGCGCGGGTGGACGGTGACGTGTCCCGCACCGTGGTGTGGCCGGGCGCGACCGTGCGGGCCGGCGAGCGGCTGCGGAACGCGATCCGGGCCGGCAGCGACCTGACCGTGCCCTGCCCCGCCCAGGGCTGAGCAGAGAAGGCACCCGCCTCCGGTTCCGGACCGGAACGTGCTCCCGCCTCCGGTTCCGGACCGGAACGTGCTCCCGCCTCCGGTCCCGGACCGGAACATCTAGCATGGGCGACGACGCCGACGAACGGAGAAATGCCCCGTGATCACCGCGATCGTGCTGATCGACTGCGCCACCGATGCGATCCCCGAGGTGGCGGAGAATCTGGCCAACCTTCCCGGTGTCAGCGAGGTCTACTCGGTGGCCGGGCACGTCGACCTCATCGCCATCGTCCGGGTCCGCGAGTTCGACCAGATCGCCCAGGTCATCGCGGGCAGCATCTCCAAGGTTCCGGGAGTGCTCAACACCGAGTCCCACATCGCCTTCCGGGCGTACTCCCAGCACGACCTGGAGGAGGCGTTCGCGATCGGTCTGGCCAGCGCCGACTGATCCGCTCGCCGTTTCGCGGCCGGTGCCGGCCGCACGGCGGCGCGTGGCGCGCAGAGGGCGGCCGGCCCACCGTGAGGGTGGGCCGGCCGTCTGCTCTCGGCTACGTCAGCTCTCGCTGGGAGCCGGTACCTCGGTGCTGCCACCGCCCGGAGCCGGCGACTCGGTGCCGGTGCCACCCGGAGCCGGCGACTCGGTGACAGTGCCACCCGGAGCCGGCGACTCGGTGCCGGTGCCGCCCGGGCTGGGCGTGCCGCTGGCGCTGGTCTGCGGGACCGGGATGCCGAGCTTGTTGGCGAGCGCCACCAACTCGTCGTAGTGCGTCTGCAGCGTCGGAAGCGCCGTCTGCGCCAACTGGACCACCGACGGCTCGGAGCCCTGCGAGATCTCCGTCTGGGTGGCCTGGATGGCCTGGACGTGGCCGGCCAGCTCACTGGTCACCCAGAGCCGGTCGAACTCCGCGCCGCTGGCGTTGTTCAGCTTGTCGATGATCGCCTGCTGATCGGCGCTGGGCTCGTTCGGCAGTTCCACCCCGAGCTGCGACGCGGTCTGCTGCACCGTCTGGTCCAGCTGGGTGTGGTCGGTCTTCAGCATCGCGCCCAGGTCCTTGACCCCCTGGTCCTGACCCTTCTGCTGAGCCAGGTCACCAGCGGTGATCTCGAACAGGTTGACCTGGTGTACCGCCTGCAGGTACTGGGTGTCCTGCGTCGACGGCTGTGCCGCGGCCTGCGCGGCCGCGGCCGGCGCGACGCCGACAAGTACCAGCGCGGCCAACAGGCCGAGGCGTTTGATACCCAACATGCTTCCCCCCCTTGAGACGTTGGACCGCACGCATACCCGGCTCACCGGGGTTATTCCTGCGATCGCCCGTCGCGCGGCGTCGACCGGTCCCGTCAGGGCCGTCCGACTCCTGGCCGGATGGGTCCGGAGGGGTGGATACGTCGGGGCGCCCGCCGGAATCCGGCGGGCGCCCCACAAACGGTGTGACCGGGCGGTCAGCGGCGGCTCTCGCCGCTGCCGATCTCCTCGCGCTCCGGTCGGGCCTCGACCGGGGGGTGCCCCGGCGAGACCGGTGCCTCGACCGGCTTCTCGATCGGGTAGAAGAAGCCCCGGATGGCCGGGCCGAGGGCCCCCAGCCGGTTCATCTTCTTGGGCACGACCCAGCCGACGTAGTCCAGTTCGCCGTGACCGTCCGCGTGCCCGTTGGACGCGCTGAGCGGCTGGTGCACCTCGACGAACCGGCCGTCCGGCAGGCGCCGGATGATGCCGGTCTCGACGCCGTGCGCAAGCACCTCCCGGTCGTGCTGCTGCAGACCCAGGCAGAGCCGGTAGGTGACGTAGTACGCCAGCGGCGGGACCACCAGCAGGCCGATACGGCCCGCCCAGGTCATCGCGTTCAAGCTGATCTGGAACTTGTCGGCGATCACGTCGTTGGCGCCGGAGAGCGTCAGCACGATGTAGAACGAGACGGCCATCGCGCCGACGGCGGTCCGGGCCGGAGCGTCCCGGGGCCGCTGGAGCAGGTTGTGGCTCTTGCGGTCCTTGAGGTGCCGGGCTTCCAGGAACGGGTACATCGTGGAGAGGCCCACCAGGATGCCGGGCAGCACGACGGTCGGCCAGAACAGCGGCGGGATGACGTACCCGTCGCCGAGCGGGATGTTGATCTCCCAGGCCGGCATGAGTCGGGTCGACCCGTCGAGGAACATGACGTACCAGTCGGGCTGGCTGGCGGCCGAGACCACCCACGCCTCGTACGGCCCGAACAACCAGATCGGGTTGATCTGGAACAGACCGCCCATCAGCGCGATGACGCCGAAGACGACCATGAAGAAGCCGCCCTGCTTCAGCGCGTACCGCGGGAACATCCGCTCGCCGACCACGTTGTTGTTGGTCCGGCCGGGGCCGGGCCACTGCGTGTGCTTCTGCTTGAAGACCAGACCCAGGTGGACGCTGATCAGCGCGACCAGCAGACCCGGGATGAGCAGCACGTGGGCGATGAAGAACCGGCTGATGATGATCGTGCCCGGGAACTCGCCTCCGAAGATCGACGAGGTGACCCAGGAGCCGACGACCGGGATGGACAGCATGATCGCCGAGGCGATCCGCAGACCCGTGCCGGACAGGCCGTCGTCCGGCAGCGAGTAGCCGCTGAAGCCGGCCAGGAAGCCCACCCAGAACAGCAGCGAACCGATGATCCAGTTGGTCTCGCGCGGCTTGCGGAAGGCACCGGTGAAGAAGACCCGCAGCATGTGCACGACGATCGCGGCCATGAACAGCAGCGCCGACCAGTGGTGCATCTGCCGCATCACCAGACCGCCCCGGACATCGAACGAGATGTCCAGGCTGGAGGCGTACGCGGCGGACATCGGGGTGCCCTGCAACGGCGCGTAGCTGCCGTTGTAGACCACCTCGGTCATCGCCGGCTCGAAGAAGAAGGTGAGGAACACACCGGTCAGCAGCAGCACGACGAACGAGAACAGCGCGATCTCGCCGAGCAGGAAGGACCAGTGGTCCGGGAAGACCTTGTTCAGCAGCTTGCGCAGCGGGGTGGCCACCGCGAAGCGGTCGTCCACTCCCACCGCGGCCTTGCCCGGCGTCGCCGCAAGGTCAAACTTTCGACGCTTCATGGCCGCTCCCAGAAATCAGGCCCGACGGTCTCGGTGAAGTCGGACTTCGCCACGAAGAAGCCCTCGGAGTCTACCTCGATCGGCAGCTGCGGCAGCCGCCGGCTGGCGGGGCCGAAGACTGGCCGGGCGTTGTCGGTGATCAGGAACTGGGACTGGTGGCACGGGCAGAGCAGCCGGTTGGTCTGCTGCTCGTACAGGCTGGCCGGGCATCCCGCGTGCGTGCAGATCTTGGAGAACGCCGCGTAGTTGCCCCACATGTAGTCGCCGTGACCAACCTTCTCGTTGGCCCGGCGCGACTCCTGCGCGTCCGAGTCGCGGAGGTGGATCAGCAGCGTCGGCGAGTCGGCGTGCTTGTTGCTCACGCCGTGGTCGATGCCGGGGAAGACGGTCAGCTGCCCACCGGTGCTGATGTCCGCCGGGCGGATCGGCCGGCCGTCCTCGCGGACCAGGCGGATCCGCTGGCCGCCCTCGGGCGTGGCGAACCCGGTGGTGAACATCTGGTTGTTCTTGTGCGGCTGCGAGATCAGGCCCCCGACCAGCGGCGCCGCGGCGACCGCGGCGACCGGCGCGAGGCCGGCCAGCAGCGAGATGCCGAGCAGGGGGCGACGCTTCACGCCCAGCTCGTCCGCCATGTAGAGCATGGTCTGGCCGGTGATGGTGCGGCCTTCGGAGTCGACCTGACCTTCGTGCCGGTCCTGGATCGAGACCTCCTTGGGCAGCAACTTCTTGCCCCAGGTCAGGATGCCGAAGCCGACGGCGAGCAGCGCCACGCCGAGGGTGAAGCCGAGCAGCGGGGTGTAGAACTTGTCGCCGCCCCGGCCCGCCTCGTACTGCCACGGCCACCAGATGTAGATGGCCAGGAAGGCGGTCGCGGCAAGGCCGGTGATCAGGAAGAAGCCGGCAACCACCCGGGTCAGCCGACGCTCCGCCTTGGTGCCCGGCAGCACCTGCGGCTCGTAGTGGACGATCTCGATGTCGTCCCGCCGTGCGCCCTCGCGAACGATGTCGAACCGGGTGAGTCTGGGGTCGTTCACGTCGAGCGGCTCCGGGCCCTGTGCGGCCTGGTGCTCGGGGTGGGTGCTCATGCCGTCACCTCGCTACGGGTGGCGCCGAGCGGCACCACAGCACTGAATCGGATGGCCTGCTCGATCACGACTTACCCGCGATCCACAGGCTGGCGAAGACGAGCGCGACGATGCCGACCAGGAAGATCGCCAGGCCCTCGGTGGACGGGCCGTACCGTCCGAGGTTGAACCCACCCGGGTCCTGGTCGTGCTTCAGCGTCTCCTGGATGTAGGCGATGATGTCGGCCTTCTGCTCCGGCCGGAGCTGGTTGTCGCCGAACACCGGCATGTTCTGCGGGCCACTCAGCATCGCCGCGTAGATCTGACGGTCGGTCGCGGGGTGCAGGCTCGGGGCGAACTTGCCCGAGGAGAGCGCACCACCGCCGCCACCGAAGGCGTGGCACTGCGAGCAGTTGATCCGGAACAGCTCACCGCCGGCGGCGATGTTGCCGTCCTCGCGGAGGTCGTCGCCCTCGGGCACGACCGGGCCGCCGCCAAGCTCCTGGACGTACTGGGCCAGCTGACGGGTCTGCTCGTCGGTGAAGACCGGGGGCTTGCGGTGCGCCTGGGCCTCCTGGCGGGCCAGCGGCATCCGCCCGGAGCTGACCTGGAACTCGACCGATGCCGCGCCGACGCCGATCAGGCTCGGCCCGCGGCCCTCGACGCCCTGGGCGTTACGGCCGTGGCAGGTCACGCAGCTCACGTCGAACAGCGCCTTGCCCTCGGCTGCGGCGCCGGTCAGCTGCGGGTTGTCCTGCGCCTGGGCGCCCGGGGCGAAGATGGTGTACGCGCCACCGGCGAGCATCAGCGCGGCGATCAGCCGGACCGCGGCGCCCAGCCGGCGGCGGCCCCTGCTGCGCGCGGCGGGCCGCTCGCGCAACCGCGCGAGCAGACCGCGTCGGCGGTCGTTGTCAGAAGTCATGAGCGGTGTCCTTAACCGGTTGGACCTGTCTCAGGGGACGGAGCAGCAGCGCGGAATGTGACGCGCAAGATCACTGGAGCCAGTAGATCATGGCGTACAGCCCGATCCACACGACGTCGACGAAGTGCCAGTAGTACGACACGACGATCGCCGAGGTCGCCTGCGCCGGAGTGAACCGGCCCATGGTCGTACGGACCATGAAGATGATGAAGGCGATCAGACCACCGGTCACGTGCAGGCCGTGGAAGCCGGTGGTCAGGTAGAACACCGACCCGTACCCGTCTTCGTTGATCTTGACGCCGTCGGCGACCAGGTGCCGGTACTCGTTCAACTGGCCGAGGACGAAGATCAGGCCCATCACGAAGGTGACGGTGAACCAGCGCCGCAGCGCGTGCACGTCACCCTTCTCCGCCGCGAAGACGCCGAGCTGGCACGTCACCGAGGACAGCACCAGGATCACCGTGAAGGTGGTCGCGTACGGGATGTTCAGCGCCTCGGTGTGCTTCTCCCACTGCTCCGGCGCAGCCGCGCGGATGGAGAAGTACATCGCGAACAGCGCCGCGAAGAACATGAGTTCACTGGAGAGCCACACGATCGTCCCGACGCTGACCATGTTTGGTCGGGTCAGAGAGTGGATCCGGCTCTTGTCAATGGCTGGGGCCGCAGTCACGCCGTCATTATTGCCCCTGACCGGGGCCGCCGATCAGCGGGGTGGCAAACCTGCGCCTTCCGTGGCCCGAGCGTCAGGGTCCGGTTCGCCTGGCCTAGCCTGAAAAGCGTGCTGCACGTCGATCCGATCTTCGCCGCCACCTCGGCCCCGCCGCCGTTCACCGTCGGCGCGGTGCTGACCGAGACCCGGCTGGACAGCTGGCTGGCCCTCGGCCTGGTGCTCGCCGCCGGCCTGTACCTCTACGGGGTGTACCGGCTGCGCCTGCGCGGCGACCGATGGCCGGTCGCCCGCACCGTCTTCTTCCTCGGCCCCGGCCTGGGCGGCATCGCGCTGGTCACGGTCAGCGGGCTGCACGCGTACGACACCGCGCTGCTGTCCGTGCACATGATCCAGCACATGGTGCTGTCCATGGTGGCGCCGATCTTCCTGGCCCTGGGCGCGCCGATGACGCTGGCCCTGCGCACCCTGCCGGTCGGGCCACGCAAGCGCCTGCTCGCGATCGTGCACAGCCGGGTCGCCCGGGTCTACAGCTTCCCGCTGGTGGCGTTCGCCATCTTCGTGGTCAACCCGTTCGTGCTGTACTTCAGTGACCTGTACCGCTACACCCTCGAACACGCCTGGGCGCACGAGCTGGTGCACGCGCACTTCATCATGACCGGCTGCGTGTTCTTCTGGCCGCTGCTCGGCCTCGACCCGCTGCCCGGCCGTTGGCCGTACCCGGCGCGCGCGCTGCTGATGCTGCTCTCCGTGCCGTTCCACACAGTGCTCGGCCTCACCATCATGCAGAGCAGCACGCTCTTCGGCGGCGACTGGTACCCCTCGCTCAACCTCGGTTGGGTCGACCCCTGGCAGGACCAGGTGGTCGCCGGCGGCATCCTCTGGGCCGGTGGCGAGTTCGTCAGTGTGACCATGCTCGCGGTGCTGGTGGTGCAGTGGGTCAAGCAGTCCGAGCGGGAGGCCCGCCGGGTGGACCGCGAGCTGGACCGCCAGGAGGCCCGCGAACGCGCCGCCGACGCCGCGCCGGCCTGAGCTGCCCGGACGGTACGCCCGACGCGCGACGTCGGGCGGGATGTCGGCTACGTCACGCCGACCGGTACGATCTGCGGGCAGCTACGAGGTGGAAGCGGAGTCCTGGCATGACCGATCGTCTTTGCACCGTGTTGCTCTACAGCGACGACCCGCAGGTCCGTGATCGGATGCGGATGGCCGTCGGCCCCCGGCCCGCTCCCGGTCTGCAGATCGAGTTCGTCGAGGCGTCGACCTACGCGGAGACCATCCGGCTGGTCGACGACTACGAGATCGACCTGCTGCTGCTCGACGGTGAGGCGAGCCCGGGCGGCGGCATCGGCATCGCCCGGCAGATCAAGGACGACCGGGACGACGCTCCCCCGACCTGCCTGGTGATCGCCCGCGCCGCGGACCGATGGCTCGCCGCGTACGCCGAGGTCGACGCGACGCTGGTGCACCCGCTCGACCCGGTGACCACCGGCGGCACGGTGGCCGAGCTGCTGCGGACGCACGCACCCGCCTGACGTCCCCCGCTCCTCCGGCACCCCCACGGCGCCGGATCTCCTCGGCGCCGGTTCCAGCCCACCCGCACTTCGCATGCTCGGGAGGCCCGCCATGGGCGATCGGACCTGGCCGCACCTGCTCAACGCGCTGCTGCGCGGTGACGAACTCTCCACCGCCGACACCGCCTGGGCGATGGACGAGATCATGACCGGCTCGGCGAGCGCGGCGCAGATCGCGGCCTTTGCCGTGGCGCTGCGGGCCAAGGGTGAGACGCCCGCCGAGGTGGCCGGCCTGGTGGAGGCGATGCTCGGTCGCGCGGTCCCGGTGGCGCTCCCCGAGGAGCTTCGCCGCACCGCGCTCGACGTGGTCGGCACCGGCGGTGACCTCGCCCACACGGTGAACATCTCCACGATGACCGCGCTGGTGGTCGCCGGCACGGGCGTCCGGGTCGTGAAGCACGGCAACCGGGCCGCCTCCTCCCTGTGCGGCACCGCCGACCTGCTGGAGTTTCTCGGCATCCCGCTGGATCTCGGCCCGGAGCAGGTTGCCCGCTGTGTCGAGGAGGCCGGCATCGGGTTCTGCTTCGCGGCCCGCTTCCACCCCGGGATGCGGCACGCCGGCCCGGTCCGCCGCGAGGTGGGCGTGCCCACCTTCTTCAACTTCCTCGGCCCGCTGACCAACCCCGCCCGACCCCGCGCCGGCGCGGTCGGCTGCTTCGACCTGCGGATGGCCCCGGTCATGGCCAGCGTGTTCGCCGCCCGTGGCGACTCGGCGATCGTGATGCGCGGCGAGGACGGGCTGGACGAGTTCACCACCGCCGCCCCCACCCGGATCTGGGCGGCCCAGGGCGGCACCGTACGCGAGGTCGTGCTGGACGCGACGGACCTGGGGGTACCCCGGTCCACCCTGGCGGACCTGCGCGGCGGTGACGCCGCGTACAACGCGGGCGTGGCCCGCCGCCTGCTGGCCGGCGAGACGGGCCCGGTCCGGGACGCCGTGCTGGTCAACTCGGCGGCGGCGCTGGCCACCCAGGGCCCGCTGGACGGCGACCTGACCGAGGCGCTGCGCGCCGGCCTGGCCCGTGCGGCCGAGGCGATCGACTCCGGCGCGGCCGCCGCGACCCTGGACCGCTGGATCGACACCGCCAACGGCGCCGCCTGACCGCACCTCCACCGGACCCGGCAACGCCGTCCGCAGTAGGGCCCGGGGCGTGATCGCAGTAGCGCCCGGGGCGTGATCGCAGTAGCGCCCGGGGCGTGATCAACTCGGATTTCTTGAATCTGCGGTGTCGGGGCCGCTCCCATGCCCCGACCTCGTCGAAGTCGGGTGGATCACGCGTGGATGCCGGCGAGCGGATGACGGTGCGCGGAGATTTGTCGGACCCGTCTGGGAAACTACAGCTGAGTAGTTTTCTGCTGCCGTCGGTGTGTCTCTGTCGCATCCGGGGGCGGCCCGCCTGAAGTGAGAGGAGACGCCGGTGTCGCACCGCGATCTCTACTGCGACGTCTGCGAGGGCGTGGCGCCGTTCGAGCCGCCGCCCTGCGTCGACGGCCACGGCACCGACTGTCCCGAGCTGATCTGCACCGGCTGCGGCGCCGCCGTGGTGGTCAGCGCGTTCGCCGTCCCGGTCATCCGGTTGGCCGCCCGCCGCCAGCCCGTCCGCCGCCGCGCCGCCTGACCACAAGCACCGCAGGCCCACCCCGGCGGGGTGGCGCATGACCGAAGGCCCGCTCCCCCACTGGGGAACGGGCCTTCGTCGTGCCGGGTCGGTCGCGACGGCGACCGGGTGCGTCAGTGCTCGGCGGTACGCCGGGTGCCGCTGTAGTACTCGAACAGGAGCCCGCAGGCGGAGAAGACGACAGCCACCAGGCCGGCACCGATCAGCCAGTACTGCCAGAACACCATGCCGAGCGCGGCGATCGCGGCGGCCAGCGCCAGACCGAACGGCCAGTAGCTGCCCGGGCTGAAGAAGCCGACCTCACCAGCGCCGTCGGCGATCTCGGCGTCCGGGCGGTCCTCCGGGCGCAGGTCGATGCGGCGGGACACGAACCAGAAGAAGCCACCGCACATCGAGCAGAGCAGGAACGACAGCAGCAGGGCGACGGTGCCGACCCACTCGACGCCGCCCGACTCCCCGTGCGTCCAGGCACCGTAGAGGATGGTGGCGCCGAAGAGGAACCCGGCGATGATCAGGAAGATACGCCACTCGGTCTTCATTCCGCTGCCTCAGCTTCCGGTGCGGGCCGGAACGTCGTCCGGGTTGAAGTTGTCCTGCGTGCGCCGCGTGTCGAACGGCTTGGTGGTCGTCGCGTACGGCTCTTCACCGATCGCGGACAGCGCATCCTGGGTCGACTTGCCGCTCTGCTTGGCCGCGAGGAACTGGTCGTACTTCTCCGGCGAGACCACCCGCAGCTCGAAGTTCATGAACGCGTGGTAGCTGCCGCACAGTTCGGCGCAACGCCCGACGTAGGCGCCCTCGGCGTCCAGGCTCGAAACCTCGAACACGTTGCGGATCTTGCCCGGCATGACGTCCCGCTTGAAGAGCAGCTCCGGCACCCAGAACGAGTGGATGACGTCGCGGCTGGTCTCCTCGAACCGGATGGACCGGTTGGTCGGCAGCACCAGCACCGGGATGACCTCGCTGGTGCCGAGCGTCGACGCGGTGGTGCGGGCTTCCGTGCCCTGGCCGTCCCGGTAGTTGAACTGCCAGTTCCACTTGAACGCGACGACCTCGACCGTGACGTCCGGGTTCTTCGACAACTTGTCGACGTCGGTCTGCACGATCGCCGTGTAGTAGAAGAGCACGGAGACGATCAGGATCGGCGCGATGGTGTAGAGGAACTCCATCGGCATGTTGTAGCGGGTCTGCACCGGCAGCGCGTTGCCACGCTTGCGGTAGCGCACGACGCACCAGAAGATCAGGCCCCACACGAAGACGCCGACCGCGAGCGCGGCGATGCAGGAGGCGATCCACAGGTCGTACATCCGCTTGGACTCCGGCGAGATGCCGCCCTGCGGCCAGCCGAAGCCGTGGAACGTCTGACCGACGTCACAGCCCGTGAGCAGAACCAGCAACGCCACGCCACCGAGACCGAGCCCGGCCAGGCGACCAGCACCACGCCCCCGGCGTCCACCAACCCCTGGGGAAGCGCTGTGCCGTACGGCCGACGGCCGTACCTCCGAACTCCTTGCGACCACCTGGTCCTGCCTCCCTAGCGCGCCGCGGTGCGTCTTTCCTCAGCACCCGCGGCAAAGGCGTCACCGACGGTCGCAGATTACTCGACCATGACGGACTCGGCCGTGGTGGGGTCACTGTCCGACCCCCATCGGGGGGATCCTAGGCATACCGCCGCGATAGCGTCTTGGTCTGTGAGCGCGAGGAGCGAGCCGGGGTTGCGAGCCCCGCAGTCGCGAACGAAGGCAGGTCTGTGAGCGCATCCCCGGTCTACCTGGACGCGGCGACCGCCGCGCCGATGCATCCGGTCGCGCGGCAGGCTCTGCTGGCCGCGCTCGACGACGGCTGGGCCGACCCGGGCAAGCTGTATACGCAGGCCCGGCGGGCCCGACAACTGCTCGACGCCGCCCGTGAGGCCACCGCGGTGACGCTCGGCGTCCGCGCCGATGAGGTCTCCTTCACCCCCAGTGGTACGACCGCGGCCCACGGCGCGGTGCTCGGCGGCCTGGCGGGGCGACGCCGGGTCGGGTCGACGCTGGTGCACTCGGCGATCGAGCACTCGGCGGTACTGCACGCGGCGGAACGGCACGTCGGAGCCGGCGGGACGGCCGCCGCGGTGCCGGTCGACCGGTCGGGCCGGCTGGACCTGACCGCGTGGTCGACCGCCGTTCAGGCCCCGGGGGTCGCGCTGGCCGCGTTGATCACTGCCAGTCACGAGGTGGGAACGGTGCAGCCGGTCGCCGAGGCGGCGGCGGCCTGTGCCGACGTGGGCGTGCCGCTGTACGTGGACGCTGCGCAGTCGGTGGGCCGGGTACCTCTGCCGGCCGGCTGGTCGGTGCTCACGGCGAGCGCCCACAAGTGGGGTGGGCCACCCGGCGTGGGGGTGCTGGCGGTCCGCAAGGGCACTCGCTGGGAGTCACCCTGGCCGGCCGACGAGCGGGAGAGCGGACGTACCCCCGGGGTGGTGAATTTGCCGGCGGTCGTGGCGGCGGCGGCGAGCCTGCGGGCGGCGGCGGCCGACGCGGCGGCCGAGGCGACCAGGTTGGCCGCCCTGGTGGACCGGGTCCGGGAGCGGGTCGCGGCGGAGGTGCCCGACGTGGAGGTGGTCGGCGACCCGGTGCTCCGGCTCCCGCACCTGGTCACCTTCTCCTGCCTGTACGTGGACGGGGAGGCGTTGCTGCACGCCCTGGACCGGCGGGGCTTCGCCGTGTCGTCCGGCTCGTCCTGCACCTCGTCCACGTTGCGTCCGTCGCACGTGTTGGAGGCGATGGGAGTGCTCTCGCACGGCAACGTTCGGGTCAGCCTGCACCGGGAGACGACCGAGGCGGACGTCGAGCGGTTCCTGGCCGAACTGCCGGGGATCGTCGCCGGGCTGCGCGCCGAGGCCGGGGTGGTGGGGCTGTGACAGCGCCCGACGAGGTGATCGACTGCCGGGGGCAACGCTGCCCGCTGCCGGTGATCGCTGCGGCGCGACGGATGCCCGAGGTACCGGTCGGCACCGTGGTCCGGGTGCTGGCCGACGACCCGGCGGCGGCGGTCGACATCCCCGCCTGGTGCCGGATGCGCGGCCAGGAGTTCCTCGGCCCCGTCGACGCCCCCGAAGGCCCCGCCTACGACATCCGCCGAACGAAGTAACCCCACCCCGCGCTTTCGCAACGTCCGCACGGCCGCACGCCCGCGCCCCGCACCCCCGCACCCCCGCACCCCCGAACCCCCGCACCCCCGCACCCCCGCACCCCCGCGTCGATCACGGAGTTGTGGTGGTGGACGAAAGCCACGTAAGGCGACTATTCGGCCACCACAACTCCATGATCGACGAGAGCAGAGGCGGGCGGGGCGGGTTGAGGCGGGGCGGCAGAGCCTGAGGCTCCGCCCCTAGACCCTCGCCCTACCTCACCCACGCGATCTTGCAGTTTCTGCGGGGACAGAAGTACGCATAAGCCGCGAACCGACGACAGAAAGTGCAAGATCGCGGGGGCGAGGGGCGCGGGCGAGGGGCGCGGGGCGAGGGGCGCGGGGGCCTGGGGGCCTGGGGCGCGGGGGCTGGGTTAGGCCGGGAGGAGGTGGGGGCGGACCTCTTCGGCTGCGGTGTCGCCGTAGGACTCGGCCAGGCGCTTGACGAACAGGTCGCGGCGGACGTCGTACTCCTGGGTGCCGACGGTCTCCAGGACCAGCGTGGCCAGCAGCGAGCCGACCTGGGCGGCGCGTTCCAGGCCCAGGCCCCAGGAGAGCGCGGTGAAGAAGCCGGCCCGGAAGCCGTCGCCGACGCCGGTCGGGTCGACCGCCCGGATCTCCCGCGCGATCGGTACGTGGATCGGGTCGATGCCGCGCCCGGCGATCTCCACACCGTGCTTGCCCAGCGTGGTGACCCGTACCTTGACCAGGTCCAGCAGTTGGTCGTCGCTGAGCTGCGCCTTGCTCTGCAGCAGCGACTTCTCGTAGTCGTTGGTCATCAGGTACTCGGCGCCTTCGATCAGCGCCACCACGTCCTCGCCGGGCATCCGGGCGAGCTGCTGGGACGGGTCGGCGGCGAAGGCGTACCCGCGGGTGCGGCACTCGGCGGAGTGGCGCAGCATCGCCTCGGGGTCGTTCGCGCCGACCAGCACCAGGTCCAGACCGCCGAGGCGGTCGGCGACGGGGGCCAGCTCGATGTTGCGGGCCTCGCTCATCGCACCGGCGTAGAACGACGCGATCTGGCACATGTCGGTGTCGGTGGTGCAGACGAAGCGGGCGGTGTGCGCCACCTCGCTGATGTGCACCGAGTCGCAGTCCACACCGTGGCGCTCCAGCCAGGAGCGGTAGTCGGCGAAGTCGGCGCCGACCGCGCCGAGCAGCACCGGGCGCAGCCCGAGCTGACCCATTCCGAAGGAGATGTTCGCCGCCACGCCGCCGCGGCGGAGCACCAGGTCGTCCACCAGGAAGGAGAGGGACACCTTGTGCAGTTGATCGGCGATGAGCTGGTCGGCGAAGCGACCGGGGAAGCTCATCAGGTGATCGGTGGCGATCGAGCCGGTGACGGCGATCTTCATGTCAACCCTCAGGGTCGGGAGCAGGGCGCGGTCAGCCTACCGGGACGGCAACGCGATGGTCACCGCTCGGTCGGACAACGGCAACCAGCCCGCCACGGCCCGCTCGCGGGCCGGTGCGACAGCCGACCGGTACGGCGATGGGGCCGTCCCGAAGAACGGCCCCATCGTCGTTGAGGTGTGGTGTGACTCAGTTGAACGAGTCACCGCAGGCGCAGGAGCTGCCCGCGTTGGGGTTGTCGATGGTGAAGCCCTGAGCGTCGATCCGGTCGGCGAAGTCGATCGTCGCGCCGGAAAGGTACGGGGCGCTCATCCGGTCGACGACGACCTCGACACCACCGAAGTCGGTCACGACGTCACCGTCGAGCGAACGCTCGTCGAAGAAGAGCTGGTACCGCAGGCCGGAGCAGCCGCCCGGCTGCACGGCGACGCGGAGCCGCAGGTCGTCGCGGCCCTCCTGCTCGATCAGGGCCTTGACCTTCTGCGCCGCGACGTCGGTGAGGACGACGGAAGTAGGGGCCTTGGCCTCGGTCGACTCGGTCTGCGCTGGCGTGGTCACGTGGAAGTCTCCCTGCGCGGTTTGGGTCCGGACGCACTGGCCAACGTCGCGCGCCGTCCAGTGATTCCCGGTTGTGGTCCTCAACCGATCGTACGCTGCCTTGGCCGGGCCCACCCGCGTGGCGTGACCCCCGCCGCAGGTCGACCCCGGTCGGGGCGGGCGCTCGGGCGGCCGGAACGCTCAGCGGCTCCACTGCCGGGCCAGTCGGGCCCCCAGTTCCCGCAGCCCCTCCGCGGGTCGGCTCAGCGCCGCGTCGAGCCCGCCGGCCTCCTCGCCGCCGAAGTGCTCCACCAGGCTGTACGCGTCGGTCACCCCGGCTGAGGCGGCCTCCCGCCGGCCGGTGCTCACCTGCCCGGCCACCACCACGCAGGGCACTCCGCGGTCGCGGGCGGCGTTGGCCACCCCGGCGACGACCTTGCCACGTAGCGACTGGTGGTCGAACGACCCCTCACCGGTGATCACCAGGTCGGCGGTGTCCAGCGCGGCGTCGAGGCGGGTGGCCCGGGTGACCAGGCCGATCCCCGACTCGCAGTCGCCGCCCAGGGCGAGCAGCGCCGCGCCGATGCCGCCGGCCGCCCCGCCCCCGGGCAGCGCGCCGAGCCCCGTCGGGCAGCCGGCCAGGTCCTTTTCCAGCACCGCCGCGAAACGCTCCAGGGCCGCGTCGAGCAGTAACACGTCGGCACGGTCGGCGCCCTTCTGCGGGCCGAACACGTTGCTGGCGCCGTGCAGGCCGAGCAGGGGGTTGTCCACGTCGGTGGCCGCGACCAGCCGGACGCCACGCAGCCGGGGCGCGCCGTCCAGCGCGTCGACGGCGGCGAGCGCCGCCCCGCCGTACGGCAGCGCGGCGCCGCCCTGGTCGAGGGGGGTGACGCCCAGCGCGGCGAGCATTCCGGCGCCGGCGTCGTTGGTGCCGGAGCCACCCAGCCCGATCACCACGGCGCGGGCACCGCTCTCCACCGCTGCGGCCACCAACAGACCCAGCCCGTACGAGGTGGTGGTCTTCGGGTCGCGTTCGGCCGCGGAGAGCAGGTGCAGACCGCACGCCTGCGCGCTCTCCAGATAGGCGGTCGAGCCGTCGGCGGTGAGCAGGATCTCACCGGCCGCCGGCCGGCCCAGCGGGTCGACCGTCGACACCGGCACCCGTCGACCACCGAGGGCCTCGGCGAGCACCTCCACGAAGCCCGGCCCGCCGTCGGCGAGCGGCCGGATCAGCAGATCGTCTCCGTCGGTGACGGTGCGCCAACCGGCCGCGACGGCGGCGGCCACCTCCGGTGCGGACAGGGTGCCGGCGAACTTGTCCGGGCAGAGCAGCACGCGCATGCCGAGCAGTGTGGCAGCCCACACCGAGCGAGGCTGCGGCGCGCTCGCGCTGTGGGACCATGGGCTACGTGACTTCGACCTGGGTGGAACCCTCCAACACGGCGACGGCTCTGCTGCTGCTCGGCCGGGGCAGCGACCCCGACACCGAGCGCGGCGTCGAGTGTCCGGGCGACCTGCCGGCGCCCAGCGACCCGGATCTGGTGGCCCGCGCCACCGCCGCGAAGGCGAAGCTGGGCAGCAAGGTCTTCGTGCTGGGGCACCACTACCAGCGCGACGAGGTGATCCAGTTCGCCGATGTGACGGGTGACTCGTTCAAGCTGGCCCGGGAGGCCGCGGCCCGCCCGGACGCGGAGTACATCGTCTTCTGCGGTGTGCACTTCATGGCCGAGAGCGCGGACATCCTGACCACCGACGCCCAGCGGGTGATCCTGCCGGACCTCGCGGCGGGTTGCTCGATGGCGGACATGGCCGTGCTGGGCCAGGTCGAGGCCGCGTGGGACACGCTGACCGAGCTGGGCATCGCCGGCGACACGGTCCCGGTGACGTACATGAACTCCTCGGCCGACATCAAGGGTTTCGTGGGCCGCAACGGCGGCGTGGTCTGCACCTCGTCCAACGCCAAGCGCGCCCTGGACTGGGCCTTCGAGCAGGGGTCGAAGGTGCTCTTCCTGCCGGATCAGCACCTGGGCCGTAACACGGCGGTGCTGGAGATGGGCCTGTCGCTGGACGACTGCGTCCTCTACGACCCGCACAAGCCCGGCGGCGGGCTCACCCCGGAGCAACTGCGCGACGCCAAGATGATCCTGTGGCGGGGGCACTGCTCGGTGCACGGCCGGTTCACCCTGGAGAGCGTCAACGACGTACGGGAGCGGGTGCCCGGGGTCAACGTCCTGGTCCACCCGGAGTGCCGGCACGAGGTGGTGACGGCCTCCGACCACGTCGGGTCCACCGAATACATCATCAAGACCATCGAGGCGGCTCCGGCCGGCTCGGCGTGGGCGCTCGGCACCGAGCTGAACCTGGTCCGCCGGCTCGCGCTGGCGCACCCGGACAAGCAGATCATGTTCCTGGACAAGGCCGTCTGCTACTGCTCGACGATGAACCGGATCGATCTGCCGCACCTGGTCTGGGCCCTGGAGGAGCTGGTCGCGGGCCGGGTGGTCAACCAGATCACGGTGGACGCCGACACCGCGCACCACGCCCGGGTGGCGCTTGACCAGATGCTCGCGTTGCCCGGCGCGGACACCCCACCGCCGGCGGTGTCCTGATCACGATGCGTAGCGCTCTTGGTACGCAAAAGTGCCGGATCACCGATTAATGCCACACACGCCGATGTGACCGAGTCCTTTTTCGTCACCGAGGGCTATGCTGCCCAAGCGACGACACACGCGAGCCGTTTCGATGTGGCCGCATCCGGGGTAGCGACGACGTTCAGGCGCCCCACCAATCAACACAGCAGCACCGACGCGCTGGAGGTTGCGTTGACCGACGACGTCCTGGTTGTGCACGGAGGCACTCCGCTCGAAGGGCGGATCCGCGTGCGCGGCGCGAAGAACCTGGTATCGAAGGCGATGGTCGCCGCGCTTCTCGGCGACAGCCCGAGCCGATTGTTCGACGTGCCGAAGATCCGTGACGTCGAGGTGGTGCGCGGTCTGCTCGGCCTGCACGGCGTCAAGGTCACCGACGGCACCGAGGACGGCGAGCTCGTCTTCGACCCGGCGAACGTGGAGAGCGCCAGCACCGACCAGATCAACGTGCACGCCGGTTCCAGCCGGATCCCGATCCTGTTCTGCGGCCCGCTGCTGCACCGCCTCGGGCACGCGTTCATCCCGGATCTGGGCGGCTGCCACATCGGCCCGCGTCCGATCGACTTCCACCTGCAGGCACTGCGCGAGTTCGGCGCGACTGTCGAGAAGCGGCCCGAGGGGTTGCACCTGTCCGCGCCGAACGGGCTGCACGGCACCAAGTTCGCCCTGCCGTACCCGAGCGTCGGCGCCACCGAGCAGGTGCTGCTGACCGCCGTGATGGCCGAGGGCGTCACCGAGCTGCGCAACGCCGCGGTGGAGCCGGAGATCATCGACCTGATCTGCATCCTGCAGAAGATGGGCGCGATCATCAAGGTCCACACCGACCGGGTGATCGAGATTCAGGGCGTGCCCAAGCTGCACGGCTACACCCACCGGCCGATCCCGGACCGGATCGAGGCGGCGAGCTGGGCGGCCGCCGCCCTGGCCACCCGTGGTCACGTCGAGGTGCTGGGCGCTCAGCAGGCCGACATGATGACCTTCCTGAACATCTTCCGCTCGGTCGGCGGCGAGTACGAGGTCACCGACGCCCGCGCGCCGAAGCTGGGCGACCCGGGTCAGGAGGGCGGCATCCGCTTCTGGCACCCGGGTGGCGAGCTGAACGCGGTGGCGCTGGAGACCGACGTGCACCCCGGCTTCATGACCGACTGGCAGCAGCCGCTGGTGGTGGCGCTGACCCAGGCCCGCGGTCTGTCGATCGTCCACGAGACGGTCTACGAGCAGCGGCTGGGCTACACCGAGGCGCTCAACTCGATGGGCGCCAACATCCAGGTCTACCGGGACTGCCTCGGCGGCACCCCGTGCCGCTTCGGCCGGCGTAACTTCAAGCACTCCGCCGTGATCGCCGGGCCGAGCAAGCTGCACGCCGCCGACCTGGTCATCCCGGACCTGCGCGCCGGGTTCAGCCACCTGATCGCGGCGCTCGCGGCCGAGGGCACCTCCCGGGTGTACGGCGTGGACCTGATCAACCGGGGCTACGAGGACTTCGAGGCGAAGCTCGCCGACCTGGGCGCGCACGTCGAGCGTCCGTAACGTCGCTCACCACCGTTCGGCTCCGACGGCTCCAGGTCGCGCTGCGACCTGGAGCCGTCGGCCGCTGTACCCGCGATGTGCACCGGGCGTGGACCGTTGGCTACCCTTGCCGCGTGCCGTCGCTCTTTCGCCGCAAGTCCACCGACCTCGTCGACGAGGCCGTCACCTCGGTGACCCCCGAGGAGACCGCTGAGCGTCCCCGGGGTTACACCCCGGCCAAGGGTCGGGAGACGCCCAAGCGGCCGACCGTCGGCCGTCGCCCGGCCGGCCCGAGCCGCCCCCTCACCAAGGAGGAGGAGCGGGAGCGCCGCCGGCAACTGCGTGCCGAGGCGGCGTCGGAGTTCCGCCGCGAGGGTGGCCCCCGCGACCGTGGCCCGGAGCGGCTGCTGGCCCGCAACGTGGTCGACTCCCGGCGTACCGTCGGCACCTGGTTCTTCGGCGGCGCGCTGATCGTGCTGGTCGGTTCGAACGCGGCCATGCCGCCGGTGGTCCGGCTGGTCTCCAACGTGCTCTGGGGAGCGCTGGCGTTGGGTGTGGTCGTCGACTCGGTGCTGATCTGCCGCAAGATCAGCAAGTTGGTCCGGGAGCGCTTCCCGAAGACCAACCAGCGGATGGGCTCGCTCTTCCTCTACGCGGTCATGCGGTCGATCACCTTCCGCCGGATGCGCGCACCGGCGCCTCAGGTCAAGCTGGGCGACAAGGTCTGACCTGCGGGCGGGCCATCGGCACACCTCCACGATCCGCACGACATCGGCGAAACTGCTGCCTCAGACATCTGCGAGGCAGCAGTTTCGCCGTAACTGCGCGGATCGTGCCGTGCGTTCTTCATGCTGAACGGGCCGTTGTTCGACAGACCGAACATGTGACCAATGGAGCGAAGGCATGCCTTCGGAACCGGCTGCCCCCCTGGCCACCATCGCCGCCGCCCTACGCCGGGAGCGGGAACGGGTCGGCATCTCGCTGACCGAGCTGGCCCGCCGAGCGGGGGTGGCCAAGTCCACCCTCTCCCAACTGGAGTCGGGCACCGGAAACCCGAGTGTGGAGACGCTCTGGGCGCTGGGCGTCGCGCTCGGCGTGCCGTTCAGCCGGCTGGTGGAGCCCGTCGACGACGGCGTACGGGTCGTCCGGGCCGGGGACGGGCCGCACGTCCGCTCGGAGCAGGCCGACTTCAGCGGAACGCTGCTCAGCGCCGGTGCGGCGCACCTGCGCCGGGACCTCTACCTGATCAGGCTCGAACCCGGCGCGGTCCGGGCCGGGCACGGACACACACCCCGCAGTATCGAGCACGTGGTGGTCGCCGCCGGCCGGCTGCGGGTCGGACCCGAGGCGGCACCGGTCGAACTCGAACCCGGCGACTACGCCACGTTCCCCGGCGACGCCCCGCACCGTTACGAGGCGCTCGCTCCCGGTACGTTCGCCGTCCTCGTCATGGAGCACCCCTGAACTCGGACGGCGATCCCGCCGCAGCCGGGCGCTCTTCCGGTGCGGTAAGGTCGGAGGTCAGATTGGCTTATACGCCCAAATGTCCGAAACCAATGGGATAACGTTTGCGCTGGCGCGCGGCACCACAGTGGCGGTGAGCGAGCCCGCGCCGTTACCCTCCATCCGCAGCCACGGCCTGCCGGAGCGGCAATCTGACCGGCGCGTGCGGCCCCAGCGCGACAATTTGCAACGAGGTGACAACGCGTGAGCGAGCGGACGCGAGCCGGCCACCGGGGCGTGGCAGGCGGCGACCGGACGCCCAGCGGTCACCCGACGGCGGCTGCGGACACCTCACCCCCGGCGAGGATCGGCCGAGCGGCCGGGTGCGGCGACGGGCTCGACGGATGAACGGCCGCTACTCCGACCGGTGGTCAGACCCGAACGAGCCGTCCTGGGTGGTCGAGCCGACCACCGAGTGGCACCCCCAGTTCCCCGGCCAGCGTTACGCCGGGGACATCGGCAGGCCGCACCAGCCACCACCGCGCGGCCGTGCGACGGTCACCGGTCGCGCCGAGGTGCCGCCGCTGGCGCCCACCCGCCCGGACGGCACCTACCTCGGCCGGTCCTGGTCCGACGAACCACCGGCGGAACAGGCGCCGCACGGCCGTTCCTGGGGGGACGACGAGCCGGGTGAGGCATCGGCCTACAGCCGACTCCGCAGCGACGATTTCGCGGCCGACACGTCCGTCTACGGCCGGCCGGACAGCGCTGACTCCCGCCACTACGACCACGAGCCGTACCGTCGTCCGCTGCCCGAGCCACCCCGCCGCGACGACCGCCGCTCGCCCGAGTCGGACCGACGGACCGCCTGGTCCGAGCGACGCCCCGCCGACGAGCGGGGGCCCGCGCGGGAAGCCGCCTGGCACCGGGACCAGCCCAACCCCGAGCGGTACGACAGTCGCGGCCCCCGGCCGGAGCCGGCCGAACGGGATCGGGGTTACCGGGGATCCCCGCCGGTCTCCCCCGCGCCCCGGCCCGAACCCGGCTGGGTGCCCGAGCCGGACGACACACCACGTCGGCGCGGCACGCCGGAACGACCCGCCGCTGGTCACGAACGGCACACCGCCGACGGGTACGGCGTCCGACCCAGCCGCGACCACGACGGCCGTGTCGCCGACGGGGTCGACCCGTGGGCGTCAGCGGACGGCCGCACGCGCTACCGCGCCGACGGGTATCCGGACCGGCCCGCCGACGACCTGCGCCGCCCGGAGCCGCGCTACCGCGCGGATGAGGGGATCGGCGCAGCGCCCTCACCCAACGGTGGACGACGGCGTCGCCCCGAGCCGGACCTGCCCGACCCGTCGCGCCTCGACAACGACCGGCGGCGGCCCGACACCGAGCCGCACCGGCAGCAACCCCGTGAGGCGGCCGCCCGCGCCGAGGCGTACCCGGACCGGCGACCCCGCGAGCAGGCCCGCCCGGACGGGTACCGCGACAACGGGTATCGCGAGGACGCACCCCGTGAGGACGCGTACCGCGAGCCCCGGCCGCAGCCGGGCCACCGGTCGGACGGCAGTCTGCCCTGGCCAGCACCGGGTCCGGTGCGCCAGGACCGCACCTCGGACCGCACCCGGGAGCCCGGCCACCGCACCCCGGACCCGTACCGCAGCTCCGATCCCCACCGCACGACGGACCCGTACCGCGGCACCGAGCCGGGCGTGTCCTCGCGGCCGGCCGCACGGTACGACGAGCGACCGGTACGTCCGGCCGCCACGGCGCCGCCCACCTCCGACCGCGCCATGCCGGTCTCTCCGGAGCGACCCGTGTCGCCGGCACCCGTCTCCCCCGCTTGGGACCGACCGGTGTCAGCCGCCCTGGCCACCCCGCACCACCCGGTGTCACCGGCACCCGACTCCCCCACCCCCCGAGGCTGGGACCGACCGGTGTCGGCCGTTCCCGTCTCTCCGGCCTCCGACCGGCCGGTCTCGGGGCCACCCGCCGCGCGCCTGCGGATGGAGTACCTGCCCGCGCCGGTGGACCCGCCCGGTGCCGACGATCGCTCGGACACCCCGCCGGCATCGGGACGCCGACCGCTGGCCGAACCACCACCGGCACCCGGGCCGCACCCCGCTGCGCCGCCGCGTTACCCCGAGCCGGACAGCCGGGACCGTCCGGTGGACCAGCGGCGCGGCGAGGAGCAGCGCCCGGACCGCCGTCAGGTCGGCGAACCGTTGGCCGGCACCCCACCGACCGACCGCCGCCCGACCTCTCCGGACCGCTCGCCCCCGGCGGAGCGGCCGCACCCCGCCGAGCGCCCGGCCGCGCCGGATCGAGCGGCCGCGCAACAGCGCCCGTACCCGCCGGAGCGACTGGCACCGACGGCGGACGCCCGCCCGTCGGTGGCCCCGCCACCCACCTGGCAGGCACCGCCGCCGCCGGCGACCCGGTCCGACCCGCCCCCGGCCGACCCGAGCCCGGTGGCTCCGCAGCCGGCGACCCCGCAGCCACCGACGGCGGAGGTCGAGCCGGTGCTCCCGCCGGCCCCCGGTACGCCGCGCCGCTACGTGCCCCCGCCGCCCACGGACGAGCCGGTGGCGCCCGTTCACGAGCCGGACGACGTCCCGGGCGCCCGCGGACCAGAGGCGTGGTTCAGCCCCGCTCAGTCCGCCGCCTCCGACCAGGCCGAGCCTGCGACGGACCAGCGGTCGTTCGACCAGGCCGAGCCCGCGACGGACCAGCGGTCGTTCGACCAGGCCGAGCCTCCGACGCACCAGCGGTCGTCCGATCCGGTCGACGACGACGCGACGGCCGGCGACCCCGACCTTGCCGCGACACCGGACGGGCAGACGTCGTCGGCGGCCGACACCTATCTCGGCGTGGCCGGCGAGCACCCCAGCGGATCGGCATCGGACGACGTGTCCGACCCGGTCTCCGCGCCGCCCGTCGACCCGGTGTCCGGTGCCCCACGGTTCTGGGCGGACGACCTGGACGACGACCCGCAGCCCGGGTTCGACACCGAGACTGTGGAGGGCGACCAGCCCGTCTCCGGCGCACCTGTCGTCGCGATGCCCCACCAGCGGACCGAAGCCGACCTCGACGCCGAGGGCGAGACCGACCAGCAGCCTGTCGCCGCTTCGCCCAGCGCGGCCACCGATCCGGTCGCCCACGACCCGACGGACGAACTCGCGCCACCCGACGGGCCGACGGACGCGATCGACGATCCGAGCGCGAGCCCGACGGACGGCTCGGGAGTCGACGAGTGGCGGGGCGACGCGGCGACGCACGTCACGGCTGCGGACGACACCAGCCCGCCGGTCTCCGCACCGCCGGTCTACGCGCCGCCAGCATTGGTCACGCCGGTCTCCGCACCGCCGGTCTCGGCACCGCCCGCCTCGGTCACGCCGGTCTCCGCACCGCCCGCCTCCGCGCCGCCAGCATTGGTCACGCCGGTCTCCGCGCCGCCGTTCTCGGCACCGCCGGTATCCGCACCGCCCGCCTCGGTCACGCCGGTCTCCGTTCCTCCGGCACCGCCGGTATCGGCACCGCCGGTGTCTGTCCCACCCGCGGCACCCGTCTCCGGGCCGCCCCTCTCCGCCGCGCCCGTCTCCGGGCCGCCGACATCGACCGCGCCGGTGTCCGCACCACCCGCCTCAGCGCAGCAGTACTCCGTAGCGCCCGTATCCGCGCCACCGGCACAGCCGTACTCCGGGGCACCGGTCTCCGCACCGCCGGCACCCGCAGCAGAACCCGCCTCCGCGCCGCCGGCCTCGACACCACCGCCCGCGGCGCCCGTCTCCGGCCCCCCGGCGTCGACAGCTCCGTCCGCGCCGCCAGCATCGGTGGTGCCGACCTCCGGACTGCCAGCGTCGACAGCTCCGACGTCCGCGCCGCCAGCATCCGTGGTGCCGACCTCCGGACCGCCAGCGTCGGTGGTGCCGACCTCCGCGCCGCCGGCGTCGGCCGTACCCGGCCCGAGGAGCGGCTCGCACGGGGAGCACGAGCAGGAGTCCGCGCCACCCGACGAAGCACCGCCGGTGGTGACCCGTCCGTCGCTGGCCGACCCGGGCGACCCGGAGCAGGTGCTGGCCGCGTACCGGTGGCGGTTGGACCCGGTCACTCTGCGCGAGGAGCTGACGGGGCCGGACGACCTGCGGGCCATCCGTCGGCGGCTGACCGAGAAGTTGGGCTCGGCGGTCGACAACCGTGCGCGGGCCCGGCTGCTCAGCCTGCGGGCGGTGGCCTCGCGGATCCTCGGCGACCTGGACGACGCGCTGGCCGACGGTCGGCTCGCCCTCACCTACGCCGAGGCCACCGGCGAGCTGCGCCGGACCGCGCTGGCCCAGGCCCGGCTGGCCCATGTGCTGCGCTGGCGCGGCGACTTCGCCGAGGCCGACCAGCTCTTCGCCCAGGCCAACTCGATCGAGTTGCCCGACCGGCTACGGGCCGCGCTGCACGAGCACGCCGGGCGGTCGTGTTACGACCAGGGGCGGCTCATGGAGGCGTGCGAGCACTTCGAGAAGGCGCTCGACCTGCGCGGCGCGGGCGACGCCGAACTGTTGGACCGGGTCCGGGTCGCCCTCGACGCGGTCACCGTCCGGGCCGGGGCGGATGGCTTCGGGGCGTACCCCCGGGGTCGGGACGAGGTGCTCGACCGGGACCGACCCCCGTTGCCGGACCGGGACGGGTCGCTGTGGGGTTACACCAGCCAGGACGGCGACGTGGTCGTCCCCGCCCGGTACGCCGAGGCGCAGCCCTTCCACGACGGGCTGGCCTGGGTCCGCCGGCCGGACACCGACCGCTGGTCGCTGATCAACCTGCTCGGTACGACGGTGATCCCGCCGTCCTTCCGGGCCGCGCAGCCGTTCAGCGACGGCCTGGCCTGGGTGGTCGGCGAGGGTGGCTGGACGGCGATCGACGCGACCGGGGCGGTGCAGGTCGCGCCCAACTTCGCCGAGGTACGACCGTTCCGGCGTGGGCTGGCCGCGGTGAAGCGCGAGGGTTGGGGGGCGGTCGACCGGACCGGTCGGGTCATCGTGCCCACCCGCTACCACGGCTTCGTCACCGAGTTGGCCGACGGCCAGAAGATCGACGGGTTCACCGACGAAGGGCTCGCCGTGGTCGACGTGGCGGGTCGACGGGGCGTGGTGGACCGCACCGGCGCGGTGCTGGTCCCGCCGGCGCACCCGATGCTGGTCATCCACCCGGTGGCGTTCCTGGTCGAGAGCGACAACGGGCGGTGGGGCGCGCTGGACCGGCGCGGTGTGCCGCTCATCGATCCGGTGCACCGCGATCGCGCCGAGGTGCTGGAGGAGATCGACCGGCTACTCACCGACGCCAACCCGGTGCTCTGAGTCGCCGGTCGCCGGTGTTGATCCACTGGGGCTAGGGTCGGTACATGGAATTCCGACACCTGGGCCGCTCCGGCCTGATGGTCAGCGAGATCTCGTACGGCAACTGGATCACCCACGGTTCGCAGGTCGAGGAGGACGCGGCGTTCGCCTGCGTCCGGGCCGCTCTCGACGCGGGGATCACCACCTTCGACACCGCCGACGTGTACGCCGGCACCCGGGCCGAGGACGTGCTCGGCCGGGCGTTGCAGAACGAGCGCCGTGAGGGCCTGGAGATCTTCACCAAGGTCTACTGGCCGACCGGGCCCGGCCGCAACGACCGGGGCCTGTCCCGCAAGCACATCATGGAGTCGATCAACGGCTCGCTGCGCCGACTGCGCACCGACTACGTGGACCTCTACCAGGCCCACCGGTACGACTACAGCACCCCGCTGGAGGAGACGATGGAGGCGTTCGCCGACGTCGTCCACTCCGGCAAGGCGCACTACATCGGCGTCTCCGAGTGGACCGCCGCCCAGCTGCGCGCCGCCCACCCGCTCGCCCGGGAGCTGCACGTCCCGCTGGTGTCCAACCAGCCGCAGTACTCGCTGCTCTGGCGGGTCATCGAGACCGAGGTCGTGCCCGCCAGCGAGGAGCTGGGCATCGGGCAGATCGTCTGGTCGCCGATGGCGCAGGGCGTGCTCTCCGGCAAGTACCTGCCGGGCCAGCCGCCGCCGGCCGGTTCCCGGGCCACCGACGAGAAGTCGGGCGCGGGCTTCATCTCCCGGTTCATGAACGACGACGTGCTGACCCGGGTCCAGCAGCTCAAGCCCCTCGCCGAGCAGGCCGGGCTCAGCATGGCCCAGCTCGCCGTGGCGTGGGTGCTGCAGAACCCGAACGTCTCGTCGGCGATCATCGGCGCGTCCCGCCCCGAGCAGGTGCACGACAACGTGAAGGCGGCCGGGGTCAAGCTCGACGCCGACCTGCTCACGGCGATCGACGACATCGTCGAGCCGATCGTCGAGCGGGACGCGGCGAAGACCGAGTCCCCCGCGCAGCGTCCCTGACGGTGTTTCCGGCCCGGCCGACGCGAATCCCTCGCGCCGACCGGGCCGGGTCAGGTCCGCCGGTCAGGTCAGGTCAGGTCCGCCGGCCGGGTCAGGTCCGGCCGGCCGCCGGGCCGGTCAGCTCTGCCAGAAGCGGATCAGCTCCAGGCCGGTGGCGTACAGCCACGACGGCAGGCCGAGCAGGTCACCGACCGCGAAGACGGCGTCGAAGAACCAGCCGCCGATGCGCGGGTTCCACAGCAGCGCGAAGAGCAGAATGAAGCCGTACGGCGCGAACAGGTCGTACATCTTGCGCCACTGCGGGTTGAGCCACGGCTGGATCATGTTGCCGCCGTCCAGGCCGGGCACCGGCAGCAGGTTCAGCACGCTGGCGGTGAGCTGGAGGAAGGCGAGCAGCGCCACCCCGGCCCAGAACTCCACCGGACCACCCGACCGGGTGCCCACCTGCACCGCCGCCACCAACACCAGCGTGAACAGCACGTTCGTCGCCGGGCCGGCGAGGCTGACCAGGGTGTGCCGCAGTCGACCGGGGATGGCGTGCCGGTCCACCCAGACCGCTCCACCGGGCAGGCCGATGCCGCCGAGCAGCACCACCACCACCGGCAGCACGATCGACAGCAACGGGTGGGTGTACTTCAACGGGTTGAGCGTCAGGTAGCCGCGATGGGCGATGTCCCGGTCGCCGGCCCGGTAGGCCACCACCGCGTGGGCGTACTCGTGCAGGCAGAGCGACACCAGCCAGCCGGACACCACGAAGAGGAACACGTTGAACCGGACGTTGCCGTACCCGTTCCAGGTCAGCACGCCGCTGACCGCGAAGAGCGCGACCAGGCCGAGGAAGACCGGGCTGGGCCGGAACGCCGCCCTGGGCACGCCGAGGACCAGCGGGTCGCCGCCCGGGCGGTCGTAGGCCATCACTCGGCCGTGGGCAGCAGGCTCATCCGGTAGTCCACCCGGTCGTCCTCCACGAGCGCGACCGAGGTGACGCCGGACGCCGCGAGCTCCCGCCAGGTCTGACCGATCCAGGATTCGGCGTCGGCCTGGCTGCCGAACGACTCCGCCGGTCCCTCGACCGTCTGGCCGTCCGTGCCCTCGTACCGCCAGCTCCACGCCATGCCGCGTCTCCCCTCGCCGCTGAAGTCCCCGTGGGACGAACCCCCGCCAGCGTAGTCGGCCCGGCGCGCAACGGCCGCTCGCTCGCCCCCTGCGGGGCCGACGGGGTGGATCAATCCGATCGACGCCGGCCGGTACGGTGGCTCGGTGCTGACCCGGGGCGTGCTGCTCGGCGGGGAAGGCTCGGGTAGATCTTGGACACTTTCCGTTCCGCGCTGACGGTAAGTGTCCAAGATTGCCAGCGGCTGCGGGTGCAGCGGGCCGGGGTCGCGCCGCATTCGGGTCGGGGAACTGGGCGCTTCCCCGCAATGGACGCGGAACGGACTTTCGATCTTCGGCAGGGTCGGGGCGACGTGCCCGGCCCCGAAGGATGAGAACTAAGGTACGGGCATGTCGGTAGACGGGTGGAACACGGTCCTGGTGCTCGGCGGTATCCGGTCCGGCAAGTCCGAGTTCGCCGAGTCCCTGGTCAGCGCCGCGCCGGTGGTCCGCTACGTCGCCACCGCGCCCGAGGGCGACCCGGAGGACACCGAGTGGGCGACCCGGCTGGCGGCGCACCGCGCCCGACGCCCGGGCAGCTGGACCACCGAGGAGACCACCGAGGACCCGCGCCGGCTGGCCGACGTGCTCGGGTCCGCGGAGCCCAACGAGCTGTTGCTCGTCGACGACCTGGGCGGCTGGGTGACGGTGCTGCTCGACCCGGACCACCAGCCCGCCGACGACGTGGCGACCATCGCCGAGCTGGCCGAGGCGATCCGCGGGTGTGCCGCCCGGGTGGTGCTGGTGAGCCCCGAGGTGGGGCTGTCGCTGGTGCCGACCACCCCGCTGGGCCGGGCGTTCACCGACGCGCTGGGCGCGGCCAACCGCGCGGTCGCCGACGCCTGCGACGCGGTCGTACTGGTCGTCGCCGGTCAGCCGGTCTGGCTCAAGTCGCCCGCCACCGCCACCGCTCCCGCCACCGAACCGTCCGCTCCCGTGACCGCGTCGACGGCCGCCGCCGCACCGGTCGTGGCGAGCCTGAGCGACAGCGAGCCCACCCCCGAGGTGCAGCTGCCCGACGTGCTGACTCCCACGCCGCCGGCCGCCCCGACCGCGGAGGCGGGCAACCCGTGGGCCGCGCCGACCATGGCGCTGCCGATGGTCTCCACCGGGCTGGTCATCCAGCCCGGCATGGAGCTGCCGATGCCCGACGAGTACGCCGGCCCGCAGGCGGTCGACCGGCTTGCCACGTTGGACGTACCGGGCGCGGGACTGGGGGTGTTGGACCGGGTGGTGGGCTTCGCCGCCGCCACCCAGGGCACCTCGACCCCCGTCGCCTGGGCCTCGGCGCGGGTGCTGCTGCTGCACGGCGACCACGCCGGTGGGGCGGCGGCCGGCACCGTCGCCGGTGAGTCGGCGCGCCGCGCCGCGCAGGCCCGCGCCGGTCAGGGCGCGTTGGCACGGCTGGCCGCCGAGAGCGGCGCGAGTCTCCAGGTGGTGGACACCCCGGCCTCCGCGCCGATCGAGGACCAGCCGGCCCTCGCGGCGGAGCAGGTCGAGTCCGCGCTGCGCTACGGCTGGCGGTTGGCCGAGCAGGCCGCCGACGCCGGCGTACAACTACTGGTGCTCGGCGCGTGCGGCGCCGGCACCGAGGCGGCGGCAGCGGCGGTGCTCGCGGCGACCGCGGGCGCGGAGCCGCCCTCCGTGCTGGGTCGGGTGATCACCGACTCCGGCGAGATCGACGACGCGGCGTGGATGATCCGCTGCGCGGCGGTGCGCGACGCCCTGCACCGCACCCGACGCTCGTCTCGGGGCGCCAAGGACATCCTGGCCGAGCTGGGCGGCGGAGACGTGGCGGTGGCCACCGGCGTGCTGCTCGGCGCCACCGCCCGGCGGGTGCCGGTGCTGCTCGACGGTCCGGTCGGGTTGGCCGCCGCAATGGTGAGCCGTGACCTGGCCGGGCAGGCCCGGCACTGGTGCCTGCTGGCCGACCACGGCGGCCACCCGGCCGTGCGGCTGGCCGCAGACGTGCTGGGCCTCACCCCGCTGCTCGACCTGCGGATGGATCTCGGCGAGGGCGCCAACGCGCTGGTCGCGCTGCCACTGCTGCGCTCGGTGCTGGCGTTGTCCGCCGCGCTGCCGGTGCACCCGTCGCTGGGCGGCACCGACGACACCGCCCCGGCCGACGACGAGCCGGAGTCCACCGACCCGAGCTACGCGGACCCGGATCTCACCGAGCCCGACGCGACCGAGCCCGACTTCGCCGAGCCGGAGCCGGCCGGGCCGGGCCCGGCCAGCACCGGGGCGGACGAGCAGCCGGCGTCGGGCTGGCGTGCCGGCTGAGCCACGGCTGCTCGCGGGAGCCCGGCTGGCGGTCACCACGTTCACCACGCTGCCGGTGCGGGCCGGGCGCATCGACCGCCCCGTCGCCGGAACGGCGATGGCCCTCGCCCCGGTGGTCGGCGCGCTTCTCGGCGCCCTGCTGGCCGGTGTGCTGCTGCTGGCCGGGGCGCTCGCCCCGCCGCTGGTGGCGGCCGGCGTGACCGTCGCCGTCGCCGCGCTGCTCACCCGGGGGCTGCACCTGGACGGGCTGGCCGACACCGTTGACGCGCTCGGCTCGTACCGGCGGGGCGCGGCAGCACTGGAGATCATGAAGAAGCCGGACGTCGGCCCGTTCGGGGTGGTCGCCCTGGTGGTCGTACTCCTGGTGCAGGCGGCGGCGCTCGCCGACCTCGCCGGTCGGTCCTGGCCGGCATGTCTCGCGGCGGTGGTCGCGGCGACCGCGGCCGGGCGGCTCGGTGTCACGGTGGCCTGCCGGCGGGGCGTGCCGGCGGCCCGGCCCGACGGCCTGGGCGCGCTGGTCGCCGGCACGGTCGGCCCGGTGGCGGTGGCCGCCGGCGCGCTCGCCGTCGTGCTGCTGGCGGTGCCCGCGGTGCCGGGCCGTCCATGGCAGGGGCCGCTGGCCGTCGTCGCGGCGATCGCCGTCGCGCTACCGCTGCTCAACCACGTGGTACGCCGCCTCGGCGGGATCACCGGCGACGTCCTCGGCGCGACCGTCGAGGTGGTCACCACGCTGGTCTACCTGGGTCTGGTGCTGTCCGGCTGAACCGGGCCCGGCGGGCCGGGTAGCGTTCGGCTCGACAACACCGGCGCGGCCACCGGGGGATCCCACAATGCTCATCACGGACGACTTCCTGCCCGTTCCGGTGCCGGAGTCGCTCAGCGCGACCTACCTGGTGCCGATGGCGGGGCTCCCGAAGGTCAGCGCGAAGACCGCGGTGGCGGCCCTGACCGGCCGGCTGGCCGAGCCGGTGCACGGGCTGGCCCGGCAGATGCTCGACAGCCCGCTGATGAGCGTCGACACCCGGCCGATCGCCGAGTTCCCCGAGCTGCCACCGGACCTGCTCACCGCGTTCGGTGCCACCAAGGAGCAGCTGGACCGGCTGGCGGCGGCGACGCACCTGGTGGTCGTACAGGCCGAGTACCGGCCCGGTTGGCCACCCGCGCACGAGTGGGCCGCGCGGGCGGTCGCGGCCGCCGTGGCGGAATCCGTCGGCAGCGACGTGGTGGACGTCTTCGGGCTCCAGTTCCTCGACCCGGCGACCGCGCTGCGCTCCCTCCCCGACGAGCAGGGCCGCATCCGACTCGTCGACTGGGTGCTGGTGCCGTACTCGTCGGACACCGAGGGCCTGTGGTTCACCACGAAGGGGTTGCGCCGCTTCGGTCTGCTGGAGTTGCAGACCCAGGGGGTGCCCGACCACCTCACCCGGGCCTGGGGTGCGGTGATGACCGGGGCGGCCCGCCGACTGCTGCGGGACTGGACCGACGGGCTCACCGGCGAGGAGGTGCCGGCGTTCGTGCAGCTGCCGGTGCTGGCCACGGTCACCGGGCACGACATCGCGGTGGCGTACGGCAACCCGGAGCAGCACGGCGCGACCGCCCCGGTGCTGCTGCGCCTCGAACTGGACCCGGCGACCGACCCGGAGGCCGACTCGTTCCTCAGCCTGCGCCCGCCGGCCGGGCACCCCGGCCCGGACGGGCGCTACTACGCCGCCGCCTGCGCGACCCTGTTCTCCGGCATCCAGCCGGACGTGCGTTACGCCCGCTCCGGTGACGCGATGAGCCGGGCGGTCGCCACCGCCCGGGCCGCGCTGGACGACGCCCGGGCCCGGTTCGTCGCCGGCCTCCTCCCCACCGAGTCACAGCTCGTGGTGAAGTACGGCCTGCCCGGAGACGACGGTCCGGAGTACGTCTGGGCGGGCGTCACGTCCTGGGAGACCCCGGAACGCATCGTCGGCGTGAGCGCCAGCGATGCCAACACCGACCAGAGCGTCCGCATCGGCGCTCCCGTGGTCGTGGAGACGTCCGACGTGGTCGACTGGGCCGTCCTGGACGCCACGGGCGTCATCGAAGGCGGCTGGACCCAGGCAGTCCTGGACTCCGGCGAACCCCCAACCCCCCAAACCCCCTAACCCCACCCAGCCCCAGCCCCGTGGCCCCAGCCCCGTTACCCGAGCCCCGTGACCCGAGCCCCGTGACCCGAGCCCCGTGACCCGAGCCCCGTGACCCGAGCCCCGTTGATCATGAAGTTATTGCCATGACTGCCGGCGTGTCGTGACAATAACTTCATGATCAACAACATCTGGGGCCCGGGGCGAGGCGGGGGCGGGTTACTTCACTGAGGGGGTTACGAAGGGGGGCTTGGTCAGGGTCAGGGGGGCTCGGCGGCCTCGGATGTCGATCTCGACCTCGTCGCCGTCGGTGAGGTTGGCGTCGGTGTTGAGCAGGGCCAGCGCGATGCCCTGCTTCCGCGTCGGGCTGAAGGTGCCGCTGGTCACGGTGCCGACCTGGGCGTCGCCCACGTGCAGGGTCATGCCCGGCCGCGGGATCGCCCGGTCGACGGCCACCAGGCCGCGCAGCGTACGCCGGGGGCCGGCGGCCTTCTCGGCGAGCAGCGCGTCGCGGCCCCAGAAGGCCGGCTTGTCCCAGCCGACCGCCCAGCCGGAGCGGGCCTGCACCGGGCTGATGTCCAGGGAGAGGTCCTGCCCGTGCAGCGGGTAACCCATCTCGGTCCGCAGCGTGTCCCGGGCGGCCAGCCCGCAGGCCCGCAGCTCGAACGCCGAGCCGGCGGCGAAGAGCGCATCCCAGACGGCGACCGCGTGCTCCGCCGGAACCACCAGTTCGTAGCCCAGCTCACCCGTGTAGCCGGTGCGGCAGACGGTCAGCTCCACCCCGGCCAGGCTCGCGGCGGAGAAGCTCATGTAGCCGTGCTCGGTGGGCAGGTCCAGGGCGGCGAGCAACTCGGCCGAGCGGGGACCCTGCACGGCCAGCACCGCGTACGCCTCGTGCTCGTCGGTGACTGTCACCTGTGCGGGCGCGGCGGCGCGCAACCGGCGCACCACCTCCGCGGTGTTCGCCGCGTTCGGGATGAGGAAGACGTGGTCGTCGGCGTAGAGGTAGGCGATGATGTCGTCCACCACACCGCCGGTGGCGTCGTCACAGCAGAGCGTGTACTGCGCCTGGCCGGGGCCGATCCGGCCCAGGTCGTTGCTGAGGCAGGAGTTGACGAAGTCGGCCGCGCCGGGGCCGCTCACCCGGGCCTTGCCCAGGTGTGACACGTCGAATACCCCGACCGCCGTACGCACCGCGGTGTGCTCCTTGAGCACCCCGCCGCCGGCGTACTCCAGGGGCATCTCCCAGCCCCCGAAGGGGGCGAACTTGGCGCCGGCGGCGGTGTGCCGCTCGTGCAGCGGGGAACGGCGCAGCCGGGTCGCGGCGGCGTCGGAGGTCACGTCGGTCATGGGTGGCAACTTACCGGGGGCAACGTCGCTGGTTAGCATCGGCGGGAGCCCGCTGGCGCTGTCGGCGGGACAGCCATGACGTCCGGCGGGTAGGTTCCGCCGGAGACCTTCACCGCTGGTACGCGACGCCGCGACCGGCCCGGCCCGCCCGGAGTAGCTTCAGTGACTTCACCCCGCACCACCAACCTGAGCCTGGTCGATACCGACCCGGCGGAGCTCGCCGTCGACGCGATCGTGATCGGCGTGCACAGCCAGACCGGAGAGCAGGGCGCCACCAGCGGCCTCGCCGGCACCCTGCTGCTGGCCAGCGGCGCGGAGAGCATCGCTGCCGCGTTCGACGGCAAGCTGACCGAGACCCTCGCGCTGCTCGGCGCGACCGGCGGGCCGGGTGAGGTCATCAAGCTGGCCACGCTGGGCACCGTGACCGCCCCGCTGGTCACCGCCGTCGGGCTCGGTCCGGAGCCGTCGGGTGCCGCTCCGGCCCCGGAGACGCTGCGCCGGGCCGCGGGTGCGGCGATCCGGGCCCTGGCGGGCGCATCCACCGTCGCGCTGGCGCTGCCGCTGCCGGACGACGCGGACGCGTCGGCCGAGCTGCGCGCGGTCGCGGAGGGCGCGCTGCTGGGTGGGTACCGGTTCGCCGGTTACAAGACCCGTCCCCAGCCGACCCGGCGCGAGCCGGTGACCGAGGTGCTCATCGCGGTGCCGGACGCCGGTGACGCGGGCGCCCAGGCGGAGGTCGTCCGGGCGCAGGCGGTGGCGGGCGCGGTCCGGCTCAGCCGGGACTGGGTGAACACCGCGCCGAACGAGCTGCGTCCGCCGTCGTTCGCCGACGCGGTCGCCAGCGCGGCGCGCGAGGCGGGCCTCGGCGTCGAGGTGCTCGACGAGGCGGCGTTGGCCGCTGGCGGGTACGGCGGCATCGTCGCGGTCGGGCAGGGCTCGGAGGCCCCGCCGCGGCTGGTGAAGCTCACCTACACCCCGCAGGGCGGCGGCAACGGCAAGCGGGTCGCGCTGGTCGGCAAGGGCATCACCTTCGACACCGGCGGCATCTCGATCAAGCCGGCGCAGGGCATGTGGGAGATGAAGTCCGACATGGCGGGCGCCGCCGCGGTGGGCGCGGCCATGCTGGCGATCGCCGCGCTGAAGCCGACGGTGGCGGTCAGCGCGTACCTGCCGATGGCGGAGAACATGCCGTCGGGCACCAGCTACCGGCCGGGTGACGTGATCACCATGTTCAACGGCAAGCGGGTCGAGGTGCTCAACACCGACGCCGAGGGCCGGATGATCCTGGGCGACGCCATGGCCCGTGCCTGCGCGGACGGCACCGACTACCTGTTCGAGACCTCCACCCTGACCGGCGGCCAGGTCATCTCGCTGGGCAAGCGGATGGCCGGCGTGATGGGCACCCCGCAGCTGTGCGACCGGGTGAAGGTGGCCGGCGACGCCGTCGGCGAGCCGGCGTGGCCGATGCCGCTGCCCGACGACGTGCGTAAGGGCATGGAGTCGGATGTGGCGGACATCTCGCAGGTCAACGCCGGGATGGACCGGGCCGGTCACATGCTGCAGGGCGGCGTGTTCCTGCGCGAGTTCGTGACCGACGACGTGGCGTGGGCGCACATCGACATCGCCGGGCCGGGTTACCACTCGGGCGAGCCGGTCGGTTACTGGACCAAGGGCGGCACGGGCGTTCCGGTCCGCACGCTGGTGCAGCTCGTCGAGGACGTCGCCGCCAACGGCTGACCTTACGGAAGAAGAGGGGCCCCCGGTCGATGCCGGGGGCCCTCTCAGTAGCGCTCGGGGCGACGTTTGCGGCGTTCGTTGAAGTCGCGCATCCGCTGCGGGTAGCCCATCAGCCGGACGTCGTAGACCGGGATGCCCATCCGGTACGCGAAGCGCCGGGCTCCGTCGGGGCCGTCGATGCGCCGACGGGTCCACTCTCCGTCGTCGGCGATCAGGATGACGGTGGTCTCGGTCACCGTCGTACGGGGTTCGATGTACGCCTCGACGCCGCGCCGACTCCGGATGAAGTTCTCCAAATGGTCCAGATCCCCACGACTGGCAGCACGGTCATGGCTCGGCACAGCCGCCTGTTTGCGGCGCCGGAACAAGCCCACCGGTTCTCTCCCCCACCGTGCGTCATCGACAACGGTGCCAAGGGTACGTGTCGATGACGTGTCGTTGGGCACCTCGGTACGCACCCTGTGCTCAGTGGTGACAAGATGACCGAGGTGGGGTGTGTCCGTGTTACACCTCTGTGACCCCCGATGCAGCGACGCGACCTGGGAGTTGGACGTGAGCGAGCCGAACGAAGCGACCTTCGACATTGTCATTCTCGGAGGTGGCAGCGGCGGCTACGCGACCGCGCTGCGCGCCGTCCAGCTGGGCCTGAAGGTCGCGCTGGTCGAGAAGGGCAAACTCGGCGGCACCTGCCTGCACAACGGCTGCATCCCGACGAAGGCCCTGCTGCACGCCGCCGAGATCGCCGACCAGGCCCGTGAGTCGGAGCAGTTCGGGGTCAAGGCCGAGCTGATCGGCATCGACATGGCCGGGGTCAACTCGTACAAGGACGGCGTGATCGCCCGCCTCTACAAGGGCCTGCAGGGCATGTTGAAGGGCAACAAGGGCATCACGATCGTCGAGGGTGCCGGCAAGCTGGTCGGCAAGAACGTGGTCGAGGTGGACGGCAAGCGCTACACCGGCCGCAACATCGTCCTGGCCTCCGGCTCGTACGCGAAGAGCCTGCCCGGCCTTGAGGTCGACGGCGAGCGGATCATCACCAGCGACCACGCCCTCACGATGGACCGGGTGCCGTCGTCGGTGATCGTGCTCGGCGGTGGCGTGATCGGCGTCGAGTTCGCCAGCGTGTGGAAGTCCTTCGGTGTGGACGTGACGATCGTCGAGGCGCTGCCCCGACTGGTCGCCGCCGAGGACGAGGAGTCGTCCAAGGCGTTGGAGCGGGCGTTCCGCAAGCGGAAGATCAACTTCAAGGTCGGCAAGCCGTTCGAGAAGGTCGAGAAGACCGAGGCCGGCGTCAAGCTGACCATCCAGGGTGGCGAGACTGTCGAGGCGGAGCTGCTGCTGGTCGCCGTGGGTCGTGGCCCGAACACCGCCAACCTCGGGTACGAGGAGCAGGGCGTCACGATGGACCGCGGCTTCGTGCTGACCGACGAGCGGCTGCGCACCAGCGTGCCGAACATCTACGCGGTCGGCGACATCGTGCCCGGCCTCCAGCTCGCGCACCGCGGCTTCCAGCAGGGCATCTTCGTCGCCGAGGAGATCGCCGGGCAGACCCCCGCCGTGATCGACGAGGTCGGCATCCCGCGCGTCACGTACTGCGACCCGGAGCTGGCGTCGGTGGGCCTCACCGAGGCCAAGGCCAAGGAGCAGTACGGCGCTGACAAGGTCAAGACGTACAACTACAACCTGGGTGGCAACGGAAAGAGCCAGATCCTCAAGACCACCGGCTTCGTGAAGCTGGTCCGGGTCGAGGACGGCCCGGTCGTCGGCGTACACATGATCGGCGCCCGGGTGGGTGAGCTGATCGGTGAGGCGCAGCTCATCTACAACTGGGAGGCGTACCCGGCGGAGGTCGCCCAGCTCGTGCACGCCCACCCGACCCAGAACGAGGCCCTGGGCGAGGCGCACCTGGCCCTCGCCGGCAAGCCGCTGCACGCGCACGCCTGATCATCCACAACCGCGGCGTCCGGCGACGGGCGAAGATCCCACCAGGGGAATGAAGGAGTCTCAGAACATGCCGGTATCGGTCACCATGCCCCGGCTCGGCGAGAGCGTCACCGAGGGCACCGTCACTCGCTGGCTCAAGCAGGAGGGCGACACGGTCGAGGTCGACGAGCCCCTGCTCGAGGTCTCCACCGACAAGGTCGACACCGAGATCCCGTCACCCGCTGCCGGCGTGCTGAGCCGGATCGTGGTCGGCGAGGACGAGACCGCCGAGGTCGGCAGCGAGCTGGCCGTCATCGCCGGTGAGGGCGAGTCGACCGGCGGCGGCGAGGCGGCCCCGCAGGAGCAGGCCCCGGCCGAGTCGGTCGAGCCGGCCGCCGAGCCGACGGCCGCCGCCGAGGGCACCGCCGACGAGGTGGCCCAGGACGAGGCCCCGGCCGAGACGCCGGCTCCGGCCGCCGCCTCGTCGGGCGAGGGCACCGCGGTGAAGATGCCCGCCCTGGGCGAGAGCGTCACCGAGGGTACCGTCACCCGCTGGCTGAAGCAGGTCGGCGAGACCATCGAGGTCGACGAGCCGCTGCTGGAGGTCTCCACCGACAAGGTGGACACCGAGATCCCGTCGCCGGTCGCCGGCACGGTGCTGGAGATCAAGGTCGCCGAGGACGAGACCGCAGCGGTCGGCGCCGACCTGGCGATCATCGGCGCTGCCGGCGGGGCCCCCGCCCAGGCGCAGCCCGAGCCGAAGGCGGAGGCCAAGCCGGCGCCGAAGGCCGAGCCGAAGCCGGAGCCGAAGGTCGAGGAGCCGACGCAGGGCGCCTCGTACAGCGAGCCCGCCGCGGAGACCGAGAGCTCGACGCAGCCGGCGAAGACCGAGCAGGCCGCGCAGCCGGCCGCGTCGACCTCGGCGCCGGCACGCCCGTCCGCTCCGGCGCCGGGCGCCGGCGAGGAGGCCGCCGGGTACGTGACCCCGCTGGTGCGCAAGCTCGCCGCCGAGCACGGTGTGGACCTGTCCGCGCTCAACGGCACCGGCGTGGGTGGTCGGATCCGCAAGCAGGACGTGCTGGAGGCGGCCGAGAAGGCGAAGGCCGCCAAGGCCGCGCCGGCCCAGGCCGCTCAGCCGAGTGCCGCGCCGTCGGCCGCTGCGGCGAAGCCCGCCGCCAAGCCGGAGCCCAGCGCGAAGCGGGGCACCACGGAGAAGCTGCCGCGGATCCGGGCGACCATCGCCAAGCGCATGCAGCAGTCGCTGCACGAGACGGCTCAGCTGACCACTGTCGTCGAGGTCGACGTCACCAAGGTCGCCAAGCTGCGGACGAAGGCCAAGGACTCGTTCCTGGCCAAGCATGGCGTGAAGCTGTCCTTCCTGCCGTTCTTCGCCCTCGCCGCCATCGAGGCGCTGCAGACCCACCCGATCATCCAGGCCAGCATGGACCTGGAGGGCGGCACGATCACCTACCCGGCAGCCGAGCACCTCGGCATCGCTGTGGACACGGAGCGCGGTCTGCTCGTACCGGTCATCCACAACGCCGGTGACCTCAACATGGGCGGCATCGCCAAGCGGATCGCCGACCTGGCCGAGCGCACCCGGGCCAACAAGATCACCCCGGACGAGATGGCCGGGGCGACCTTCACGCTGACCAACACCGGCAGCCGGGGCGCCCTCTTCGACACCCCGATCGTGCCGTCGCCGCAGTCGGCGATGCTCGGCACGGGTGCCGTGGTGAAGCGTCCGGTCGTGGTGAACGACCCGGAGCTGGGCGAGGTCATCGCCGTCCGGTCGATGGTCTACCTGGCCATGTCGTACGACCACCGGCTGATCGACGGTGCCGACGCGGCCCGCTTCCTGACCGCGGTCAAGGAGCGGCTGGAGGGCGGCAACTTCGAGTCGGAGCTGGGCCTGGCCTGATCCGCCGAACGACGAGAAGGGCGCCCCGGTCATCGGCCGGGGCGCCCTTCGGCGTTCTGGTGCTCAGCTCTTGAGCAGGGCGGTGGAGACCTGCCAGAGTCGCTCGGCGGCCTCCGGGTCCAGCGCGTAGTCGGCGACCCCGGTCCGCTGGCCCGGCTGGGCGGGCGCGGCCTCCTGGCAGTCCTCGAAGTAGCGCCCACCCACCTCGTCGAGCAGCGGTGATGCGGCGACCAGCACGGAGGTGGCGGCGCCCTGCTCGACGGACTTCCAGGCCGCCGCGTTGCCCGACCGGATCCGGTCCAGTTCCTCCTTGCTCACGTAGCGCTGCAGGTTGGTCTGGATCGCGCCGGGCATCAGCGAGTTGGTGTAGATGCCGTCGTCGGACCAGCGCCGGGTCGCTTCCACGGCGAACAGCACGTTCGCCGTCTTGGACTGCCCGTACGCCTGCCACGGCTCGTACTCCCGCTTGTCGTACTGGATGTCGTCGAAGACCACCGGCGAGCGCAGGTGGGCGGCGGAGCTGACCGAGACGATCCTGGCCCCGTCGCCGGCGGCGAGCGCCCGGCGCAGCCCGTTGGCGAGCGCGAAGTGCCCCAGGTGGTTGGTGGCGAACTGCATCTCCCAGCCCTGCGGTGTGCGGGACAGCGGTGCCGCCATGATCCCGGCGTTGTTGACCAGGATGTGCAGGGGGCCGTCCCAGTTCGCCACGAAGTCGGCGATCGAATCCTGGTCGGTGAGGTCGAGCGGGGCGACCAGGACCCGGTCGTTGCCGGTGGTGCCGGTGATGTCGTCGGCGGCCCGCTGACCCGCGTCCGGGTTACGGACGGCCAGGGTGACCCCCGCGCCGGCGCTGGCCAGGGCGCGCGCGGTCTCCACGCCGATCCCGGAGGACCCGCCGGTGACGATCGCCCGCCGCCCGGCGAGGTCCACGCCCCGGATCACGTCCATCGCGGTGGAGTGATGGGCGAACGAGGTGGTGATCGGGTTGTTGGTCGTCATTGTCCATCCTTGTCCGGGGTGGGCGGACCGACCGGCCCGCTGCGGGAGGCCGTGGCCCCGGTGTTTCCCCGACCCCGGCCGGAGTAACGCCGGGCCCTGTCACCCTCGCCGTTCGGCCTCCGACCAGCCCGGACGCTGCCAGAGTGGGATCGTGGGCGGCTACCGGCGGCGTGGACAGCTGGGACCTGCCGTCCCGATCGCCCCGGGCGCCCGGGTGGACAAGTTCGAGGTCTTCTTCGACCTGGTCTTCGTCTTCTCGTTCTTCATCATCACCCGGGCCACCGCCGCGAACATCACCGGTCGGCAACTGCTGCACGCCGCCCTGGTGCTCGCCGTGCTCTGGTGGATCTGGGTGGTGCACAGCCTGGTCGCCACCCGGGTCCGGCTCGGCGAGGGCTACGTCCCGGTGCTCATGGTCATCGCGATGGTCGCCCTGTTCGCGTTCGCGTTGGCGCTCCCGCAGGCGTTCAGCGACCCGAAGGGGAGCGCCGCCGGCCCGATGTTGGTGGCGATCAGTTACGTCGTGGTCCGCGGCATCCACTGGATCCTCTATCAGCACGTGGTGCGGGACAGCCCACAGGAGCGGCGGCAACTACGGCGCTTCGCCCCGGAGCTGGCGGTGAGCATCGTGCTGCTGCTGGCCGCCGCGCTCATCCCGCCGCAGATCACCGACCCAGACCAGGCTGCCCTGGTGCGCGACGGGCTGTGGATCGCCGTGGTGGTGGTGCAGTACGCCACCGGCTTCATCGTCGGGACCTGGGGCTGGGGGGTGACCAGCGCCGAGCACTGGACCGAGCGCTACGACCTCATCCTGATCATCGCGCTGGGCGAGTCGATCATCTCGACGGGGGTGGGCGGCAACCTGCTCGGCAAGCCGGTCACCTGGCCGGCGGTGGCCGCCGCCGCGCTCGGCATCGTGGTCACCGCAGCCCTCTGGTGGGCGCACTTCGACTTCATCGGACCGGCCGCCCGGATCGCCCTGCACGCGGCGGAGGGCGGCCCCCGGGTGGCGATGGCCCGCGACGCGTACGCGTACGCGTACCTGCCGATGATCGCCGGGGTGATCCTCTTCTCGATCGGCAACGAGCAGATCCTCCACAAGATCACCGACCCGGCCGGCGGGATCGCCGAGAAGATCGAGGGGCCGGCGACAGCGATGTTCTTCGGCGGTCTGATCTGCTATTTCGCCGTCAATCTGCTCTTCCAGTTACGCACCCTGCACACCGTCATCTGGACCCGCATCGGCGTCATAGTGGTTCTCACGGCGGCCCTTCCGTTCGGCCAGCACCTGCCGGCGCTGGGCGTGCTCACCCTCGCGACAGTGATCTGCGTGGCGCTGGTGGCCGTGGAGGTGATGGTGATGGCGCAATCGCGGCACGCCCTGCGGGCCGCCGTCTTCCAGGAGCGGACCAGCCACGAGGCCCATGAGGCCGCCTGGCGGGCGCGCTGGCACGACGTCGAGGAGACCGACGAACCAACCACGCCGTGATTCCCGGGTTCGGGGGCGTGGCCCTCCGGTCCTAGACTTCGGCGTAGCGTCGCAGTGCACCCGGCCCGAAGGCCGCCGTGGGCATGGAGGCGCGGGACAGCATGGGACGACACGTGCACCCCACCGGTTCGCCGGCCGGCCGGCTCGCCGCCGTCGGCAATCAGATGATCGAGATCCACCTCTGGCTCAGCGCGGAGCTGGCCCGGCTGCAGGCAAGCCTCGACACCCCATCGCGGGACCTGCGGGCACACTGCCTCACCTTCTGCGCCGCCCTCGGCCGACACCACACCGGTGAGGACGCGGGCGCGTTCCGGCTGCTGGCCGAGGAGGCTCCCGAGCTGCGCCCGGTCATCGACAACCTGATCACCGATCACGAGGTGGTGGCCGGGATCCTGGAACGGGTCGAGGCACTGCTGGGCGGCGACGCGGCGGTGCCGGTCGCCCAGGTTCGCGCCGAGCTGGCCGGGCTCGCCGCTCTGCTGGAGTCGCACTTCCGCTACGAGGAGAAGCGGCTGGTCACCGCCCTGAACGCGCTCACCGGTCGCACCGGAACGACAGAGGACCTGCTCGGCCTGAGCACGCCCGGTTCCCCCTAGCCGGCCCGCTCGGCCTGAGCGCGCACAGGTGTCCGCTAGCCAGCCTGCTCGGCCTCTGCGCCCGGGGCGACCAGGGGTTGTCGCTCGTAGAAGCTGATCTTTTCCCGGAGGTGGTCGTACTGGCGCTGGAGCAGGCGCATCTGCTCCTCGACCCGCGCCGCGTGGTGGCACAGCAACTCGTGCCGCTCGTCGGTGGTGTGCTCGCCGTCGCGGGCCAGTTGCGCGTAGCGGCGCATCTGCGCGATGGGCATCCCGGTGTCGCGCAGGCAGCGGAACAGCACCAGCCAGCCGAGGTCGTCGTCGGTGAAGACCCGCTGCCCGCCCGCCGTGCGCTCAACGTCCGCGAGCAGGCCGATCTTCTCGTAGTACCGCAGGGTGTCCAGGCTGAAGCCGCTGCGGCGGGCGGCCTCCGAAGGGGCGTAACCGCTCATCTCGCGAGATGGTAGCGCTTGACCTGGAGCGCGCTCCAGGTTGGAGGCTGGTGACCATGACGACGACACGGACGCTGGGACGCAGCGGCATCACGGTGAGCGCGATCGGAATGGGGTGCTGGGCTATCGGCGGCCCGCTCTGGGGTGACGACGGGCAGCCGTTCGGCTGGGGTGAGGTGGACGACGACGAGTCGATCCGCACCATCCACCGGGCGCTCGATCTCGGGGTGACCCTGTTCGACACCGCCAGCAACTACGGTGCCGGGCACAGCGAGCGGATCCTCGGTCGGGCCCTGGCCGGGCGCCGGGACAGCGTGGTCATCGCCACCAAGTTCGGCAACGTCAGCGAGGAGAGCACCCGGCGGGCGCTCGGCACCGACGCCAGCCCGGCCTTCGCGGTACGCAGCCTGGAAGACTCGCTGCGCCGGCTCGGCACCGACCACGTCGACCTCTACCAACTGCACATCAACGCACTGCCGGTGCCCGCCGCGCTCGACCTGGTCGACACCCTGGAGGCCCTGGTCGACCAGGGCAAGATCCGGGCGTACGGCTGGAGCACCGACGACCCGGCCTCGGCGGAGGCGTTCGCGACCGCCGGGCCGCACTGCGCCGCGATCCAGCACGACGAGTCGGTGCTGCGCGACAACGCGACGGTGCTGGCGGTCTGCGACAAACACGACCTGGCCAGCCTCAACCGCGGCCCGTTGGCGATGGGGCTGCTCACCGGGTCGACCCGGGCGGTCGGGGCGGACGACGTGCGCGGCCGGGCACCGGAGTGGCTGGAATGGTTCACCGACGGCAAGCCGACGCCACGCTGGGCGGCCCGGGTCGACCAGGTCCGCGCGGCGCTCACCGCCGACGGCCGCACCCTGGCCCAGGGCGCGCTCGGCTGGCTGCTGGCGCGCAGCCCCCGTACCGTGCCGATCCCCGGCCTGCGCACGGTCGCCCAGGCCGACGAGAACCTCACCACCCTGGAACTGGGCCCGCTGAGCCCCGAGTCCTACGCCGAGGTGGAACGCCTCCTACCCGACCTCCGCACCCCCTAACCCCAGCCCGCCCCCGCCCCCGCCCCCGCCCCCGCCCCCGCCCCCGTCGATCTTGCACTTTGTGTGCCGGCAAAAGGGGTGTAGCCCGACATTACGGCGACCGTAAGTGCAAGATCGGCGAGGGGTGGGGGCGGGCAGGTGCGTCCGAGGGCGGGGGTTTGGACGAAGATGGGGGTATGCGGATCCTTCTGGCCGGCGCGTCCGGCTTCCTTGGCACCCGGCTGGCCGACCTGCTCGTCCGCGAGGGGCACGAGGTCACCCGACTGGTCCGTCGAGGGCCGGGCGGGCCGCGACAGCAGTTGTGGGACCCGGCAGCCGGGCAACTCGACCCGGCCGTGGTCGCCGAGGCCGACGCCGTGGTCAACCTGGCCGGCGCGGGCGTCGGCGACAAACGCTGGAACGACGACTACCGGCGATTGATCCGCACCAGCCGGGTGGACACCACCACCACGCTGGCGACCACGATCGCCGGGCTGGCCGCCGCGGACCGGCCCCGGCTGCTGCTCAACTCCTCGGCCGTCGGTTGGTACGGCAACACGGGCGACCGCGCGGTCGAGGAGGACGCCCCGGCCGGCGAGGGTTTCCTGGCCGACGTCTGCCGGGTGTGGGAGGCCGCGACCCGTCCGGCCGAGGACGCCGGTGTACGCGTGGTCCGGCTGCGTACCGGCCTGCCGCTGCACCGTGACGGCGGCCTGCTCAAGCCACAACTGTTGCCGTTCAAGCTCGGCATCGCCGGCCGGCTGGGCAGTGGCCGGCAGTGGCTGCCCTGGATCTCGATGGCCGACTGGCTGGGCGCGGTCCGTTTCCTGCTGGACCGCGACGACATCGCCGGCCCGGTCAACGTGGTGGGCCCGAACCCGGTCACCAACGCCGAGTTCACCCGCGAACTGGCCCGGCAACTGCACCGGCCGGCGGTCATCCCGATCCCCGCGCTGGCGCTCAAGGTGGCCCTCGGCGGCTTCGCCCACGAGGCCCTCACCAGCACCAGAGTCCTCCCGAGCGTCCTCACCCGAGCCGGCTACCCGTACCACCACCCCACTCTCCCCACCGCCCTGACCGCAGCCCTGAAGGACTGACCAGGAGACTCCGTCGATCATGAAGTTATTGCCACTCGCCTCGGCGTGTCGTGGCAATAACTTCATGATCAACAGGGGGGATCGGGGGAGGCGGGGGGAGCGGGGGTCAGCAGCCGATTACCCAGTGGTTGGGGGCGGTCTGCTTGAGGGTGCTGGTGTAGAACGTGTTGTAGAGGCCCATCCGCTGGTTGGAGCCGTTGGCGTAGGCGTAGCCGCCGGACTGGTACGCCCGACCGGCCGCCACGTGCGCGTAGTTGCTGGCCGTCACGCAGGTCGGCGGCGTGGTCGGGGTGGCCGTCGGGGTCGGGGTGGGGGTGGCGGTCGGGGTGGGGGTGGCCGTCGGGGTCGGGGTCGGGTTGGTCCCGCCGCCGTTCAGACCGAAGAAGAGCGCGTCACGGTACGCCGAGCAGATGGTGTCCAGGAAGTACGCGCCCGCGGTGCCGCACTGCTCGGCTGCCGAGCCCGGGTCGACCGGGGTGCCGTGGCCCATTCCGGAGATCCGGTAGAGGCGTACGTCGTCGTTGCCGTACACCTCCAGGCTGGTGTTGCCGGGCAGCGACGAGGTGCTGGTCGGGGTCTGCGACACGCCTCGCACGTTGGTCCACTGGTCGCGGGACTCGGTGCCGTTGAGCGGGGTGACCGTGGTGTCCGAGGTGCCGTGCCAGATCGCCACCCGGGGGCGCGGGCCGGTGTAGCCGGAGTACGCGCCGCGCACCAGGTCGCCCCACGCGGCCGGGGTCTTGTCCGCACCCGGGTTCATGCAGCTGAAGGCGTTGACCATGCTGGTGGCGCAGCGGTACGGGATCCCCGCGATGATCGATCCGGCGGCGAACACGTCCGGGTAGGTGGCCAGCATGACCGCGCTCATCGCCCCGCCCGCGGAGAGCCCGCTGACGTAGACGCGGGAGCCGTTCACCCCGTAGTTCGTCTTGGCGTGGTCGACCATCTGCTTGATCGACAGCGCCTCGCCCTGGCCTCGGGTGGTGTCTGCGGCCTCGAAGAAGTTGAAGCAGGAGTTGGCGTTGTTGCCGGACGGCTGCTGGGCGACGATCAGGGCGAACTTCCACTGGTCGGCGTACTTCTGCCAGCCGGAGTTGGCGAAGTAGCCGGAGGCGTTCTGGACGCAGCCGTGCAGGAGCACGACGGCCGGGGAGTTGGCCGGCAGGTTGTCCGGCCGGTAGGCGTACATGGCGAGGTTGCCGGGGTTGGAGCCGAACCCGGTGACCTGGGTGAGGGTGGCGGCCTGGGCGGGGGCTGCGACGGCGACCGCGCCCGTGACGGCGAGGGCGAGCCCGGCGACCGCACCGAGCAGCCGGGTGAGAGTGGACGGGGAGCGGCGCACGGCGGGCCTCCTGGAAGGGGCAGACTGTGAACTGGGTCACTGTCGGGTTGCCGAGACGTTACGACGATGTGTCGCCGCTATGACATGGGGCACACTCACACATTCACGACGAACGTTGTGTACGCCGAACCCCGCCCGCCGTCGCCGTACCGGAACCGACGACAACCGCCGGTCTGACCGGAGCGTCCAGGTCCGGTTGGTAACGTCCGCTGCGTGCCGTCCTCCCCGTCGCTGGCCACCGGGCCTGCCCCCACGTCACCGCCGCGCGCCGTCCGGGACCGCCGGGCCGACCTGATCGTCGTGCTGGTGGCGCTCGCGCTCGCCGTCTGGGTGACGAGCGGGCTGTGGCGGGACCCGAACACCCGCACCATCACCGTCAACTCCAGCGACCAGGCGCTGTTCGAGTGGCTGCTGGCCTTCGGCGGGCACGCGGTCACCCACTGGGACAACCCGCTCTTCACCTACCTGATCAACGTCCCGGACGGGGTGAACCTCGCGGTCAACACGACGATCACCGTGTACGCGGTGGTCTTCGCCCCGCTCACGTACCTGATCGGGCCGCCGGCGACGTTCCTGGTGATCCTCACCCTGAACCTGCTCGCGACCGCACTGGTCTGGTACTGGCTGCTCTCCCGGCACCTGGTCCGCAGTCGGCTGGCGGCCGGGGTCGGCGCCCTGTTCATCGCCTACTCCCCCGGCATGGTGTCGCACGCCAACGCGCACCTGAACTGGACCGCCGGTTGGCTGGTGCCGCTGCTGATCTGGCGGCTGTTCGCGCTACGCCGCCCCGGGCACTGGCTTCGGGACGGGGTGATCCTCGGCGTGCTGGTGGCGGTGGCCTTCTCGATCGCCGCCGAAGGGCTCTTCTTCACCGCGCTGGCGCTGGGGGTGTTCGTCGCCATCTGGGCGCTGCACCCGGCCAACCGGGTGGAGGCCCGCGCCGTGCTGCCCACCTTCCTGCGCGGGCTCGGGGTGACCGCCGTGGTGGCCGGCGTGCTGCTGTCGTACCCCCTGTGGTTGCACTTCGCCGGGCCGCAGCGGTTCCACGGCACCGGCTTCGACCCGGTGATCCACTCCGAGGACATCGCGGCGTTCGCCGCCTTCCCGCGTCGCTCGCTGGCCGGCGAGGCCGGGTTGGGCACCTCGTTGGCGCCGAACCCGACCGAGGAGAACTCGTTCTTCGGCATTCCGCTGCTGGTGCTCACGGTGGTCTGTTTCGTCGCGCTCTGGCGTCGGGCCGACCCGCACCGCCGGGCCACCCTCTGGGCGCTGGGCGCCCTCGCGCTGATCTTCACGGTGCTCTCCTTCGGGCCGGTCGCCAAGGTCGACGGCCGACGTACCGACCTCCCCATGCCGTTCGACCTGGTCGGACAGTTGCCGGTGGTGAACGCCGCGCTACCGGCCCGGCTGGCGCTGGTGGTCGCGCCCGTGGTCGGGCTGTTGCTGGCGTACGCCGTCGACCAGCTGCGGGCCGCGCCACCCCGGCACCGGTCCACGGAGTTGGCGTGGCTGCTCGGCTTCGCGGTGGCCCTGGTGCCGCTGCTGCCCACCCCGCTGCTGACCGACGAGCGGGAGCCGATCCCGCGCTTCATCACCTCCGGCACCTGGCGGGACTACGTCTCGCCCGACGGGGTGCTGACCCCGGTGCCGCTGACAGTGGACATCTACCCGGACGGCCAGCGGTGGCAGGCGTACGCGCTGTCGCACCGGCAGGGCGAGTTCGCCATCCCGGGCGGCTTCTTCCTCGGGCCCGGCGGGCCGGACGGGCGGGGCCGGATCGGTCCGGTGCCGCGCACGCTCAGCGCGTTGATGGACCAGGCCGGCCGCACCGGGCTGGTCCCCATCATCACCGACGGAACGATCCGGGAGGTCCAGTCGGACCTGCGGCACTGGCGCATCGAGACGGTGGTCCTCGCCGACCAGGTGCACGGCGCGAAGTTCGAGGTCGACGAGGAGGCGCTGCGGCGTACCGGCATCGCCCTGTTCGGTGAGCCGCAACGGGTCGACGACGTCTGGCTCTGGCGCATCCCGCCCACCGATCGGTAGTCCGCGACGCGGCCGGTCGGGGCACCACGACCGGCCGTCATCGCGTCTAATGGGCCGATGGAATCGACCGGCGGGCGACTGCGGCGTGCCGCGGTGGCCGGGCTCGCGCTGGGGCTCGTCGCGCTCAGCGCGCCGGCGGCCACGGCCGCCGACAGCCCCGCCACGGCCGCGAGCCGCACTCTCACCGACAGCACGGCCGGGGTGGTGCCGAGCCGGGTGCGCGACCCGTGGCTGTGGCAGGCCACCGTCGGGCAACGCCCGGCCGGTCCGGCCGCGTTGGTGTTCTTCACCGACCGCACCCGCTATTTCGAGTCGACCGGCGTCCTGGTCGCCCGGGACGGCGCGTACCGGCTCATCCCGATCGGCATGGCGGAGGGGCACGGGTTGCTCTCCCCCGACGGGCGCCACTACCTGCGGCCGCACTCCGGCGAGTTGCTGGACCTCACCACCGGCCGGCAGCGCCGCACTGTGAAACCCGGGCTGCACCCGTTCGCCTGGTCACCGGAGGGGCGACGCGTGCTCGGCACCCGCAGCAACGACGATCACGTGATCAGCTACGGGCCGGACAATCAGCAGCTCAACGACCCGGAGAAGCCCGACGACCTGCTCGTCGTCGACCCGTACCAGGGCACCGAGCAGGTGGTCGCGGCCGGCACCTTCGCCGACCACACCAAGGCGGCCTGGTCCCCCGCCGGCGACCTGGTGGCGGTCACCGGCTCGCCGGACGTGCCTGCCCGGCTCGCCGAGCGGCAGCGACTTGTGGTCCTGGACCCGACCGGCGGCGGTCCTCGCTGGCAGGTCGACCTGGGCGACCGGCGGATACTGGCCGGCCCCGCCGCCTGGCATCCGGACGGCCGGCGGCTCGCGCTGCTCGCCTTCGACGGCTGCGCCGGGCCGCGGTGCACGGCCGAGCAGGTGGCGGCGCGCAGCTGGCGAATCGAGTTCCTGGACGCGACCACCGGTCAGGCGGTCGGCCGGGCGCTGCCGGCCGGCACCTCGGTCAGCGGGATCGTCGGCTGGCGCGGCGACGACCCGCTCCTGCGCTATGTCAACAGAACGGAGGCGGACACCGACCGGCAGGCCGTTCTCGCCGCGCTGTCGCCCGAGGGCGGTCGCGAGGTGCTGGTGACCACGCCGGTCGGGTCGACCGACCTGATGGTGCCGGGCGACCTGCTGACCCGGGCGGCGTTCGGTGGGCCGGAACCCCGACCGTCACCCTTCGCCGCCCCGATCTGGGTCTACCTGACGCTGGCCGTGCCGGCGCTGCTCGTGATCGCTCTCATCGTCCGCCGCGTCCGTCGTCACCGCGCCGCGACGGGCCCTGCTGCGCCGTGACAGCCAACCGCCGAGCGGCACCGCGACCGGCTGACCTGGTCCTCGTGAGGCGGCTCACCAGGGATGATCGCCCCGGACGGGACTAGGCTGGTTGCCGTGACAACGACGACCCCCGGCCTGACGGCCGTCCGTGCCGGTCTGCTCGACTACCAGGCCGCCTGGGACGAGCAGCGGAGCCTGCACGAGTCGGTGGTGGCTGGCGAGCGTGGCGACACAGTGCTGCTGCTGGAGCACCCGAGCGTCTACACGGCGGGCAAGCGCACCGAACCGTGGGACCGGCCCATGGACGGCACCCCGGTCGTCGACGTGGACCGTGGCGGCAAGATCACCTGGCATGGGCCGGGGCAGCTCGTCGGTTACCCGATCCTGCGCCTGCCCGACCCGGTGGACGTGGTCGCCTACGTGCGCCGGACCGAAGAGCTGCTCATCGACGTGTGCGCCGAGTTCGGGCTGACCGCCGGCCGGGTCGAGGGGCGCAGCGGGGTCTGGGTGCCCGAGGACGACCGGGGCCCGGCCCGCAAGGTGGCGGCCATCGGCATCCGGGTGGCCCGGGGCGTCACCCTGCACGGCTTCTCGATCAACTGCGACTGCGACCTGACGTACTTCGACCGGATCGTGCCGTGCGGCATCCGGGACGCCGGCGTCACCTCACTCACCGCTGAGCTTGGTCGGCCGATCAGCGTCGCCGACGTGCTTCCGGTGGTCGAACGCCGACTCTCCACCCTCATCACGGTCTGAACGACGGCCCCCGACGTCACCGCCGGGGGCCCCTCGCTCACGGGGTCAGGCGGTGCAGGTCACGGGGGAACGCGGTGACCTCGCGGACGTTCGCCGCGCCGACCAGCCGGGCCACGAACCGTTCCAGACCGATGGCGAAGCCGCCGTGCGGCGGCATGCCGTGCCGGAACGCGTCCAGGTAGCCGGCGTACGGCTCGACCGGCTCGCCCCGGGCCGCCAACGCCGCCAGGTAGTCGGCGTGCCGGTGCAACCGCTGCCCGCCGGTGACCAGCTCCAAACCGCGAAACAGCAGGTCAAAACCGTTCGAGTACGCGGGCCGCGCCGGGTCCGGGTGGGTGTAGAAGGGCCGCTTGGCCATCGGGTAGCCGGTGACGAACAGGAAGTCCGACCCGTGTTCGCGGCGGGCCCACTCGCCCAGCGCCCGTTCGTGGGCGGGCGCGAGGTCCGGCTCATCGGCGGGCGCGCCGGCGATCGTCAGCGCCTCGGTGAAGTGCACCGCCGGGATCTCCGCCGGCACCTGCGGCGGCGTGACGCCGAGCGTGGCCAGTGCGCCGCCGGCCCGCTCGCCCACGGTGCCGAGCATCCCGGCCACCGTGTCGCGCAGGACGCGCATCACGTCCCGGTGGTCGCCGACGAAGCCCAGCTCCGCGTCGAGCGACGTGTACTGCGCGAGGTGCCGGACCGTGTCGTGCGGTTCGGCCCGGAAGACCGGCCCGACCTCGTAGACACGTTCGAAGACGCCGACCATCACCTGCTTGTAGAACTGCGGTGACTGGGCCAGGTAGGCGGGTCGACCGAACCAGTCCAGCGCGAACACGTCCGCGCCGCTCTCGGTGCTGGAGCTGACCACCTTCGGCGTGTGGACCTCCACGAAGTCCTGGGCGTCGAGGGCAGCCCGGAACCCGGCCACCGCGGCCGCCGAGATCCGCAGGGCGGCCGAGCGGGTGGGGTGCCGCAGCGCGGTGGGCGCGTTGTCGAGCTGGGTGGGCAGGCTCGCGGTGAGTGCCGGCCGGTACAGGTCGAACGGCGGCGGCACGGCGGGCGGCCCGAGCGGACGTACCGTCGGGTCGGTCAGCTCGACCCCGGCGGGCGCCGTGCCGTTCGCGGTGGCCGTCGCGGTGACCTCGACGGCCGTCTCTTCGGTGAGTTTCTCCAGCTCGGCGCGGACGGTCGGGTCGGTGACTACCACCTGGGTCAGGCCGGTGGCGTCCCGCACGATCAGGAAGGCCACCGACTTGAGCAGTCGGCGACGGTGCACCCAGCCGGCGATCCGCACTGTCGTGCCGACGTGCGCGGGCAGGTGGTGGGACAGGGTTCGTTGCATGGCGAGTTGCTCCTCGGTCGATCGCCACGCCGTCGCCGCCCCGGGGTGGCGAAAGCGTCGCATCAGCCCCAGGGAGGTGTGGGCGAGCGGGATCCTCGCGGTGCCACCACACCTTCGCCCCCGCCGGAGCGGGGGCCTCGTTCGTCGCCTGATGACCGGGGCCAGCCGGGCGGGCTCTACTGGGCGCGGAGGGCCCGCGGCCGTTCTTCCCGCAGCTCGGGAGGGTCTTCACGCCCCGGCGCCAGACCGCCTCTCAGCACCGGCGGCTCTCTGCACTGGCGGGTCGGGGGCTACTCGGCTCCGTCGTCGCTGTTGGCGGTGACCGTAGCACCCGAATCCCTCTCGTGTGACGCACATTTTCGACACCCCGGTGTCCGGCGTCACAACGTTTGGGGCGTGACGCCGGTCGCCTGACGCACATAGACGGCTGCCGTCCGGCGTAGGCTCATTTTCGTGACGATCGAGCACTCCGCGCCGACGACCGGCCAGGCAGCGCGCACCGCAACGGCGGCCCCCGAGGGGCGGCGTCTGCTGCGGATCGAGGCGCGTAACGCCGAGACGCCGATCGAGCGCAAACCGCCATGGATCAAGGTCAAGGCCAAGATGGGCCCGGAGTACACCCAGTTGCGCGGGCTCGTCTCGCGCGAGGGGCTGCACACCGTCTGCCAGGAGGCCGGCTGCCCCAACATCTACGAATGTTGGGAAGACCGGGAGGCCACCTTCCTCATCGGTGGTGACCAGTGCACCCGGCGCTGCGACTTCTGCCAGATCGACACCGGCAAGCCGGCCGAGTTCGACGCCGACGAGCCGCGCCGCGTCGCCGAGTCGGTGGTCTCGATGGGGCTGCGTTACGCCACCATCACCGGTGTCGCCCGTGACGACCTGCCCGACGGCGGTGCCTGGCTGTACGCCGAGACCGTCCGACAGATCCACGCGTTGCAGCCTGGCTGCGGCGTCGAGCTGCTGATCCCGGACTTCAACGCCGTCCCCGAGCAGTTGGCCGAGGTCTTCGGCTCCCGCCCCGAGGTGCTGGCCCACAACGTGGAGACGGTGCCGCGCATCTTCAAGCGCATCCGGCCGGCGTTCCGCTACGACCGCTCGCTGGACGTGATCCGGCAGGCCCGCGCCGACGGCCTGGTCACCAAGAGCAACCTGATCCTGGGCATGGGCGAGGAGCGGGCCGAAGTGTCGCAGGCCCTGCGCGACCTGCACGACGCCGGCTGCGAGCTGATCACCATCACCCAGTACCTGCGCCCCTCGCCCCGCCACCACCCGGTGACCCGCTGGGTCAAGCCGGAGGAGTTCGTGGAGCTGCGCGAGGAGGCCGAGGAGATCGGCTTCGCCGGGGTGATGAGCGGGCCGCTGGTGCGTTCGTCGTACCGGGCCGGCCGGCTCTACCAGCAGGCCATCGACGCCCGCGCCGCCGCCTCGGTCGCCACCGCCAGCTGACGTCGCCCGCAGCGCCGCGCGGCCGTTCCGCGTCCGGGTGTCATGATCCTGTGATGACCGTCGGCGTACGCGAGCAGCCGCGCGGCGCGGGCCCGCCGCGCCCGCGACCGGGCGCGCGTACCGGCCTGGTCGGTTGGCTCACCGGGTTGGCGGCGCTCGCCGGGGTGGGTTACCGGCTCTGGCTGCTACTGCACGCCGCCCCGCCGACGAACAGCGACGAGGCCACCATGGGGCTGGCCGCGCTGCACATCGCCCGGGGCGAGGGCTTCCCGGTCTGGTTCTACGGCCAGCAGTACATGGGCACGCTGGAGGCGTACCTGGCCGCGCCGGTGTTCGCCCTCGCCGGTGGGCCGTCGCTGCTCGGGCTGCGGTTGCCCACGCTGGCCCTGTACGCGCTGTTCCTGCTGCTGGCCTGGCGGTTGACCCTGCGGCTGACCGGGGACCGGTGGTTCGGCCTGCTGATGGTGGCGCTGCTGGCCCTCGGCTCCGACCGGATCGTCAAGAACCAGCTGATCGCCGGCGGCGGCTACCCCGAGATGAACGCGGCCGGGGCGGCGCTGGCCCTGCTCGCCGTGGACCTCGCCACCGGCCGACCGGGGCAGCGGACGGCCGACGCCGGGCGACCCGACGGGCGGGCGACCGACGCCGGGCGACCCGACGGGCGGGCGACTGACGCCGGGCGACCCGGTTGGCGGCTGGCGCGCTGGGCCCTGTGGGGGTTCCTGGCCGGGCTGATGCTCTGGGTCGACCCGCTCGTGCTGCCGTACGTCGCGGCCGCCGGCGCGGTCCTCGTCGGGTTCCGCCGCCGGGAGCTGTGGGGTGCAGCCGGGGCGGTCCTCGGGGCGGCGGCCGTGCTGGGAGCGGCCCCGCTGCTGCTGCACAGCCTGCTGACCGGGCGCAACCCGCTGCGCGCCGTGCTCGCGGCCAGCGGCACGAACGCCAGCGCGGACTGGCCGGACCGGCTGCACGGCGGCCTGGTGCTCGGCCCCGGGCTGGGCATCGGATTCTGCGCTCCCGGGCAGTGCGCCACCTGGCAACTGTGGTGGGCGCTCGCCCTGCCGCTGCTGCTGGCCATCGCCGCCGTCACCGCCTGGCGGGCCCTGCGTACCGGCGAACCCGATCTCGCCGGCTCTGCCGCTGCCGGCCCCGACACGGTGTCGCCTCGGGTGGCCGCGGCGGCGCGGCTGGCGCTCGTGCTGGCCGCGGTGGCCACCCTCGGCGCGTACACAGTGAGCAGTTCCGCCGGGCTCACCCCGGTGGAGAGTTCCCGCTACCTGTCCTGCCTGCTCATCTCCCTGCCGGCGCTGCTCTGGCCGGTGTGGACGGTGGCCCGGCACGGGCTGCGTCCGGCGGCGACCGGCCGACGTGGCGTCGGGCCGACGCTGGCCCGGTCGGTGGCGGTGGTGGTGCTCGCCGCCACGCTGGGCACCGCGGCCCACGCCACCTGGTGGGCGGCGGAGACCGTCCCGGCGACCCGGGCCGCCGAGTCCCGGCACACCGAGCTGGTGAGCACCCTGCGTCAGCTCGGCGTACGGCACGTGCGCGCCGGCTACTGGACCTGCAACCGGCTCACCTTCGCCAGCGCCGAGCAGGTGGTCTGCGCGGTCGTCGACGACACCCTGCGCCCCGGTTTCGACCGCTACCCCGCGTACCGGCGGGAGGTGGACAGGGCGGCGGCGCCGGCCTGGGTCGCGCCGGCCGGCTCACCCCTCGCGGAGGTGCTCGACGAGCGACAGCGAACGACGCCGGGCAGCCTCGACCTGGTCACCATCGAGGGCTGGCGCATCTACCTGCCGCGCTGACCCCGACGGCCCACGTCAGCGCGGCGGTCCCGGCGCGCGCCAGCGCGGCGGTCCCGGTGGGCGGCCTGGCGGTCCCGGTGGGCGGCCTGGCGGTCCCGGTGACGCGGTCCCGGCGCGCGTCAGCGCGGCCCGGCGGCCTCGGTGAGCAGGCCGAGGCGGTGGGCCAGGGCGGCGGCCTCGACCCGGTTGGTCACACCCAGCTTCGCGATGATCCGGGAGACGTGCACGCTCGCGGTCTTCGGCGAGATGAACAGCCGCTCCGCGATCCGGCTGTTGCTGTGCCCCTCGGCGACCAGGCGCAGCACCTCCCGCTCCCGGGCGGTCAACAGGTCCGCTCCGGCCCCGCCCCCGGCGCGCAGCCCGACCCGCCGCGCCAGGGTGGCGGCCGCCTCGACCAGCGGGGTCGCGCCCAGCCGCCGGCCGATCTCGGTGGCCTCGGTGACCGCCGCCGCCGCCTCGTCGCGCTCCCCCGCTGCGGCCGTCGCCTCGCCCAGCGCCAGCAGCGCCCTGCCCAACGGGTAGGGCTGCCCGTCGGCCCGCCACGCGTCGACCGCCGCACGCCACGCCGGCAGCGCCTGGTCGCCGACCGCGAGCAGCGCGGTGACCTGGGCGGCGTGCGCGCGGGCGGCCGGGTGCCGCGCCGGCAGGTCGGTGGCGAGCGCCGCCACGGCCGCGGCCAACTCCCGGTCACTCACCCGCGCCGCGGTACGCGCGGCGGCGCTGAGCACCGGCCAGCCCTCCCGGGGCAGGCGCGGCAGGCTCTCGTCGGCCACCGCTACGCGGGCCGCCCGTACCGCCTCGACCTTGTCGTCCGCGGCCAGCGCCGCCTCGATCGCCAGCTCGCGCAGGGGCAGGCGGTGGTTCGGCCACAGGTACGGTCGGTTGAGGAAGGTGAGCGCCCGCTCGACCAGCTCGTCGGCGCCGGGATGGGCACGGGCCAGCCGCAGCCCGGCGCCCAACTGGATCCAGTGCAGACTGGTGACACCGGACAGGTCGATCCGGGCGGCCTCTCCGCAGACCGCCTCGGCCTCGTCCCACCGACCCAACGCGATGAGCGCCTCGGCCCGGTTGGAGAGCAGGTACGCCCCGGTGGAGCGGCTGATCCCCACCCGTCGCGCCTCGGCCACGCCGGCCTCGGCGGCCTGCGCGGACTCGGCGTAGCGGCCCAGCTCGCACAGCACGTCCGACTGGTACACCCGGGCGAGCACCAGAGCCGTGGAGTCCCCGGACTCGCGGACGACGGCCTCAGCCTGGCTCAGCTCGGCCAACCCCCGCTCCAGGTCCCGCTCGCCGTGGCAGAGCAGGGCGATCCGGGTGTGCAGCAACGCCAGGTCCTCACCGAGCGCCCTGCCGTCCACCGCAGCCTCGGCAGCCACCCGGGCCGCCTGTCCGGGGTCGATCTTGACCATGTGCGCGGCGATGTCGGCCAGCAGCCGAACCCGCGCCACGTCACGGGGGCCGCCGGCCGCCAGCCGGTACGCCTCTTCCAGCTCGCGGCGACCGTCGCTCTTGCCGAGCAGGGCCATCAGCCGACCCCGCTGGTTGAGCAGGCGGGCGGCGCGCAGCGGTGCGGCGTCGGTGTCCACCTCGGCCAGTCCGGCCCGGGTCAGCGTGATAGCCCGGCTGAAGTCGCCGGCCGTGACCGCCGCGGCCAGCGTCTGCTCCAGCAACGCCAGATGGTCCATGCCGAGTAGATCGGCGGCGTCCGGCACCAGTTCCCACAACTCCAGCGCCCGCTCCAACAGTCGACGCTGCTCGGCGTACGCGTAGCGGTCGGCGGCGGCGCACGCGGCGGCTCGTGCGGCGACGAGGGCGCGCGGGTGGTCGTGCGCGGCGTACCAGTGGTGGGCGATCTCGGCCGGGGCCCGGCCGGCGGCGACCAGATGCGGTTGGGCCTCGATGGCGGCGGCGAAACGGGCGTGCAGCCGGGCGTGCTCACCGGGCAGCAACTCGTCGTGTACGGCCTCGCGGACCAGCGCGTGTCGGAACTCGTAGTCACCGTCCCGGTCGGCCACCACCAACTGGGCGGCGACGGCGGCGCGTAACGCGTCCTCCAGCTCGGTTTCGGGCAGCCCGGCAACCTCGGCGAGCAGGTCGTGGGCGAACCGGGTGCCGCCGGCGGCGGCGATCCGCAGCACCCGCTGCGCCGGCTCCGGAAGCCGGTCCACCCGGGCCAGCAGCAGGTCACGCAGCGTCTCGGGCAGCGCCGCACAGCCGATAGGGTCACCGGCGACGGCCAACTCCTCGATGAAGAAGGGGTTGCCCTGGGTGCGGCGGTGGACATCGTCGACGGCCCGGGCGAGCGGCTCGCCGCCGAGCAGGTCGGCGAGGATCGCGGCGGTACCGTCGCGGTCCAGGCGGGCCAGCTCGACCCGCTCCACACCCCGGGCCCGATCCAGCTCGGCGAGGAACGGGCGCAGCGGGTGCCCGCGCTGCAACTCGTCGGTGCGGTAGGTGCAGACCAGCAGCAGCCGGCCCGGCCTCGCCGCCCGGACGAGGAAACCGATCAGATCTCGGGTGGAACGGTCGGCCCAGTGCAGGTCCTCGATGATCAGGACCAGCGGGCGCGCATCGGCCAGCCGCTGGAACAGCTCGGCGACCAGGTCGAACAGGTAGCCGCGCGGGGCGTCGCCGAGCGGGACCGCGCGCGGGGTGGTCAGCGCCGCGGAGGCACGGCCCAGCTCCGGCAGGAGCGGAGCGAACTCCGCCTCGTAACCGGCGAAGACCTCGGGGCCGTCGGCGCGGAGCACCGCCCGCAACGCGGCGGCGAACGGCGCGAACGGCAGACCCGCCTCGCCCAGCTCCAGGCACTGACCGACGAGCACCCGCGCCGCGCCCTCGGTGGCCCAGCCCGCGAACTCCTCCAGCAGCCGGGTCTTACCCACCCCAGCCTCGCCGCCGACCAGCACGGCGGTCGGCTCCCCGGCCCGCGCCCGGCCCAGCGCGTCTCGTAGTGCCACGGTCTCGCGGTGACGCCCGACGAGGACGGAGCTGGCGGCGCGTACGGTCACGTGTTCGAGCATGCCATGACGGCCCGCCCCGCCGGCCCCGCCGATCGGCCGGCGGCCGGGCGGCGGGGTCGGGTCGGTTCGAGCGGCCAGCCCGACGGGCGCGGTAACCGTGACGGCCCCGTCGGGCGCGGTAACCGTGACGGCCCCGTCGGGCGCGGTGGACGTGGCGGCCACGCCGAGCGCGGTCACCGGCGGGCGTCGCCGGTGCGACCGGCCTGCCTGCGCCGGCCCAACCACCCTCGGCTGATCGGACGGGACAGGGACCGGGCGAGCCGATCCGCGGCAGCGTCGGCGCGCAGCTCGGCGGCGTGGGTACGGTGCAGGGTGAGCAGGAAATCTGCGTCGTTGCCGAACATGTCGGGCTCCTTCGTGGCGTCGTCGTCTTCTGCTGACGACTCTTCGCGCGAAGGCCCCACCCGGGCATGGGCACGGTGCCTCATCTTCCGCGCCCACCGCCTCCTTAGCCGGCCACTCAGGGCGCTCGCGGCGACGTAAGGTACTCAGCTGCCCCGGCACCCGGACGCGGATCAACCGGGCCGGCGGCGACCACTAGACTCTGCGGCATGGCAAAGCCCCAGGAGAAGGTCTCGTTCGGCCAGCGGCTGAAGCAGATCGGGATGGTGTTCCAGTTCACCGCCAAGCAGGACCGGTGGTTCGCGCCGTTGGTCGCCGCCGCGGTGCTGCTCCCGCTCGCGCTCACCGTGGTCGCGGTCATCCTCTGGGGCTGGATCTGGCTGCCGCTGGGCATCCTGTTCATCCTGCTCGCGGTGCTGATCGTGCTCAACCTGCGGTCAAACAAGGCGATGATGAACGCCGCCGAGGGGCAACCCGGCGCGGCGGCGCAGATCATGGAGAACATGCGCGGCGACTGGCGGGTGACCCCGGCGGTCAGCTCGACCACCCAGATGGACATGATCCACCTGGTGATCGGCCGCCCGGGCGTGATCCTACTGGCCGAGGGCAACCCGCAGCGGGTGCGCGGCCTGCTCGGCCAGGAGAAGCGGCGGCTGTCCAAGGTGATCGGCTCCGCTCCCCTGCACGACTACGTGATCGGGCAGGAGGAGGGCGAGCTGCCGATCCGCAAGCTGCGGACCACGCTGCTGCGCCTGCCCCGCGCCCTCTCCGGCAAGGACGTCAACTCGCTGGACAAACGCCTCAAGGCGCTCACCGCCCGGCCGCAGATGCCCAAGGGCGCGATCCCGAAGAACATGCGGCCGCCAGGCGCCTTCCGCCAGTCGCGGGGCCGCTGACCCCCGAGGTGTACGCGTAAAAGAGCCGGGCCCACACGGGTCCGGCTCTTTCGCGTCTGGCGTCGAACGCGCCCCGCCTATCCCGCCCGGGTGCCCTTCCAAGATCGTGCTAGATCTCGACGTCAACCCGTTGCGTCAAACGGAGCGACCCTGCATTCCCACGCCCTGCCCCGTCGATCATGGAGTTGTGGTGGGTGACAAAGTGCCTGCCCCAGAGCAAACCGGGCACCGCAACTCCATGATCAACGAGGCCCAGCTCCCCCTCCTCCGCGATCTTGCACTTTCTATTGCGACATAGGCGGGCATCTCGTGCATATCGGCGACAGGAATTGCAAGATCGACGCAGGCGAGGGGGGGTTCCGGAGTGGCGATCCTGGGTTCGGAACTCGCCGTGTCACCTGGGCCAGGGGTCGATTGCGATCTTGCCGGGAGCCGTGGTGGCGGGAGCCGTGGTGCCGAGAGCCCGGTGGCGGGAACCGGGTGGCGGGGTGGCGGGGTGGCGTGGAGCAGGCTCGGCGTGGGTTGGGTCAGGCGCGGGGGGCATCGACGATGACGGAGCCGGCGATCCGGTCGTGCAGGCCGCGTCGGTGCTCGTCCATGATCAGTGCGGGGACGACGAGGGCCAGCAGGAGGCCACGGATCAGCCCCCGGAGCACCCCGATCCGGCCGCCGTCGTGCCAGTTCACGCAGCGGACCTTCGTGATGAACATGCCCGGAGTCTGGGCGAACAGGCCGAGGAAGATGCCGTACACCAGGACCAGCACCAGCACCGGGGCCCAGCCGTCGCGTACCGGGTCGGCGAAGAAGTTGGACACCAGCAGGCAGAGCACCCAGTCGATGATCAGCGCTCCGAACCGCCGACCGAGGCTCGGCGCGGTGAAGCTGGGGTCGGTGGCCGGCGCTGCCGGGAGGTGCGGATTGGTCACAGCGGTCAAGGGTATCCGCGCCGGGATGAGGGCTTGCCGGGTGCCGCCGCCACTGCGTGCCGATTCAGGCCAAAGCGATCAGATGTTATTACAATGGCACAGTCGGTACGGCGTCCCTGGCGGGCCTGAGGCGTGGACGGGGCGTGCCTGACGCTCTGCGAGGGACGTAACACGGCAGAAACAACGGAGACACGGCCGGGCAACCCCCCGGCCCTAGCGTCGCCAGAAGCCTAGCCACCCCGTGGACGTGCCAGGAGGATGTGTGTTCGCCAATCCCGAGGAACTGCTGCGATACCTCAAGAACGAGGACGTGAAGTTCGTCGACGTTCGTTTCTGTGACCTGCCCGGCGTGATGCAGCACTTCAACCTGCCGGTCGAGTCCGTCAACGACGACCTCTTCACCGACGGCCTCGCGTTCGACGGTTCGTCGATCCGCGGTTTCCAGGCGATCCACGAGTCGGACATGCTCCTGCTCCCGGATGTCGCCACCGCGTTCATCGACCCGTTCCGCGCGCAGAAGACGCTCGCGCTCAACTTCTTCATCCACGACCCGTTCACCCGCGAGGCCTACAGCCGCGACCCGCGCAACGTGGCGAAGAAGGCCGAGGCGTACCTGGCGGCGAGCGGCATCGCCGACACCGCTTACTTCGGCGCCGAGGCGGAGTTCTACATCTTCGACTCGATCCGCCACGAGACCTCGGCGCACCAGTCGTTCTACTACATCGACTCGATCGAGGGCGCCTGGAACACCGGCCGCGAAGAGCCGGGCGGCAACCGCGGTTACAAGACCGCGTACAAGGGCGGCTACTTCCCCGTCCCGCCGGTCGACCACTACGCCGACCTGCGTGACTCGATCGTGCGCCGCCTGGTCGACACCGGCTTCAACGTGGAGCGCTCGCACCACGAGGTGGGCACCGCCGGCCAGTCCGAGATCAACTACCGGTTCTCCACCCTGCTGCACGCCGGTGACCAGCTCCAGCTCTTCAAGTACATCGTGAAGAACGAGGCCTGGGCCAACGGCAAGACCGCGACGTTCATGCCCAAGCCGCTGTTCGGCGACAACGGCTCCGGCATGCACACCCACCAGAGCCTCTGGCTCAACGGTGAGCCGCTGTTCTACGACGAGACCGGCTACGCCGGCCTGTCCGACATGGCCCGCTGGTACATCGGTGGTCTGCTGCACCACGCGCCGTCGCTGCTGGCCTTCACCAACCCGACGATCAACTCGTACCGTCGCCTGGTGCCGGGCTTCGAGGCGCCGGTCAACCTGGTCTACTCGCAGCGCAACCGGTCCGCCTGCACCCGCATCCCGGTGACCGGCGCGAACCCGAAGGCCAAGCGCGTCGAGTTCCGCGTCCCGGACCCGTCGGCGAACGTCTACCTGGCCTTCTCGGCCATGATGATGGCCGGCCTCGACGGCATCAAGAGCAAGATCGAGCCGCCGACGCCGATCGACAAGGACCTCTACGACCTCCCGCCGGAGGAGTGGGGCGACGTCAAGCAGGTGCCGGGCTCGCTGTCGGCAGTGCTCGACTCGCTGGAGGCCGACCACGACTACCTGCTCGACGGCGGCGTCTTCACTCCCGACCTGATCTCCACCTGGGTCGACTGGAAGCGCGCCAACGAGGTCGACCCGGTGCGTCTGCGCCCGACCCCGCACGAGTTCGCCATGTACTACGACTGCTGAGCAGTCGCTCGAAACACCGGCCGGGCCGGCTCCGCTCACCGCGGAGCCGGCCCGGCTCGCTGTGCGCCACCCCCGACATACCTTCGCGTCCGATATATTGCTCCGGTGGACACACCTCTACGCGAACCGACCTTCCTGATCCTCACCGCGCTGGCCGCCCAGCCGATGCACGGCTACGGGCTGATCGGTGAGGTCGCCGCCCTCTCCGACAACCGCGTGTCGCTACGCCCCGGGACGCTCTACGGGGCGCTCGACCGGCTGGTCGACGCCGGCCTCGTCGAGGTCGACCGGGAGGAGGTGGTGGACGGCCGACTGCGCCGCTACTACCGCCTCTCCCCCGCCGGTGAGACCACGTTGAGCACCGAGACCGAGCGGCTGCGCCGCAACGTCGAGGCCGCCACCGCCCGGCTGTCCAAGCGGACTCGCGCCGCCCTCCCGACCACCCCGCGCACGGCCGGAGGCTTGGCATGAACGACCTGGAACGCCGTTACCTCCGGCTGCTGCGCGCGTACCCCGCCGACTACCGGCGCGCCCGCGGCGCCGAAATCGTCGGCACCTACCTCGACCTGGCCGCCCTCGGCCAACGCTGGCCGACGCCGGCGGACGCCGCAGACCTGGTGCGCGGCGGCCTCCGCCAGCGGCTGCGGGCCGCGGGCGTCACCGACCTGATCCCCGGGGTACGCCTCGCGGCGCTGCTGGCCCTGGTCACCGCGAGCGCTCTGGCCGGAGTCTGGGGTACGGCAGAGCTGCACCCGCCGCCCGTGGAGTGGGGCGTCCCCCACGTCGGCCCGTTCGTCTCGCTCGGTGTCGTCGTGTGGGCGGCATGGCTGCTGGCGGCGGTGGTGCTCGCCGTCGCGCCGGGTCGGGTCGCCCGGTGGGCCATCACCCTCGCGCTGGTGCTCACGATCGCGTTGCCACCGGTGGCCGCAGCGCTCGACGCAATCCGACCGCCGCTGATGGTGCTGCTGCCGCAGGTGGTCCTGGGCCTGCTGGGGCTCGCCCTGCCCGATCGACCGTCCCGGGCGATCCGCCTCGCGCCGGCGCTGTCCGCACTGTTGGCGATGCTGGGAACGGAATTCCTGGTCGGCTTGGACCCGGTTTTCATCTACTACGGTGCCGCCATGGAAGTCTTCCTGCCCACCGTCGGTGGACTGTTACTGGCCGTCGGGGCCCTGTTGGCCATGGGGCTGGCACTGGGCGGGGACGCCCGCGGCGGCTGGGCGCTCGTCACGCTGCTCACTCCCGCCGGCTTCCTGGCGGTGCCCGGCCTGGCTGACAACTTCGGCGCGGCACGAGGCGCCGTCACCTTCGCGGAGCTGGCAGTGAGCGCTGTCGCCGTCGCGCTCGCCGGTCCGGCCGTACTACTCCTGACCGTCCTGTTCCGCTCGCGCCGGACCTCCACTCTCAAGCCCTCAACCCAGCCCTGCCCCACCTGCGGCGCGCGAGCCTGACCCCCACCCCCTGACCCCACCGCCCCGCCCCGCCCCGCCCCGCCCCGCCCCAAGATCGTGCTCGATCCTGGATCGAGTGGTCTCAGTCTCGTCGGAGACCACTACATCCACGTTCGAGCACGATCTTGCGCAAAGGACGAGGGCAATCATGAGGTTGGCGAGGCGTTCCGCCCGGATTGCCCCCGTCAACCTCATGATCAACGGCGTCAGGGGCGTCAGTGGTGGACAGCGCGGGCGGCATGGGCGGCGCGGAAGGTGCGGATGAGGACGGTCAGGAGCAGGGCGGTCATCGCCAGGGCACCGGGTGCCTTGGTGACGCGGGCCAGGTTGGTGCCGTCGGGCAGGGCGAGGAAGGCTGCCGCAGCGGTGGGCAGCATGAACCAACTCGTGCGGGCGGCGGTGAGCGCGAGCAGCGCCAGCGGCCAGGTCGCGTACCAGGGGTGGAAGACCGGGGACAGGACGACGGTGGCGACCAGCGCCAACGCCGCGCCGTGCAGCGCCACCCGGGATCGCACCACCGCAGGACGCCCACCCTCAGGGCGCGCGAGCCCCGAGGGTGCGCCACCACCGGAAGACGCCCCCTCGCGAGCAGCCACCTCGCGACCCGCGACCCCGCACCGCCCCACCTCGCGACCCGCGACCCCGCAACGCCCCACCTCGCGACCCGCGACGTCGTTCAGCTCGCGGAGGGTCTGCCAGGCCCGCCACCAGAGCACCAGCAGGACCCCGACGAGCAGCAGCAGCGCGACCGCTCGGACCACCGGCACCGCCTGCGGGTCCCGGCCGACCAGCGCAGCGGCGTAGTCGACCACGAAGCCCACGGCGGTGGGTGGTGACGTCCACTGCTCCGAGTCGCCGCTGTGGGTCAGCCCGCCCACCCAGCCGAAGCCGAGGCCGGACACCGCAGCGGTGACCAACAGCGCGGCCAGCAGCCCGCCGGCCAGCCAACCAGCCTGGCGCAGCAGCGCCCGAACGGTGTACTGGTCGGGCATCCCGGCCAGTACGGCGAACGGCACCACCACCACGGCGCTGGCCTTCACCGTGACCGCCAGCCCGAGCAGCGCTCCGGCCAGCAGCAGCGCCGCCGGCCGACCTGGTCGCCGGACCACTACCAGCAGTCCGCACAGCAGCAGGCCCAGCATCACGGCGTCGTTGTGCGCGCCGGCCACCAGGTGTACGCCGACCAGCGGACCGGCCAGCGTCAACCAGACCGCCCGTCGGGCCGGCACCCCGGCCGCCCGGGCCAGAGCGGGCAGGCAGATCGCGGCCAGTAGCAGCCCCGCCACGGCGATCACGCGCAGCGCCACGATGGTCCCGGTGAGCCCGCCGCCGAGGCCGACGGCGAGGGCCGCCAGCAGGACGAAGACCGGGCCGTACGGTGCCGGGGTGTCCCGCCAGATCGGTGCCACGGTGTCCAGCCAGGGGCAGCCCGCCGCCGCCACCCCCACTGTGTACGGGTCGACGCCGTGCGCGTACGTCCAACCCTGGCAGGCGTACGAGTAGACGTCCCGGCTGCCCAGCGGTGGCGCGAGCAGTAGCGGTAGCGCCCACAGCCCGGCGGTGACGTACGCCCACCGGGTCGACGGCACACCGTCGCGCAGTGACCACCACGCCCCGACCAGCAGCACGGTGCCGATCAGCCAGCAGGTCAGCGTCGCCGGGCCGTCCGGGGTCCGCCAGATCGACGCGGGTGTCACGCCCAGCGGGGCGTCGGGCAGCGCCCCGCCGAGGTATCCGGCCACGGCGAGCAGAACCGCCCCGACCAGGCCGGCGTACCGGGAGCGAGAGGCACCGGGAGCGGTCACCGGCGCACCTTCCCTCAGTCGGCGGCGACCGGCTGACGGGCCGCCCGAGCCGACCGTACCAACCGGATGACCAGCACGATCACCAACAGCGTCATCAGCGGCGCCCCGACCGTCTTGGTGTACCGGGGCAGCCCGGTGCCGTCGGGCAGCACCAGGAACGACGCGACCAGGGCGAGCACTGTGAACCATCTGGTGCGCTGGGCGGTGGCCGCCAGCACGGCCAACGGCCAGATCCAGTACCAGGGGTGGAAAAGCGGCGCGAGGGCGACCGTGGCGGCCAGCGCGAGGCCGGCGTGCCAGAGCGGGTCCCGGGTGCGGGCTCGCCACCAGAGCCAGACCAGGAGCAGTGCCAGCACCGCCATGCCGATCCCCCGGGTCACCGGCAGCGCGTCGATGTGCCCGCCGAAGGGCACCGCCAGGTAGCCGATGGTCTGCCCGACAGCGGTGGACGGTGAGGTCCAGGCGATCACGTCGCCGCCCCGTTCCAGCCCGCCGACCCAGCCGAAGTCCAGCCCGGCCGCGTAGGTCACCCCGGCCACGACGGCGACCGCGCCGCCGACCACCCACCCGCCGTGTCGGATCAGAGCCCGGATCGAGTACCCGCCAGCGATGGCGGCCAGGGCCGCGAACGGCACCACGACCAATGCCGTCACCTTGATCGCAGCGGCCAGCCCGAGCAGCATGCCGCCAGCGAGTAACGGCCCGGGGCCGCCGGGCCGGGAGGCGATCACCGCCAGCCCGGCGACCAGGAGCCCGACCATCAGCGCGTCGTTGTGGGCACCGGAAACGAGGTGTACGGCGACCAGCGGGCAGCCCAGCGCCAGCCAGACCGCCCGACCGGCGGGTACGCCGGCCCGCCGGGCCAGCACCGGCAGGCTGACGGCTGTCAGCGCCACCCCGGCCACCGCGATCAGCCGGAACGCCACGATTGCGCCGGTGAGCGAGCCGGTGGCCTTGACGATCGCACCGGAGAGCACCACGAACAGCGGCCCGTACGGTGCCGGGGTGTCCCGCCAGATGTACGAGATGGTGTCCAGCCAGGGGCAGGGCAACGCCGAGACGCCCTGCTCGTACGGGTTGATCCCAGCGGCGTAGCTGGCTCCCTGACAGGCGTACGCGTAGACATCGCGGCTCGCCAGCGGCGGCGCGATCAGCACCGGCAGCAGCCACAGCCCGACGGTGATCAGCGCCCAGCGGGTCGACGGCACCTTGTCCCGCAGCGACCACCACGCGTACGCCATCAGCCCGGTGCCGACCAGCCAGGCAGCGATGACCAGCGGTCCGTGTGGGCCCTGCCAGATGCTGACCGGGGTGGGACGCAGGGGTGACCCGGGGAGAGCGCCGCCGAGGAACGCGGCGACGGCGAGCAGCGCCGAGCCGGCCAGTCCGGTCCAACGCGCGAGGTGGTGAGGCACGCCGGACATGCTGCCAGTACGGTGGTCGCGGTACGGAGGTGGGCATGCGGCGCAGTCGGGTGGTGGCGGTGTCCACCGGTTCCGCCATCGTGCTCAGCGCGCTCTGGCTGGCCCTGCCGCTGATGGGCTCGGACCTCTCCGCGCAGGTCGCCCGGGCGGGCTTCTTCGCCGCCCACGGTCCGACGCCGGTGGACCTGCGCTGGTACGGCGGGGTACAGCAGTTCGGCTACAGCCTGGTGTCCCAGCCGGTGATGGCGTTGCTCGGCGTGCGGGTGACCGGAGCGTTGGCTCTGGTGGCGTCGGCTGCCGCGCTGGCCGCACTGTTGACCCGCAGCGAGGCGCCCCGGCCGCTGCTGGGCAGCCTGGTCGGGGTGGTCACGCTCACCGGCAACCTGGTCTCCGGCCGGGTCACGTACGCCCTGGGGGTGGCGTTCGGGCTGGCCGCACTGCTGGCGCTCACGCTTGGCCGCTCCGACGCGTACACCAGACAAGGGCGGACGGACGGACGGACGCTGCTGCGGCTCGGGCTCGGCGCGGCTGGAGCGCTGCTTGCCTCCGCGACCAGCCCGGTGGCTGGCCTGTTCGTCGGTCTGGCCGGCGTCGCGCTGCTGCTCAGTCGCCGGTACGCCGACGGCCTGGCTCTCGGCATCGCGGCGGCCGTGCCGCTGGCCGTGACAGCCCTGTTGTTCGGCGACGGCGGTTGGATGAACATCAGTCGGACCGACACGCTGCGCGCGGTGGTGACCAGTCTGGTGGTGGCCGCGCTGGTGACGTACCGACCGGTGCGGTTCGCGGCGCTCCTCTCCGCCGCCGGGGTGCTCGCCGCGGCGCTGGTGCACACCCCGGTGGGTTTGAACGCGACCCGGCTGGTCACGATGTTCGCGCTGCCGGTGCTGGCCGCCGTCGCCTGCCCGCCGGCCTGGCTCACCACCCGGATGGCTCACCGGTCCGCCACGCTCGCCGCGCCGTCCGGCGGCACCCGTCGCGCCCGGCTGCTGGGCGGGTTCGGCTTGGTCGCGCTGCTGATGGCGGTGTGCGTCTGGCAGCCGCCGGTGGTCCCCGCCGATCTGCGCAGCATCGGCGACCCGACCAGCGCGCAGGGCTACTACGCGCCACTGCGCACGTTCCTGGGCGAGCAGCGGCTCACCGGCAGGCTCGAGGTGCCACCGACGCGCAACTACTGGGAGGCAGCCCGGCTCGGTGAGGTGCCGCTGGCCCGGGGTTGGCTACGGCAGGCCGACATCGAGCGCAACGCGCTGTTCTTCACCACCGTGCCCGGCGCGTCCGGCACCGGCGTACCGCTGAACCCGGCCAGCTACCGAGCCTGGCTGAACGACAACGCTGTGCAGTACGTGGCGCTGCCGGACGCCCCGCTGTCCTGGGTGGGGCGGGCCGAGGCGGCGCTGGTCGAGAGCGGGCTGCCCTACCTCATCCCGGTCTGGTCCGGCCCGCACTGGCGGGTCTGGGCGGTCACCGACCCGACGCCGCTGGTCGGCGCCCCCGCCGAACTGGCCCGCGCCGACGGGGCCTCGGTGACCTTCTGGAGCCCTCGCGCCGCGACGGTGGCGGTACGGATCCGGCACAGCCGCTGGCTGTCCGCCTCGGGCGGCGCCACGGTCGCCGCCGCCGGCGACTGGATCACGGTCACCGTTCCGCGCCCCGGCGAGTACACGATCGGTAGCTGACGCCCCGCCGGGAGGACGCCCTACCCCTCCAGCATCCGCTCGGCGGCAACCCGGGACCGCCGGCCGGCTTGCCGTCATGACCCGGAGGTGAGACGACTCGGGCGGGCGCGTCAGGGCTGTGGCTCTACTCGTCCGGGGGCGGCGTCGGAGTGGCTACCGCAGAGAGCGGCGACTGCCCGAACAAACATCGACGGGCTTGACACATAAATAGCTCCTCCCGTAGGGTCAAAATCATAAAGCAGTTACACGGGGGTAAATGCTTATCGCCTTCCTGGCGGGTCGCTGAAATCGTTGCGATCCGGCATGGCGATCGCAGCTTACGCGCCCATGGCAGCACATCGAGTTGCTGCCCCGGGCGGGCTGGCCGCGCCGACTGTTGTCGGGCGCGCTCCCCCTGTCGCTGCGCACCCCACAGGAAGGAAGACCATGCGACGGATCGGAACGACGCTGGCCACCCTCGCCCTCGTCGGCACCGCGGTGCTGACCGGCGCCCCTGCACACGCCGCGACCTCCTCCACCGACGCCAGCCTGGCACTGAGCTGCCCCTCGTCGGGGGCACTGTGCCTCTACAACAACATTGGCCACACCAGCATCCTTGAAGTTCTCAACGGCAGCGCCAACCTGACCGGCCTGTACTCCGACGACAAGACCAGCTCCGTGCGGAACCGCTCAAGCTGCGCATACAGGCTCTACCGGAACAGCGACCGCTCGGACACGCCCATCACCGTGGGTCCGCGGACCGAGATCAGCAACCTCGGCACCTTCTGGGGCCAGCAATGGCAGGACTCAATCAGCTACGCGCAGATCTACTGCTGATTAATCGCCGAGCGGGGCGAATAAACATTTGACGTTGCCAGCATTGACAATTCTGTCAATTCTTGTGGCCGCCTTTTGGCAGCACCCAGTCCTCAACGCCGGTGCGCTCACGCATCGGCGTTGAGGACCCGCTCTGCCGCGGCTCGGGAACGGCGGCCGGTGCGCAGGTATTCGTCGAGGAACTCCCCCGGGTCGTCGCGGCCGAGCAGCCGGGCCACCCCGGCCAACTCCACCCCGTGCCGGGGCAGTTGGTCACCGGCCCGGCCTCGGACCAGCATCAACGCGTTGCGGACCTGCGCGGCCAGGGCCCACCCGGCGGCCATCTCCGCGGCGTCCGCCGGGTCGATCAGGCCGGCCCGCTCGGCCGCCGCGAGGGCATCGAGGGTACGCGTGCCGCGCAGCTCCGGGATCGCGCCGGCGTGCCGGAGCTGGACGAGTTGCACCGCCCACTCCACGTCGGCGAGCCCACCGCGCCCCAGCTTGGTGTGGGTGGCCGGGTCGGCGCCCCGGGGCAGCCGCTCGGTCTCCACCCGGGCCTTGATCCGCCGGATCTCGACGACCTGCTCGCGGCTGAGCCCGTCGGCCGGGTAGCGCACCGGCTCGATCATCGCCTCGAACTCGGCGCCCAGGTCGGCGTCGCCGCAGACGAACCGGGCGCGCAGCAGTGCCTGCGCCTCCCACACCCGCGACCAGCGGGCGTAGTACGCGGCGTACGCGGCGAGGCTGCGGACCAGCGGTCCCTGGCGGCCTTCCGGGCGCAGGTCGGCGTCGACTCCCAGCGGCGGGTCGGGGGCGGGTACGCCGAGCAGCCGGCGCAACTCCTCGGCGACGGCGTGCGCGGCGGCGCTGGCGGCGCTCTCGCTGGTGTCCGGCGGCGCGTCGTAGACGAAGAGCACGTCGGCGTCGGAGAGGTAGTTCGACTCGTACCCGCCGAGCCGGCCCATGCCGATCACCGCGAACCGCAGCCCCGCCGATGCCGGTTGGCTGGCCCGAGCGGCCCGCAGCGCGGCGGCCAGGGTGGCGTCCGTGACGTCGGCGAGCGCCGTACCCACCTCGGTGATGTCGGACAGTTTGCGGGCGGGCCGGTTCGCGCCGTCCGCCCGGGTGGGGCTGGGCGCGAGCGCGCCGGCCCGGCAGAGCAGGTCGGCGCAGGCCACCCGGACCAGTTCGCGACGTCGCAGCGCGCGCACCGCGCTGGTGGCCTCGACCGGGTCGGTGTGCCGGGCCGCCGCCGCCAGGAACCCCTCCCGCAGCACCTCGGGCGCGCGGGGCGCCAGCTCGTTCTCCTCGGCCAGTAGCCGCAGCGCCTCCGGGTCGCGGGCGAGCAGGTCGGCGACGTACCGGGACAGCGCGAGCACCCGGGCCAGCCGACGGGCGACCGGGCCGCCGTCGCGCAGCAGCCGCAGATACCAGGGGGTGCTGCCCAGCTTGTCGGAGACCTTGCGGTAGTTGAGCAGCCCCCGGTCCGGCTCCGGCGCGTCGGCGAACTCGCTGAGCAGCACCGGCAGCAGGGTGCGCTGGATGGCCGCCGTACGGCTCACCCCGCCGGTGAGCGCCTGGAGGTGACGCAACGCCCCGGCCGGGTCGGCGAAGCCGAGGATCTCCAGGCGGTTTCTGGCCGCCTCCGGGGTGAGCCGCAACCCGTCGGCCGGCACCCGGGCCACCGACTCCAGCAGCGGCCGGTAGAGCAGTTTGGCGTGCAGTCGGCGTACCTCGGTGGCGTGGGTGACCCACTCGGCCCGGAAGCTCTCCACGGCGCTGCGCCCCTGCGCGGCCGTGAAACCCAGCGCGGCGGCGAGCCAGCGCAGCGCGCCCGGCTCGGCGGGCACCGTGTGCGTACGACGCAGGCCCTGAAGTTGCAGCCGGTGCTCGACGCTGCGCAGAAAGCGGTAGCCGCGCAGCAGGGCCTCGCCGTCGGCCCGGCCGACGTAGCCGCCGGCGACGAGCGCGCGCAATGCCGGGATGGTGCCCGGCGGACGTAGCGTCTCGTCGCCGCGACCGTGCACGAGTTGCAGCAACTGGACGGCGAACTCGATGTCACGCAGCCCGCCCGGACCGCGCTTGATCTCGCGCTCCAGCTCCTTCGGCGGGATGTGGTCGATGATCCGGCGGCGCATGGCGCGGACGTCCTCGACCGCCTCGGGCCGCTCGGCCGCCCGCCAGACCAGCGGCGCGAGCTGGTCGATCCACTCCTGGGCCAGCGGCAGGTCCCCGGCGGCCGGGCGGGCCTTGAGCAGCGCCTGGAACTCCCAGGTGCGCGCCCACCGCCGGTAGTAGGCCAGGTGGCTGGCGAGGGTCCGTACCAGCGGGCCGCGGCTGCCCTCGGGGCGCAGCGCGGCGTCCACCGGCCAGGCGACCAGCCCGCAGATGGAGATCAACCGGGTCGCCACCTGGGTCGCGGCGGGCAGGTCGGCGTCCTCGGCGGCCACGAAGATGACGTCCACGTCGGAGACGTAGTTCAGTTCACCGCCGCCGCACTTGCCCATCGCCACGACCGCGAGTCGGGGGCGCTCGGTCCCCTCCGCCAGCTCGGTGACCGCGATCTCGTACGCCGCGGAGAGCGTCGCGTCGGCCAGCGCGGAGAGCGCGGCCATGGTCTGCTCCAGGCCGCGACCGCCGGTCAGGTCGGCCGCGGCGATCCGCAACAACGCCAGGCGGTACGCGGTCCGCAGCGCCGCCACCGGGTTGCCGCTGTCGGCCGGCTCCAGCCGCCCCTCGGCGACCGGGGCGAGCCCGTCCGGCGCGGTCCGCAGCGCCCGGTAGTGCTCGGGGTGGGCCACCAGGTGGTCGCCGAGCGCCGCCGACGCGCCGAGCACCGCGATCAGCCGCCGCCGCAGTCCGGGATCGGCGTGCACCTCCGCGAGCAGCGGCGATCCGGTGCCGCCCTCGGCGCTGCCTGCGGTGCGGCCCTTGGTGCCGGCTGTGGACGTTCGGCCCTCGGTGCCGCCTGCGGGCGTACGGCCCTCGGCCTCCACGATGCGGTGCAGTTGGCGCAGCGCCAGATCCGGGTCGGCGGCCCGGGACAGCGCGGAGAGCAGCTCCGCTGCGGCCTCGTCGACCGGTTCCTGCTCGACCGGCCGCCACAGTCGCAGCCCCTCCGGGCCGAGCAGGTCCGCGGCGCGCGCGCCACCATCGCCTTCGGCGGTGCCGAAGCCGTACCGGGCCAGTCGGCCCGACGCCCTGGTCGGCCGGCTCATCAGTGCCCGAGCAGCGGCAGGCTGCGCCGCGTCGTGCTGTCGTCCAACTCGCCGAGGGCCAGCGCGGCGAACCGCGCGGCGAACGGCTGCCAGACCTCCTCGACGTCGGCCAGCACCGAGGCGCAGGCCGCGACGACCAGCTCCGGGTCGTAGCCCAGCTCGGCGAGTTGGGCCGAGTTGGTGGCCCAGTCGGCGATCATCGCCGCGTCGCACTCGATGTGGAACTGCAACCCCCACGCCCGGTCACCGAGGCGGAACGCCTGATGCGGGTAGCGGGTGGAGGCGGCCAGCAGGGTAGCGCCCCGAGGCAGCTCGGTGATCTCGTCGGCGTGCCACTGGAGCACGTCCGGGATCAACGGCACGTACCGGAACAACGGATCGTTCTCGGCGGCGTCGCGCCGGCCGACCACGCCGGGGCCGATCTCCGGCCCGGACGGGCTGCGCTCCACCAATCCGGCGTGCGCGGTGGCGAGCAGCTGCGCGCCCAGGCAGACCGCCAGGGTCGGCACCCGGTAGCGGACCGCCTTGCGCAGCAGGCCCTCCACGGCGGGAAACCAGGGTGCGCCGGGCGAGCCGTCCGGCAACGGGTACGCCTGTTGGTCGCCGCCGAGCACCACCAGCGCCGCGTACCCCTCCAGGTCGGCGGGGAGTTCGTCGCCGGCGTGCGGACGCACCACCCACAGCTCCAGCCCAGCCTCGGTCAGCCACTCACCCAGCCGGCGCGCGTCGTCCGTCGGGTCGTTCTCGATCACCAGCGCGGTTGCCACCCGTCGAGGCTAGCCGGTACGCCGCACGGCACCACCCCCCGGCACGGGCCGCGCGGCCGGGTGGCGTTCCCGCCTCGGCCGGGTCGTTAGGCTCTGCGGTTGTGATCAGCGAGGACACCGCCGCCGTACGCCCGCCCGTGCTGCGCCCGGGTGACACGGTTCTGCTGGTGTCGCCGTCCGGGCCGACCTCGCCGGAGCGGGTGGCCAGGGGCATGGAACTGCTCACCGGCTGGGGCCTGCGCCCGGTGCCGGCACCGCACGCGTACGCCCGTCACGGCTACCTCGCCGGCACCGACGACCTGCGTGCCGCCGACCTGAACGCGGCCTTCGCCGACCCTGACGTGCGCGGGGTGATCTGCACCCGCGGCGGTTACGGGGCCCAACGGATCGTGGACGCCATCGACATGGCCGCCGTCCGCCGCGACCCGAAGGTGGTGGCCGGCTTCTCGGACATCACCGCGTTGCAGTTCGCACTGTGGCGGGGTGCCCGCCTGGCCGGGGTGCACGGCCCCGGGGCGGCCTGGCGCGACGAGCGGACGCCGCTGCGCTCCGCCGAATCCCTGCACGCGGCGCTGATGACGACCGAACCGGTGTCGATCACCGCGGTGCCCACCGAGGAGACCTTCGGCGTACGCGTCCCTGGTCGCGCCACCGGCACCCTGCTCGGCGGCAACCTGTGCATGATCGCCGCGTCGATCGGCACGCCCGACCTGCCCGACCTGACCGGTGCGGTGCTGTTGATCGAGGACGTGCAGGAACCCCCGTACAAGGTCGACCGGATGCTCACCCATCTGCGTCGGGCCGGCGCGCTGGACGGACTGGCCGGAGTGGCGGTCGGGCAGTTCACCGACTGCGGCGACGGGTGGGACACCACGATCGTCGACGTACTCACCGAACGCCTCGGCGACCTGGGCGTACCCGTCCTCGGCGGCCTCCCCATCGGCCACGGCCAAAACCAACTCACAGTCCCCATCGGCACCAAGGCAACCCTCGACACCACCACAGCCACCCTCACCGCAACCCCCGCAGTCCACTAACCCCGGCGGCGCTCCCGTGGGACTCCCAGGGCGCTCTCGTTGATCATGAAGTTGTTGTCGCTCGCCACGGCGTGTCGCAGCGATAACTTCATGATCACCAGGGGTCAGGGGGCTAGGTGGACTACTGCTCCGATTTCCAGGGCGGCCCATATGCCGGTGGGGGTGCGGGTGATGCCGTGCGGTTCGGCGTTGGGGGTGGGTAGGGCGTAGCCCTCGATCCGTCCGGTGGGATCGAGGTGACCGATCCGGTTCGCGCCCCACTCGGTGAACCACACGCCGCCGTCCGGGTCGGCCACGATCGCGTGCGGGCGGGCCGCTCGGTCCGGCAGCGGAAACTCGACGATCTCGCCGTCCGGGTCGAGGCGACCGAGCTGCCCGGCGGCGATCTCCACGAACCAGATGGCGCCGTCGACGCCCACGGTGATGCCGACCGGGCCCGCCTTCACTGTGGGTAGCGGATGCAGGGTCACCCTGCCGTCGAGATCGATCCGGCCGATCGCGTTCGCCTGGTTGAGGGTGAACCAGAGCGCCTGGTCCGTGCCCGCAGTGATCATCGAGGCGAACCCGCCGGTCACCGGCAGCGGAAACGCGGTGTGGCTGCCGTCGGTCTCCACCCGGCCGATGGTGTCGGAGCTCATCCCGGCGTACCAGAGCGCACCATCAGGCCCGGCCGCGATGCCGCCCGGCCCGGTGCCGGCCGGCAGGGCGGTGGTGCGCTGCTCACCGTCGACGGTGATCCGACCGATCCGGTCGTCTCCCGAACGGGTGAACCAGAGCGCCCCGTCCGGCCCGGCCGTGATGATCAACGGACGGCCGCCGGCCGGATCCAGCGGGTAGGTCCGGACCCCGCCGTCGGGCGACAACCGGGCGATGCCGCCGGCATGGGCCAACGTCAGCCACAGCGCGCCGTCCGGGCCAAACGCGATGCCGTACGGCCCGGCGTCCGGCTCGACGAGGGGAACCTCCCGAATCTTGACGGTCATGCCGCGGTGTCCTCTCCGTCGGTGGATCGTCCACCCTGACCGCTCGCCCAACGACCACACAACCGATTTCGCCCACGCCGCCTGGGCGGTCGGCCCGGTGAGCGGCGGGTCGAGGTGGTCTGATTGTCAGCTCGCTGACAGGCTCGCCACGGCTTCCGCCCAGACAGCCCGGTCACTGTCGGTGATGACAGTGCAGGATGACCGAACCTCTGGAGGACAGCATGTCCCGCACCATCCGCAGGAAGCACCTGCTGGCCGGCCTGGCCACCGCTGGCGTCCTCGGCGTCGGGATCGCGGCCCCGACGATCGCGTTCGCCGCCGACACCCCCACGCCGACACCGAACGCCAGCACCGCCCCGGCCCCCGACGCCGCTCCAGGCGCGAAGGCCGACCGGCAGGGCGAGTTCGCCGAGGCGCTCGCCAAGGAACTGGGCGTGCCCACCGACAAGGTGACCGCCGCACTGGAGAAGATCCGCGAGCAGCACCGCCCGGCCGACCGACCGCAGCGCCCGTCCGCCGAGGACCGTCAGGCCGCGCTCAAGCAGCGCCTGGACCAGGCGGTCAAGGACGGCAAGCTCACCCAGGAGCAGGCCGACGCCATCACCAAGGCCGTCGAGGCCGGCGTCTTCCCCGGCCCCGGCGGCCACCGCGGCATGGGCGGTCACCACGGCGCTGGTACGCCCGGCAAGTAGTTCGAAGAGCCCGGCCCCGGGCAGGCATCAGCAGGCCGGGGCCAGGCTCGTACACCACGGGCAGGCCGGTCCGGCCCCAGCCGGCCTGCCCGTGCCCGGGCCGCCCGGGCCGGCCTGCTCGTGCCGGGGCCGGCCTGCCGTGCCGGGGCCAGCCTGCTCATGCCGGGGTCGGCCTGCCGTGCCGGGGCCAGCCTGCCGTGCCGGGGCCGGCCTGCCGTGCCGGCCTGGATCGGGCCCGTCGCAGCTTGATCCACTCGGCTTCCGTGATGTCGCGGTGTCCCGCGCGCTCGGACACCCCGACACCATGAAATCCGAGTCGATCACGCGCGCGGATGCTGCCCGGCTGGCCCGGCCATCGCACCCGCTCAGGGTGACAGCCCCAGAGCCAAGCCACCCGGGGCCAGCCCCAACCCGGGGCCAAGCCAACCCGGGGCCAAGCCAGCCCGGGGCCAACCCAACGGGGCCAGCCCCAACTCGGGACCAAGCCACCCCAGGACCAAGCCAACCCGGGGCCAGCCCCAACTCGGGACCAAGCCATCCCGGGGGCCAGCCCAACACGGGAAGCCAGCCCAACCCGGGGGGGCATCAGCGGGAACCTGGAACAGGTCAGGGCTGCGGCGGCGGGGGCGTGAACACGCCCAGGTGGTTGCCGGCCGGGTCGAGTAGGTGGGCCGACCGGAGACCGCTCGGTGCCGTACGGGCCGGTACCAGGACCCGGCCGCCGGCAGCTTCGGCCTGTCGGCAGGTCTCTGCCACGTCGGCGACCTCGGCGTAGAACATCGCATAATTCGGCGACGTTCCGTCGGTCACCCGGATCGCTCCACCGATCCCGGTGTCCCCGCCGGCCCCGGTCACGCGGTAGGACCCGCCCTTGGGCGAGCCCTGCTCCTCGAAGGTCCAGCCGAACAGCTCTCCGTAGAACCGCTCCGCGTCCTCGGGCCGGTCGGTGCCGATCTCGAACCAGGTGATGGGCGTGGTGGAACTGGACATCTACTGCCTCCAGAATTTCCGTGCCGGCCGCTCGGCCGTCGTGCGGAGCAGTCTCTGGGCCGCTGGCGACAGCGTCCTGTCGGTGTTTCCGGATCACACAGCGGGGTTTCTCGTGACGAGACCCACCCGGGCCACCGCGCCGAGCCCGTTCGCGACCGTAGCGCCGCGCCGAATCCGCTTCAGAACAGACCGAAGCGCCGAGCCTGCTTCAGACCAGGCTCAGCGGGCGGACCCGCTCGTGCGGGATGTCGAGATCCGTCAGGCTCAGCTCCCGGGTCACCACGTCCGGCAGCGCCCACCCGCTCCGGATCCGGTCGGTACGGAAGCACCGCAGCTCATCGCGCAGACGGCACCAGGCGACCAGGTACCAGTGTCGGGAGTTACCGAGATAGCCGAGGGGCTCGACGTCACGGGTCGAGTCGGCGCCGGCGCGGTCGGCGTACCGGATGCGCAGCACACGCCGCGCGGTGACCGCGTCGGCGACGGTGGTCGGGACGGGCATGGCCGGCCCGTCGCCGATCAGGTGCACCCGGTCGGCGAGGCGGTGTGCCTCGGCGGCATCGGCGGCCGGCAGCACCGCCACCAGCTTGCGCAGCGCGGTAGCGGCCGGACCGGCGAACGGCGAGCCGGCAAGCCGGTGCAGCGCCACGGCCATCGCCACCGCCTCGGCGGCGGTCAGGTTGACCGGTGGCAGGGTACGGGCGCGGTCCAGGACGTAGCCGCCGGTGCGCCCGGGCTCGGCCCAGATCGGCACCCCGGCCTCCTGCAACGCGCCGAGGTCCCGTTCGATGGTCCGGCTGCTCACCTCGAAGCGCGCGGCCAGCCAGCGGGCGCTGCGCGGCCGTGGCGACACCGCCCGCAGCTCCTCGACCAGCGCGTAGAGGCGATCGGTGCGGTTCATGCCCGCACGCTACGACCGAGGTACGACGCCCGCGGTGCCTGACCGCCGGCGCGAGCGGCCCACCGGCCACAGATCTTGGACACTTTCCGTCACGAGATGACGGAAACTGTCCAAGATCTGCACGCCCACCCACGGACGCCCGCCCACGGACGCCCGCCACGGACGCCCACCCACGGACGCTCCGCCACGGAGGACCGGCCGGCCACTCACGACCAGGCACGCACGGCGGAACGCGGGCGGACCGCCCGCGTGGTGACGCCGAGGGCGGCTGTCAGGCGATGCAGGCGCAGACGATCAGCGCAGCCCCGAAGTGGGTGGCGGCGCTGACCCGGGCAGCCGGGTGCGGTTCGGGCGAACAGATGACCTCGCCGAGCTTGCCGGGGGTGAGCAGGTCCAGCACCACGAAGGCCAGCGCCATGATCGCCAAACCGACCAGTCCGAAGACCACGGTGGAGGCGAGCCCCTTGCCGAAGTCGCTGTAGCTGGTCAGGATCGCGGTGAAGACGATTCCGGCGATGCCGAGCTGGTTGGCGGCGAGCAGCAACCCCGCGTTGGAGTTGCGCTCGACCCAGATCAGGTCTCGCAGCCGGCCCGGGGTGAGCAGGTCGACGAGCCCGAAGCCGGCGGCCATCAGGCCGACGCCGACGAGCCCGAACACGACGCTCTGCCAGGCACCGCTGAACAGATCCTCCAGCACCGACTTGCCTCCCGACTCTCCGCCCGGAGGGGTACCGGCGCGGTGATCGAGACGATAGCGGCAGCGCGCAACGGCGTCAGCCCCTGCGCCTACAGGGCCAGGTAGCGCTGCCGCTCGTACGGGGTGACCTCACGGCGGTACTGCTCCCACTCGGCCCGCTTGTTGCGCAGGAAGAAGTCGAAGACGTGCTCGCCGAGCACCTCGGCGACCAGCTCGGACTCCGCCATGACGTCGATCGCCTCGGCGAGGTTCTCCGGCAGCGCCTCGTAGCCCATGGCCCGCCGCTCGGCGCTGGTCAGCGACCAGACGTCGTCCTCGGCGCCCGGTGGCAGCTCGTACCCCTCTTCGATGCCCTTGAGGCCGGCGCCGAGCAGCACCGCGAAGGCGAGGTACGGGTTGGTCGCCGAGTCCAGCGAGCGGACCTCGACCCGGGCCGAGTTGGGCTTGCCGTACGCGGGGACCCGGACCAGCGCGGACCGGTTGAGGTGACCCCAGCAGACGTACGCCGGGCTCTCGGTGATCCGGTCGGGCAGGTGCTGCGGGAAGAGCCGCTTGTACGAGTTGACCCACTGGTTGGTGACAGCCGTGTACTCCCGGGCGTGCACCAGCAGGCCGGCGATGAACGACTTCGCCACCTTGGACAGCTTCATCGGGTCGCCGCTGTCGTGGAAGGCGTTGCGCTCCCCCTCGAACAGCGACAGGTGGGTGTGCATCCCGCTGCCCGGCTGGTCGGTGAACGGCTTCGGCATGAAGCTGGCCTGCACACCGGTGGAGAGCGCGACCTCCTTGACCACGTGCCGGAAGGTCATGATGTTGTCGGCGGTGGTGAGCGCGTCGGCGTAGCGCAGGTCGATCTCCTGCTGGCCGGGCGCGACCTCGTGGTGGCTGAACTCCACGGAGATGCCGATGCGTTCCAGCGCGAGTACGCCCTGGCGGCGGAAGTCCCGGGCCACGGCGTGAGTGGTGTGCTCGAAGTAGCCGCCGGTGTCGACCGGGGTGGGCACCGTGCCGTCCTGCGGGCCGTTTTCGAGCAGGAAGAACTCGATCTCGGGGTGGGTGTAGAAGGTGAAGCCCTTCTCGGCGGCCTTGGAGAGCGCGCGGCGCAGCACGTGCCGGGGGTCGGCCCAGGACGGCCCGCCGTCGGGCAGCAGGATGTCGCAGAACATCCGGGCGCTCTCGCCGCTGACCCCGCCCTCGAAGGGGAAGACCTGGAAGGTGGTCGGGTCGGGCATGGCAACCATGTCCGATTCGAAGACCCTGGCGAAGCCCTCGATCGCCGAGCCGTCGAAGCCGATGCCTTCCTCGAAGGCGGCCTCCAGCTCGGCGGGTGCCACCGAAACGCTCTTGAGCGTGCCCAGAACGTCGGTGAACCACAGCCGGACGAACCGGATGTCCCGCTCTTCCAGCGTGCGGAGGACGAACTCCTGCTGACGGTCCACTTCCCCAACCCCTCGCGACACTCTTTTGTCCGCCTTGGCCGGGCTGCACCCGACCTGATCGCCCAGTGTTCCCGGGCCTGGTTACGCAGACGTTACGCGAACTGCCGCCGGCCGTCCCCTCGTGTCCCGCCGGACGAGCGCGGGGCCCACCGCTGCCGCCACGACAGCCGAACCACCACCGGCGGCCGGGCCGCCGCCGACGGCCACCACGACGGCCGAGCACCAGCCGCCGCGGCCTCGCGGGCGCCCGTCGCGGCGGGTGGCGGCCGTCTCGTCGGAGGGTACGGACTGACGCGACGAGGCTGGGGCAAGATGAAGGTATGCCCACCCTGCGTCTCGCCCTTTCCCAGGTCAATCCGAGCGTCGGCGACCTCGCCGGAAACGCCGAGCTGGTCCGCAGTTGGACTCGCCAGGCCGCCGACGCCGGTGCCCAGCTGGTGCTCTTCCCGGAGATGATGCTGACCGGGTACCCGGTGGAGGACCTGGTCTTCCGGCGTTCCTTCGTCGGCGCGTCCCGGGCCGCCGTGGAGCGGCTGGCCGCCGACCTGGCCGCCGACGGTCTCGGCGAGTTGCCGGTCGTGGTCGGCTACCTGGACGCCGACGGCCCGCCGCAGGTCAGCGGGGACGCCGAGCCGGGCCGGGGTGCCCGCAACGCCGCCGCGCTGCTGCACCGGGGCGTGGTGGCCGCCCGCTACTTCAAGCACCACCTGCCCAACTACGGGGTCTTCGACGAGGACCGGTACTTCGTCTCCGGTGACGCGCTGACAGTGGTGCGGCTCGGCGGCGTGGACGTCGCGCTGACCATCTGTGAGGACCTGTGGCAGGCCGGCGGTCCGTTCGCCGCCGCCCGGAGGGCCGGCGTCGGCCTGGTCGTCAACATCAACGGCTCGCCGTACGAGCTGAACAAGGACGACATCCGGCTGCCGCTGGTCCGCCGCCGGGCCGCCGAGGCGGGCGCCGCCATCGCGTACGTCAACATGACCGGTGGCCAGGACGAGCTGGTCTTCGAGGGCGACTCGATGATCGTGAGCGCCGACGGTGAGCTGCTCACCCGGGCACCGCAGTTCGTCGAACACCTGCTCGTGCACGACGTCGAGTTGCCGGCCGCCGCCACCCCGCCGCCCGCCGAGACGCTGGCCGACGGGATGCGGATCGTGCACAGCACGCTGGACGGCATTCCGCCCACCCCGTCCGGCCCGGCCGCCACCGGCGGGCTGATCGAGCCGGTGGCCGACGAGGCCGAGGTGTGGCAGGCGCTGGTGCTGGGTCTGCGCGACTACGTCAACAAGAACCGGTTCCCGTCGGTGGTGCTCGGTCTGTCCGGGGGCATCGACTCGGCGGTGGTGGCCGCGCTCGCCGTCGACGCGCTCGGGCCGGACCGGGTGGTCGGGGTGTCGCTGCCCAGCCAGCACTCCTCGGAGCACTCCCGGGAGGACGCCGCCGACCTGGCCAAGCGCACCGGCCTGGACTACCGCGTCGAGCCGATCCAGCCGATGGTCGACGGCTTCCTGGCCAACCTGTCGCTGTCCGGTGTGGCGGTGGAGAACCTGCAGGCCCGGGTGCGTGGCGTGATCCTGATGGCGCTGTCGAACCAGGAGGGCCACCTGGTCCTGACCACCGGCAACAAGAGCGAGCTGGCGGTCGGCTACTCCACCCTGTACGGCGACTCGGTGGGCGGCTTCAACCCGGTGAAGGACGTCTGGAAGACGCTGATCTGGCGGCTCGCGAAGTGGCGCAACCGGGACGCGGCCCGGCGTGGTGAGACCGCACCGATCCCGGAGAACTCGATCGGCAAGCCGCCGAGCGCCGAGCTGAGCCCGGGCCAGCTCGACAGCGACAGCCTGCCCGAGTACGACGTCCTGGATCCGATCCTGATCGGCTACGTCGACGGTGACCTCGGCCGCGACGGGCTGATCGAGTCGGGTCACGACCCGGCCGTGGTGGACAGGGTGCTGCGGCTGGTGGATACCGCCGAGTACAAGCGCCGGCAGTCCGCGCCGGGCACGAAGATCTCCATGAAGGCGTTCGGCCGGGACCGCCGTCTGCCGATCACCAACCGGTGGCGCGAGCACGGCTGAGCCGTACCCCCGGGGGTGCCGGGTCGTTGGCGCGGCCCGGCGCCGCCACGCGGGGCGGGCCCGGGTGGCCAGCTGGGCGGCTTCGCGCTGGTGGAGTGACATCTTGCACTGGGCCCTGCCGTCAGCCCGTCTCGCGGTGCGACGATCGCGACGGAACCCGGGGACCGCGCAGGCGGCCTCGAGGAAGGGAGACAGAGATGATGGAGTCCACTCCGAGCGAGGTGACCGCGTTGTACGGCGGCCCCGCCACCCGACGGGTCCGCACCCGCGACCTGATGGCCGCCAAGGAGCGCGGCGAGCGCTGGCCGATGCTCACCTCGTACGACCAGTACACGGCGTCGATCTTCGACCAGGCCGGTATTCCGGTGCTGCTGGTCGGCGACTCGGCCGCGAACAACGTGTTCGGCTACGAGACCACCCTGCCGATCACCGCCGATGAGCTGCTTCCGCTGGTCCGGGCCGTGGTGCGGGCGACCCGGCAGGCGCTGGTCGTCGGTGACCTGCCGTTCGGCTCGTACGAGGAGGGTCCGGCCCAGGCGCTGCGCACCGCCGTCCGGTTCATGAAGGAGGGTGGCTGTCACGCGGTGAAGTTGGAGGGTGGCCGCCGCAACGCCGCGCAGATCGCCGCGATCGTCGGTGCCGGCATCCCGGTGATGGCGCACATCGGTTTCACCCCGCAGAGCGAGCACACCCTGGGTGGCTACCGCGTGCAGGGTCGCGGCGACGCCGCCGACGAGGTGCTGGCCGACGCACGGGCGGTGGCGGAGGCGGGCGCGTTCGCCGTGGTGCTGGAGATGGTGCCCGGCGAGGTGGCCAAGCGGATCACCCACGAGCTGCCGATCCCCACCGTGGGCATCGGCGCGGGCCCGGACACCGACGCGCAGGTGCTGGTCTGGCAGGACATGGCCGGTTTGCGGACGGGCAGGGCGCCACGGTTCGTGAAGCGGTACGCGGACCTGGCCGGTGCTCTCACCGACGCCACCCGCCGTTTCGCCGACGAGGTCCGCGGCGGCGAGTTCCCGGCCGCCGAGCACACCTTCTAGACCGGTCGACGGGCCGGCCGCCGGACGGCCGGCCCGTTCACGGTTCGTGGAGCGCCGGCGATTACCAGCCCTTGTGGAACATCGTCCAGGCGACCCCCGCCGCGGTCATCAAACCGATGACCGCGGCGATGGCGATGGACCCTGATCCGAAGTCGGAGGACCTGCCGATGCCGGATTGGTAGACGAGGGCGCCGAACGCCAGGCCGGTCACCAGACCGATCACGATGGCCAGGGCGGGCCGTCGCGCTCCCTGCGGTCGTGACGGTGTCCCTTGCACGCTGCCTGACTCCCTGTCGATGGACATGGTCGGTCTGGTGCCCCGGTCGGTTCAACGGCAAACCGCGTGCCCGACGGGTTGGTCAGAGGTCGGTGACGCGGATGCCGGCGTGCGCCTTGTAGCGCTTGTTGATCGCGATCAGGTTGGCGGTGAACGCCTCGATCTGGTGGGCGTTGCGCAGCCGCCCGGCGTAGATGCCCCGCATGCCGGGGATCCGGGCGGCGAGCGCGCCGACGATGTCGACCAGCTCACGGTCCTCGGTGCAGATCAGCACGTCCAGGTCGATCCGGTCGACCTCGGGGTCGGCCAGCAGCGGAGCGCTGACGTGGTTGAACGCGGCGCAGACCCGGGAGTCGGGCAGCAGCGCGGCGGCCTGCTGCACGGCGCTGCCCTCGGCGACGGTCAGCGCGTACGGGCCCTGCTTGTCGAAGCCGAGCGGGTTGACGCAGTCGACGACGATCCGGCCGGCGAGCGGCTCGGCGAGGGAGGCGACGGTGGCGGCGTGCCCGTCCCACGGCACCGCGATGATCACCACGTCGCTGCGTCGGGCCACCTCGTCGTTGGCCGTGCCGGTGACGCTGCCGCCGGCCGGCACCCCGGGCAGGGCGGCGATCTCGGCCGCGGACTCGGCGGCCCGCTCGGCCGACCGGGATCCGATCAGCACCGTCTGGCCGGCCCGCGCGAACCGGTAGGCGAGGCCCCGCCCCTGGTCGCCGGTGCCACCGATGATGCCGACCGTCAGCCCGGACACGTCGGGCAGCGTGCTCGCGTCGTATGCCATGGCCTCATCCTCGCAAACCGCCCGGTCCGTCAGCAGCGCCGAGCGCTGTGAGAATCCCCGCTGCCGTCGGTGACCGCGCCCACAGGCCGGCGACCGCGCCCACGGGCGCGGACCAGGCCCGCGACGGCGGCCCGGTCAGGCCAGCTCGAACAGGACGGTACGGGCCGCCGGGTCGGCGGTGACCAGACGGACCCGGACCCGTTCGCCGAGCGGCAGTTGGCCGAGGCAGCGGGCGCGGACCGGCGGGGCGTCCAGCGCGACGGTGCCACCGGGCGGTCGGGGCCGGGACTTGCCGTTGGGCGGGGCGTCGACGTCGAGGACGGCCGCGTCGAAGGTCTCGCCCACCCGGTGCTCCAGCACCGCCGCCTCGGCCAGGTCGACGGTGCCGCGCGCCGCCGCCGAGGCGACCCGGTCGGTGCTCGCCATCACCTCGGGCAGCCGGGGCAACGCGGCGCGGGCCCAGTCGGGCACCGCCTGGCCGGCGTGCAGGGCCAGGCAGACCTCGGTGGCGTACCGGTCGGCCAGCCGCCGCAACGGTGCCGTCACGTGGGCGTACGCGGCCGCCACGCCACCGTGCTCCGGATGCTCCGGAAGCTCCCCGTCGAAGGCGGTGTACGCGGCACCGCGCATCAGCTCGGCCGCCTGGTCGATGAACGCGGCGGCGCGCGGCTGGGCGGCGTCCAGACCGGCGATGACCTGACCCGGGCCCACGTCGTCCGGCCAGTGCACGCCCAGCGGCGCGGCGGCGGCCCGGAGGCGCTGCACCGCTTCCGGCTTGGGCCCCGGCATCGTCCGCAGCAGACCCACCCGGCCGGCCAGCATGATGTCGGCGGCAGCCATTCCGGTCAGCAGGGAGATCTGCGCGTTGTGCTCTTCCATCGGCACCGGCGCGCGCAGCACCAGCCGCCAGCCCTCACCGTCGGGTTCCAGATCCTGCTCGGGCAGCGGCAGGTTGATGGCGCCCCGGCTCAGCCCACGGGCGGTCAGCCGGTCGCCGATCTCCGGCAGCAGCGCGATCGGGTCGGGTAGCCGCCCGGCCTCGGCTGCCGCCTGCACCCCGGTGTAGTCGAGTTTGGCGCGGCTGCGGACCAGGGCGCGTTCCAGCTCGACGGCGACGGTGCCGCCGTCGGCGTCCAGGTCGATGGTCCAGAGCACCGCGGCCCGGTCGTCGTCGGGCAGCAGGCTGGCCGCACCCTCGCTGAGGGTGCGCGGGTGCAGCGGCACGTTGCCGTCGGGCAGGTAGATGGTCTGCCCCCGCCGCCAGGTCTCCGCCTCCAACGCCCCACCCGGGGTGACGTGCGCGGCGACGTCGGCGATCGCGTACCGCACCCGGTAGCCCCCACCGGAGCGGCGGGCGAGGTGCATCGCCTGGTCCAGGTCCCGCGAGCTGGCGGGGTCGACGGTGACGAACGGTATGTCGGTGCGGTCGACGGGCGGCTGCGGCGGTGCCGCAGCCGCCTCGTCGGCTTCACGCTGGGCGTCGGCCGGGAACTCCTCGGGCAGGCCGAGCTCCCGGCGCAACGCGCCGAAGTCGATGCGGGGCGCGAGTACGCGTCGGATGACCACGGGTCAATCCTGACAGCGCCACGGGTGATCCGCTTCCGGTGACCGGCCGGAAATCCGACCGGTCAGGGGACGCTCCGCGCTCAGCCGGTCGCCTTGCGGGCGGCGCTGCGGGCCCCCTTGGGGGCGGTGGCTCGGGCGGCGACCGGGCGGGCCGGCGACTTACGGGCGGTCACCTTGCGGGCCGGGGCCTTGGCCGCGACGGTCTTCTTCGCCGGGGCCTTCTTCGCCGCCGCCTTACGGGCGGTGGTCGACGAGGTACCCGACACCTTCGCGGCCGGGGCCTTCTTGGCCGGAGCCTTGCGCGCGCCGCCGCTGGGGCGGGTCGACGCCGTCTTCTTCGTCGCCGTCTTCTTGGCGGCGGACGCCGTGGTCGCCACCTTCCGCGCCGGGGCCTTCGCCGCGCTGGTGGTCCTGCGGGCCGGGGCCTTCGCCGCGCTGGTGGTCTTGCGCGCCGAAGCCTTCGCCGCGGTGGTGGTCTTGCGCGCCGAAGCCTTGGCGGCGGCGGTGGTCTTCTTCGCCGCGCTCACCGTCTTCTTCGCCGTACCGGTGGTCTTCTTCGCGGCGGTGGTCGTCTTGCGCGCGGTGGACGCCGGGGCCCGCTTGGCGGCGGCGGTCGTCCTGCGGGTGGTGGTCGAGGCCTTCGCGGGGGCCTTCTTGGCCGCCGCCGTGGTCTTGGTGGCGGCCTTCTTCGCGGGGGCCTTCGTAGCCGCCGTGGTGGTCTTCCTGGCCGGGGCGCGGCCCGCCCCGCCGGCGGCCTTGCGGGCCGGTGCCTTCGTGGCAGCCGTGGTGGACTTGCGCACGGGGGTGGTCCGGCTCGCCGCGGTGTTCCGCTCCGCCGCGGCGGTCTTCTTCGCGGTGGTGCGTCGGGCGGCCGGGCGCTTGGTGGCCTGCTGTGCTTCGGCCATCGTGGTTCCCTCCTCGGGGGACGTGCTCTCGCGTGCGTCCTCGCGGAGCACGAAAACCTCGGCGCGAGCCGTCCCGCGCCGCCTATCTGTCGTCCCCGGCCCAACGAGCGTCCTCGGCATCCCACGCCTCGTTCCGCTCCTGCACTCGTTGCAGGGCGTTCTCCGCGTCGGCCGCCGAGTCGTACGGGCCGAGAACGTGCTTCGCCGGACACACGTTGGAGTCCGTCTCGACCCGGTGATGCCGGGTGCACCAGTAGAACTGCCCACCACGTCCGCTGTCGCTCATGGGAATCACTGTGCACCGCGAACCGGCCGGCCGCCACCGGATCGCACAAGTCGCCGACGATCTCCACAGTAGATATGCATGGCGTTCGTCGGGCCGAAATGGCGAAACGCGTGGGACTGGAACACCAGAAGATGCGCAGGTGAGCCCCGCTGTGGGCACCTCTATGATCGCGGGATGGCGATACCGGACTACATCGTGGGGCTGCGCAAACACGTCGGCCACGATCTGCTCTGGCTGCCGAGCGTCAGCGCGGTGGTCCGCAACGAGGCCGGCGAGCTGCTGCTCGGTCAGCGCGCCGACGACGGGCGGTGGTCGGTGATCAGCGGTTTCGTCGAGCCGGGCGAGCAGCCGGCCACCGCGCTGGTCCGCGAGGTGCGCGAGGAGACGGGCGTGGAGGTGGCGCCGGTGCGGATGTCCAGCGCCGTGTCGCACCCGCACACCTACCCGAACGGGGACCGCTGTGAATACCTGAACATGGGGTTCCTGTGCCGGGCGATCGGCGGCACCGCCCGGGTCAACGACGACGAGTCGTTGGCCGTGCGGTGGTTCCCGTTGGACCGGCTGCCCGAGTTGGACAAGCACGCCCTGCTGGTCATCGCGTACGCGTTGCGCGAGAAGCAGGTGGCCGGTTACCTGGAGCCGGGTACGACGTGGGACGACGTACCCGACTGAGGTTCACACCGGGGTCGGCGCGAGGGCGACCGGCTCGGCGGGCGCCGACCGGGCCGCCCGGATGGTGTAGGCGAGCGCGTACGGCGTGCAGGCCAGGTAGAGCATGGGTTCCGCCCGCACCTCGTTGCTGACGATGTGGAAGATCTCCCATGAGATGGTGGGTCTGGGCAGGCTGATGTTCCATTCCGTCCAGGCGGCGAGGAGCCACAGCGGCGAGGAGATCCAGTCGACGCCGCCCAGTGGCGTCGGACTGCTGACGGGGCCGGCGCGACGGCCCGCCGCGACGACGTCGACGACGGTGAGGATCACCGCGAGGTCGGCGGCGGCGAGCGCGCCGAGGATGCCCACCCACCAGGCCACACGGAGGCGATCGCGGGCGGCGAGGCTCGCCGCGGCCCAGAGGGCCAGCGTCAGGCCGGCCGACCAGAGCAGCAGCCCGGGTACGAAGGTGACCGGGTCGTCCGGGGAGATGGCAGCGAGGAACACGACGCCGACCGCGCCGATGGGAAGCACCACGCCGAGTGCGGTGCGCAGCGGGCCGTCGAGTGCGGTGTGCCGGGCCCAGCGCGCGGCGAACACCGCCAGCAGCACCGCCAACCCGATGGTGAGCGCCGTCCAGATCGGCTTCTGCACCCGCTGGGACCAGTCCGGGGTCATCCGCTCGATCGGCATGAGGGCGAAAGCACTGGCCAGCACGATTCCGACGCAGGCGATCGGGGAGAGCAGCAGGGTGGCGGCGGTGCGTCCGATCCGGCCGCGTATCAGGCGGCGGTCGACGATCGGGGCGCCGCTCCGACTGACGGCCAGGCTCACCGCGAAGCCCAGCATCCTCGTCCGGTGACCGCTCTCGGCCAGCATGTGCAGCTCGGCGGCCCACTCGCGGCGCAGGTCGTCGCGAATCTGGGCCGGCCAGCGGCGCGCAGCCAACGTCAACAGCAGCTCGGCGGCCCGGCGGGTCACCACGCCGGCGCTCCGGTGGGCTCGGTGCCGCCCCACGAGCGACGCCCGTCGGGGATCGCGGCCCGCAGGTCGGCGAGCGCCTGGCGGGCCTGTGTCACCCCGACGGCGGTCAGTCGGTAGTAGCGGCGGGCCGGCCGGCCGGCCGCGACGGGATCGATCGCCTCCCAGTCGGCGGCCAGCCAGCCGGCCCCCTGCAACCGGTGCAGCACCGGGTAGAGGGTGCCGCTGGGCAGGCCGGTCAATCGCATCAGGTCGAGCCCGTAGCGCTGCTCGTCGGGCTCGGCCAGCAGCGCCGCGAGCACCTTCGCGACCGGAATGGTCATCCGCATCCGACCACTGTATCGGAACTCTACATAGGGGTGGGTACCCGTTCGACGGGAATCCACAGCTCGGCGTCCGCCTGGGTCCCGTCCGCCGACACCCGGACCCGGGAGATCTCCGGTCCAGGTCGGCTGCGGTACGGGTTGGACGGAAACCACTGGGTGAACACGTCACGCCACAGGAACTGCACCGCCTGCGGAAACGCGCCGGAGGTGGTGAACACCGCCCACGACCCCGCCCGCACCGGCAGCGCGTCCAGGTCCTCCGGCGGCTCGGTGCCGGTCACCACCCCGTGCCAGTAGTCGAGCTCGGTGCCCTCCTGCCGACTGTCGGCGAGGTTGTCGCTGACGTTGACGATCCCCTTCGGTTCCTGATCGGAGAGCGCCTCGATCCGCTCGGTCGTCTCCTTGTCGATGCTCCTGATGAACGCGACGATCGCCGGGTTCATCCCCTCGTGCACCAGCGGGACCCGGGCCTTGCGCCCCACCAGCGCGAACGCGTCCTTGTCGACGATCCGGTACTCCATGCTGCCGCTCCCTTCGACGGTGAGTCGGAAGGACATCCGGGGCTGGGCGCGCAGCGCTGCCCCCGTACGCCGCGCAACTCCGGGCCCCACGCCGTGCACGGCGTGGAACGCCCGGGCGAACGCCTCCGTCGAGCCGTAGCCGTAGTGCACGGCGACGTCGAGCAACGTCCGCTCCCCCGCCAGCACGTCCGCGCCGGCGACGGTGAGCCGACGCCGACGGATGTACTCCGACAGCGGCATTCCGGCCAGCGCGGAGAACAGCCGCCGGAAGTGGTACTCCGACGTCAGCGCGATCCTCGCCAGCTCCGCCACCTCGATCTTCCGGTCGAGGTGACGCTCGATGTACGCCATGGCCTCGTTGAGCCGATCCAGCACCCGGGCCTCCTTCCCTTTCGAACACCGACGTTAGGTCGCAGGGTCGGTCGCCCACCCGACATCCGATGCCCGCGTCGGTCGGGTACGCCCGATGACCTGACGTCGCCGACCGGGGAGGTCAGTCTGATCAGCGCGGCGGTTGCTGCATCATGAGCCAGGTGGGGACGGGCTCCGGCAGGAAGTTCATCACCTCCCAGCCGGCCCGGCGGTACAGCTCGACGTTGCCCGGCTTGCTGGTCTCCAGGATCGCCGGCCGGCCGTCGGCGGCGGCGCGGTCCAGCCCGGCCCGCATGACGGCACGGCCCCAACCGCGTCCGGCGTTGTCCGGGTGGGTGCCCAGGACACCGAGGTACCAGAACGGGAAAGCCGGCAGGGCGTCGTGCACGATGTCGTCGTAGCGCTGCACCCGGGCCAGCACGTCGGTCGGGTACGGAGAGACCTCCGGCACCCCGTGCGCAGGGGCCGGCACGGCGGCCGCGCCGGCAGCCGGTTGCCCGGCCGGCGGGTCCCAGAGGGCGACCGCCGCACCCCCGCCGATCGTCCAGATCGACTTCTGGTGCACCCGCTTGTCGAAGAGGTGCCCGAAGAAGGCGGCGCAGTACCGGGGATAGGTCTCCTCGTCGGGGAACAGCCACCGCAGGATCGGATCCTTGACGAACGCGGCGACGAGCGTGTCGACAACTGTGGCGCGGTCGGCGGGCGTGGCGATGGTGATCTCGGGCGTCGTCACAGCAGCCGACACTAGCGCCTTGACCCTGACACGGTGGCGGACCGGAGACTGCCCCCATGGACCTTGATGACTATCGGAAACACTCCCCGTACAGCGACCCGGGTCGGTACGGCGGGCTCCTCGACGACGTGGCGACCGACTTCCCCGCCGTGGCGGCGACCGCCCGCAACGTGATCGTCCACTACCGGGCCGGCGGCGTCGAGTTGCCCGACGACCGGCTCGACGAGGTGAACCGCCGCTGGGTGGACCGCATCCTCGACACTGACCAGTCCCGCTTTCCGCTGCCTCTCGCGGCGCAGCGTCCGGCCGTCGACCGGGTGGCAGGCTGCTGTCGGGACCACACGCTGCTCTCGGTCGCGGTGCTGCGTCAGCACGGCATTCCCAGCCGCAGCCGGGTCGGTTTCGTCTCGTACTTCGCGCCCGACTGGCACCACGACCACGTGCTGGTGGAGTACTGGAACGGCGACCGGTGGGTCTGGGCCGATCCGGAGCTCGACCCCGCCGGCGACTGGGGGTTCGACGGCTACGACATCGACCCGGAGGCAGGGCTCTTCGACTCGGCGGCGCGGGTGTGGTCGGCGTACCGGGCCGGGACGATCGACCCCGAGCGCTACGGCGTCAGCCCGGAGCTGCCGATCCGGGGCAACTGGTTCATCCACGACTACGTCCTAATCGAGCTGGCCCACCGACAGAAGGACGAGCTGCTGCTCTGGGACCGCTTCGGCGCGATGACCGAGGACATCGCCACCGCCGACCTCACGCTCGTGGACGAGATCGCCGCGTTGTTGCTCGCCGCCGACGACGGTGACGAGACGGCGGAGAAGACCCTCGCCGACCGGTACGCCGGCGACGCCCGACTCCGCCCCCGCCCGCAGGTGCGCAGCATCTCGCCGGTCTCCGGCACCGTCAGCATCGTCGACCTGCGCCGCTGAGCGACCCGGGCGTGTGTGTCGACGTCCCCCCGGATCCGACACACACGCCCTACCCGAAGGTGAAGGCGTACGCCTCGGCGCCAGGCTCACCGAACGTGATCTCCAGGGTCCGCTCCCGGACCGCGCCGTCCTGGCGGACGAGCTGGTGGAGCCGGCCGTCCTGGAGTACGCCGTTGCCGTCGGCGTCGACGTCGACGCCGTGGGACGGGCCGGGCGCCTCGCCGTCGAGCAGCACGCGGAACGGGATCGGCCGACCCGCCCCGGGGGCCAGCACGAGATGCGCGTCGCGGGCGTGGAATCGGAAGGCGATACCGCCGCCGGCCTGGTCCAGTACGACGTTCTCCGACCCGATCGTCCACTCTCCTGCCAGCGCCCACTGGTTGAGGCCGAGGCTCTCCGGCACCTGGTAGGCGCGACGTTCGTCGAGCGCCGGGCCGTTCGGCGACGCGAAGTGTTCACCGCGACCGAAACCGAGGTACGTCTCGGGCGTGCGCAGGCTGGTCCAGTCGGCCTCCGCCTCCGGGCCGAGCCCGTTGACGGGTACGGGTTCGCGCTCGACGCCGAGCAGTTGTTGGAGCACCCGCTCGGACTGCTCGTAGCGTCCCTCGCCGAAGTGCTCGTCGCGGATGACGCCGTCGGTGTCGACGAAGTAGAGCGCGGGCCAGTAGTGGTTGTCGAAGGCGCTCCAGATCGTGTAGTCGTTGTCGAGCGCCACCGGGTAGTCGATCGAACGGGCCGCCACCGCCCGCCGCACCCAGTCGGTCTCGTGCTCGAACCCGAACTCCGGGGTGTGCACCCCGACGACGACCAGCCCGTCATCGCGGTACGCCTGCGACCAGGCCCGCACGTACGGCTCCTGGCGCAGCCAGTTGATGCAGGTCAGCGTCCAGAAGTTGACCAGGACGACGCGTCCGCCCAGATCGGCGGGGCCGAGTGGCTCGGAGTTGAGCCACTCGGCCGCCCCGCTGAGCGGGGGCAGGTGCACGGCCATCTAGCGCAGCGACCGGAAGGCGGTGCGAAGCTCTTCGGAGAAGATCTTCGGCTGTTCCCAGGCGGCGAAGTGCCCGCCCACGTCGAGCTTGTTGTAGTAGATGAGGTTCGAGTACGCCTGCTCGGCCCAACTCTGTGGTGCCTCGTACAGCTCGTCGGGGAAGACGCTCACGGCGACCGGCACCTTCACGCCCTTGGCGGCGAAGAACGAGAGTTTGTTCTCCGCGTACAGGCGGGACGCGGAGACCGCGGTGTTCGTCAACCAGTAGAGCGAGATGTTGTCCAGGATGTCGTCGCGGGTGAGGCCCGCCGTGGCCCCGTCGAACACCTGCGAGATCAGGGCCAGACTCTTCGAGTCGTGGTCGAGCAGGAAGGACGCCAGGCCGACCGGAGAATCCGCCAGCCCGGTCAGTGTCTGCGGACGTGTCGCCATCATGAGGGCGTAGGCGACGTGTTTCCACACGTAGTTGGCTTCCTCGGCGGCCCGCATCTCGTCGTCGGAGAGACCGGAGGGCAGCGAGCCCATGGCGTTGTTCGCGCCGGTGGTGTCGCCCTGGAACAACAGGTCGATCTCGGTGGGGATCGCACCGGGCATGTTGGTGTGGATGCCGAGCAGTTCCGGAGGCGCCTGGAGGCCCATCTGGTCGACGATGACCGCACCCCAGTCGCCGCCCTGCGCGACGAACCGGTTGTAGCCGAGCCGCTTCATCAGCTCCGTCCAGGCGGTTGCGATCTTCTGCGGGTTCCATCCCGGCTCGGTCGGCTTGCCGGAGAAGCCGTGGCCGGGCAGTGACGGAATCACCAGGTGGAAGGCGTCGGATGCGCTCGCGCCGTGCTTGGTGGGGTCGGTGAGCGGCTCAATGATCTTCATCTGCTCGATGACCGAGCCCGGCCACCCGTGGGTGACGATGAGCGGCAGCGCGTCCTCGTGTTTCGAGCGCACGTGGATGAAGTGGATGTCCACCCCGTCGATGGTGGTCATGAACTGCGGTACGGCGTTCAGCCGCGCCTCGACCTTGCGCCAGTCGTACTCCTTCTCCCAATAGCGGGCGACGGCCTGAATCGTCGCGAGTGGCACGCCCTGCGACTGGTCGTCCACCGTTTCCTTGTCCGGCCAGCGGGTGGCCTTGATGCGCCGCTTCAGGTCATCGAGGTCGGCCTGGGGAATGTCGACCGAGAACGGTCGGATTTCCGTGGTGCCCGGACGAGTCTTGGTTTTGACAGCCATGCCTGTTTCCTCTCCGTCTAGGTTTGCGCCTCGCGAGGAGAAATCATGGGGTGAAGGCTCTGCCCGGACTTATGTGCCAAAGGAATTGGGCACGCCGCCGCCATATCTCGGAGCCTAGAACGCCGGGCCTGCCGCCCGTGGCGATACGCGCAGCCCTCTCATTGGTGGGATCCGGGGGCCGCGACGGCCTTTTCGGCGGCTCGGCTGACCTGCTCCCAGCTCGCCCAGGTGTCCATCCGCCGGCGGGAGAGGTCGAACGCCAGGTCGTACACCATGCTGCCGAGCAGGAGCCGCAGCGGCGGGTCGTCGCTGTCGACAAGTCGCAGCAGCGCCTCGGCGGCCAGCCGGGGTTCGCTGTCGATCGAGCCCTGCGCCCACTGGCGCTCCAGCTCGGCGCGCAGTGGCGCGTAGGCGTCCATCGGGGTGGTGGCGCTCAGGCTGGTGTAGAGGTCGGTCCAGTAGCCGCCCGGCTGCACGATGCTGACGGTGATGCCGAAGGCCGCCGCCTCCATCGCCAGCGCCTCGCTCATGCCTTCCAGGGCGAACTTGCTGGCGCTGTAGAGGCCGGTGCTCGGAAAGCCGCCGAGCGCGGCGATGCTGGAGACCTGCACGATGTGGCCGGACCGCTGGGCGCGCAGGTGTGGCAGCACGGCCTGACTGACCCAGAGCGCGCCGAAGAGGTTGACCTCGAACTGGGCGCGCGCCTCGGCCTCGGTGAACTCCTCGATCATGCCCATGGACAGGGTGCCGGCGTTGTTGACGACGATGTCGAGCGGGCCGACGTGCTCGACGGCGGTGTCCACGGCGGCGGCAACCGCCGCGCGGTCGGTCACGTCGAGGGTCAGGGCCAGCAGTCGGTCGGCGTACTTCGGGTCGAAGTCGGCCTGGTCGATGGTCCGGGCGGCGGCGACCACCCGGTCGCCCCGGTCGAGTGCGGCGTCGGCGAAGGCGCGGCCCAGGCCGCGGCTGGCACCGGTGATGAACCAGGTACGCATGCGATTCTCCTCATTCCAAGACGAGACGGTCCGTCTCGTGATGGACCGAGACTAGGGTGCGACACCTCCGCCGTCAAGACGAGACGGTTCGTCTCGTGAGCTGATATCGTTCGGCCCATGACCCCCAATACGGCCCGACGCCGGGAGACCTCCCGCCGCGCCATCCTCACCGCGGCCTTCGACCTGCTCCAGGAGACGGGGTACGCGAAGCTCAGCATCGAGGGCATCGCCGCGCGGGCCGGCGTCGGCAAACAGACCATCTACCGCTGGTGGCCGTCGAAGGGCGCTGTCATCTTCGACGCCTTCCTCATGCTCAGCGAGGCCACCGAGGGTGGGCCGCCGACGCTGCCGGACACCGGCGACCTGGCGGCGGACCTGACAGTGGTGCTGCGCGCCACGGTCGAGGAGATGAACGACCCCCGGTACGAGCAACCGATGCGCGCGCTGGCCACCGAGATCGCGCTCGACCCCGAGCTGGCCGCGGCGTACGCGCAACGGTTGGACGGGCCGCTGAAGCAGGCCAAACGGCAACGCCTGCGCAGCGCCCAGCAGGCCGGGCAGATCGCCGACGACGTCGACCTCGACGTGGCGGTGGACATCATCTGGGGGCCCGTGCTCAACCGCTGGCTGCACCGCAGCGGACCGCTCACCGCCGAGTACGCCGACCTCGTCGTCAGCACCGCCCTCAACGGACTGCGCCCGCGCCGATCCGGCGAGTGACGATCGGTGGGACGGCTTTGCGCTGCCACAGCGGGGTGCGGCAACATCAGGCGCCGTGACGGCACCAGGCGCGGCCCCCGACCACGATCTCCCGGCCAGCGACACCGGCGGGCCCCGGTCGAGTCGGCGGGTCAGACACTGGTTGGCCGGTGCCGGGGTCACCGCTGTGGCCGCCGTTCTGGGCATCACCCTCGCCGTGCGCGGTGGCGCCACCCCGGCCTGCGCCGCACCACCGACGGGCAACACCGTCCACAAGGGAAAGGCGAGCTTCTACGACGCCGGCCGCTCGGGTGGCAACTGCTCCTTCCCCGGTCCACCGGCGGACCGCCTCTACGTGGCCCTCGGCGCGTCCCAGTACTCCGGATCGGCGGCGTGCGGCAGTTACCTGGAGGTGAGCGGCCCGAAGGGCAAGGTCCGGGTCATGGTCATGGACCAGTGCGGCGGCTGCGGACCCAGCAAGATCGACCTGTCCACCGAGGCGTTCACCAGGATCGCGGACCGGTCTCAGGGCATCGCGCCCGTGACGTACCGGGCGGTGGTGAACCCACCGCTCGACGGAGGGCTCACCTTCCGGATCAAGGGCGGTGCCTCGACATACTGGTTCGCGGTGCAGGTCGGCAACCACGGAAACCCGCTGCGCTCGGTCGAGGCGAAGGGGCGCGGCGGCTTCCGCAAGGCCGCCCGGCAGAGCGACAACCACTGGGCCATCGAAGGCGGGATCGGCCCCGGGCCGTACAGCATCAGGGTCACCGACGTGTACGGACGCCAGGCGACCGCCACCGGCATCCGCCTGGTCACCAAGCAGGTGCAACGCAGCGCGGCCACCCTCGCCAGCGCCTCCCCCACGCCCAGCACCTCACCATCGGCCCCGCCGAGCCCCACCATCGCGCCGTCGCCGACGGAGTCCACCGCGCCGACGGCGACGGTCGAAGCGCTCGCGGGTGCCGCCGCTCCGCTCGACCGCCCCCACTGCTGACCGGGCGGGCGGCCGCAAGCATCCTCAGCGAAACACCCGCCCGACAATCGTCAGTAGCGCCCTGAGCAGCACGTATACGCGGTACACCGCGTATGCCAGCCACACCAGGAACAGGACGAAGGCGGTGACGATGAGAGCGGGTCCCACGATGGTCGTCTCCTCGACCACCCAGCCGCCCGCGATCATCACGGTGACCACGACACCGAGCAGCACGACCGCACGTGCCACCCCCTTCGACGCGTCCCACAAGGCTGTCGCGGCTGATCGAGCTTCCGCTGCGGGCATGGTGGGCGACGCGACCGCTGCCGGCGCGCGCGACGCCAGCTCGTCGAGGTGCCGACCTGCGGCGCGATCCCGTTCGTCGGCCGAGCGCCGCAGGACAGCCTCCAGTGCCCGCAGGTCGTCCCGGCCACGAGGCAGGCCGGTACGTGGGTCGGTGAGGAGCAGCAGGGGAACGGGAGGTTTCTCGTCTGCCGTGCGGGCCAGCACCCACGCATCGCCGAAGCCCTTCAGTCGGCCCGGTCGCAGTACCGTGACGATCCCCGACAGCAGGCTGGTCCGGGGTGACTCCGCATCAGCACCGGTGACGAGGTCGCTCTCGTCGATCATCGCTCCGTCGTCGAGCAGGCCCCGGCACGTCTCGGTGAATCGCCGAACGACTCTGGTGACGATGCCGACCACCGACAGGGCCACGACCAGCACGATGACGCCGAGCAGCTCGTTGTGTTGTGTCGCGACGATGGTGAGCGACAGCGACGGAACGAGGACGAGCAGGTACCAGCCGACGAAGAGCACCGCCCTGCGCCGGTCCAACCACCGCTTGAGCCGGGCGCGGTCGGGCTGGTCCGGAAAATCCCGCAGGGGGACGCCGCTGACCGGCTCGATCGGTTGCCGGCTCAGCTGGTGGAAACGCTCACCCGCCAGCAGCGCCAGGTCCACCGCGAACTGCTCCTCGTCGTAGGCCACCTCGCCGAGCTCGAACAGTTCGATCGCCGGCTGGCCGTCCACCGGGCTCTCTTCGGGCAGCGGGACGCCCAAGCTCACCCCGGCCGCAGGCACCAGGAGCAGACGTGGACCCCGCAGCGTGCGTTGGACAATTGTCCCGGGAACGTCGGCGAGCACCACCGCGGCGACCTCGTCCCATCGCAGGTGGCGTTTGAGCTTCGGAATCCGCACCGACAAGCCGTGCGCGTCGACATCGACGCGGAACGGCATCACCGCGTCGCGCACCAGCCGGCCACCGGAAGCCAGGCCCAACGCCACGGCCGCCGCGCTCAGGAACAGGCCGATCCAGGCGATGTCCATCACCACGTACGCGATCGCGAGAGCACCGGTGAGCAGCAGGCTCCCGAACGCCAGGAGAACGAGACGGTCGACGTACCGTTGCCGTACCTGCATCAGCTCATCGTCTGGCACGAGGTCAAGCCGCAGGCCGAGTTGCCCGAGGTGGAGGAGCGCGACCAGGTCCTGCTCTTCTGGACCCCCCGCGTCGGCGCGGTCCTGCGCGCACTCGAGAAGCTGGGCTGGGACGCCGAGCAGCCCGAACCCTGGATTCCGTACGCCTGAACTGGTGGTCGTGCCGTCGCCAGTCACCGTGCGCTTCCGTCGCCTGCCGGATGAGTACGGCAGGCGACGAAAGAGAGAAGGTTCACCCGCCGAGCCCCGTTGACATGCGTTTCGAGCGAGTGACAGCGTTGTCATCGACTCATTTCCTCCATATGAGACGAGGAGCGCATCTTGCTCTATCGGAACTCACACCGTCGCCGCGCGACAGCAGCCGCCGCAGCCGGCATCCTCATCACGGGGCTGGCGCTCGCCCCGTCCGCGCCGGCCCAGGCGAGCCACCACCGGGCGCAGGACGACGCCGTACGCTCGGGTGACGCACGCTTCGAGGTGCTGTCCCCGACGCTGATCCGCACCGAGTACCAGAAGGACGGCAGGTTCACCGACGCCGCCACCTTCAACGCCGTCGGGCGCGACGACTTCCCCCGGACGCGTTTCACGAAGCGCGTCGACCACGGCTGGCTCACCATCGACACCGGCGCGATGACGGTGCGGTACCGGGTTGGCTCCGGCGCGTTCACCGCCGACAACCTCACCGTGCAGCTCAAGGCCGGCAAGCAGACCGTGCAGGGCCGACCGTGGGCCGGCCACACCGCCCCGGCCTGCGGGTTCGGCGCGCTCTGCGAGGCCGAGTCGTTGCAGCTCAACGGCCCCGGCGTGGCCACCGACCACCAGGGGTACACCGGGCGTGGTTTCGCGGCCGGTTTCGCCGCGGCCGGCGACTCGGTGACCTTCGCACTCGACGCCCCGGCGGCCGGCACGAAGCAGCTCACCGTCCGCTACGCCAACAGCACCGGCGGCGACGGCCAGAACGTGGACCGCACCTTGACTGTTCGGGTCGACGGCGACGCCGGCCACCCGCTGACGCTGCCGCCCACCGCCAACTGGGACACCTGGGGCCTGGCCACCGTGCCGGTCGACCTCACCGCCGGCCGGCACGAGATCAGCGTCGTGCGGGGTCCCGACGACTCCGGCAACGTGAACGTCGACAGCCTCGCGGTGGTCGACCCGGGTGATCCGTTCCCGGCGCCGACCCCGCCCGAGCCGCAGCCTTTGCGGTTCGGCACGTTGGGAGAGGCCGAGACCGGCGCGCTGACCGGCGGCGCACGGCCGGCGAACGACCACAACGGCGCATCCGGTACGGGATTCCTGGCCGGCCTGGAGAGCACCACCTCCGCCGTAGCGTTCACCGTCACGGATGTTCCGTCCAGCGGTGACTACCAGATGCAGATCCGGTACGCCAACGGTCAGGCCGGTGCCCAGCCGAGCCAGACACGCACCATGTCGGTCACCGCGGGAACGGCGGCACCGGTCACGGCGACCCTTCCGCCGACCAGCGGGTGGGACTACTGGAACACCGTCGCCGTGCCGGTCCACCTCGACCGGGGCACCAACACCGTGACGCTGGGCTGCCCCACCGACGCCAGCTGCAACGTCAACGTCGACACGGTCGCCGTCGCCAGCAAGGGCTCCCCGTTGCTCGCCCCGCACGCGCCGCTCGGCGGCTACCGCCGGGGCCTGGACGGCGTGACCGGTTCCGCGCTCACCGCCCCGGGCCTGCTCTACCAGGACGGTTGGTACCTGCTCGACGACTCGGCCTCGGCCCTGAGCACCACCAAGCCCCGGCCGGCACCCGAGCAGGACGGCTACGTCTTCGCGTACGGGCAGGACTTCACCCGTGGCCTGAAGGACCTGTCGACCCTGACCGGGCCCACGAAGCTGCTGCCCAAGTGGGCGTACGGGGTGTGGTACTCCGAGTACTACGACCGCACCGCCACCGAATTCCAGGAGCTGGTGGCCCGGGCGAAGGCCGAAGGCGTACCCCTTGATGTTCTTGTTCTGGACACGGACGTCAAGGCGCCGGACAAGTGGAACGGCTGGAGCATCGACCCCACCCGGATCCCCGACCCGAAGGCGTTCTTCGACTGGGCGAAGAAGCAGGGCCTGCACACCGGCATCAACATCCACCCGAGCATCCTCGGCTCGGACCCGAAGTTCGCCCAGGCGCAGGCCACCGCGAAGGGCAAGCTCCAGCGGGTCGGCTGCAACGGCGGCCCCGACTGCTACGCGTTCGACTTCGGCGACCCGGACCAGCTCAAGGCATACATGCAGCTGCACGACGGGATGATCCCGAAGGGCAGCAAGGGCCCGGACCTGTGGTGGCTGGACTGGTGCTGCGACAACACCAAGTCGTCGCTCGCCGGCGTGACCGGCGACGCGTGGATCAACCAGCAGTACGCCGACAAGACCGGCTTCGCGTTCTCCCGCGCGTACGGCTCGTTGCAGGCCGGCGGCTACAGCAGCCCGACCCCGGTGTCGACCGGCCCGTGGGCCGACAAGCGCACCACCCTGCACTTCACCGGCGACACCACCTCCGACTGGTCGACCCTCCAGATGGAGGTCGGCTACACGCCGGGCGAGTCGGCCGCGACCGGGCTCGCCGCGGTCAGCCACGACATCGGCGGGCACACCGGCGGCCTCCAGGAGCCGGGCACCGAACCGGGCAGCACCAAGCTGCCCGACGACCTCTACGCCCGGTGGGTCCAGTTCGGCACGTTCCAGCCCATCGACCGGCTGCACTCCAACCACAGCGACCGGCTGCCCTGGCAGTACGGCCCGGAGGCGAACGCGTCGGCCAAGAAGTTCCTCAACCTGCGCAAGGAACTACAGCCGTACACCTACGCCGCCGCGAAGGAGGCCACCCGCACGGGTACGCCCATCGTCCGCTCGATGTACCTCGCGTACCCGAAGGAACAGGCCGCGTACGCCACCGCCGGGTCCCAGTACCTCTACGGCCCGGACTACCTGGTGGCACCCGTGACGACGCCCGGCACCACCGCCACCACGTCGGTGTGGTTCCCGCCGGGCGACACCTGGACGGACATCTTCACCGGGAAGACGTACCGGGGCGGCACCACGCAGAACATCACCACCACGCTGGACACCATGCCGGTGTTCAAGAAGCACTGACGTTCCAGGGATCCGGACGCCGGTCGGGTGGGGTTTCCCACCCGGCCGGTTCTTTTCCTGGCTAGCGGTGTGGCCGGCGGGCCAGCGACAGCCAGCCGAGAAACCTGGCATGCATCGCGGCCGGGTTCGGGCGCAGCCCCAGGCCGTACATGTCGTCGGTCGCCTCCTGCATCGACGCGGCCAGGTAGAACGCCAACGCGACCGAATGACCGTAGAACTCGGTCACGAGCGCGAGCTGGGCCGGGCCGCACGGCCAGGGCGCGGCGCAGTTGCGGCACAGCCACGCCGGACGCATCGGCAAGTGCGGGATCATCCGACCCGCACCGCACGTCGCGGGCGTCTGGCCGGCAGGGCCTGCATCCGCACGCCTGCGCGCCGCACGTACAACTCGCGGTGCGCGACCGCGTCGCCCGCCGCGTTCAGCTGGTAACCCTCAATCCAGACCCAACCGTGGTACGTGTGCCGCTCGGGCAACTCGCGAATGACGCGTACGAAGATCGGGCGCAGGAACTGCACGCTCGCCGCGGTGGTCAGGTGGATGACGTCGCCGGCTTTCATCTTCTCGGGCTTGTCGTCGGGCACGGTCTTCCCCTTGGTGCCGTTGGGAAGGGGCCGCTCCCGTGAGTGCTCGCCCGTCGGGAGCGGCCCCGCTGCGAACGCGACCACCGGATCTCGTGGGCCTGCCAGCCGCGCCGCCTGGTGACACTCTGCTGTGGAGACCACTACGCTCGGAAGGCGTTCCAGGTGTCCGGGCCAGAGCTGGCAGAACAGGCGTGCGGTGTGGGGCACCTCGGGTAGTTGATCTCCGATTTGAGGAGCGTTGCGTGGCCGACGTACCGAGTCCCCTCGCGGACTTCATCGTGAGCGAGATCCGCCGCGCTCGTGGGGCGTCCGGGATGACACAAGATTCGTTCGGCCGGGCAGCGGGCTTCAGCGCCTCACACGTCAGCGCCGTGGAAAGCGGCACCCGAGCGCTGACGATGGACTTCATCCGCGGGGCGGACCGCGCGTTCAACAACGACGGATTGTTCGGACGCCTGGTGGTGAAACTCGGCGCACCGTCGTGGTTCCTACCGTGGCTGGACGCCGAGCGAGGCGCCCGACAGCTTCGTCTCTTCGAGCCACTACTGATCCCGGGCCTACTCCAGACCGAGAACTACGCCCGCGTTGTGATGCGCCTGAACGACCTCATGTCCGCCACCGAGGTAGACCAGCAGGTAAGCGCTCGGATGAGCCGACACAAGATCCTGACCGGTGACAGCCCGCCGCAGGTGGTGGCAGTGCTGGATGAGTCCACGCTCCGCCGCGCGGGCGACGAGCACGCCGGCATCATGGCCGAGCAGGTCGCCCACCTCATTACCGTCGCCGAGCTGCCCCACGTTCACATCCACGTGATCCCTGCCGGCGCTGGCCTGCACATCGGGCTGTCCGGTCCGTTCGCGCTGGCGCGGGCCGGTGACGGAGCCTGGGTCGGGCACCTCGAAAATCAGCTGGGCGGGATCGTGGTCGACACCGAAGATGGGCTACATACTCTTCAGACGAGGTGGGAGAACGTGAGGAACGAAGCACTCCCGCGCCGACAGTCCAACGAGCTGATGAAGGAAGTGCACAGCCACCATGGACCTCACTAACGCCATCTGGCGCAAGTCCCGACGCAGCGGTTCGTCCGGAGGCAACTGCGTCGAGGTCGCTGACAACCTGTCCGGCGTCGTCGGTGTACGCGATAGCAAAGATCCTGCCGGACCGGCCCTGACCTTCGGTCGCGCAGCTTGGCGGGCGTTCGTCGCTCAGGTGGCCGAGCGTCCGTAGCAGGTACCGAGGCGAGGAGGCTTCGCGCCGGTCCAAGGCGCTGCAATCGAACGCTAAGCCAGACGAGGCAATGTGAGCGAGCGCTCGGACCTAGGCGCAGCCAAACCAACATCCCATCGACCTGCTGAAGGAAGTTGAAGGCGATCATGGATCTCAGTAACGCCCGGTGGCGCAAGTCCACCCGCAGCGGCGCGAGTGGCGGGAATTGCGTCGAGGTGGCGAGCAACCTGCCCGGTGTCGTGGCCGTCCGCGATTCGAAGGACGTCGCAGTGCCCGCTCTGACGTTCGCCCCGGCAGCCTGGGCTGTGTTCGTCTCGCAGCTCACTAAGCAGTCTAACCGACCCACCACCGCGCGCTTCCCTCGGTAATCGGGAACCCCAGCCCGCAATCGGCCCCTGCCATCTTCGGCACCAGGCAGCGAACCACCGGGACATCCACCCACTTGTCATCGCGCGGTCGAGGCGGCAGCTGACTCAGCCTGATCAGCGGCGCCAGCTCGCATCGCGGCGACTGCGTTGAGCTTGACCGGCACGCCGCCAATGCCACGGCACCGGCGCTAACCCAGCGAGGGATCGACCTGAACCCGCACCAAGTTGCCGTGACGGTCCCGATGCCATCGCCTTCCGGACATGTCGGTGAAGCGGAGCTCAATGACGTACCACCTACCCCGCAGCTCGGCAGGGAAGGGACGTGGGGCAACCGAGTCGGGTCGCCGATACAACTCCTGCCCGGCTACCAGGAAGTCACCGGGCGGGACAAGCTCGAAGACCACCGTCTGCTCTGCCTGGCCGTGCGGCGAAATCGGAACGTGGGTTACCTGCACCTGGTGGATAGGGAGCCCACTCCCATTGCGCAGGGCTACACCCCACCTAATCGGCGACTCCTGGTCGGTCGGCTCACTCAGAACAAGCGAGGGCCAGGCGGCAACACGGTCGGCCTGAGCCCGCGCGTCTAGACGCAGGCGTTCGTCGTCGCGTTCACGCTCGACGGAGACGATCCGCCAGGCGGCGCGGCTGGCCCAGAGCGCCGCAGCCAGAGCAGCCATCGCGCTCACTGCGCTGAGCCAAGTTGGGAGGTCGCCAAGGTCTATGTCCCGAAGGTTCATAGTCCGAGAGGCTGCCACCTCAGCCCAATAATCGCTGTCGCTGGTCGAATGGCCTGTTGTACCCGCCGGCTGCGGTTCCGCAGACGCCGTCGAACCAAAGTCGCTTCAAGGCACCGCGCTCCGCTAGGTACGGGCGGGCAGCACCGACAGTCGCCGCAATGCGGTCGTGTCAGCTTCCCGACAGATGGCGACAGCGATCACGCTAGAGACAATCCGTGCGTTGGTCTGTTGAACTGACCCCTCCGGCGGCCGAACGTTGCGTGGGTAGTAGTTCCACACCGGGTAGGACACCAAGGGAAGCTAACGACCCGAGGGAGGGCGCGCAGGAGGGCTGAAGCATTTCGGGGCCGTCCGGGCCGGCCACAGGGCCGTCGAAGGTCGACCACCAACGATTAGTGATGACCAGCAGCACCCAAAGAAGCAGCAGGTCAGCCACCGTGTGCCGGCGGCCGACCTGGCGGGCGACGGACGAGTCGACCTGTACGCCGAATTGTGAAGGGTACACGCACCCTGAACAGGCGTTTATCCTTCTGACACCGGCCCAAGGCGTCGCCAGGGCGTCAGACGCAGACGTCAGGTACCTGAACTCTCCGCCGCGCCGGCTGCCGGAGTCAAGCGCGCCTCCTGCCACTCGTCGAATGCTTTGAACAGCTCAGGCACTCCCGCGTGACCCGTGGTGGCCCATTTCAAGCGCTCCAATTCGCGGTTGGTCAGCACCGAACCGTAGGCCTGATCGTTGAGCTTTGCTGTTTCGAGAATCTTCGCTACGTGTTCTGCGGTCAAGGCTGGCGACATGGCGGTGAACCAGCCAGCAACGGCTGCGCAGTACGGAAAGCTCCCTGCGGTCCGGAACTCTTCCAGCAGCATGTCAAACAATCGAAGGTCAGGAGTGCTAGTTCCGCCCAGAATGGATGAATTGCTCTTCGAAATCGCCTCGGGGAGCCTGGCCAATAGATAGCCATCGTAGGGCCTCGGAGGGAGCACGGCGAAGAGCTCTTCCCTGGCAAGCAAGTCAAGAACTGGCCTACCTTGCACAAGAGACTCAATGCGATGCCGGGTGCCCGCCTCCAACAAAATTGGCACGCACGGAATGTAAAGTAGACTACCAACGAAACGGAGAAGCTCGTCTTCATTAAACCGAAGTTGCCGATCTCGCAGAAATTCCCGCAGCTCAGCCTCTACGTCACCAGGCCTAAAGTCGTAGAGAGCCCTCAAAGAACGCACGTGCCGCCACCGAAACTCCAGATCTTTGTCAGCCGACAACGCGGCCTTAGCAAGAACCTTGGTGAAGTTTCGAATAAAACTATCACTACCTCGCTGGACGTAACTCTCCCAAAGATAAGTTTTAAGCTTGGCATCATCTGACGGGAAGGAGTAGCCCAACACCTCGGCTTCGAAACGCTTAATGGCGATCTTGCCAACTACCGGGCCGTGCGAAAGAAGATTATCGACTGCGGTTTGCATGTGTAGGCGGACAAGCTCGGGCGACGGACTAAACAAGCTCTCCTCAGCAACGAAAGCGGGGTGAGCGCAGAGGTTCCTATCCTTTTTCAGCCGAGTTAGCTCTTCACACTCTCGCTTTCCAAATAGCTGAAGCTTTTCAGCTTCTTCTAGCAACTGACCCTCTAGCCGCTGAAGAGTGGGAACATCATTGTTGTCGATTGCCGCAGTAAGCGCGTCGCGCAGAACACAAGCGGCCTTCTCGCCCTGCTCCGCCATCGCCCGGATCTTATCGATGACATCAGCAACAACGGCGATCCAAAGCGCAATAACTGAAGAACGGTAAGCACCGCTGTTATATGCCCCGATAGCTTCGTCCACATAAGCCCTTGACTGGCTAGAGAGCACTCTGTTTCGGAGATCTTCGAGTGACCGCATGGGCAACCACGATAGTCGAGGCAGGGCCGCGTTGGCGTCCGCCGTTTGTCTAGTCAGGCTTTTCGACCCCGCTGCATCCGTCGCTTCGCTGGCACTCCGACTCCGGCCACGCAACACGCCCGGCGGCTGGCGCGGACAGCGGGAAGCCCGGAGGGGCCGCGAAATAGCGGCAGCAGCGTCGACCGGGTGGTCGTGGGCCGGCAGCCGGCCGGGTCGCGGCCACGTGCCCGCGCGGCGCAGGGGAACGCACGCCGACCGCGTTCGTGAGCTTGCTGTGGTCGCGGGATTGTGTTAGCGCCTCCGGCGGGGGCGCTCCGGCTCCAGGATGGCGAAGGCTTCGCCAGTGGGTCGCGGTGTGTGGGTGGTTGTGGTAGACCATCCCGCCTGCCACCGACCCGGGCAAGCCGAGCAGACCCGCCCAACCCGCCAGCGTCCGAACGAGCCGTCAAGGTCCGCTTGACGTGGCGGGCCGGGCGGCGGCCCGCTCCCCGGAGGGCGGGTCGACGACACACGGGATGGCAGGAATCGAGCGCTGTGGCATCCATGCGAGATGATCTGCATGTTGAGCTGGTCGTCTTATAGCAGCCACACTCGCCGAGAAGGGGTCCCCGCCTTGCCATACCAATATGGGAATCTGGCTTCCCATCAAGCCAAATTCGCGGCAACTGGAGTCTCGTATACTTATGCGTTCTCTCTTCCCGCAGGGACTGATGTGCATCGACTCGCCAATCAGCTGTTGAAGATTGGTATAGCGGAGACTGCCGAAGTGCCTTCCTCGCCGAAGGTGTATTTAGGTCGCCGGCAAATCCGCTATGACCTCAAGCGGCGGAAACTGTTGGAGGGCTTGGCTGAACTGACTGAAGTCATTGATGGCAAAACCAAGTTCATAACGTGGGCGGCTAGGCATCCGCGTACTGCCGCCTTCGCTATTCGGCGAGGATTGGTTAAGTGGAAGCCCTTTGCTGAGGAGGCGAGCGAAGAAGAGAGAGCCGAGGATCGCGCCAGTCTCCAGGGCTTAGCAGAAGCTGCAGACGCTATGGATGAAGAGGTTTTCGAAAGATCTAAGGTCATGGGAGCGCTTGCTGCGGTTGATCGATCGCTGCTTAGCCCAATCTATTTGCGGAAATCACCATTCGTTCGGCTTCAATTGAGGCCATTTTATGCGGAATCCGACTCACTGTCGGACCGTGAAGTAATGGTGTTGCTCCTGCTGCATCGATCTGGGACTGCGCTGCTAACCTTTCATACGGTTGCAGGTGATAGAACTACAGACGAGCTACTGAAAATCTCTTCAGGAAAAGGTGCGAAACTCAAATCCTGCGTGTTCGACGAGGCGATTGTCGGGCCGGAATTGGCTGACAAGGCGGTCGAGTCTCCCCTGAGTTCGGGAGATGGCATCAGCGTGACTGACGTATTCCTAATGCATCGCGACCGTATCGAGCGAGTTCTTAGACGGCAGGACCGGACTGGCGACTACTTCTGCTACACGACAGTCCTCGTGGGAGGAATTAGGTGCTGCCGGACGCGCCAGCGGTGGTTTAAACTGCATGCGCGGGAGTTGGCCGGACTCGTGATGAGATATCCGCCTTACGGGCGCATCAAAGATCAGATTGTGGCGGAGGTTCAACAGAAGGACAAGTCCGTAGGCTCTGAGACGTCAAGGTACTACTGCGGGGGAAACGCTTTCGTAATAGACTGGGACTACGACTATCAGGAGCCGTGCGTCTCTTTCGTGAACGTTGTTAACACTGTTGTCATCATCGAAAACGCGCTCCTTCAGTACTGGCAAATCAGCTCGCTCCACGAAACACTCTTGCTGGAAGGTCGTTCTCGGCGGTCACTTCTGCAAGCTCAGGAAGAACTCGCTCGTGGCCTTGAAGAATTTGGAGCTTCTTCTATCAGCTACGGAACGGCTCAAGAAATCTCGGCAGACATCCTGAGGCAGCTACATACCGATCGACTGCATCAACGCCTCACTGAGAGACTTGGATTGGCCCAGCAACTCCTGGATTCCGTACAGGTCCAGCAAGCCGCTAGGCGAAATTACCTTCTAGCGGGGATGGGGTCCCTTGCTACGCTGCTTTTTGGCATACCTGCCCTGAAGGAATCACTGGAGGTTATAGCATCCTGGCGACCCCCAGAAAATATCGGTTTTGCTGCCGAGCCTATAATAAATTGGGCCAAGGGTGGTCCCACCGCCATTATCTCTGCCTATACGGTGATCATTTTGTCGGCCTTTTTTGTTCTAGTCTTTGGGTTCTTGTTGCGAAAGCCCAGGGGAAGGGTCAAGGAGCCGAGCCAAGTCGGCGTAGAATGGACTCCCTTCTCGCCGGCGTGGAGCTCAAAAGAACCCCGCTACGTCGGCGGCCGGCCGATGCCAGAGCCGACCACCGAAGGCGATGGAGAGTGACATTAGTGTCGGGCGCGGCGGGATCTGTGGAGGATGATCCTTGAAGCCGATCATCCTGCTAGAGCAGCTCAACGAGCAGCGACCATTCCTTCGGGTCCCAAGGTTTCAAGCTCCCCGAGATGCGATGGTCGACCGGGCTTGGTATCCGAAGGAGCTTCAGGATGGGCGGGTGTCATTGAGGCAGCCGACGCTGATCCTCTGACATCTCATCGGGAACGTCGAGGGCGTCCATCTTCAAGCCGACAAACTGCACCAAGGTCGCTAACCCCGGAATCAGACTCGCGATGGTCCACGTCGTCAAGAGGGCGGTTGGAGTGCTGACGAGTGCGATCAGCGCTTCGGGGGCCTTCGGGCTGACGGCTGACATCACGATCAAGGCAAGCATGGAGGTCACACCGAGCACCGCCGTGAACAGGAAGGGCGCCAAGTAGTACACCGGCTCGGACTCGATGGCCCGTAGCTTCTTCAAGAAAGCTTGATCCATGAACGCAGCCTGGAAGGAGATTCCCGCGATGACGGCTCCCACGATGACGCCGACTACCCCGATCGCTCCAGGGGCAGCCCGAAGTACAGCGTCGGGGTGAGAGAACGACAAGGCGAGCGCGGCGATTCCGAAGGCGACGCCGACGCCGAGATCCACGCGCAGCACCTCGCTGAGCTTGAAATCGAGCGCTTCCCAGAGGTGCCGATTGATCCGACTCGCCATGCGCGTCACACCTCCCATGCGTTAGAACAAACGTACGCCCCGGGTGTGACAGGAGATCGAACATGACCAGTTAGGCGACGGGCCTTGGCGGCCGGGTGTCCGCATAGACGACGAGTGCCCGAAGCACGAGGTCCATGCCCCGCTCAAGATCCCTACCGTAGTCGTCGATCTGGGTGTCGTCGGTCTTGGTGTCACTGTCAAACGTGGCATCCACGCCTTGGGCCTCCCGTGACCTCATCTGCACCCTGCTGTCGCCTGTCTCTAGGCCTTGTAGCTTGTCCTGGAATGCTTCGGACTCAACATCCAGCACCTGCGAGTGGTAGGCGGCGAACTCCTCGGTCGCGCGTCGAGCCCTCATCGCCCGCATCTTGCTGCGAACGTCATCAAGGTCCCGTCCTGGGTTCGAGAACTTGACCGTGCGACGGAGGAGCTTCACGAACGGGTGTTGCTCGATCCACTCCTGCACAGTGTGCTGGGAGACCACAGGGTCGCATTCCCAGTCGGCCGGCAGCAGGTGGAGGTTCTGGGCCGCCGTAGAGAGCACCTGACCGAGCCCGGGCCGGAAGCTCGCTGGCTGAATTCGTCCCGTGGTTGCGAAAGCTACCCACCGGTTGTGTTCTCGCAGGTCAATCGCGAACGGGACCACAGTGTCTTGGGATGCTGCGTCAGAGTCCTCGGTTGGCCCTTTGATCCACGACCAACCATCGGGGTCGAAGAAACGCTTCTGGTCGGCGACTGAGTACCCCAAGATCCCGGTCATGAAGTCCTCGCCCATGGCTAAGCGCATGTCGGCGGCGTACCAGGTACGGGCTGGCCGCTCAGGCGTCGCGGGTACCAGGTATGAAGTCTGCCGACTCTCAGCGAGCGCCCGCATGTCCGCAGCGAAGGGACGCATGTCGAGGGTGTTGTTGCGGCGATTGATCCTGGCGAACACTACCCGGCGCTGCTTTATCACAGAGGCCCACCGTCCTGACAGGAACAGTCCTAATCCAAACAATCTACGGACTGGGGCGCGAGGCTGCGAACCTGGAAAGGTGTCCAAGATATGACACAGGCCTGCCGGAAGCTCCCGGCAGGCTGGGGCACACAGGGGCACAAGACACTGTCAAACGTGTCGACCAGCAGCCAGCCACGGCAACCTCGGACGCCGTGTGCACAGGGCGCGGATGCCACCACCGCTGGTGAGCAGATCGCGGCTAGCAGTTCCGCTTCAACTCACGCGAAGTCCTTGATGCCGGTGGCGATGGCCGAGACGGTCCCGACCAGACCCGTCACGGTCGCCAACCTGGAAGCTGGGGTCGCCCAGGTCCCGCGACTGAACTCAGCCCATCGGCGATTCCAAAAGAGCAGCTTGAACTTCTGCCATCTGTGCTCGCGTAGGTGGCATCCGAGCAGCAGTCCGTAGGAGTTGTTGCGGCAGAAGGCTCCCCGCTTGCGCGTACCGGCACCACACCACGCGGGTGCCTGAAGCAGCGACCATATGACCACTCCGGCGGACAGGAAGTAGAGAAGCTCAGGGCCGGCGTTGCCGGACCACCAGACGGCGATCAACGCCAAGAGAGCAAGCAGCCCCCAGTACCGCCGAAGGATCTTCATACAGGATCTGTAGTTGATCGACGACGAGCAGTAAATAGCATTGACAGATGTTGGTCGTTGAGTGGCCATCCGGTGGGTGGCTGCTCTTGGGCCGCCCCTCGGCCGTCTGGGCCGCCACCGGGCCGTCGAACGCTGACCAGAGATAACCGCCGACGACCATCAGCGCTTGAAGAAACAGCAGGTCAGCCACCATTTAGGGGTGGCTGGCCTGGTGGGCGACGGACGAGTCGACCTGTACGCCGGATTCTGTGCGCGGCGCGTACCCCGAGGGGTTTGCGCCGGCGGCGGCCATCCATCTCGGCCTGCCGTTGCCGGCAGGCTCCAGCGGCCTACCCGCAGACATCGGGCGGGCAGCCCTCAAGCGTCTGCGCCGGGTCGTCATCTTGCGGTGACGGCCCTTGCTTGGCCTTGCTCCGGGTGGGGTTTACCGAGCCACCCCGGTCACCCGGGGTGCTGGTGGGCTCTTACCCCACCGTTTCACCCTTACCGTCCCCGTTGGGGTCGGCGGTCTGTTTTCTGTGGCACTGTCCCGCGGGTCGCCCCGGGTTGCCGTTAACAACCACCCTGCCCTGTGGAGTCCGGACGTTCCTCGGCGGCGGGCCGAAGCCCGCCGACGCGGCCGCCCGGTCGACTCGTCCGTCGCGCTCTCATCCTAACGACGCCGCTCGCGCACCTATTGCCGCCCCGCACGCGGGTGTCAAAGCAGACCTGCCCCGCAGGCGGGCCCTCGACAGACCTGGCCCGCTGGACAGCGCGCCGTGAGGACGGACATTGGGTAGCGAGCGGTCAGTTCACGCTGATCGTCACGACACCGGTTCCGGCGTACGCCTTCGGCAACTCGGTGAGGACCGGACGCCCGGTGGGCCACTCGGCGTCGGGACGTTCCAGCGCGGCGGCATGGGCTAGCTGCCAGTCCACACCTTGACGTAACAGACGCCCCACCAGCAGAGCGGTCGCGTAGCCCAGCTCGACGACCTCCAGCGCTGGTAGTGCACCGATGTGCTCTCCCAGGGCCGGGGCGGGCGGAGGTGGCCGCGGCAAGGCAGAGTGCCGGCACCTGGACGTGTCGCCCCGCACCCCTGTGTGCGGTGACCACGAGCCCGGAGAGCGCCGGGTTGCCGGCACCGAGCGCGAGCAGCGCCGTGTGGTCGAGATGACCGCGGCCTCGGTCACGCCGCCTTCCGGCCATCGTCGGCTAGAGATTCCGGCGCGTTGCCAGCCTCGACGGCCGCCCAGACGTCCTCGCCTCGGGTGAGGTCGTCGGGGCTGAGGTCGGAAGCGATTTTCAGCCGGACGTACTGCTCCGCGCGCGCAGCGCGGCCGCGCAGTTCGTCGGCGATGAGCGCCGCCTGGGTGAGTTGGGAGACGAGGTCCCGCATCGTCGTTCCACGTTCGTTCGCCAGGAGCGCCAAGCGGTCGCGTACCTCGGTGTCGACTTTGATCGTGGTATCCACGACCGGAGTATGCGACCGGTATACCGCCGCCCTGTTCCGCCTCGCCGGCCAGCTCACGACGGGTTCGGCGCGCGTACTAGCCTCGTGGGGCTATGGATCTCTCCCACGCCGCGCTGCTGCTCGCCGCCGGTCTCGCCGCTGGCACTGTCAACGCGGTGGCCGGTGGCGGTTCGCTGATCACCTTTCCGGCGATGATCGCGATCGGGTTACCCCCGGTGCCGGCGAACGTCAGCAACTCCGTCGCGGTCTTCCCCGGCTACCTGGCCAGCGTGGCGGGCAGCCGGCAGGATCTGCCGCGCCCCCGTGCGCTGGCCACGCTCGTTCCCACCACCATCGTGGGCACGATTGTCGGGGCGTTGCTGCTGTTGGCCACTCCGGCCCGCGCGTTCGAGCTGGTCGTACCCTTCCTGGTTCTCGGCGCGACAGCGGTCCTGGCCTTCCAGGACCCGCTGCGCCGGCTGGTCGGTCACCCCCGGGACCTGTCGCCACGCCGACGGACGGTCGCGGTGCAGACGATGGTCGCGCTCGGCGCGGTGTACGGCGGGTACTTCGGTGCGGCGCTCGGGGTGATGCTGGTGGCCGGGCTGGCCCTGGTGCTGGACGCGACCCTGGCCCGGGTGAGCGCCATCAAGAATCTGCTCTCCGCGGTGGTGGGGTTGACGACGCTCGTGGTGTTCGCCCTGTTCGGCCCGTTGAACTGGGCGGCGGTCGCGGTGGTCGCGCCCGCCACCCTCATTGGGGGGTACGCGGGCGCCCGGCTCGTCCGCCGGCTGCCGCCGGTGGTGCTCAAGACGGTGATCGTGGTGTTCGGTACGACGATCGGCCTCTACCTGCTCTGGCGCGCCCTACACTGAGCGGCGTCACCGCCAGGATCCGCGCAACTTCGGGGATGTTGCTGCCTCAGCGAGCGCCGGAGGCAGCAGTTTCCCTGAAACTGAGCGGATCGTGGCCGGCTCGCCCGCGGAAGCGGCAGGGGGCATGAGGGGGGCGGGGCGAGCCGGTCAGTAGGTCTCGCCGACGGGCTCGTGTTCGGTGTCGGCGGCGGCGCGGTTCCAGCGGGACCAGAGCACCCGCTCGCCGTAGCCGGCGGCCATCAGGTGCGCGAAGGCCAGGTAGACGAGCACGCCGACGGCGAGCACCCCGAAGCCGACCCAGAACGGCAGCGCCAGCGACTGCTCGGCGAGCTTGCCGGAGATGATCGGTGCCGGCGCGGCGGCACCCCAGCGGACCAGGTTGAACGCGCCGGTGGCGACGCGCCGGTCGCTGGAGCCGAGGCCGAGCGCCAGGTCGGTGAGGTTGGCGTTCGCCAGGCCCATGCAGAGTCCGGCGAGCACCAGCACCACGAGCGCCTCGGCGGTGCTGGTGGAGGTGGCGAAGAGGACCATGCAGACCAGCAGCCCGGCGATGGCCACGCCGACGGTCTGTACCGCGCCGATGCGGTGGGCCAGCCGGTGACCGATCACCATGATGCCGGCGGCCAGGCCGAGACCCCAGCCGGTGAAGGCGAGCCCCAGCGGGATGACGTCCAGGCCGAGGAAGAGCGGCGTGTAGCCGAGCACCACGAAGAACACGAAGTTGTACGCGGCGGTGACCACGCAGAGGGCGATGAACGCCGGGCGGCGGTAGGTGGCGAAGATCTGGCCGACGCGTACCGGGGCCTGCCGGTTGGTGGGCTCGCGGAGTTTGCGGGAGGCCACGCCGAGGGCGAGGACCATGAAGACGCCGCAGACGAAGAACGGCAGCCGCCAGCTGACCTCGCCGAGCAGGCCGCCGATCAGCGGTCCGACGGCGAAGCCGAGGCCGAGGGCGGTCTCGAAGAGGCCCACCACCCATTCCCGGTCGACGGCCAGGTTGACGAGCACCACCATGGCGGTGGCGAAGAACATCGCGTTGCCCAGCCCCCAGACGCCGCGCAGCACGGAGAGCTGGACGATGTTGTCGCTGAACGAGGCGAGGATCGCGGCGACGCCGACCACGGAGACGCCGGTGATGAGCACCGGTTTGAAGCCGAACCGGCCGCTGGCCAGCGTCGCCGGGATCATGCCAAGGGCCATGACCGCGATGTACGCGGTGAACAGCAGCTCGACCTGCCAGGCGGTGACGCCGATCGCCTCGCCGATGGCGGGCAGGATCGGGTCGACGACGGCGATGCCGGCGATGGCGAGGAAGGCCACCAGCGTGGTGGCGTAGATGGCACTGCGGTTCGGTTCGGAACGCCGATCCACTCCGACTCCTCAGATAGCTGTATCGTACAGGTACTTATTCTGTATGATACAGCTATGAGCGACGACAGTGACGAGAGCACCCTCGGCCAGATCGAGACCGAGGTGGCCCTGCTGATGCGCTTCGGCGAGGCCACCCGACGGGCCACCGGCACCGCCGAGCACCGGGTGCTGGACCGCGCGGCGTACGTCATCCTGCGCCACCTGGCCGACGCCGGCCCGCAGAACGTCTCGGCGCTCGCCGCCCGGCTCAACCTCGACGGCTCGACAGTCACCCGGCAGGTGTCCGCGCTTCAGCGCGACGGCCTGATCACCCGTACCCCGGACCCGTCCGACGGCCGCGGCACCGTCATCTCCCCCACCTCGACCGGTCTGCAACGGATGGCCGCCGTCCAGGCCGCCCGCACCCGGCTCTACGGGGACATGCTCGCCGACTGGACCGCCGATGACCGGGAGACCCTGGCACGGCTGCTGGGCCGCCTCAACCAGGCCCTGGTGGACCGCAACCGCCGCCGCTGACCACGCGCGCCGGTCCCACGGCCTGGCTCAGCGCGCCATCCGGCCGCGCGAAAGCTCTTCCCACCGCCAAGATCGCGCAAGATCCTGGTTGTAGTGGCCTCCCGAGCACCCCGACACCACTACAACAAGGATCGAGCACGATCTTGGTAGTCGAAGCGCGCCAGGCCGTCGGCCCGGCCCGGCAGCCGTCGCTGCCTTACGCCAACCCTCGCTGACCCGCGCCAGCCCTCGCCGAACCCGCCAGCCCTCCCTGACGGCGCCAGCCCTCGCCGAACCCGCCGGCCCTCGCTGACCCGCCGGCCCTCGCTGACGGGGCCAGCCCTGGCTGACCCCGCCGGCCCTCGCTGCCTCTGCTGGAGGGCGCATGATTCGTTTGCGGCATCAGCTCGATAGCGTCCGAAACCACGTCACCACCCCGCGACGACGCCCGCGACGATGACCCCCACGACGATGACCCCCACGACGACGACCACCCCACGACGACGACCACCTCGCCGACGACAGGCCCCAGTCGACCGGACACAGACCACTGGACCTCAGACCACTGGGCCACAGATACGCCCGGGCACCGACCGGCGTCGGCACCCGGGCGTACCTTCGGTCAGGCGACTGGTTCGCGGGTTGGGTCGGCGTCGCGTTCGGTTCCGGGGCTGACGCGGGCGTCGCCCTCGTCGGCGAAGTAGTCGTCCGGCTCGGTGCCGTCGACTCCGTCGTCCGCCTTCGCGGCCCGCAGCGCCAGCGTCACCAGCGCCGCCACGGCCAGGTTGACGGCCACCGCCACGATGCCGACGTAGATCGTCTTGGTGGTGTCGAAACCGAACTCCGACAGCGGGAACGCCGAGCCGCCGAAGTGCTTGCGGGTCGGGCTGGCCACCTGGTAGAGCATCCACATGCCCAGCCCCATGCCGGCCACCCAGCCGACGATCAGGCCGGTGCGGTGGAACCAGCGGGTGTAGAGGCCCAGCGCCACCGCCGGCAGCGTCTGCAGGATGATCACGCCACCGATCAGTTGGAGGTCGATGGAGAACTGCGGGTCGAGGAAGACGATGCAGGCCACCGCGCCGACCTTCACCACCAGTGAGGTGATCTTCGAGACGTTCGCCTCCTGGGCCGGGGAGGCATCCCGCTTCAGGTACTCCTTGTAGATGTTGCGGGTGAACAGGTTCGCCGCCGCGATCGACATGATCGCCGCGGGCACCAGCGCGCCGATACCGATGGCCGCGTACGCGACACCGGCGAACCAGTCGGGGAACTGCTGGTCGAACAGGAGCGGGACGACCGTGTTGTTGTCCACCGAGCCGGCCGAACTGCCGGGCAGCGGCTTCACGCCGGCCGCGATGGCCATGTAGCCGAGCAGCGCGATCAACCCGAGCAGCAGGCTGTACGCGGGCAGCGCCGACATGTTCCGCTTGATCACGTCACGGTTCCGGCTGGCCAGCACACCGGTGATGCTGTGCGGGTAGAGGAAGAGCGCCAACGCCGAGCCGAACGCCAGCGTCACGTACTGGAGCTGGTTGTTGCCGTTGAGCAGGATGCCGTCGTTCGGGTTGGGCGAGGCGTCGAACTTCGCGTCCGCGGCGGCGAAGATGTCTCCCCAACCGCCCAGCTTGTACGGCAGGTAGATGACCGCCACCAGGATCACGATGTAGATCAGGCTGTCCTTGACGAACGCGATCAGCGCGGGCGCGCGCAAGCCCGACTGGTACGTGTAGGCGGCCAGGATCGCGAACGCGATGATGATCGGCAGGTGCCGGGCCAGCGCGTTGTCGCCGGTGACCCCCATCGTCTTGAGCACCGCCTCGATGCCGACCAGCTGCAACGCGATGTACGGCATGGTGGCCACGATGCCGGTGATGGCGATCAGCAGGGCCAGCACCGGCGAGTCGAAGCGCTTTCGGACGAAGTCGGCCGGCGTGACGAACCCGTGCCGGTGCGACACCGACCAGAGCCGGACCAGCACCAGGAACACCAACGGATAGATCACGATGGTGTACGGCACGGCGAAGAACCCGGCCGCGCCGGCACCGAACATCAACGCCGGCACCGCCACGAAGGTGTACGCGGTGTAGAGGTCACCACCGACCAGGAACCAGGTGATCCAGCCGCCGAAGCTGCGCCCGCCCAGCCCCCACTCGTCCAGGTGCGCCATGTCCTTCGGTGCCCGCCAGCGGGCCGCCACGAAGCCCATCACGCTGACCAGGAGGAACAGCACGGAGAAGACGATGATCTCGGTGAGATGGTCGCGCCACATCAGGAGTCACCCCGCTTCTTCGTCATCTGGTAGACCAACGTGGTGGTGCCGACGCCGAGCAGGATGAAGGCCAGTTGCAGCCAGTAGAAGCGCGGGAAGCCGAAGACCCGGGGCGAGTCGCCATTGAAGAACGCCGGGATCAGCGGCACCACGATGGGGATGAAGAGCAACCAGTTCCAGGGGCTGTGGTCCTTTGCCCTGGTCGGCGCCGTGGGCGGCGCCTCCGGTTCGGGTGCAGCCATCTGACACACCTCCGGGGAGTCGTGGCTTTCGATGCAACGGCCGGAGGCTACGACTCTGTGATGGGCGTCACGTGACCCGTTCGGAGGGTGCTGCGCCGAACGGCTGGTGGCCTGCGCCGAACGGCGCAGGCCACCAGCCGAAGGGTGAGCGGCTCAGAGGGCCGCGAGGTGGGCGGTGTCGTTGACCGTGCGCACCGCCACGCCGCCGTCCGGCCACATGTCGAGCACCGAGATGCCGGCCGCGTCCAGGAAGAGCCGGTGCAGGAAGCCGTCGCCGGCCGCGAGGGCGTCGCGCAGCGCCAGCTTGATCGGCGAGACGTGCGAGACGACCACCACCGTCTCACCGGGGTACGCGGTCAGCAGCCCATTGATGACGCGGTGCGCGCGTTCGGCGACCTGGGTGAACGACTCACCGCCCGGCGGCGCGATCCGGGGTGAGGCGAGCCAGGCGTCCATCTCCCCCGGCCACTGCTGGCGCACCTCGGCGAAGGTACGTCCCTCCCACTGGCCGAAGTCGCACTCGATCAGGTCGTCGTCGGTGCGGACCGGCACGTCACCGAGCGCCCCGGCGATCGACGCCGCGGTGGCCGTACACCGGGACAACGGTGAGCTGAGCACGGCCGCGACGGACGGGGCCAGCTCGGCCACCCGGGCGCCGGTGGCCTGCGCCTGGGCGCGGCCGCGCTCGGACAGCGGCACGTCGCCGCGCCCGGAGTAGCGCCCCTGCTCGGTGTACGGAGTCTCGCCGTGCCGAACCAGGATGAGCCGGGTGGCGGTGAAGCTCGGCCGGGGCTCCCAGGAGGCCGGCGCGGTCGCCGGGTCGCTGCCGACGATCGGGGCGGCCGGCGTGGTCGAGGGCTGGCCGGTGGCCGCGGTCGCCGCCGGACGGGCGGGGGCCGCGGTGGCCGGCGGACGGCCCGCGGCGGCGTCCATGGCGGCGTTGGCGAGGGCGTCGGCGTGCCGGTTCTGCTCGCGCGGAATCCAGCTGAACCGGACCGCGGTGAACCGGCCCACCAGCGCGGCGGCCTGGGCGGCGAGGGGCCGCAGGCCGGGGTGCTTGATCTGCCACCGGCCGCACATCTGCTCGACCACCAGCTTTGAGTCCATCCGGACGTCCACCTCGGCGGCGCCCAGCTCGGCGGCGGCGGTCAACCCGGCGATCAGGCCCTGGTACTCGGCGACGTTGTTGGTGGTCGTGCCGAGCGACTCGGACCGCTCGGCGAGCACCTCGCCGGTCTCCGGGTCGCGGACCACCGCGCCGTAGCCGGCGGGGCCGGGGTTGCCCCGGGACCCACCGTCGGCCTCGATGGAGACGACGCGCGGCGCCACGACCTACAGGCCCGACTCGTTGGTGCGGACCATGATCCGTCGGCAGTCCTCGCAGCGGACCACGTCGTCGGGGTCGGCCTTGCGGATGCGGGCCAGGTCGGCGCCGGACAGCTCCAGGCGGCACCCGCCGCAGCGACCCGCGGTGAGCAGCGCGGCACCCAACCCGGTGTCCTCGCGGATCTTGTCGTAGAGGTTGACCAGCTCGCTCGGGAGGTCGGCGGCGAGCGGCTGACGGGCCCCCCGCTTGAACTCCTCCTCCTTCGCGATCTCGGCCAGCGCCTCGTCGCGGCGCTGCTCGGTCGCGGCCCGCTTGTCCCGGGTCTCGGCCAGGCGCTGCTCCACGCCGTCCAGTACGCCCTGCGCGGTCTCCCGCTGCTCCATCAGCTCCAGCTCGGCGTCCTCCAGGTCGCCCTGGCGGCGCTTGAGCGAGACCAGCTCGTGCTGGAGCGCCTCCAGCTCGCGGGCCGGGCCGGTGCCGGCGGCCAGCCGGTTCTCGTCCTTCTCCTTGCGGGCCCGGACCTGCTCGACGTCCTTCTCCAACCGGGCGATGTCCCGGTCCAGGTCGTCGACCGCCACCTGGGCGCGAACCCGCTCGTCCTCCATCGACGACAACTCCCGGGCCAGCGACTCCAGCTCGGCCCGCTCGGCTAGCGTTCGCCTGCGGTGGGCGAGCTGGGCGAGGTTGGTGTCGATCGCCTGGAGGTCGAGCAGGCGGCGCTGCACCTGAGGGTCAGCCTTCACGGTCGGGCTCCTTGTCGTCCACAACGGGTGCGGCGGCGTGCACGGTCCACGGGTCGGTGTCCAGGTCGGACACCAGCGTCTCGACGTCCAGCGCCTCCCGGAGGAAGGCGGCCAGGTCGTCCAGCCACGGTCGTTCGGTCGCCCAGTGGGCGGCGTCGATCAGGGCGGGACCATCGGCGGCGAGGTGCTCGCCGGCCGGGTGGTGCCGCAGGTCGGCGGTGAGGAACGCGTCCACCCCGGCGGCGGTCGCGGCGCCGAGGAAGCTGTCCCCCGACCCGCCGCTGACGGCGAGGGTACGAACCATACGCCCGGGATCCCCCGCCGCGCGAACTCCCCAGGACGTGACGGGGAGCACCGCCGCCGCGTGCCGGGTCAGCGCGGCGAGGGTCATCGGCTCGGGCAGTTCGCCGATCCGGCCGAAACCCCTGTCGTCGCCGTGGGCGGGCGAGCCGGGCGCGGGTCGTTGGAGGGGGCGCAGACCGGTGAGCCCGAAGCGGGCGGCGAGGGCGTCGGAGACGCCCGGGGAGGCCACGTCGGCGTTGGTGTGCGCCGCGTACAGCGCCGTCCCGGCCCGGATCAACCGGTGGATGATCCGCCCCTTGAAGGTCGTCGCGGCGACCGACGACACCCCGCGCAGCAGCAGCGGGTGATGCGAGACGATCATGTCCGCGTCGGCGGCGAGGGCCTCGTCGACGGTTTCGGGCACCACGTCGACCACACAGAGCACCCGTCGGACCGGAGCGGCCGGCTCACCGAGCACCAGGCCCACCCGGTCCCACTCCTCCGCCCAGACCGGCGGAAAACGCCGTTCCAGCGCGGCCACCACGTCGCTGACTGTGGGGGCGGATCCGCTTGTGCTCACGGCGGGCCAGCTTACCGGCGTCCGGGCCGCCGGGCGGTGACACCCGGCCCGGCCGCGTCGGGTGGAAGATCTGCCGGACCCGCTACGCGGCGCTCCAGGAGACGGTCTGCAACGCGGCCAGCGGCATCGCCCAGGGGAAGGCGTGCAGGTGCTGCTCCCCCGTTCCGGGCGGGTGCAGGGCGATCACGTCGTCGCCGAAGAGCACCGTGACGCCCCACTCGGCCAACCGGGCCACCCCGGCCCGAAACGCCGGGTGGCCGGCCATCGCCGCGTTGGTGTAGGGCACCGCCACGATGGGGACGCCCTTGCCCTGGGCCTCGACCAACAGCCCGAGCGCCAGCGTGTCGGTGATCCCGGCGGCCCACTTGTTGACCGTGTTGACGGTGGCCGGGCAGACGATCATGGCGTCGGCGGGTGGCAGCACGTCCGGGTCACCGGGGTTCTTGTAGTGCGTCCGCACCGGGTGGCCGGTCTGCCGGATCAGGGCCGACTGGTCGACGAACTTCGCGCCGTCCGGCGTGGCGACCACGCAGACGTCCCAACCGTCCTGTTGGGCGAGGTCGACCAGACGACCGACGTGTCGGGCCAGCGGCGAGCCGCAGGCGATGACGTACAGCACCTCACGGTGCCCGCTGTTGTGCGCTGCACCGGCCATCAGACCGGCTCCGCGCTCATACCCCTACTCCCATGTGCTCAGCCAACTCCGCTACCGGGGAAGGCGGCGCACCACGTGTGCGACGGAGGATGTCGGACATCACCTCGTGCGCGATCGGCCGGCAGCGGATCTCCGACGGGGCGAGCCGATCACCGAGCAACAGCATCTCGCCGGCGTTCGCCACGTCACCGATCTGGGCGTAACCGCGGGCGATGTCGAGCAGGTGGTGGGCGCGGCGCTCGGGCAGCAGCGCGTTGAAGGAGGGCTCCGCGATGCGCAACTGGTGCACCTCCACGGCCCGCCCCCCGTCGCCCAGCTCCACGGCGGCGGCGGCCCGGTGCAGTTCGACATTGGTCGGGCCGAACGACGTCCAGTAGTGGTTGTGGTCGCCGCCGAGCAGGGTGGCGGCCTCCTGGGCGCAGTTGATCAGGTCGTCGACGCTGGCCGAGTCACCGATGCGCGACGCGGCCATCGCGCCCTGCAGCAGCAGCATCCCGTAGACGGAGAGGCGGGCCGGGGAGACCGCGTTGCTTCCGCCCGGCGCCAGCCGGTTGGCGATCTGGACGTTCAGCTCCAGCGCGGGACGGGCCCGCCCCATCGCGACCAGGGCGTTGCACACCCGGGTGGTGGCGATCCCGGCGAGCAGCGGGTCGTCGGCCCGTTGGGCCACCGCCATCGACCGGTCGGCGGCCAACCAGGCCAGCTCGCACTCGCCCAGCTTGCGCAGCACCGAGGAGGCGATCTGGTAGACCTGCCCGAGCAGGTGGGCCGCCTCGGCGGCCTGCTCACCGCCGTACGCGGCGTCAGCCGCCTGGGCGTCGCGCAGCAGCTTCGGCAGCGCCCGGGTGAGCATCCCGTAGCGGCCGTACTGGTAGGTGAGCCAGGCGTGGTTGACGGCCTTGCGCATGTCGTCCATCGGCGGCGGGTACGGCGCCGCGTCGAAGTACGCGCTCATCGAGTCGTAGCGTTCCAGCGCCGCCCGGATCTCCTGCACCTCGACCTGGTCGATGCAGTTGAGGGCGTCGGCGCGCCGCTCCGGGTCCTTGCCCATCAACAGCTGCACGTCCATCTGGAGGATGTCGGCGATCTCGTAGAGGACGGAGAACTTGTCCAACCGGCGGACGCCGCGTTCGACCTTGTCCACCCAGCTCTTGGACTTGCCCAGCCGGTCCGCGAAGACCTGCTGCGACATCTTGCGCCGCCCCCGCCAGTAGGCCACTCGCCGTCCTATGGGTAGCTCGTCCATCTCCCCATCCTCCCCTGCCACCGACGACCAATCGAGTCGGGGCGATGTCCGCGGGTGCGGCGACTGCCGTTCATGTTCAGGTTTTGGCTGGTCGCACAGGATGTACGTCAGCCGGACAGGTAGCCCTCGTACTTTTCGTGCAAGTTGCACGAGCCGTTCGTCAACCTCAACGAGCGTGGGTTACGGCAGTGACGGTGCTCGACATGCGACCTGGTGAAAGCCGGGCCCGACGAGAGGATATGGCACACATGTGGGGAAATGTCGTACCGCGCGTTGCCGAACTGTCGCCGCTGGAACGGGTCCGGCTGCGCCGGGTCGCCATCCGGTACGCGGTACACGGCTGGGAGGTCACCCCGGGGGCCTGTCTGGCCCGCAGCCGGTTCGTCTGCGGCCGAGCCGGTTGCCCCACAGTGGGCTGCCACCCCGCCCTGGAGAACTGGGAGCTGGCCGCCAGCACCGACCCGGCCCGGGTGGCGACCTGGTGGCGGAGCCGGCCGCACGGGGTGCTGCTGCCCACCGGCCGGGCCTTCGACGTGCTGGAGGTGCCCGCCCACCTCGGCCGGCACGTGCTCGACGCCGTCCAGATCCACCCGGCCGGCACCGGCGTACGCGGACCGGTGCTGGTTACGCCCACCGGGCGGTGGATGTTCCTGGTCCGCCCCGGCGACCCGCTCAGGCCGGAGCTGGAGCACTGCTTCCACGTGGTGCGGCACGGGCCGGGCTCGTGGATCCCCGCGCCGCCCACCCGGCTGCCGGAGGGCACGGTCCGCTGGGCGGTCGCCCCGGAGCAGGCCCGCTGGCAGCTTCCGGATTCGTACCTCGTGCAGAACACGTTGATCGGGGCGCTGCGCGCCGCCGGGGTGACGCTCGCCCCCGACCTGCTCCCCGGTCATCTGCCGCTGCCTCGGCGAGGTATGTGAGACCGGCCCGGTCGAGGATTCGATCCGGTGCCCGACAGCGTCGCCGAGGCGTCGGTCCTCGTTGACAGGGGGACGGTGCGAACGCGCGCCACGAACGGGGGAACGATGTCCACAAACGACAGAGCGCCTCACCCTGGCGGCACCGAGCCGCCCCGGCGCAGCCACCCGGGGCGCCGCTGGGCCGGCACCCGACCGTCCGGGTCCCGCCCCGGCCGCCCACGCCCCACCGGCTCCCGCCCAGCCAGCACCCACCGCCCCCTCCGCTAACCACCCCGCTCCCTCTCCCCAGCCCCGCCCGCGCCGCCCTACCCCGCCCCGACCTCCCGCGATCTTGCACTTTCTGTCCCGACAATCTCCAGGCACAGGGACATAACGCCAACCGAAAGTGCAAGATCGCGGGGGCGGGAGGGGCGTGGGAGGGGCGGGGGCGGGGGGCGGGCTAGTTGGTTAGGGGGAGGTTGGGCGAGTGGTATTCGCGGGCGTTGTCGGTGATCGCCGCGTGGGTGTGGTCGTCCAGGCGGGCCAGCCAGTTGAGGCCGGGGGTGCCCATGGCCAGGGCGGCGGTGGCGTACGCGTCGGCCACCCCGAGGTCGGTGCCGACCACCGTCACCGAGCGCAGCCCACTGGCCGGCGCGCCCCGGCGCGGGTCCAGCACGTGCCGGCCGCGTTCGTACACGCCGGACGTGGCCACCGCCAGGTCGGTCCCGCTCAGCACCAGGCAGGCCGCCATCGCGTCCCACGGATGCCGGATACCGATGCGCCACGGCTCCCCGGACGGCGACAGACCCCGCACCCGTACGTCGCCGCCGGCGTTCACGCAGTGGTTGACCGCACCGGCGGCGACGAGGCGGTCCGAGGCGACCTGGGCGGCCCAGCCCTTGACGAAGCCGGACGGGTCGAGCCGACCGGTGGCGTACGCGTCGAAGAACCCGTCGGTGGCGCCCCACAGGTCGGCGCAGGTCTCCAGCACGTACCGCAGGTCAGCGGACGCCTCGGAGAGCAGCACCTCACCACGGTCGAAGCGGCACACCTCGCTGTCCGCCTGGTAGGTGCTGAACCGCGCGTCCACCTCGTGCATCCAGGCGAAGACCTCGTCGGCCAGCTCGCGCAACGTCGCCGGTGGCAGATCGTCGGCGAGGTCCAGGGTGATCGTCGTACCCATGATCTGCTCGACGCGGCACAGCCCGGGTCGGGTCAGCGTGGCCCGCACGTCAGAATGCCTGCTCGATGGCGGACCGCAGCGACTGCTTGTAGGAGTTGCTGGTCTCGGTGGCACCGGAGACGGTGTTGAGGTTCGCGTTCTGTTTCTGCACCACCTCGCCGCCCCTGCCGTCGTAACGGTTGCGGACGTCGCCGCTGTGGATGTCGGATTCACCCCCGCTGGGCAGCGACAGGGCGACGGCCTCGACGATCCGGTTACCCGAGACGACGATCTGCACCTGCACGTACCCGTACTCGTTGTCGAAGCCGTTGCCGGTGACCCGGCGGGTGGTCGACTGGGGTGCCTTGGTGGTGGTCCGGGGTGCGGCCTTCGTGGTGGTGCGGGTGCCGGACGGACGGCCGGTGCTCTTCGTGGCTTTGGGCGAAGGCGGCGCGTCGGCGGTCTCCGACGGCTTCGGCGCCCCGCCCGACGGGTCGGCGCTCGGCTCGACCTCCTGCGGGGTGGGGTTGACCGGCTGGGCGGTCGGCAGGTTCTGGGCGACCTGGCTGGTGCCCGGCGAGCCCTTGAACACCACAAGCGCGGTGGTGCTGGCGGCCAGGCCGGTGATCGCGAGGAGCGCGCGACGCATGGGGATGCCCTTCCTACAGCTCGAACGTGGCCAGGTGGATCTGCCGTCTTGGCACGCCGGCCCGCCGCAGTGCCCGCACCGACTGTTCCACCAAACCGGGCGGCCCGCAGAGGTAGACGTCGCGCCGGGCCACGTCGGGCACCAGTTGCCGCAGCCCGTCCGGGCTCATCAGCTGGCGGGGGCCGGGGTCGTCGCGGGAGCCGATGACGTACCAGACGGAGGTGTCGCGTTCCTGGGCCAGCCAGTCCAATTCGCGGTTGAGCAGCACGTCGGCGGGTGTGCGGGCCCGATAGATGAGCGCGGCGCCCGGCGGCAGCTCCTCCAGCATGGCCCGGATCGGCGTGATGCCGCTGCCACCGGCGATCAGCAGCGCCCGCTCCCGGAGCCGGTGCGCGGCGGTGAAGGTTCCGGACGGGCCTTCGGCCCAGACCCGGGTGCCCGGCTCCAGGTCGCGCAGGTCGGCCGTGTGGGTGCCGACCACCTTGACGGTGACCCGCAGCCAGCGGCCGTTGGCGGCGGCGGAGACGGAGAACGGGTGCGACTGCCACCAGCAGCCCCGGGTGAGGAACCGCCAGCGGAAGTGTTGGCCGCCGAGCATCGCCAGCCGGCCCAGCCGTTCCCCGGTGAGGTAGATGGAGATGGTGTCGGGGCTCTCGGCGACCACGTCGGCGACCCGCAGCTTGTAGCGCAGGTTGAACGCCAGCGGTGCGATCACGCGGCCCCAGAGCAGGGCGGCGACCACCAGCAGGTAGAGCGCGATCCAGCCGGTGCGTACCGGGCCGGGCTTGTAGAGCTGCGCGCCGTGGGTGAACTGGTGGCCGAAGCCGAGCAACAGGATCAGGTAGCTGGACAGGTGCAGCAGGTGCCACAGCTCGTAGGGCAGCGCCCGCCGGATCGCCCGGATGCTGCTGAACCCGACGAGCACCATGATGCCGGTGGCGACGAACGCCGAGACCATGTCCTCGTAGTCGCCGAGCAACGTGCCGACCTCGGCGAGGATCGACTGGTTACGCAGGTCGGCGTAGCCGACCAGGATCAGTGACATGTGCGCCAGCACGGTGACCAGCAGGGTGGCGCCGATGTCCCGGTGCCAGCGGGCCATGTGCTCGCCGCCGATCCAGCGTTCCAGCACCGGCAGTCGGCTCATCATCAGCACCTGCACCAACAGCAGGTAGCCGGCGACCAGGCCGGTGATCCGGCCGGCGGCGGTGACGGTGGCCGCGGTGGTCCGCAGCGATCCGGCCGGGGTGCCCAGCCACCAGGGCACCACACTGGCGAGCAGGCCGACCAGGAGCAGCACGCCCAGCAGCCGTCGGCCGCCGGGCCCGCGCCGGGCCGGGATCTGCGGGGGTACGGGTACCGCCGACCGGCCGCCGTGCCGGGACGAGGTCCCGGTACGACGGCCGGCGGCGTGGGTGTGCGAATACGTCACGCGTACAGCTTCATCGGGGCGTACTTCTGGCGGGGGAAGACCTTGTCGACCTCCGCGTTGGTGAGCCCGAACCGGCCCTGCGCCACCGCGCCGTAGACGTTGAACATGTTGTTGTACTCCGGCACGTCACCGGAGTCCAGCTTGTCCAGACCGTTCCAGGTGCCGAGCAGCGAACCGGCCAGCTTCTTGCCGGACAGCAGGGTGACCACACCGCCGTGCCCGTGGTCGGTGCCGTTGTTGTTGGAGCCGACCCGACGGCCGAACTCGCTGGACACCATGATCGTCACGTCGGCGGCCTTCGGGCCGAGGTCGGTGAAGAAGGCGGCCATCGCGTTGGCCAGCTCGTTGAGCCGGCGGTACAGCTGGCCGCCCTCGCGGGTGCCCTGGTTCTCGTGGGTGTCGTAGCCACCCATGCCGACGGTGGCGACCCGGACGTTGGCACCGCCCTTGATCAGTTGGGCGAGTTGCTGGAACGCGTTGCCGACGCCCTCGTACTTGACGCCCTCGGCGGGCTGGTACGGCTTGGCGGCGAGCTTCTGGGCGGTGGCCAGCGCGCCCATGCCCTCCTGCACGGCGTCCTCGACCGGGTGGTTGATTCCGGTGAAGAGCCCCTTGATGGCCTTCTCGGTGGCGGCCCGGAACTTGTCGTCACCGTTGAGCCGCAGGGAGCCGACGTTGTTCAGCGACAGCGCGCCGTTGTTGCCGACCAGCGAGCGGGGCAGCGTGCTGCCGATGCCGACGCTGCGGAACGCGGTGCCCTTGCCCAGGTTGTCGACCAGACCGTCGAGCCAACCCCGACCGCCGGTCTCGTTGGGCAGACCGCCCAGGTTGCAGGCGTCGGCGGCCTGGAAGTGGCTGCGGGACAGCCGCTCGTCGGAGACGGCCGGGATGAAGCCCAGCTGACCGGCAGTGAGCCACTTCTCCAGCGGCTTGAACGCGCCGGTCAGCTTGAAGCCGCGGCCCAGGGCCAGCGAGTCGTTGCCGAGCAGCAGGTCGGGGCGGGCCTTGTTGAGCACCGCGTCGTTGTCCGGCGCGATCAGGCTCAGGCCGTCCAGCCCGCCGTAGAGGAAGACGTGGATCAGGGTGCCGGTCTTGGTCGCCGCGAACGACGCCGAGGTGGTGACGAACTGGGCGGTGGCCAGCGCGGTGGCGGTGGCCGCGGCACCGGCGACGAAGGTCCGCCGGGTCACGCCGCGACCGTCCTGCTGGGCCTCCTCCAGGTTCTCCAGGGTGCGGTACCTGTCGAACTCGGCGGCGTTCTCGGCGGCGACGATGTCCGCCTCGGCGCGCAGCAGAGCCTCGGCCGGGTTGTCGGCCAGCCGGCGCACGTCGGGGCATTCGGGGTGCAGGGGGAAAGAGTTGTACACAGTCTTCTCCATCGGGTGCCTCACCGGAGGTGGTGCTGGGGGGAAGCGAGGATCGCCCGCGCGACGGCGGTGATGGCCCCGTTGAACGTGGCGTCGACCTTGGTGGTCGCCGCCACACCGGCCACGCCGAGGATGAGGTTCTTCTCCCGCGTGCTCAACTTCTGGCCTACCAGCCGCTGGGAGAGCGCGTCCACGTACGCCCCGGCGGTCGCCGGTGGCTTGGCCACCAGCTTCTCCGGCGCCGTGTACGTGAAGGTAGTGCGGTAGCCGGCGAGGATCTCGCCCGCCTCGTTCCAGCCGTTGACCATCGTGCCGGCCGAGGTCCAGGCGACGTAGACGTCCGGGTAGCCGTCCGGGGTCGGGTGACCCATCGGGGACTGGCCCAGCTCGCGCATCTTGTCGTGGATCTGGCGCAGCCCCCGGGCGTACGCGGTGCGCTTGCTGTCGCCGTTGTTGTGCTTCGGCGACGCGTCCGGCGAGACGCCCAGGGTGCGGTACGTGGCGACCAGGTACTCCATCGGCCGGCGCACCTTCTGGCCCACCCCGGCCCAGAACTCCGAGGAGCAGAAGAGCGTCATCAGGACCGGCTTGATCATGCCCTTGTTCGTGGTGTACGTCTTGGCCAGCCGGTCCACCAGGGACTTCGGCGGGGTGTCCGAGACGAACCGGGTGGCCAGGCTCTGCGCCACGTACTTCGCCGTCGACGGGTGCGTCGCGATGTAGGTGATGTACGCGTCGATCGCCGCTTCGGCCTTCTTCGGGTCGGCCGAGTTGTTCGCGTGGGTGAAACCGAGGATCTTCACCTTGCCGACGTAGTGCTGCTCGGGGCGGAAGACGTACTTGCCCTTGTCGTCCACGCCGCGGCCGGTCTGCAACATGGCGGCCTGCCGGACGTCGGGCTCCTTGTAGCCGCCGTCGACGCCGACCGAGTAGAGCTCGAGGTTCTCCCGGGCGAGGTTCTCGTTGATCGCGTCCTTGCGGGAGTCCTTCTGGTTCAGGTAGATCAGCAGCGCCGGGTGCTTGTTCGCGGCGACCAGCATCTCCGGGTAGCTGCCCAGCGCGTGCTTGCGAATGACGTCCTGGTCGAACGAGTTGCGGTACACCTCGCCGCCGTCGAAGTCGGCGGCGACGTGCAGGAAGTCGTTCCAGAAGTCGACCATCACCTCGAACAGCTGGCGCTTGGACCAGATCTGCCGGGCGATGGTGGCGTCGACCATCTCCCGCTCCGGGTGGGCGTCCTGCTCGTTGAGCTTGTCCCGCTGGTCGCGCAACTGCTGCACGGAGAGCTTCTGGGTCGGCAGCTCGGCGAGCTTCAGCTCACCCTTGCTCGGCTCCAACTTCCCCGGGTCCAGCTGGGCGCGGATCCAGGCGTCCATGCCCTCGCGCTTGATGTCGGCGACCACCGCGGGCGTCACGCCGAAGGTGGTGCGCCGGGCCAGGTGCAGGATCGGGTCCTTGGCCAGCACCGTCTTCACTGTCACAGTGGTCGCCGCCGCGGCGGCGGCCGGGCCGGAGAAGGTCCGCCCACCGGCCGGCGCGTTCTTCTTCAGCGCCTCACCCGCGCGAGAGCCCATGTAGCTCTCGTTCTGCTCGGTGTAGGTGCGCACCGTGCTGGGCTGCTGGCCGCTGGGCCGCGCCGCGGTGCCGTCGGTGACCGTGCTGCCGGTCGCGTCGCCGGCCGCCGCCTCGTCGCCGAAGAGGCCACGGATCTGCGGAGTCATGGCGAGCGCCGCGCCACCGGCGACGACGGCGGCGGTGCCGCCGAGGGCCACCATCGCCTTACGTCGGCCGACCTTGCGATCCGGCTCGTTGTCATCGTCGAGGGTGGGCAGTCCGGTGCCGGCCGGTCGCGCCGGGGCCGGACGCCCGAGGCCCTCGGGCCCGACCCACTGCGGACCACGCGGAGCGGGCGCGGGCTGCCCGGCGTACTGCTCACGCGGGTCGGCCTGCGCGGCGTAGCCGCCCTGGTAGGGGTGGGGCGAGTCGTAGCCGTAGGGCGCTGGCGGGTGGGGGTCGCCGTAGCCGTCAGCGCTGGGGTGCTGATGTCCGTCCCAACCGCGGTCGTCCCGCGGTCGACGTGGTGGCACATTCTGGTCGGCCATGTACCAATCCCGATTTCTGATGAGCGCCGGAAGCTGCTACCGGGCAGGTGCGGCAGGTGCGGCGACTGTTGCCTGAGGGGGGTTGCTACGGCAAGGTAACCAAGGCCCCAGGGCCCTTCAAGGTGGCCGGAACCCACTCGGGAGGGCACTTAAGACACGCCTCAGCGCGACCGCGACGGTGGGCGGTGGGACGGGCCTGGCCGCAGACCTTCCCAGCAGGGAGGACGCGCGCCAGCCGAGTACGGATCGGACCTCGCCGCCGTACGCGACAGTTTCGGCGCCGTTCACCACCAAAGGCAAACTTAAGGTTCAGGTAAGCCGGACGTGAAGCGCGCTCGCGTGGAGGAAAAGTAGCAGCAGCGGGCGAGCGTGAGCCACCACCGCAGCGGGTATGCCGCCGAACCGCTGAACGCGTGAGGGGAAGGCAGCGCCATGCTCAGCAAAGAGGATCAGCGCAGATTCGACCAGATCACCCGTCAGCTCCGGGAAAGTGACCCGGCCTTCTTCAAGCGGCTGGACCACCGGGTCCGAGCCCGCAGGGGCCGCTACCTGATGTTGTTGACCATCGTGTTGTGGGCGTCGCTGCCGGCGATAGCCGTGTTCGCCGGTCGACTCACCGGCGCGATCTGCGCGGTGGTGCTGGTGGTCAACGCCGCCATCATGTGGCGGTTCCGCCGCCGTTGGACCTGACTGGTGAACCGCTCGACGGGACGCCTCCGCCGGTGGACGTGACAGCTCACCTGTCAGCCGGGCCGAAGGCCCGGTACGCGCGGCGCAACCGTTCGAGCAGTCCCGGCCCACCGATGGCCGGGGCCGGCGCTCCGAGCTGTCGCAGCAGCAGGTCGGTGCCGGTCACCAGTCGGGGCGGCCGATCCGGCAGCGGCACCGGCGCCGACCAGAACCGGTCCGCCGTATCCGCCAGCGGCGTCGCCGACAGCCCGGCGAGCGCCCGGGCGGCGCCGACCGGCGCCACGACGTCCACAGTCGACTCGGTGCCGTCCGGTCCGGACGGTGGGTCGATCGGTGGGGTGGCACCGGTGGTCGCGGCCCGCCGGGCCCGGAGCTCGTCGAGCAACTCCGCCCGGGACCGACCGCGCCAGTGCAGCAGTTCGAACGGGTCCGCGTCGAACGCCTCGGCCAGCAGGTAGAACGTGGCCGCGAGGTGCTTGCACGGGACCGCGAAGTCGGGGCAGTTGCAACGCTGCGTCAGCTCGTCCACAGCGGCCGGGAAGAGCGGCGCGCTGGCGGCGGCGAACAGCTCCTCCAACTCGTCGGGGAGGTCCCCGGCGAGCAGCCGGGCGCTGAAGAACGCCTGCCCGGCCAGCTCGTCCTCGATGCGGGACCAGAGCGCCGCCGGGAACGGCTCCAGCGCGATCGACACCTGGTACGGCTTCGGCCGGGAGCCCTGCACCACCGCGCTGACCCGCCCGGGTGCGATGTCGAGGGTGAGCACCTGACCGGCCCGCGCGTAGGACCGGCCCCGGGTCAACCGGGTGCCGAGCGCGAACGACTCCAGCACCTCCAAAAACCGCCGCGACCACCAGGACCGGCCGATCGCGCCCCGGGCGCTGCGCGCCCGCAGGCCCCCGTCGACCCGACGCGGACGCCCGTAATCGGCGAAGTCGCTCACGGTTCGCTCGCTCCGCTCGCTCACGTCGGCACTCCGCTCGCTCACTCCACCACCGCGCCGGATTCCAGGGCGAACAGGTCCCGCAACTGGCCGGTGGACAGCTCGGTGATCCACTGCTCGCCGGTGCCGACCACCCGTTGGGCGAGGCTGCGCTTGTCGGCGATCATCGCGGCCACCTTCTCCTCGACGGTGCCGGCGCACACGAACTTGCGCACCTGCACCCGTCGGCGCTGCCCGATCCGGAACGCCCGGTCGGTGGCCTGGTCCTCGACCGCCGGGTTCCACCACCGGTCCACGTGCACCACGTGGTTCGCGGCGGTCAGGGTCAGCCCGGTGCCGCCGGCCTTGAGGGAGAGGACGAACAGCGGCGGACCCTCCGCGGACTGGAAACGCTGCACCAGGGCATCCCGCTCGGCCTTGCCGACGCCACCGTGCAGGAACAGCACCTCCCGGCCGAACCGCGCCGACAGGTGACCACGCAACATCGCGCCGAACTCGGCGTACTGGGTGAACAGCAGTGCCCGCTCCCCCGCCGCCAGCACCTCCTCCAGGATCTCGGTGAGCCGAGCCAGCTTGCCGGAGCGGCCCTCCAGCGCCGAACCGTCGCGCAGCAGTTGGGCGGGGTGGTTGCAGACCTGCTTGAGGCGGGTCATGGTGGCCAGCACCAGACCACGTCGCTCGATGCCGTCACTGGTCTCGATCCGGGCGAGCATGTCGTCGACCACCACCCGGTACAACGCGGCCTGCTCCGCGGTGAGGTTGCACAGCACCTCCATCTCCAGCTTCTCCGGCAGGTCGGAGATGATGGACGAGTCGGTCTTGAGCCGGCGCAACACGAACGGGCCGGTGATCCGGCGGAGCCGCTCGGCGGCCTCGGCGTCGCCGTGCCGCTCGATCGGCTCGGCGAACCGTTTGCGGAACGTCGCGGCCGGCCCGAGCAGACCCGGGTTGGCGAACTGCATGATCGACCAGAGGTCGGCGAGGCGGTTCTCCACCGGCGTACCGGTCACCGCCACCCGCTGCCGGGCGGGCAGCGCGCGAACCGCCTCGGCCTGCCGGGTCGACGCGTTCTTGATCGCCTGCGCCTCGTCCACCACCACCCGGTGCCAGTCGATGCCGGCCAGGTCGGCGGCGTCGCGGGCGGCCACCGAGTAGGTGGTGAGGACCAGGTCCGCGCCGTGCGCGGCCGCCGTGAACTCCGCCCCCCGCGCCCGCTCGGCACCATGGTGTACGTGCACCCGCAGCTCGGGGGTGAACCGGGCCGCCTCCCGCTGCCAGTTGCCGACCAGCGACATCGGACAGACCAACAGGGTCGGCCCGGCCTCCGGTGGGTCCCCGGCCAGCAACGCGAGGAGTTGCACCGTCTTGCCCAGCCCCATGTCATCGGCGAGCACACCGCCCAGACCGAGTGAGCGCAGGAAGGCGAGCCAGGCCAACCCCCGCTGCTGGTACGGCCGCAGCATCCCCCGGAAGCCCGGCGGCGGGTCCAGCGGGGTGAGCCGCCGCTCGACCGCGCCGGCCAGCAGGTCGCCCAGCGCCCCGTCGGCGGTCACCTCCAGCACCGGCAGCTCGCCGGTGGCCTCGCCGTCGGCGAGCCCGAGGCGGAGCAGGTCGGCGACGGTCAGCTCGCCCGCGGAGCGGAGCAGACGCAGCCCCGCCGCGAGCCGCCCCGGGTCCAGCTCCACCCAACGGCCGCGCAGCCGTACCAACGGGGTCTTCGTCTCGGCCAGCGCCGCCAACTCCTCGGCGGAGAGCGGCTGGTCACCGAGCGCGATCTCCCAGCGGTAGTCGACCAGGGCGTCCAGACCGACACCGGCATCGGCGCCACCCACGGTGCCCGGAGCGGTGCGGCTGCGCGCGCGCAACCGGGCACCCAACCGCGCCGACGGACGCTGCCACCAGGACGGCAGCAGCACCCCGAAACCGGCCGCGTGCAGCACCGGGGCACCCACACTGAGGAACCGGTGCGCCCCCTCGACGTCGAGGTCCATCGCCTCCGGGGCGGCGGTACGCAGCGCGGCGTCCAGATCCGGCCAGAGCCGACTGGCCCGGCCCAGTTCGGCCAGGAGCGTCTCCTGCGGGCTGGTCGTCCGGCCGACCAGGCCGCCGAGGGTGTGCGGCGCTCGCCAGATGTCCCCGGCGTCGACGTGCAGGCCGGGCTCGTCCGCGGCCTGCAAACCGAACTCCAACCGCCAGCGCCCGGCACCGACCGAGACAGGCGCGCTGTCGGCGGGCGCGGGCACGCTGTCGGCGGGTTCGGGCACGCTGTCGGCGGGTGCGGGCACGCTGTCGGCGGGTGCGGGCACGCTGTCGGCGGGCACCACCCGGGTGGCCAGGATCGGTTCGGTGATCTCGTCGGGGGCCGGTTCGACAAGGCGGAAGCTGGCCCGCACCGGACCACCGGCGGCGTCGCGCTGCCAGGCGTCCAGTTCGGCGGAGAGGGTGGCCAGCCCGGCGCGGTCGATGGTGAAGTCCCGCTGCGGGCCGGCGAGCGCGGCCAGCCAGGCCGGTGCCGGACCTCCTGGACGCAGCCCCCGGGCCAGCGTGGTGGTCGCCAGCGCAGCCCGCGCGGCGGCGTCGGTCAGCGCGTCCAGCGCATCCGCGACCAGGTCGGCGGCGGTCAGCTCGGAGGCGGGCGGCTCGACAGTGGTCAGCCCGGAGGCGGGCGGCTCGGCGGCGGACAGGTCGGCGGCGCGGGGCTCGGCGGCGGGCGGCTCGGCGGCGCGCGGCAGGACGGTGGCTCGGGCGGCGGGCGGCAGGGCCAGCGCCAGCGAACGCGCCCAGGCGGCGTCGGTGCCGGTCAGCAGCGGACGCCACACCGCCTGCGCGGCAGCGCCGGACGCCACCAGCATCTCAGCGGCGGGCGCACTCTGGCGGCTGCTCGCCGTCGCGGCCCGCCGGTCGGCCGTCGTCGTACGCACGCCGGGGAGGACGCGGCCACGGGTCACCAGGTCGGCGGCGAGGTCGGCCAGCTCGGCGAGGTGTCGCAGCGTGGCCCCGGCCACCGCCGGGATGTCGTCCAGGGCTTGCAGCAGCGACAGCGCGTCGTCCGGGGCGTACACCAGGGTGGGGACCCGCCACCCGGCGAGTATGAGCCGACCGCGGGCCGCAGGTGCGACGGTGGTCCGGATCAGCTCGGGTGAGTCGGTCGGCGCGCCCGCCAGGGTGGGCAGGGTGAGCAGCGCGGTGTCCGGCCGGCTCGGCTCGGCGGCGTCGGCGAGGACAGCGGCCAGGTCGCTGTGCCCGGCGGCGAAGGGATGCGGGCGTTCCCGGGCCGGCCGGCCCGAACGCGGAGCGGGGATCGGTGCGGCGCTGTCCTCGGCCCAGACGGCGAGGCCGCCGGTCGAACTGCCGCCGGGCAGCCACAGCCCGTGGATGACCAGCACCTGCTCCCCCTACTCGCCGCCCGCCCCCAGAATAGGCGGCCCACCCGCCGGCCATCCGCTCCCATCGCCGCACTCGCGCGATCTTGCGCTTTCTGTCGACGTTCTGCGAGTAATGCACCTTTTGTCACCGCAGAAAGTGCAAGATCGCGGAGGCGGGGGGGCGGGGGCGGGGGGTGGGGGTCAGAGGGCGCCGACCTCGCCGTCGGTCAACTCGCGCAGGATGTCGGCGTGGCCGACGTGGCGGGCCGTCTCCTCGATCATGTGCACCAGAATCCAGCGCAGTGACACCTCACCGAGTTGCGGGTGCGGCACCACATGGTCGAGGTCGATGCTCGCCGCGACGGCCCGGGAGCGGGCGCAGGCCCGTTCGTACGCCTCGGTGAGACCGACGACGGTCTCCTGCTCGCTCAGCGTGAAGCTGGCGACCGCGTCCTCCTCGGAGGTCAGGTAGACGTCGCCGGGCTCGGGGGCCAGCAGGGTCGGGAACCAGTTCCGCTCGACCAGGGTCAGGTGCTTGACCAGCCCGACGAGCGTGGTCGCCGACGGCACCAGCCGGCGTCGGACGTCGGCATCGGAGAGACCGCGCAGTTTGCGCAGCAGCACGGCCCGATGGAAGTCGAGGAACGAGGTCAGGACGGCACGTTCGTCGCCGGTGCGGGCGAGCACCGGACCGAGCGAGGGATCGATCGTCTGCTCCATCCGCCGACCCTAGCCACCGGCCGGACCCCCCGCTGCCCCGCTATCCGCTGCGGGCCGGCGCTCGGCCGGGCAGGATGGGCGCATGGCTTCATCCGTGCAGATCCTTCTCGTCGGCGGCACTGCGGACGGGCAGACCATCACCGTCGAACTGGACAGCAACGGCCGTCCGCCGCTGACCCACCATCACCTCGGCTCCGGTGGGCTGGCCGACGCGCAGATCTACGAGTTGGAGACCGCCCGCGAAGAGGCCCGCGAGTGGCGCTACCGGTGGACCGGCCCGGCGGTGTGACAGCCGGTTCAGACCCGGGTGAGGGTCTGGCTGCGCAGGCTCTCCAGCACACCGCGGGTGACCTCCGAGGTGCCCCGGGCCTGATCGCACACCTCGGCCACCCGTCGTGCGGTGGCCTCGGCGCGTTGCTCCCGCTCGTCCCAGAGCCGGTCGACCTCGGCCAGCAACGGGCCCTCGACCTCCCGCTCCACGCCGCGTAGCGCCGGCACGCCGAGTCGTTGGGCCAGGTCGAAGACCTTGCCGGCGTACGGCAGGGGCAGGAACGGCGTACCGACCATCGCCGCGAAGATCAGGAAGTGCAGGCGCATGCCGACGGCCAGGTCGAAGTGGCGCATCAACCCCAGCACCTGCTGCGGTGAGTAGGTGCCGTGCAGGATCCGCCCCCGATCGGCGGCGACCATGTGCGACAGCACCCCGTGGGAGTGCCGGATGTCGTCGCGCTCCATCGGCACGAACAGCACGTACGCGTCGATCCGGTGCACCAGGAAGTCACCGATCTGGGCCAGCAGCCGGTGGTAGCCGTCCACGTCGAGGCGTTCGGCGGCCCGGCCCGGCTCCCGCACGCTGATCCCGACGAGGCGCTTGCCGACCGGCACCCCCTCCTCGGCCAACAGGTGGGTCGGGAACTCCTCCGGTTGCAGGAGGAACGCCGGGTCCGCGGTGACCGTGATCGGGTTGAGCAGGCCGGCCTCCTCCAGCACCATCCGGGACTCCTGATCCCGGACGGTCACCTGGGTGGCGCTGGAGAGCGTCTCCCGGACCATGCCGGTGTCCACCCCCTCGCTGAGCGGCCCGACCCCCACCGCGTACGTGATCAGCGGCAGGCCGCGTTCCTGGGCCACCCGGACCACCCGTAGGTAACGGCGGGCCTCCCGGTCGTACAGGATGCCGCCACCGCCCAGGATGAGCAGGTCGAGCTGGGCCAGGACGAGAGCCGAGTCGGTCCGGCTCACGCCCTCCCAGGGCACCGCCTCGACATCGGGGTGCGCGGCCCGGGTGTGCGCCGGGTTCCGCGAGAAGACGATGATCCGGGCGTTCGGTTCCTGCGTACGCAGATCGGTGAGCAGGCCGGTGAGGATCGCCTCGTCGCCGAGGTTTCGCCCACCGTACGAGCCGAGCACACCGATGGTCAGTCCGGCGCCGTGCGTCATCCGTCGCTCCTCCCCAGGTGCGGTCCGCGCCGGTTTCCCGCTGGGCAGGTGAACAGTCCTGCCGAAGGGACCCGTCCCCGGGCCGCCGGCTCAGCTCCCCGGGGTGAGGCGTTTCGCCATCTGCTGCGAGGTGACCTCGAAGCCCAGGCTGCGGTAGAGGCCGATCGCCACCGCGTTCGTACCGAAGACGTTCAGACCCAGCTCGGGCACATCGTGTCGGGTGAGTTCGGCCTCGATGAGCTGGATCATCCGCCGCGCGTACCCGCGTCCCCGGTGTTCCTCGTGCACCTCGATGTTGTGGATCCATGCCTGGTCCGGGGCGGCTGCCGTCGGCAGGGTCACCCAGATCCAGCCGACCTCGGTGTCGCCGACCCGGCCCACCCGCAGCAGGGCCCCCTCGGTGGCCGCGCCCGCCGGCAGCGACTCCCGGATCTGGCTGACCGACCGGTCGAGGGCCGCCTGCGGGGTCATCCCCCGGTGCGCCACCAGGTCGTCGGCGTACCCCTGTTGCAATGCTCCGAGCAGGCGGTCCAACTCCTGTGCCGTCATCGGCGTCAACGTCAACTCCACGGCGTCTCCCCTTCGTCGTCGCGAGCCGGTAGTGCAGCAGAACCGGCCCGGCCACGCCAACTGTTTCCCCGCCCGGCGCGGACGGCACGGCCGGGGGGTGCGCGGGCCGGCGACGATGGCAACGTGCGGATCGCCCACGTCAGCGACAGCCACCTCACCAACCCGGAGGGGGTGGCCACCTCGGTCGGCACCACTGTGGCGCTGCTGCGCGGCGCCGGGCACCGGGTCGTGTTGCACTGCCCCGGCCCACTGTGGCAGTGGCGCCGCCGACCCGGCGAGGTGCCCTCGCTGTCGGTGCCGACCCGGCCGTACCGGTTGGCGCTGCCCCGGCCGCCCAGCGCACCGGTCGACGTGCTGCACGTGCACACCACCGGCCCGCTCGGCGTCGCCGGCCTGCGGTGGGCCGCCACCCGTCGGGTGCCGACCGTGCTGAGCTGGCACACCGACCTCGTCGCGTACGCCGCGCACTACCCGGAGGTCCCGATCGGGGCCGCCTACGCCGGCCTGCGGCTGGGCCTGCGCTGGCGGGCGAGCGATCTGTGGGCGCTCGCCCAGCCCGGAGCAGGCCGACAGGCCCGACTGGCGGCACTCGGGCGAACCCTGCTGGCCCACAGCACCGTCCTGATCGCCCCTTCGACGAAGACCGCGGCGATGATGCGAGCGATGGCGGGGCGTACCCCGATCGTGGTCCTGCCGACCCCGGCCGCCGCGCCGCACGCCGACGCCGACGACCGGCGGCGGCTGCGGGCCCGACTGGGCATCCCGGCGGACGCGCCGGTGCTGCTCGCTGTCGGACGGGCCACGCCGGAGAAGAACCCTGAGCTGCTGCTGGCCGCGTTCGCCCGGGTCCGCCGCGAGCTGCCGGCCGCCCGGCTGGTGCTGCTCGGGGCCCGCCGGCACCGGCTCGCGGTCCGCCGGATGGCCCGCCGGTACGGCGTCACCGGCTCGCTGCATCTGCTCCGTCCGGTGCCACGCCACCGGGTCGGGGCCTACTACCGGGCGGCGGACGTGCTCGCGTTCGCCTCCACCACCGACACGCAGGGCCTGGTGCTCGCCGAGGCCGAGGCGTACGGACTACCGGTGGCCATCGTGGACGCTCAGCTCGCCGAGCGGCCGGGCACCGGCACCGCCCGACCGGTCGCCGAGCCCAGCCCGGCGGCGTTCGGGGCGTTGCTCACCCGGCTGCTGACCGAGCGGGAGGTGCGCGAGGCCGTGATCCGGAACGGCCGGGCGGCGGCGACGGACTGGTCCGCGGAGCGCTACCTGGCCGAGCTGGTCACGCTGTACGCATCGCTGACACCCGTCGTCCCGGCGGAGGGCGCCGCCACCCCCGAGGCGCAACGAGGTGACACCGGGTCGCCGCGACCAGCCGACCCGGCTCCGCAGGCCAGACGCGGCCGCTCGTCGTGGCGTTCGTCGATGCGGCGGTGGTAGCGTCCGCCGGTGGCCGACCGGGTCCTGCGGGTGAGCACCGCGCTGGTGCTCGCCGTCGGGCTGACCCTCGCCGGAATCGCCGCCCGCGAGAAGCCCGTCGAGCTGCTCTTCTACTTCACGGTGCAGGTCGACCTCGCCTACCTGGTGGTGTTGCTGGCGGGGTGCGGCGACCGGGTGCGTACCGCGCTCACCGTCTACCTCGTCGGCACCGCGGTGGTCTTCGTCCTCGTCCTGGCCAACCCGTGGAGCGGCTACGCCATGGTGGCGAACCCCGAGGCGCGGGGACTGGTCTCCGACGCCGGCAACCTGCTGCTGCACGCCGTGGTGCCGCCGCTGGCCGCCGCGCAGTGGCTCAACCACCGACCCCGGGCCGCGCTGCGTCCGGCGTACGCGGTCAGCCTGCTCGGCTACCCGCTGCTGTGGCTGACGGTGATCCTGGTCCGGGGCGCCTTGCACGGGGCCGAGGGCCGCTACCTCTACCCGTTCCTCGACGTACCCCACCTCGGGTACCCCACCGTCGCCCTCAACGCCCTGCTCTTCGGCGTCACCCTGCTGCTGATCGCCCTGACCGCGGTCCGCCTGACGCAGCGGCGCGTTGGTTGACAGTGGTCAGGGCGGCGCGTTGGTTGGCAGCGGTCAGGGCGTCGACTCCAGGTGGTGCGCCAGTTGGGCCAGGTCGCGCAGACGCAGGTCGCCGTCGAGGCCCTTCAGCGCGGCGGTCATCGCCCCGGCAGCCCGACCGGCCCGCAGGCCGACCTCGGCGTCCTCGACGACCAGGCACCGCCTTACGGGTACGCCCAGCAGCGCCGCGCCCCGCAGGTAGCCCTCCGGGTCCGGCTTGCCGACGCTGACGTCCTCCACCGTGACGAGCACCGGCGCCTTGATGCCGGCCGCACCGAGCCGGGCCTCGGCGAGCCGCGCGTCGGCGCTGGTCACCACCGCCCAGGGCAACCCCAGCCGGGCCAGCACGTTCAAGAGCTCGTGCGCCCCGGGGGTGGCCGTCACGTCGGACAGGTCGTCGTACTGCAACGCGAGCTGTCGTGCCGCGGCGGCGGCGACCGCGCTGTCGTCGAGCGTGGGCAGCAGCCGGCGGACGGTCCGGTCGGCCGGGCTGCCGTGCGCGATCGCCAGCGCCGTGGCCGGGTCGACGGCGTACTCGGCCGCCCACCGCTCCCAGGCCCGCTCAACGGCGGCGTCCGAGTCGACCAGGGTGCCGTCCATGTCGAACAGCACCGCGCCAATGCCCGCCAGTTCCACCGCCACGCTCCCCGATCGCTCGCCCCACCCTCCCCCACCTCGCAAGATCCGCGCAACTTCGGTGATCCTGCTGCCTCGTCGCCTGGTGAGGCAGCAGGATCCGTGAAGGTGCGCGGATCATGGTGACCCACCGGGTTGGCAGGCCGTCGAGGATCGCGGCTATCGGACCTGGCGTTCGGAGCGAGACGTCCGATGGCCGCCAGACGCACGGTCGGCGCGGCCAGATGATCGTGTCCATGACGACGACACTCAACGACAGGGCCGCCCTGGTGACCGGAGGCTCCCGAGGCATCGGAGCCGGTATTGCGCTGCGCCTGGCGCAGGACGGGGCCGACGTGGCGCTCACCTACCGGCAGGACGCCGTGCGGGCCGCCATCGTGGTGAAGCAGATCGAGGCGCTGGGCCGCAGAGCGCTGGCGATCCAGGCGGACAGCGCCGACCCGGCCGCCGTACGGAGCGCCGTCGACCGGGCGGCCGGCGAACTGGGCCGGTTGGACATCCTGGTGAACAACGCCGCGGTGTTCCAGGTCGGCGCCCTGGACGAGCTCGGCGCGGCAGAGGTGGAGCAGACGATCGCGGTCAACATCAGGGCACCGTACGTCGCCGCGCGGGCGGCCCTGCGGCACCTGGGTGACGGCGGACGGATCATCAGCATCGGCAGCAACGTCGGTGAGCGGGCCGTCTTTCCCGGGCTGACGCTCTACGCGATGAGCAAGACCGCTCTGGTCGGGCTGACCCGCGGCCTGGCCCGTGAACTGGGCCCACGGGCCATCACCGTCAACCTGGTCAACCCCGGGCCGACGGACACCGACGCCAACCCGGCGGACGGACCGAACGCGGCGGCTATCAGCGGCTTCACCGCCGTCGGCCGGTACGCACGCCCCGCCGACATCGCGGCCACCGTCGCGCACCTGGCCAGCCCCGAGGCCAGTTACGTGACAGGTGCCGTGGTCAACGTGGACGGCGGCTTCACCAGCTGAGACATCCGGGCGGCGGCGCAGGGCCTTCCTAGTTCGGCGGGGACGGCGCGTCTCCAGATGCCTGGTTGGACTGCTCCTGGCGGGCCTGCGCCTCGCGGGCTTCGCGCTCCGCCATGTCCGCTGCCGTGACGGGGATGAGAAAGATGAGGACGACAGCCGCGATCGATGCGACCCGGCCTCCGACGCTCATCAGGTCCCAGAACGCGATCTCGTATGCGATGCCAGCCGTGACCATCCACAGCATGGCCAGCTCAGGTCGGCCGGTGCGGTGAAACAGCAGGTACGCGATTCCGATGAGCGCCAGGAAGGCGAAGTACAGCCAGAGCGCCTCCAGGTTGACGCCCGACTCGGCGGTCTCAGCTCCGGCACCCTGCGTGGGGGCGGAGCCTGGTGGTGCCGGCGTTCGCGGGAACAACCAGGCTCCGACGGCGATCCCGGCGGACAGAGCGGTGAAAGCTGCCCCGATGATGCCCGGCCAGTCACCCACCGGCCGGCGTTCACGTAATGGCATGCGGCGATGATAAGCATCAAGCGCCACCGATGCCGTACGGCCCGACCGGCCGCCTCGGGTGGGGCACAACCCGCCAGGCGTCGTGACTCCGTGGACAGGTTCCCGGTGATCAGCGCGGCGGGTCCTCGCCGGTGAGCCCGTCCACCGACTGGAGTTCGAGGTTAACGAGTCACAGCGCCCCGAGGGGCCGCCCAACGGGGTCGCTCCGGTGGCGCGACGCGGCGCGTCAGCCTTCAGGGCAGTTCGTAGCCCGCTTCCTCGACCGCGGCCCGCACGTCGACGATGTCGAGGACGCGGGCGCTGTTCACCGTGACGGTGTCGTTTTCGACATCCACCACCACGGCGGTCACGCCGGGGATTCGCTCGATCTCCTCGGTGACGAAGCCTGCGCAGTGCCCGCAGGCCATGCCGACGACGCGATAGGTCTGGACGCTCACGTCGCCACCCGCCCCTGGCTGCCGGCCTCGACGGGAACCGAACGGGTGAGCATGTGCGCCCGACGCATTCGCCCGTCGACTGCGAACTGCCCGAAGAAGTAGACGTCCACACTGCCTGCCCGCTTCGAGGTCTGGAAGTGCAGCGTGTAGCGGGCGGCGATCCCATTGCCGTCTGCCATCGCCTCATGTACCTCCCACCGGGCGTCGGTCTGGTGCTTCCGCGCCGGGCGGCTGTGCGCGATGAGCTTGGTGCGGTCCATCAGGTTGCCGTCGGCGAACTGCACAATGTCGGGCGTGTGGTAACGGTCGACGACCACTGACGGATCCTCGTCGCCGCGAACCAGGTCGTCCATGAAAGAGGTGAAGAAGTTTTCGATGAACTCTTTCGGATTGACGCCCTCGAGACCGTTCATGCCACCCACCAATCAGCCCGCGAGGTATGAAGCTTTACAGCTTGTAAATTATCCCCCGCCAACAACTTTGACAAGGCGTAAGAAATGACCGGCTCAGCAGACCGCCAGCGACGTGCCGACGCTCGCCGCAACAGCAGCGCGATCCTCGACGCGGCAGTCCGACTACTCGACGCGCAGCCCGACGCGAGCCTCGACGCCATCGCCAGCGCCGCTGGCGTGACCCGACAAACCGTCTACGCTCACTTCCCGTCCCGCGAGCACCTGATGGCGGCCGTCGTACGACGGATCACCGACGAGGCCGTCGCCGCGATGGACGCCGCCGACCCCGACAACGGATCCGCCACGGACGCGCTGATCCGCGTCCTCGAAGCCGGCGCCCAGACCGCCGGACGCTATCCGGCTCTCATCCAGCAGATCGCGTCGCTTCCGGTGAGCCCGAACGTCGACGAAGAACGCCACGCACCGGTAGCCGAACGGATCAATCGCGTGATTCGGCGCGGTCAGACGAGCGGCGAGTTCGACAAGGAACTGCCAGCCGGCTGGTTGGCTACGATCACCATCAAGCTCGGCCATGCCGCCGGCGAGGAGGTCGACGCCGGCCGCATGTCTCCGGCCGAGGCCACCGGGGCGCTGCGCACCGCCCTGATCAGGATGCTGCGTCCCGGCGCATGACCAGGTGCGAGCACCACCGGAAGGTCGGGCCTCTTCCTGCCGTGCCACCAGACGCAGCAGTGCGACATTTCCGCCGTTGAAGGCGAGCCGGCGCTGCTTCGACGCGGCTGGTTTTCGGCAGATGGTGAAGGGTGGGCGCGGCAGGTTTCGAACCTGCGACCCCCCGCTTGTAAGGCGGGTGCTCTCCCACTGAGCTACGCGCCCGGATCGCCCGTGTGGCGGGCCGGTGGCTGGCAAGCTTACCTGCCCGCCACCGACCCGGGCGCACGGCGTACCCCGGTCAGGTGGTCGTCTCGGCCATGGCCTTGCGCCAGCCCTGCTGGTTGCGGGCCTCGCCCGGGCCGTTCATCTCGGCGAAGCGGACCACTCCGGTCTTGTCGATGACGAAGGTGCCCCGGTTGGCGAAGCCGGCCACGTCGTTGAAGACCCCGTACGCCTGGGCGACGGCACCGTGCGGCCAGAAGTCGGCGAGCATCGGGAACTGGTAGCCCTCACGGTCGGCCCAGATCTTGTGACTGTAGGCCGAGTCGACGCTGACGGTCAGCACTTGGACGTCGTCGTTCACGTACTCGCCGAGGTTGTCGCGCACCTCGCTCAACTCGCCCTGACAGGTGCCGGTGAAGGCGAGCGGGTAGAACACCAGCAGCACGACGCGCCTGCCCCGGAAGTCCGAGAGGCGGACCTCCTGGTTGTTCTGGTCCTTGAGCACGAAGTCGGGTGCTTCGGCACCAACCTCGATGGGCATACGAACTCTCCTCGCTGCTCGGCCACGCCGGCGACGGCGTCGGGGCGGGGGACGGCACCAGCCGGCCACCCGACGGTGGGCGGACCGTCGGGCGAGCGAAGCGGCGCTGGCTACTTCTTGGCCTTGGCACCTCGACGCAGCACCAGACGCGCGCCGCTCCAGTCCCGGCCGGCGTTGACGGTCGAGGTCTGCTGGAGGCCGGCGGTGGGCGCGGACTCCGCGACCTCGCTCGGCTCGACGTGCCCCTCACGCCCCGCCTTCGGGGTGAGCAGCCACACGACGCCGTTGTCGGCCAGCGGGCCGAGGGCATCGACGAGCAGCTCGAAAAGGTCACCGTCGCCGTCCCGGTACCAGACCAGCACCGCGTCGACCACCTCGTCGGTGTCCTCGTCGACCAGATCTCCACAGCGGTCGGTCAGGGCGTCTCGGAGATCCTGGTCGACGTCGTCGTCGTACCCCATCTCCATGACGACCATCCCCGGTTCGATCCCGAACCGGTCCGCCAGGCTGCGTACCCCGTCGGCGGCCTGACCAGCGGTCGCGCTCACTGTCGCGTGCCTCCTCATCTCGTCCCTGCTCGCGGCGTCGGTGCGACGCCGTCAGGCAAAGTCCACACAGTTGTTGGGCTGCGCGCAAGTGGCGCACCGGGTGGAACGGAATTTACCGTGCCAGCAGCGTACGGGCACCGTCGGTAATGGCGTCAGCGGAGACCAGTACGTGACGTGCTGCCGGACCTAATGGTACAAACGAGTCAACTCCCGCTACTCGACGCGCGGCTCCGACATATCCGGCGTCGACCAGCGCGGCGATCACGCCCTCGCCGACCCCGCCGGAGCGGCGCGTCTCGTCCACCACCAGCACCCGGCCGGTCGCCGAGGACTCCCGGATGATGTCGGCCACCGGCAGCGGAGCCAGCCAGCGCAGATCCACCACCCGGGTGCCCACCCCCTCCTCGGCGAGGACGGCCGCGGCCCGCAGCGACATCCGCACCCCGTTACCGAAAGTGATGATGGTGAGGTCGTCGGCCGAGCCGACCTGATAGACCCGGGCCCGCCCGATCGGCACGTGCCCGGCCACCCATTCGCCCGGCTCCGGATAGCCGGCCAACCACTCACCGTCACCTTCCGCGTACAGATCGCGGGTGTGGTAGAGCGCGATCGGCTCCAGGAACACGCAGACGCTGCCGTCCACCGCCGCGCTCGCCAGACAGGTCCGCAGCATGGGCGCGGCATCGTCCGGCCGCGCCGGCACCGCGACCACCAGACCGGGCACATCCCGGAGTACGGCCACCGAGTTGTCGTTGTGGAAGTGCCCGCCGAACCCCTCCTGGTACGCCAGACCCGCCACCCGCACCACCATCGGGTTACGGAACGCCCCCTGGGAGAAGAACCGCATGGTGGCCGCCTCACCGCGCAACTGGTCCTCGGCGTTGTGCAGGTACGCCAGGTACTGGATCTCCGGCACCGGCAGCATCCCGGCCAGCCCGGCACCGAGGCCCAGCCCGAGCACCGACGTCTCGTCGAGCAGGGTGTCGAAGACCCGGGCCGCCCCGAACCGGTCGCGCAGCCCCTTCGTCACCCCGTACACGCCGCCCTTGGCGGCCACGTCCTCACCGAAGATCGCCATCTGCGGGTGGTCGAGCATCCCGTCGGCGAGTGCCGCGTTGATGCTCTGCGCCAGGGTCATCGGTCCGGCCAGCTCCGGCGGCTTGCCGCCGAACGCCTCCGCGCGGGCGCCCGCCTGCGGCCCACTGGCGCGCGCCGCGGCGTCGGCCACCGCCCGCGCCACCCGCACCGGACGACGTGGGGCCAGCGCCGACACCACGTCGGCCGCGGAGGCCAGCTTCGGCTCGCCCAGCACCTCCTCGGCCAGCCGGCGTACCTGCCAGCCGGTCTCGTCGTACCGGGCCAGCAGCTCCTCGCCGGTCGCCACCCCGGCGTCGACCAGCAGCCGCGCGGTGGCGGCCACCGGATCCCGGTCCAGGTCCGCGGCCAGCTCGGCCGGGCCCCGGTACGCCGACTCCGCGTCCGCCCCGGCGTGCCCCATCAGCCGGACTGTGCGCAGGTGCAGCACGGCCGGCCGCCGGTTGCGGCGTACCCAGGCCGCGGCCTCCGCCGCCACCTCGTACGTCCGCACCGGGTCGGCTCCGTCCGCGCTGAAGTAGCGGATGCCCGGCTTGGCCCGCAGGGTCGCCTCGACCCAGCCCTCCGGCGACCGGACGCTGATGCCCAGCCCGTTGTCCTCGCAGACGAAGAGCACGGGAATCCGCAGCCCCGCGTGGTCGTACCACCCGGCGGTGTTGAAGGCGGCGGTGGCGCTGGCGTGGTTGACCGAGGCGTCGCCGAAGGAGCAGACCACGATGGCGTCCGGTGGCCAGGGGGCGTGCGTGGCGCCCGCGCCGCTGCCGACCCGCATCCCGGCTCCGGTACGCCGCCCGGCGCTGTCCAGCCGGCGCAGCCGCTCCACTGCCAGTCCCATCCCGACCGCGCGGGGCAGGTGCGAGGCGATGGTCGAGGTGGTCGGCACGACGGCCAGGTCGGCTCGCCCGAACACCTTGTGCCGTCCCCCGGCGACCGGTTCGAGGCCGGACGCGACCATCCCGCGCAGCACGTCCCGGGCCGCGTCGGCGTACGCCGCGAACCCGTTGGCGGCCGGGGCCTGTCCGGTCCCGGCCGGCTCCGATCCGGACAGCCGCGGCTCGGCGTCGGGGTCACGGGTCGGTACGTCGTCGACGGTCGGCTGAGTGCCGGTTGACGGTCTGGAGTCGACGGTTTCCGCCGGGGCGGACCGCTCGGAGTCGACGGTTCGGCCCAGGCCGCCGGCCGGGGCCTGGTCGGAGTCGACGGTTCGGCCCAGGCCAGCGGCCGGCGCCTGGTCAGCGGCGGCCTGGGAGGGGTCCGTAGTGGCCTCGGAGGGGTCCACGGCGGCCCGGGTGGGGTCCGCCGGAGCCAGGGCCGGGTCGGCGGCGGCCTGGGCGGCCCGGAGGCAGTAGAAGGCACCCGAGCGGTAGTGCAGCAGCGCCGGATCGGTGGGGCGCAGCGCGGCGGCGACCGCGGCGTTGCCCTCGTGCCCGGCGGAGCCGATCGTGTAGAAACCCTCCCCGAAGCTGCGCAACCAGCGGCCGGCCAGGTCGAGCTGCCGGCTGGTCACCTGCGCGTCGAACAGGTCCAGCACCTGCCCGCCGGTCAGCGGGGCGTCGTCGGTGACCGGGTCGGCGGGGTCACGCCGCCGCTCGGCGGCCGGCAGCGCCGCCAGCGTCTCCCGGAACCGGTCGTCGAGATCTTGCGGGGTGGTCACGTCGGACAGCATTACCGACGAAAGCTCCGCTCGCCCAGTGGGACACGGCCGGAAGGGTCACGCTCACTGTGGCCCGCAGGGCTCCGCAAAGCCGCCGTCGGACACCTTCCAGACCAGGTCACGAAGGGTACGCAGCTCCCCGTCACTCAGCCCGGACAGGAGTCGGGAGTCGGACATCACCTCGATCACCCGGGCCCGTACGACGCGGCCCTCCTCGGTCACCAGCAGCGTCTTCTGCCGCCGATCCGCCGGGTCGGTGCGCCGCTCGACCAGCCCGGCCTGCTCCAGCTTGTCGACCAGCACCGTCACGTTCGACCGGTCACAACCCAACTGACCGGCGAGATCCCGGGCCGGCAGTGGATGATCAGGGTCCAGCTCCCGCAGCGCCCGGGCCGCCGCCGGTGTGAGCCCCACCTCGGCGAACGCGCTGCCCTGCCGGTGTCGTAGTGCGTCGCTCACGTGGGCCATCCGGCGCAGCACGTCACCGGCGAGACCAGCCCGATCCGCCGGCCCGCCCACCACGGAACCCCCCTGCCCCGTCACGACCACATAGTACAAAGCACCCCCGCCAACCCACCCCCGCGCGCCCTCCCTGCACCCCTCCCTGCACCCCTCCCTGCGCCCGCGCCCCCTCTGCGCCCCCTCTGCGCCCCCTCCGCGCGCCCTCCGCGCCCCCTCTGCGCCGATCTTGCAATTTCGGTTGCCTTTATGAGTGGGATGCCCCTTATATCGGGACAGGAAGTGCAAGATCGACGAGGTTGGGGGTGGGGCGTGGGGGTGGGGTGTGGGGGTGGGCGTTGGGGGGTGGGGTTAGGCGGGGAGGAAGGAGAAGCGGACTTGGCGGGTCGGGTTGTCGCCGTTGGTGTCGACGAGGCAGATCGACTGCCAGGTGCCGAGCGCCAGTCGACCGCCGAGCACCGGCAGCGTGGCATACGGCGGGACGAACGCCGGCAGCACGTGGTCACGGCCGTGGCCGGGCGAGCCGTGTCGGTGCCGCCAGCGGTCCTCGGTGGGGAGCAGGTCGTCGATGGCGCTGAGCAGGTCGTCGTCGGACCCGGACCCGGTCTCGATGATCGCCAGGCCGGCGGTGGCGTGCGGCACGAAGACGTGCAGCAGGCCATCGCCCTCGCCCGAGACGAACTGCTGGGCCTCTGCGGTGATGTCCCGCACGGTCGGCCGGGACCCGGTCTGGACAGTGATCACGTCGCTGCGCATACGTCGCATTCTGCCGCAGGGTGAGCTCAGGAGCTGCCGCCACCGCCGCCGGAGTCGCCGCCACCGGACCAGCCACCACCGGAGTCACTGCCGGACCAGCCACCGCCGGAGTCACCGCTGGACCAGCCCCAGCCGGACCAGCCTCCCCCGGAGTCGCCGCTGCCGCCGGCCGGCTGCGTGTCGTCGGAGCGGTCGTGGTCGCCGTCCCGCTGGCGGCCGACGTTCCCGCTCCCGGCGTCCCCGGCGGGCATCGGGTGGTAGCCGTACCCACCGCCACCCGGGTCCGGACGACGGCGACGGCCGCTGGCCTGGCCGCTCGGACGGGCCGCTCGGCTCGCGTCGCGCAGCAGGCCCGCGCCGAGCACGGCCACCAGGGCGCCGAGGGCCACCAGTCCGACCATCGGCAGGTTGCCGGAGGCGAGGGCGACCGCGCCGATGACCAGGCCAACCACCCCGAAAACGATCATGCTCGCGGCGACCGCGACACGGCGTCCGTTCATGGCGGCAACGGTAGGACGGGCGGTCAAACCGCTCAGGTTTCGCCGCGTCGTAGCGCTAAGTTACCGGCGAGTACCTGTGTTCAGCATCGCGTCCGGGGCACCTAGACGTGACGAGGGGTGCCACCAGGGGGCAGGATGGCGCTAGAGACCTATCCCACACACAACCGAGGGAACGCCTGTGGCTACGGAACGCAAGCGCCCGGTGATCAGCGACGGCCTACCGAGCCAGCTTCCGGACATCGACCCTGAAGAGACAAGCGAATGGGTCGAGTCGCTTGACGGTGTCATCGACGAACGCGGCGCCAAACGCGCCCGCTACGTCATGCTGCGCCTGCTGGAGCGGGCCCGTGAGCGCCAGGTCGGGGTTCCGCCCCTGACCACCACCGATTACATCAACACCATCCCGTCGGAGCGCGAGCCCTGGTTCCCGGGTGACGAGCACGTCGAGCGGAGGATCCGGGCTTACGTCCGGTGGAACGCCGCCATGCTGGTGCACCGGGCTCAGCGCCCGGAGATCGGCGTCGGCGGGCACATCTCCACCTTCGCCAGCTCGGCGTCGCTCTACGAGGTGGGCTTCAACCACTTCTTCCGGGGCAAGAACCACCCGGGCGGTGGCGACCAGATCTTCTACCAGGGCCACGCCTCCCCCGGCATGTACGCGCGAGCGTTCCTGGAGGGGCGGCTCAGCGAGCACCAGCTCGACGGGTTCCGCCAGGAGCTGTCGCACCCCGGTGGTGGGCTGCCCTCGTACCCGCACCCCCGGCTGATGCAGGACTTCTGGGAGTTCCCCACCGTCTCGATGGGTCTCGGCGGTCTGAACGCGATCTACCAGGCCCGGTTCAACCGGTACCTGCAGCACCGCGGCATCAAGGACACCTCCCAGCAACATGTCTGGGCGTTCCTCGGCGACGGCGAGATGGACGAGCCGGAGACGCTCGGCGCCATCGGCGTCGCCGCCCGCGAGGAGCTGGACAACCTCACCTTCGTGATCAACTGCAACCTGCAGCGGCTGGACGGCCCGGTCCGGGGCAACGGCAAGGTCATGCAGGAGCTGGAGGCGTTCTTCCGGGGTGCCGGCTGGAACGTGATCAAGGTCGTCTGGGGTCGTGAGTGGGACCCGCTGCTGGCCGCGGACACCGACGGCGCGTTGGTCAACCTGATGAACACCACGACCGACGGCGACTACCAGACCTACAAGGCGGAGTCCGGCGCGTACGTGCGGGAGCACTTCTTCGGCCGTGACGCACGGACCCGCAAGATGGTCGAGCCGCTCAGCGACGACGAGATCTGGAACCTCAAGCGGGGTGGGCACGACTACCGCAAGCTCTACGCGGCCTACAAGGCGGCCACCGAGCACACCGGTCAGCCCACCGTCATCCTGGCGAAGACGATCAAGGGCTGGACCCTCGGCTCGCACTTCGAGGGCCGCAACGCGACCCACCAGATGAAGAAGCTGACGCTGGAGGACTTGAAGACCTTCCGCGACCGGCTCTACCTGGACATCCCGGACTCGGCGCTGGAGGACAACCCCTACCTGCCGCCGTACTTCCACCCGGGCGAGAAGTCCGACGAGATGGCGTACCTGAAGGAGCGGCGCGAGCAGCTCGGCGGGTACCTGCCGTCCCGGCGGACCAGCACGAAGCGGCTGGCCATCCCGGGCCCGGAGCGGTTCGCCGACATCAAGCGCGGCTCGGGCAAGCAGAAGGTGGCCACCACGCAGGCCTTCGTCCGTCTGCTCAAGGACGTGATGAAGGACAAGGAGTTCGGCAAGCGTTGGGTGCCGATCATCCCGGACGAGGCCCGCACCTTCGGTCTCGACTCGATCTTCCCGACCGCGAAGATCTACTCGCCGCACGGCCAGCGCTACACCTCGGTCGACCGCGAGCTGTTCCTGTCGTACAAGGAGTCGACCTCCGGGCAGATCCTGCACGAGGGGATCAACGAGGCCGGTTCGGTGGCCTCGTTCACCGCGGCCGGCTCGGCGTACGCCACGCACGACGAGCCGATGATCCCGATGTACATCTTCTACTCGATGTTCGGGTTCCAGCGGACCGCCGACGGGCTGTGGGCAGCGGCCGACCAGATGGCCCGGGGCTTCCTGCTCGGTGCCACGGCGGGTCGGACCACGCTCAACGGTGAGGGCCTTCAGCACGAGGACGGGCACTCGCTGCTGATCGCCGCCACGAACCCGGCGGTGGTGGCGTACGACCCGGCGTTCGCGTACGAGATCGCGCACATCCTGGAGCAGGGTCTGCACCGGATGTACGGGGAGGCCCAGGAGAACGTCTTCTACTACCTGACGGTCTACAACGAGCCGACGCTGCAGCCGGCCGAGCCAGCCAACGTGGACGTGGAGGGCCTGCTCAAGGGCATCTACCGCTACGCGCCGGCACCTCAGGTCGACGGCCCGAAGGCCAACCTGCTGGCGTCGGGCACCGGGATGCAGTGGGCGCTCAAGGCTCAGCAGCTGCTCGCCCAGGACTGGGGGGTGGGCGCCGACGTCTGGTCGGTGACCTCGTGGACCGAGCTGCGCCGCGACGCGGTGGAGACCGAGGAGTACAACCTGCTCAACCCGGGCGCCGAGGCGAAGGTTCCGTACATCCAGCAGAAGCTGGCCGAGGCGGACGGGCCGAAGGTCGCGGTCAGCGACTTCATGCGTGCGGTACCGGATCTGATCGCCCGCTGGGTACCCGGCGACTACACGTCGCTCGGCACCGACGGGTTCGGCATGTCGGACACCCGGCACGCGCTGCGCCGGCACTTCCACGTCGACGCGGAGTCGATCGTGGTAGCCACGCTGCGGCAGCTCGCCCGCAGCGGCGCGGTGCCGGCCGCGGTGCCGGCCGAGGCCGCCAAGAAGTACGCGATCGACGACGTCAACGCCGCCCCGGTCGGCGAGACCGGCGGCGACAGCTAAGAACCAGCAGAACAGCAGAGGGGCCCGGCGCATCCGCGCCGGGCCCCTCTGCTGTTCCGACCCACCCCCCGACGTGGTCGATCATGCAGTTGTGGTGGGGGACGAATCGGCCACTTCACCTCGAACCAGGCACCACAAGTCCATGATCGACGGAGCGGGGGCGGGGCGGCGGTGGTCCGGGGGCCCTGGTGGGGATCCGGACCACCGCCGTCGCGGGTGACGCCGGGAGGATGGGCGCTCGTCAGCCGACGGCGGCCAGGTCGGTGAGCCGGGCCAGCGAGTCCTCCAGGTCGGCACCGACCCGACGCAGTCCGAGGCGGAGCATGGCCGCCTTGACCGGGCCGGCCGGCCAGCGGACCACGATGAGGCGCACGATGGTCCCGCCCTCCTCCTCGTCTCCGGTGAGCTGGACGTAGATCTCGGTGCGCGCCTCCGCCCGAGATCCAGCACCCTTGGCCCGTTCCCGCCAGCCGATCAGCGTCGGCTCCTGGTAGGCGATCACCTCGGCCTCATGCGCCGAGCCGCGCCCTGCCTGGACGAGCTGTCGCCGCCCGAAGCCCTCTCCCGAGAGCACTTCGGCCGCTCGGACCCCGGCCAGCCAGGCCGGCAACTGCTCGGCCCGCTGCACGACATCCCAGACCACTTCAATTGGCGCCGCCACGTGCGCACTGCGTTCCACGAGGATCATTTCCGTCTTTCCTCCGGTGAGGACATCCCACGATATCGGCACTCTATGCGCTAAATCGGACTTACCCGGACGGGTTCGGAAAAAGACACGCCGATCAACCATTGCGGATTACGCCAGGGCGGCCTATGGCGCATTCATCGAGAGCGCTTTAAAGTCCCGAACACGTTTCACGTTGACCGGGAGGGCGCATGTCGACCGCACCGATGCCCCAGTTCCCCACCGGCTTCCGCTGGGGCGTCTCCACATCGGCCCACCAGATCGAGGGCGCCACCACCGCCGACGGACGGGGTCCGTCCATCTGGGACACCTTCGCGCGCTCCCCCGGGCGGATCAGCGACGGCAGCAGCGGCGAGGTGGCCTGCGACCACTACCACCGACACACCGAGGACGTGGCGCTACTGACGAGGCTGGGCGTCTCCGCGTACCGGTTCTCCATCGCCTGGCCCCGGATCCAGCCCACCGGCGCCGGCCCGGCCAACCCGGCCGGCCTGGACTTCTACGACCGCCTGGTGGACGAGTTGCTGGCCGCCGGAGTCGACCCGGTGGCCACCCTCTACCACTGGGACCTGCCGCAGCCCCTCGAAGACGCCGGCGGCTGGATGCACCGGGACACCGCCGCCCGCTTCGCCGAGTACGCCGGCAGGACCGCCGCCCGCCTCGGCGACCGGATCCGGCTCTGGATCACCCTCAACGAGCCGTTCATCCACATGAGCCTCGGCTACGGCATGGGTGTGCACGCGCCCGGCCAGATGCTGCTGTTCGACGCCTTTCCGGTCGCCCACCACCAACTGCTCGGGCACGGGCTCGCGGTCGCCGCGCTGCGGTCCCACAGCGCCAGCCCGGTGGCGATCGCCAACAACTACTCGCCGGTGCGGGTGCTCGGCGACCGCGACGCCGACCGGGCCGCCGGGGCCGCGTACGAGGCGCTGCACAACCGGCTCTTCACCGACCCGCTGCTCGGCCGCGGCTACCCGGAGCTGCCCGGCTTCGACCCGAGCGTCATCCACCCCGGCGACCTCGACACGATCGCGACGCCGATCGACGTGCTCGGGGTCAACTACTACAACCCCACCGGGGTACGGGCAGCCGAGGAGGGTTCACCCCTGCCGTTCGACCTCGTGCCACTGGACGGCTACCCCCGTACCGCCTTCGACTGGCCGGTCGACCCCGACGGGCTACGCGAACTGCTCGGCTGGCTCCGCCACACCTACGGCGACGCGCTGCCGCCCATCGAGATCACCGAGAGCGGCTGCGCGTACGACGACGAGCCCGACGCCGACGGGCAGGTGGCCGACCCGGAGCGGATCGCGTACCTCGACGGGCACCTGCGGGCGGTCCGGGCCGCCATCGACGACGGGGTGGACGTCCGCGGGTACTTCGTCTGGTCGCTGCTGGACAACTGGGAGTGGGCCGAGGGGTTCACCAAGCGCTTCGGGCTGGTGCACGTCGACTACCCCACCCAGACCCGTACGCCGAAGTCGTCGTACACCTGGTTGCGGAACGTGATCGCGGCCAGCCGGCCGGGGTCCGCGCGGTGACCACCCTCGACCCGACGCCGGCGTCGCTGCCGGCGGCGCTGGCCGAGCCGACGGTGCCGGTGCGGCGGAGCTGGATCGGCTTGATCTTCGCGGCCAACCTCGGCGTGTGGATGGCGTTCTTCACGCCCATCCAGGTGCTGCTGCCGCAGCAGATCGAGCAGATCGCGCCCGGCGACAAGGAGAACATGCTGGCCGTGGTCACCGGCCTCGGCGCGCTGGCCGCGGTGCTGGCCAACCCTCTCGCGGGCGCGTTCTCCGACCGGACCTGCCTGCGCGTCGCCGGCCGCGAACTCGGCCGTCGGCACGTCTGGACGGCGGGCGGGGCCGTGCTCGGCGCGGCGGCCCTGGTGCTGCTGGCCCAGCAACGGACCATCCTCGGCGTCGCCCTCGGCTGGGTGGCCGCGCAGGTCTGCTTCAACGCGATGCTGGCCAGCCTCACCGCCGCCATCCCCGACCGGGTCCCGGTGCGCCAGCGCGGCGGCGTCTCGGGGTGGGTCGGCATCCCGCAGGCGCTCGGGTTGGTGCTCGGCGCGGTGCTGGTCACCGCCGTGGTCACCGGCAACGCCGCCGGCTACCTGGCCATCGCCGTGGCCGTCCTGCTGCTGTCGCTGCCGTTCGCGCTGCTCACGCCCGACGAACCGCTGCCGCGTACCCATCGGCCGGCGATCCGGACGCGGGCGCTGCTGGCCTCGATGTGGATCAGCCCCCGCCGGCACCCGGATTTCGCCTGGGCCTGGATCACCCGGTTCCTGGTCCAGTTGGGCAACGCCCTGGGCACCCTCTACCTGCTGTACTTCCTCAGCGACGGGGTTCGCCACCCCGACCCCGAGGGCGGCCTGCTGGTGCTGATCCTGCTCTACACGCTCGGGATGATGCTGACCGCCGTGGTCGCCGGCCGGCTCTCCGACCGTTCCGGCCGCCGCAAGATCTACGTGATCGTCTCCGGGCTGATCATGGCGGTGGCGGCGCTGCTGCTCGCGGTCGCGCCGGTGTGGCCGATGGCGATCGTCGCGGCGCTGCTGCTCGGCGCCGGCTACGGGGTCTACCTCTCGGTGGACGCCGCGTTGATCACCCAGGTGCTGCCCCGGGCCACCGACCGGGCCAAGGACCTGGGTGTCATCAACATCGCCAACTCGGCGCCGCAGGTGCTCGGCCCGGCGCTCTCCGCCCCGCTCGTGGTGTACCTGGGCGGCTACCCCACGCTCTACGCGGTCACCGCCGTGGTCACCCTGCTCGGCAGCGCGTTGGTCGTCAAGATCCGCTCGGTCCCCTGAGCCCGCTGGGGGGCGGTGGCGGAATGCAGTCGCGGGCCGCCGTAGGCTGGGGGACGTGACAGTACGTGTGCGCTTCGCCCCCTCCCCGACCGGTATGTTCCACGTCGGCGGCGCCCGCTCGGCGCTGCAGAACTGGATCTACGCCAAGCAGCAGGGCGGCGTCTTCGTGCTGCGTATCGAGGACACCGACGCGGCGCGCAACAAGCCCGAGTGGACCGAGGGCATCCTCTCCGCGCTGGACTGGATCGGGATCTCCCGGGGCAGCTACGAGGGCCCGTACTTCCAGTCCGCGAACGCGGGCGAGCACCGGGCCGCCGCCGAGCGCCTGTACGAGTCGGGCCGCGCCTACTACTGCGACTGCACCCGCGAGGACGTGCAGGCCCGCACCGGCTCGCAGTACCAGGGCTACGACGGCTACCACCGCGACCGCAACCTCGGGCCCGGCCCCGGGCACGCCCTGCGCTTCCGTACGCCCGACGAGGGCGCGACAGTGGTGGTCGACCTGATCCGGGGTGAGCCCACGTTCGAGAACAAGCTCATCGAGGACTTCGTCATCGCCCGGGGCGACGGCTCGCCGGTCTTCCTGCTGGCCAACGTCGTCGACGACATGACGATGGGGATCACCCACGTGATCCGGGCCGAGGAGCACCTGCCCAACACCCCGAAGCAGCAGTTGCTCTGGGAGGCCCTCGGGGTCAAGCCGCCGATCTGGGCACACGTGCCGGTGGTGGTCAACGAGAAGCGGCAGAAGCTCTCCAAGCGCCGGGACAAGGTCGCCCTGGAGGCGTACCGCGACGAGGGTTACCTGGCCGGCGCGATGCGCAACTACCTGATGCTGCTCGGCTGGGCCCCCTCCGGCGACCGGGAGATCGTTCCCTGGTCGGTCATCGAGGACGAGTTCCGGCTGGACGAGGTCAACCTCTCCTCGGCGTTCTTCGACGAGAAGAAGCTGCGCGCGTTCAACGGCGAGTACATTCGCGCGCTGCCGGTGACCGAGTTCATCGACGCCTGCCAGCCCTGGCTGACCGGCACCGGCACCATCGCCCCACCGCCGTGGCAGCCGGAGGAGTTCGACGCCGACGCGTTCGCCGCCGTGGCGCCGCTGGCCCAGACGCGGATCGCGGTGCTCAGCGAGATCGTGCCGAACGTCGACTTCCTCTTCCTGGCCTCACCGCTGATCGACGAGGCCGCCTGGACCAAGACGATGAAGGACGGCTCGGCCGAGCTGCTGGACGACGCCGTCGCGGCGTTCGAGGCGCTGGAGTCCTGGGACGCCGAGTCGTTGAAGTCGACGCTGGAGGCGGTCGGCGCCGAGCGGGGTCTCAAGCTCGGCAAGACGCAGGCGCCGGTCCGGGTCGCCGTCACCGGCCGCACCGTGGGTCTGCCGCTGTTCGAGTCGCTGGAGGTGCTCGGCCGCGACCGTACCCTAACCAGAATCCGCGCCGCCCGCCTACGCCTGCCCTAACCCCCGCACCCACCCCACGCCCCTCCCGCGCCCCCTTCCGCGCCCCTTCCGCGCCCCTCCCGCGCCCCTCCCGCGCGTCGATCTTGCAGTTTCGGTTGTCGATATGAGGGGGATGCCCCATCTGTCGGGACAGAAAGTGCAAGATCGCGGTCAGGGGCAGGGCCGAGGCAGGGCCGGGGCTTGGGGCTGCTGATGCCCGGTCGGATTCGGACCGACCGGGCTTCAGCTGACGGTCACGCGCTTCGGCGGCGGCGGAACAGCAGGCCGGCGGCGAGTGCGGCGAGCAGCAGCAGGCCGCCGAGAGCCCAGACCCACCAGCGACCGCCGGAGTCGGACTGCTCCGACGCGGCCGGCACCGTCGAGCTGCCGGGCGTGACCGACGGCGAAGCGCCGGGGGGTACGCCGACAGCCGACGCATCGGCCGACGCACCAGCCGAGGGCGTGCCAACCGGGCCGGCGGGGGCCGACGGTGTAGCGGACGGGTCTGCGGCGGTGCCGGTGGTGAGGGTGAACCGCACCTCGCCCTTCACCGGGTGCCCATCGGACGACGCGAGCTGGTAGCCCACGATGTAGAGCCCGGCCGCGGCCGGCTTGAACGGCACCCGCACCCGACTGCCGTCGAAGGCGGGAGTCCCGCCAGCGACCACATTGTCCGGTCCGGTTATTGTGATCTTCGTCGTAGTCGGCGACGGCTTGGCGAGGAACCGCAGCTCGACCCGGGCGGGTGCCGACGCCACTCGGGCGCCGTCGCGCGGGTTGCTGCCGGTCAGCTGGTTGTGGGCGGCGGCCGGAGTCGCCGGCACCAGAAACGACACACCGAACGCCACGCCGAGCACCACTGGCATGACCCGCACCGTACGTGTAACCCTGCCCCCCATGAACCCCTCCGTAAGGGTACGATCCGCCCGCTGATCAAACGGCTCCTCATTAGTCGAGCAGAGATCGCAGATAGTTCCAATTACTGTTCCAAAGGCTGCAACTCATCGACGTTCTACGGAGTCTGTAGGAGTGGACGCGACCATCCCGGTCGATGCCGCGCCGGCAGATCGGTCCGGACGTCACCACGAAGCCATCCATCGAACGGGGCGAGGAGGCGGGATGCTCCGACACATGAGGCGGTTGGCCGCCGTGTTGGCGGGCACGCTGGCGGTGGCACTGCTGTCGCTCGGCACCGCCGGCTCGGCCACTGCTGCGCCGAAGCCAGCACCCGCCGGAGTGGACATCACCGGCACGGGGCTGTCCGCACCGCTGCGGTTGCGCGCGGAGAACGATCCCGCCCTCGTGGGCGCGGTCATCGACCAGGTCAACTTCCTCGCGCGCACCGGCATGCCGACCGGTCCGAAGGCAGCCAACCTCGGTCCGAAATACACCGTCGTGGTGCTCGCCGGCGAGACGCCGAAGCAGACCTATGACCTCTATCCCAAGGCGATCGGCGGCCCTCGCGTCTTCCGGCCGGCGAAGCAGCCGGACGGCCGTAAGACCAGCGCCGGCTGGTTCCTGGGTCGGCTCAGCATGTCCGAGACCCTGCGCACCGCCGGTGTGCCGCTGGAGCGGCAGTTCGACACGGTCAGTGGCGGCGCGGGAGGCGGCGAGCGCGTCCTGCCGGAGGACACGCTCGACCCGGCGAAGGATCTCGACGAGGCGCTCGGCGACCTGCAGCGCCTGCTGCTGCTCAACGTCGGCGTGATGCTGACCATCACCGTCGGCCTCGCCGGGATCGCCCTGCTGATCCGCAGGCGCACCCGCTGAGCAGGCGCACCCGCTGAGCAGGCGCACCCGCTGAGCAGGCGCAAGCGCCGAGGTCACGCCCCCTGGCCCGCAACACGCGACGGTCCGACGCACTCGCTGGTCAGCGGGCACGTCGGCCGACCGGGCACCCGAACGCGGTGTTCAGCACCAGCGGCGCGGTGGGCGCTCCCGGCGGGTGGCTCGTGGACGAGGCCGGACCGCGCCGTGCCGGTGTGCGCCGGCCCAGCCGGAAAGTTCACTGAGGCAACCAGCGGGAACGTCCGTGTCGGGCTCGGCTGAGCGCTGGCGCGGCAGCACAAGCTCGTCGTCGATGCGCCCCGGCAGCGGCTCCGGGTGCGATGGCACCCCGCCGACCTGCCGGCGGGGCTTGCCAGCCGCCTGCGGGTCGTGGTGCCCCGGCCGGCAGGGCTCGCCCTGGGCGCAGCCGTGCTCGGCCTCCCCGTGCGCCATTCCCGGTCTCCTCACGCTCGCCTCACCCTCGAATGCTCCCCGAGGTGCCCTGTCACCGTACTGGCCGGGACCGACGGGCCGCGCGCAGCGTACCCGGGGTCCGGACCGGCCGGTCCCCGAAGACGCCGGTGAGCGCGGGAGCCGGTTACGCAGTTCACAGCCTCTTTCCGTGTCGTTCACCGTGGGGTTCGGCGCCGCGGCGGACCGGCGGTCGGCGGGCACGGTGAGCCTCCAGGTCGGTGCGGGCGAAGAGCGCCCGCAGTGTCACGCCGTGATGAGCGAGCGCCTGCGCCCCGCCCTCGGCCCGGCCGATGACGCAGAGGGCGTGACGAGGCGCGGCCCGCGTACCCCTTTCGGCGCATGTCGCAGGCGGCGGTCTCCTCCCCCGGTCGGAGTCCGACCCGGTGCGGTTGTGGTGGGATCGGGGGATGCGTCCGCCACCGTGGCTCGGCTCCGGCACCCGCGGCCGGGACCTGGCGCTGGCCGGGGCGTCGCTGGCCGGTGGGCTGGTGCTGTGGACCCTGGGCTGGCAACCGCAGATCCGGCCGCACCCGGACGTGCCCCCGGTCCTGTTCCTGCCGTCGCTGCTGGCGATGTGCGTCGCAGTGGGCCTGCGCCTCGTCGCCCCGCGTGCCAGCCTCGCCGTCGGCACCGTGGCAGTGGTGGTGGACATCGCGCTCGGGGGCTCGCTGGGCGCGATCCTGATCTACACGCAGGTCCTCTACGACGCCTGTGTCTACGGCCCGCCGCGGCTGTGGCGGTGGCTGCTGCGGGCGACCATCGGGTTGAGCGTGGTCGGTGCGGTCGTCGGCGTGATCCTCACCGACGAGTGGAGCGGGGTCGCGATCGGCGTGCTGGTGGTGCTCGTCGGCCTGCTGCCGGTCCTGACCGGCATCAGCGTGCGGCAGTACCGCGATCAGGCCGCCGCCGAGCGGGCGCGGGCCGAGCAGACCGCCCGGCTGGTCGAGTTGGACCGCCGGCAGGCGGTCAGCGCGGAACGGGCCCGGATGGCCCGGGAGCTGCACGACGTGGTCGCGAACCACCTCAGCGCGGTGGCCATCCACGCCACCGCGGTGCTCTCCGTCCCCGGGTTGGATCGCGGTCAGGTGGAGTCGGCCCTGCGGGTGATCCGGGAGAGCAGCGTGCAGGGCCTCGCCGAGATGCGTCAGATGATCGAGGTGCTGCGCGAGCCCGGGACCAGCGCCGACCCGGCCGCGCCGGAGGTGGTCACCGCGCGACTGGCCGAGGCGGACGAGCTGGTCGAGCGGGTCCGGGCTGCCGGCCTCGCGGTGCGGGTCCGGACCGACGGCACGCCGGGCGCGTTGCCGGTGGGGGTGGACCTGGCCGCGTACCGGATCGTGCAGGAGTCGCTGACGAACGCGCTCAAGCACGGTACGGGTGAGGCGGAGCTGACGATCGCGTACCGGCCGGCCGAGGTGGTGCTGATTGTGGAGAACCCGGTGCGTCGGGGCGGGGCCGGGCTGCCGGGCGCCGGGGCCGGGCTGATCGGCATGCGGGAGCGGGCCACGTTGCTGGCCGGCCGGTTCACCGCCGGGCCGTGCGACGGCCGTTGGCAGGTGCGGGCGGCCCTGCCCACCGGGGAGGGCGGGTGACCGGGCCGGCGCGGCCGTCGGACGACACGGGCCCGGCGACGGTACGGGTGGTGCTCGCCGACGACCAGCCGGCGGTACGGGCCGGACTGGCCCTGATTCTGAACAGCTCAGCGGGGCTCGAGGTGGTCGGCGAGGCGGCCGACGGCAACGCCGCGGTGCGCCTGTGCCGGGAGTTGCGCCCCGACGTGGCGGTGCTGGACGTGCGGATGCCGCACCGGGACGGGATCTCCGCGACCCGGGCGATCGTCAGCGACGGGCTGGCCGACGTGCTGGTGCTCACCACCTTCGACCTGGACGAGTACGTCTTCGGGGCGTTGCGGGCCGGGGCGGCCGGGTTCCTGCTCAAGGACACCGACGCCGCCGGCCTGGTGAGCGCGGTGCGGACGGTGGCCCGGGGCGACGGCTTCATCGCGCCCACTGTGACCCGTCGGTTGATCACCGCCTTCGCGGCCACCGCGCCGGGTGCGTCGGCGGACGCGCGGGCCGCGCTGGCCACCCTCACCCCGCGTGAGCGTGACGTGCTGGCCTGCCTCGGGTTGGGCCTGTCCAACCAGCAGATCGCCGATCGACTGGTGCTGGCGGAGAGCACCACGAAGACCCATGTGAGCAGGATCCTGGCGAAGCTGGACCTCCGCAGCCGGGTGCAGGCCGCCATCCTGGCCCAGGAGGTGGGCCTGCCCGCTCCCCCGCGGTCGTGAGACGGGCCCGCTGGGCACGTGACGGACCGGTGCCGGCGTGGTTGGCCTGCTCACGACGTGTCAGGCTAGGGCGGTGAGCACGCCGGGCGGTGGGGAGCTGTCGGCCACGCTGCGCCGGATCGAACGATCGGCGGGGGCGTTGGCCACCTCCAGCGTGGCCCGGATGGACGAGACGCTGCCCTGGTTCCGGGCGCTTCCGGCCGACCAGCGTTCCTGGGTGATGCTGGTGGCGCAGGCGGGCGCGAGGTCGCTGGTGCAGTGGCTGCGCGAGGGTGGCGGCACGGCGGACAGCACCCAGGAGGTCTCGGACGAGGTCTTCGCCGCCGCCCCGCAGGCGCTGGCCCGCTCGATCACCCTTCAACAGACCGTGGCGTTGATCAAGGTGACGATCGACGTGGTCGAGGAGCAGGTGTCGCACCTGGCCGCCGAGGGTGAGGAGCAGCAGCTCCGCGAGGCGGTGCTGCGCTTCTCCCGGGAGATCGCGTTCTCCGCCGCCCGGGTGTACGCGCGGGCCGCCGAGTCGCGCGGCGCCTGGGACGCCCGGTTGCAGGCGCTGCTGGTCGACGCGCTGTTGCGCGGTGACTCGCCGGACGTCCTGGCCAGCCGGGCCGCCGCGCTCGGCTGGGCGGACGCGCCGCCGGTGGCGGTGGCGGTCGGTCGGTCGCCGGGGGGCGAGGTCTCCGCGGTGCTGCACGTGGTCTACCGGCAGGCCCGCCGGATCGGCGTGGAGGTGATCGGCGGCGTCCACGGCGACCGGCTGGTGATCGTGCTGGGCGGCGCACCCGACCCGCTGACCGCCACCGCGAAGCTGCTGAGCGCGTTCGGGGACGGCCCGGTGGTGGTCGGTCCCGCCGTGCCGAGCCTGGACGAGGCGACCGAGTCGGCGCGGGCCGCGCTGTCCGGCTTTCGGGCCGCACCGGCCTGGCCGAGCGCGCCCCGACCGGTGCCGGCCGCGGACCTGCTGCCGGAGCGGGCCCTCGCCGGCGACACCGAGGCCCGTCGACGGCTGCGTCACGATGTGTACGCGACGCTGGTGCGCGCCGGTGGGGAGCTGCTGGCCACCCTGGACGCCTTCCTGGCCGCCGGTGGCACCTTGGAGAGCGCGGCCCGGGCACTGTTCGTGCACCCGAACACTGTGCGTTACCGGTTGCGCCGGATCGCCGAGGTGACCGGGTTCTCGCCACTGTCGCCGCGCGACGCGTTCGCCCTTCAGGTGGCGCTGACCGTGGGTCGGTTGGACCCGGTCGCCCCGCTGGTCTCGCCGGTCCCGACTCAGACAATGACCCCGGCTACCCGGAAATCGTCCCAAACCGAGGATGATCCCCGCCGATCTTTGTAGGAAACCACCAAAGGTCCTAGTGTGGTTTGGTGGAAGGCGGCACCGCGTTACCCGCCATTATCCGGGAGAGTCATAGACGTGCTCGCCGTACTTAGTCCCGGCCAGGGTTCTCAGAAACCCGGCTTCCTGACCCCCTGGCTCGACCTGACCGGCACTGAGGCGCGACTGCGCGACTGGTCGGCGTTGGCCGGGGTGGACCTGCTGCACCTGGGCACCAACGCCGACGCCGACGAGATCAAGGACACCGCCCGCACCCAGCCGTTGCTGGTCGCCGCGGCGTTGCTGGCGGCCGAGCACCTGCCGCTGGACGGCGTCGCCGTCACCGCCGGCCACAGCGTCGGCGAGCTGGGTGCCGCCGCCCTGGCCGGTGTGCTGTCGGCCGATGCCGCGATCACCCTGGCCGGCGTTCGCGGCCGGGAGATGGCCGCCGCCTGTGCGCTGGAGCCGACCGGAATGGCGGCGGTGCTCGGTGGTGATCCCGACGAGGTGATCGCCGCGATCGAGGCGAACGGGCTCTACCCGGCCAACCGCAACGGCGCCGGGCAGATCGTCGCCGCGGGCGCCTTGGACGGGCTCGACAAGCTCGCCGCCGCGCCGCCCGCCCGGACCCGGATCATCCGACTCCAGGTGGCCGGTGCCTTCCACACCCCGTACATGGCTCCGGCGGAGACCGCGCTCGCCGCGGAGGCCGCCGGAATCACCCCCGCCGACCCGGCCCGCACCCTGCTGTCGAACCTCGACGGCACCGCTGTCGACGACGGCGCGGCCATGGTGCAGCGCCTCGTCCGTCAGGTCACCGCACCGGTGCGCTGGGACCTGTGCATGCGCACGCTGGCCGACCTCGGGGTCACCGGCGTGATCGAACTACCCCCGGCCGGCACCCTCGCCGGCCTGGTCAAGCGGGAACTCAAGGGCGACGGCGCCCCGGAGATCGTCACCCTCAACACCCCGGACGACCTGCCGGCCGCACGGGACCTGATCGCCCGTATCGGAGGCCGTTCATGACTGGCAGTCGCATCGTCTCGATGGGGCACTACCAGCCCTCCCGGATCGTGACCAACGACGACATCGCCCAGCTCGTCGACACCAACGACGAGTGGATCCGCGACCGGGTCGGCATCGTCAGCCGGCGGATCGCCGACAGTGAGACGGTCGCCGACATGGCCGCCGCGGCTGCCGGCAAGGCACTGGCCAACTCGGGCCTGAGCGCCGCCGACATCGACCTGGTCGTGGTCGCCACCTGCTCCTCCATCGACCGCAGCCCCAACGTGGCATGCCGGGTCGCCGGCAAGCTGGGCATCACCGCGCCGGGCGCGTTCGACCTCAACACCGCCTGCTCGGGCTTCGCGTACGCGCTGGGCACCGTCGACCACGCCATCCGGGCCGGGGCGTCGCGCAACGCGATCGTCATCGGCGCGGAGAAGCTGTCCGACTTCACCGACTGGACCGACCGCTCCACCTGCATCATCTTCGCCGACGGGGCCGGTGCCGCGGTGGTCTCCGCCACCGCCGACGACGAGCCGACCGGGATCGGCCCGGTCGTCTGGGGTTCGGTGCCGGACAAGAGCGACGCCGTCCGCATCGAGGGCTGGCGCCCGTACATCCAGCAGGAGGGGCAGGCGGTGTTCCGCTGGGCCACCACCGCCATCGCGCCGCTCGCGCTACAGGCCTGCGAGCGGGCCGGGGTCGACCCGTCGGAGCTGGCCGCGTTTGTGCCGCACCAGGCCAACGCCCGGATCATCGACGGCATCGCCAAGCGGCTCAACATTCCCGACGCGATCATCGCCAAGGACATCGTCGAGTCCGGCAACACCTCCGCGGCGAGCGTGCCGCTGGCGCTGTCCAAGCTGGTCGAGCGCCGGGAGGTGCCCTCGGGCGCACCGGTGCTGCTGTTCGGCTTCGGCGGTGGCCTGACCTACGCCGGTCAGGTCGTCCGCTGCCCCTGATGACCCCCTCGGGCGCGTACGCGTCCAGGATTGGCGGTCGGCGACGCCGACCGCCGAAGAACCCCGATGAAAGGAACCAACCGCAATGACCCGTGACGAGATCACCACCGGCCTCGCCGAGATCCTCGAAGAGGTTGCCGGGGTGAACCCGGACGACGTGGCCGAGGGGAAGTCCTTCACCGACGACCTCGACGTCGACTCGCTCTCCATGGTTGAGGTCGTGGTCGCGGCCGAGGAGAAGTTCGGCGTCAAGATCCCGGACAACGAGGTGCAGAACCTCAAGACCGTCGGCGACGCCGTCAGCTACATCGCGGCGCAGTCCTGATCATGAGTCGTCCAGACGTCGTCGTCACCGGGCTCGGCGCGACGACCCCGCTTGGCGGGGACGTCGCGTCGACCTGGGACGCAATGCTCGCCGGCCGCTCCGGGGTGAGTGCCCTCACCCAGGAGTGGGCCGAGCAACTGCCGGTCCGGATCGCCGCCCAGCTGGCCGTGGAGCCGTCCGAGGTGCTGGACCGGGTCCGCCTGCGCCGCCTGGACCGTTCCGAGGCGATCGCGATCATCGCGGCGCAGCAGGCCTGGGCGGACGCCGGCCTCGCCGGCTCCGACCTCGACGGGGAGCGGCTGGCCGTCAGCGTCGGCTCCGGCATCGGCGGTGCCACCACGCTGCTCGCCCAGGACGACATCCTGGAGGCATCCGGGCCACGGCGGGTCTCCCCGCACACCATCCCGATGCTGATGCCGAACGGTCCGGCCGCCTGGGTCGGGCTGGAGCTGGGCGCGAAGGCCGGCGTGCACTCGGTGGCCAGCGCGTGCGCCACCGGCGCCGAGGCGATCGCCCTCGGTCTGGACATCATCCGTGCCGGCCGGGCCGACGTGGTGGTGGCCGGGGGCACCGAGGCGGTCATCCACCCCCTGCCCATCGCCGGGTTCAGCTCGATGCGGGCCATGTCGACCCGCAACGACGACCCGGAGCGGGCCTCCCGCCCGTGGGACCGGGGCCGGGACGGCTTCGTCCTCGGCGAGGGCGCCGGCATCGTGGTGCTGGAGCGGGCCGAGCACGCCGCGGCGCGGGGCGCCCGGGTGTACGCCCGCCTCGCCGGCGCCGGCATCACCTCCGACGCGTACGACATCGTGCAGCCGCACGCCGAGGGCGAGGGCGCGATCCGGGCCATCGCCAAGGCGATCGCCGACGCGGACGTGGCGAAGCGGGACATCGTGCACGTCAACGCGCACGCGACCTCGACCCCGGTCGGGGACATGTTGGAGATCGGTGGGTTGCACAAGGCGCTCGGCGACCACCCGGTGCTGTCCGCGACGAAGTCGATGACCGGTCACCTGCTCGGTGCGGCCGGCGCGCTGGAGTCGATCGCCACCATCCTGGCGATCCGCGACAGCGTCGTCCCTCCGACGATCAACCTCGACGACCCGGAGCCAGGCCTCACCCTGGACGTCGCCGCGCACAAGGCCCGCCACATGGAGATCCCGGCCGCGTTGAACAACGCGTTCGGCTTCGGCGGCCACAACGTCGCTCTGGTTTTCGCCCGCCCCTGAGATCCCGCGAAAGGGCCCCTCCTCGTCGAGAGGAGGGGCCCTTTCGTCGTTTCAGCCCCGGTTGCGGGGGTGTTGTTTCGCGGCGCGCTCGTTGCCGTGGCGGTAGTTGCCGGTCCAGCGGGCCATCACCAGCTGCGGGTCGTCGTCGACCTCGGCCAGGAACTCGGCGGCCCGAGCACCGCGCAGCGTGCCGGCGACCCGGCCGTGGTGAGTGATCACCACAGTGCCGTCCGCCCGTCGCACGTGACGGAATCCTGCTGCCGCTCCCATGGGGTGAGGCTGTCAGATCGACCGGCGGGGAGGCGACCAAATTTTCGTCGCGGGCACTCGATCCCCGATTGACGTCGAGGGACCGCGCGGCTTAGATGGGCCGACTGAAGATCGACTGACGGGGATCACCACCATGGACGCTCGTACTCGCCTAGCCGTGTCGGCGGCGCTCATCCTCGGCCTGCTGGCCGGCTGCGGCGACGACGCCGCCGGGCCCGCGGCCGGCGACCCGGCCCCACCGGCCACGGGCGAGCCCTGGTACGACGAGACGACCCCGGCGACGTCCGGCGGCACGACCGGTGGCACCGGCTCCCCCTGCCCGGTAGCGGTGACGTTTCCGCTGGCCGACGGGTGGACGGCGAATGCTGTCGAGCCGCCCAAGGGTGAGCTGGCCGAGCTGGTCGGCGAGGCGCTCACCAAGCGCGGCGGCACCACCGTGCGGTGCGAGGTGGACGGCCGGTCGGCCGGCGGCGGGTTCCTGCGCATCTGGGCGACGGACACGCCGACCGCCGCTCCGCGCGCCGCGCTGGAGAGCTTCGCCACCGGAGCCGGCGAGACGGTCACCGGCCAGCAGTTCCGCGACCTCCGCGCCGGCGGCCTGGACGCCACCGAGATGACCTGGCTCGCCACCAACCCGCTGGTCGAGGAGGAGGCGGCGCGGAACTGGGCGCTGGCCGTTCAGTCGGCGGGGCAGACGCTGGTCTTCGCGGTCAACGAGGGCCTGATCACCGAACGGACCGACGTGCTGCCGGCGTACCGGCTCGCGGTTGGCGGGCTCGCGGCCGCCGGCTGAGGCCAGCCCGGCACGGTCAGCTCCTGGCGCAGGTCGTGGCGGGCAGGCCGGGTACCGCGACCGGGGACTGGCCGCCCGGCCGGGCCTTGCCGGCGAGCACGGCGGCCAGGGCGGTCATCGACGCCCGGCTGGAGGAGTACGTCGCCAACAGCGTCGGCGACTTCGCGTCGGCCAGCACGTACGGGGTGTCCATGGCGACCGTGACGGCCGCGTCGGGGCGCAGGTCGCTCTTGCCGTCGCCGTAGCCCACCAGGTGCACGACAGTGCCGCCGCTGGGCTTGACCTGCACACCGGCGGCGGTCAACGCGGCGGTGAGGGTGGCCCGGGTGCCGTCCCGACCGCCGGACGAGGTGACGGTGACGGGCCCGCGTACCGCTCCGCCGCAGGCGCCACGCAGCACGGTGACGGCGGCAGCGGCCAGCGCGTCGGCCGCCGCCCGGTGTGCCGGGGTGTTGAGCGTGGACATCTGCGCCGCCGGCAGCTCGGCGAGCTGGAACTTCATCGTCAGCACCCGGGTGACCGCCTCGACCAGCCGGGTCCGGGGCAGCGACCCCCCGCGCAGCGCGGCGAGCAGCCCGTCGTACGCCTGACCGACGTTCGGGGTCATCAGGATGAGGTCGTTACCGGCGTTGAGCGCCCGGACCGCCGCCTCGCCGGGAGCCCAGCGCATCGCGGGCGGCATGTTCATCCCGTCGGTGATCACCACGCCCTTGAAGCCGAGTTGGCCGCGCAGGACGTCGGTGAGCAGCTTGTGCGAGAACGTCGCCGGGGTTCCCGGGTCGATCGCGCGCGCGTCCAGGTGACCGGACATCACGGCCATCGCGCCCGCGTCCATCCCGGCGGTGAACGGCGGCCACGCGCCGCTCTGCAACGCCGCGGCGGACTGGGTCAGCACCGGAAGGTCCTTGTGCGAGTCGTCGGCGCTGTGACCGTGCCCGGGGAAGTGCTTCAGGGTGGCCGCGACCCCGACCGCCTGGAGGCCACGGACCGCGCCGCCCACCTGCGCGGCGGCCCGCTTCGGGTCGGAGCCGTAGGACCGGGAGCCGATCACCGTGCTGCGGGTGGCCAGCACGTCGGCCACCGGGGCGAAGTCGATGTTGATGCCCATCGCGGCCAACTCGGCGCCGGCGGCCCGCCAGGCGGCCTCGGTGAGCTTCGGGTCACCGGCCGCGCCGGCCGCGAGGGCGCTGGGCAGCACCGTGACGCCGTCGGTCACACGGGTGACGACCCCGTACTCCTGGTCGGTGCCGACGAGCAGCGGCGCCGAACCGGCGGCGAGCCGACCGGCGGCGGTACGCAGCCCGGTGGTGAGCTCGTGCACCTGCTTGGGGTTGTCGACGTTCGTGGTCTCCTGGTTGCCCTTGGTCGGGTCGTCGGCGCTGAAGCCGACCAGGATCAGGCCACCCAGTCGGTACTTGGCGATCATCTCGGCGGGGGTGTCCACCCCGGCAAGGGCCTGGTTACCGGCCGCCGAGCCGGCGGAGACCTTCGTCGCCGAGTCGCCGTAGGCGTACGGCATCAGCACCTGGCCGACCAGGTCCTCGTCGGGCAGCGTCGCCACCAGCGCGGCGGCGCGGCCGGCGGGGTCGCTGGCCGGCGGCGCGGGCGGGACGCTCGGAGCCGCGGACGTCCCGATCGGGCTGGGCGTCAGCGTGGGGCGCTCCGGGTCACCTGAGCAGCCGGAGACGAGCAGGGCGGTCAGGGCGGCGACAGCGACACTGGCGCGCCACGGGCGATTCGACACGCCGCCCATCCCACCAGCTTCTCCCTTATCGGGGCAACTTGACCTTACCGGTCGTCACCGGCGCGACAGCGTACGGCCAGCGGCCCGCCGGCCGGGTCAGCCGACCCGAGTGAGCAAGGTCACCGGAGCACCGTCGCCGGCGTACCGGTAGGGCTCCAGGTCAGCGTCCCATGCCGTGCCGAGCGCCTTGTCGAGGGCGTGCGCCAGGGCCTCGGGGGCCCGGGAGGCCGCCATCAGCGTCCGGAGCCGGTCCTCGCCGAGTTGGATGTCGCCGGCCACGCCCACCGTCGCCCGGAACAGGCCACGGGCTGGCACGTACATGAAGCGCTCACCGTCGACGCCGGGACTCGGCTCCTCGGTGACCTCGAAACGGATCATGGGCCACTGCCGTAGGGCAGCGGCCAGCTCGGCGCCCGTCCCCGGACGACCGGTCCACCCGCACTCGGCCCGGCGTGCGCCGGGGTCGACGGGCTGAGCCGTCCACTGCAGGTTGACCGGCGCGGCTAGGACGCGCGCGATCGCCCACTCGACGTGTGAGCACACGGCGAGCGGGGTCGAGTGGACGTATACGACGCCACGCGTTGGCACGGTGACCTCCCGGAGAGCGAGGTGCGTCTTCCCCTACGACCTCGTCCACCCAGGTGGCTGCTGCAACACATGATGACTCCTGTGACGCGTGGTGCGCCAGGGAATCGGAAAAAACGCCGGGTGGAATAGCCGGACGGGTGGCCGCCGTTGCCTCTCAGGACACCGCGACGACCAGCATGATGTCGTGGTCCTGTACAGTTCCACCGGCGGCTTATGCCGCGTTACACCTTCGCGGGTCGAGTCACGTACGACCCGCACACAGCCCCCGGACGTCTAGTCCTCCCGTACGTCTTGCAAGGAGTACCTCCGTGGCGAGCAACACCTCTAAGACCGCGCGCGCGTCAGTCCGGGCCGGCCAGGCTGGCCAGGGTGGCGCCCTCAGCGTGCTGGGCGAGTTCAAGTACCTCATCCCGCTCAACGGCGGCAAGCACGCCTACGTGCGGAACCTGACCAACGGCAAGACCGCGCACCTGCGCACGGACTCCGACGCCTTCGTCGAGGAGATCCGCGTTCTGGCCGCCGCCGGCCACGCCGCCAAGATCCGGGCGGAGATCAACAACCTGGCTGCCACCCACCCGGGTGACGGCTGGGAGGCCACCGAGAAGCGCCTGGTCGCGGCCGGCGTCTTCGAGGGCTGAGCCCCCTCCCCCACGCACCACCGAAACCGCCCGCCGGGAGTTCCCGGCGGGCGGTTTCTCGTGCGCGAGGACCAACTTGGTCGATCATGGAGTTGTGGTGCCCGGATTGAAGTCGTTCAGGCTGGTCTGTCACCCACCACAACTCCATGATCGACGCGAGCGGCGGCGGGACGATCCTCGGGCCGGGCCGGGGCGGGTCAGCCGGGGTCGAGCAGGGCGACCTCGCCGGTGGCCAGGTCGTAGAGGCCGCCGACCACGGCCACCCGGCCGACGGCCACCGGCCCGGCCAGCAGATCGTCCCGGCGCAGGGTGTGCACCGTGCGCCGGACGTGCCGGCGGATCGCCAGCGGCAGCACCGCCGGGTCGTCGATCCCCGCCTCGGTCACCGCCGGCGCGATCTCGTCCACCAGGTGCGCCAGCGACCCGCCGGGACGCCGGCCGATGCGCAGCGCCTCCACCGTGGCCTGCACCGCGCCACACCGCTCGTGGCCGAGGACCATCACCAGCGGTACGCCGAGCTGGCCGACCACGTACTCGATGGAGCCGCAGACCGCGCGATCGAGCACATGCCCCCCGGTACGGATCACGCAGATCGCGCCGAAGGTCTGGTCGAAGATCGCCTCCAGCGGCACCCGGGAGTCGATGCAGCCCAGCACCACCGCGTACGGCTGCTGGTCGCCGGAGGCCGCGGCGGCGGCCGTGACGTCGTGTCCGTGCGCAGGCTGACCGCTGACGAACCGCCGATTGCCGGCCAGCAGGTCGGCAAGGGCGGCGCGGGGCGTACCGCCGGCCTGCCGCCCCTGCCCCGACGTCGCTCCCATGGGCGCTCCCGACGACCCCATGCCGTCCAGCTTGGCCCGCGACCGTCCGGTACGGGCGAGGTCGGGAATGTTCGCCACGGCGCGATTGGCGTGGTGTCATGGCGGGTAGCCGGTGTTACCGCCGGGTATCGGAGGTGCTGGTGGTACTGGGCGGCCCTGGGGAGGTGGCGATGCCAGAGCGGTTCGAGGTCGGCCTGCCGGACGGCGTACGGCTCAACGTCGAGGCGACGGGCCCGACGGACGCCCAGGTCACCGCCATCCTGCTGCACGGCTGGACGCTGGACGGGCGCGCCTGGCACCGACAGGTCGAGGCGCTCACCGCGCCGCAGTTCGGCGGTGCGGTGCGGGTGGTCGCCTACGACGCGCGGGGACACGGCCGGTCCAGCTGCATGGCGCTGCCCACGGCCACCCTGGCCCAGTTGGGTGACGACCTGGCCGCGGTCATCGACGCGGTCGCGCCGACCGGCCCGGTGGTGCTGGTCGGGCACTCGATGGGCGGCATGACGATCATGGAGTACGCCCACCGCCACCCCGCGCACTTCGCCGCCCGTACCGCCGGCCTGGTCTTCGTCTCGACCACCGCCGAGGGGCACACGCACACCGTCTACGGGCTCTCGCCGCGGATCGCCCGGTTGATCCGGCTGGCCGAGACGACCGGCGCCGGCGTACTGGCCCGGTGTGGCTCGTGGCGTGCTCCCCGGGCACTGCTGAACGCGCTGCAACCGAGCATCCGGTGGATGCTCTTCGGTGACCGCTGCGAGCCGGCCGACATCCGTCTGGTGACGTCGGCGGTGGCCCGGGCCTCGCTGCGTTCGATCGGCGGGTTCCGCGCCTCCATCGGCACCCAGCACCGCCTGGACACCCTCGCCGCGCTGGCCCACCTGCCGGCCGCCGCCCTGGTCGGCGACCGGGACCGGCTGACCCCACCGCCGTGCGCCGAGTCGATCGCGGCGGCTCTGCCGGCCACCGAGCTGACCGTCTGCCCAGGTGCCGGACACATGCTGATGATGGAACGCCCGGACGAGGTGAACGCCGCGCTCACCGGCGTCGTACGACGGGCGATCGCCGAATCGCCGCCGGCACACCTCGGCGCATCGCCGCCGGCACACCTCGGCGCGGCCCCCGCCGGGACGGGTGCCTGAGCACGTTCGCGCACCTCGGGCGCGGCGGGTCGGGTCCGGGGCCGTACCCTTCTGCGGTTGGCCCGCGCGGTTTCCGCCGCCTGCCGGCGACCTCTGAAGGAGCGTGCGTTGACCGACCAGACCGGCCTGGAGCAGGAGATCGCCGTCGAGCAACGACACCTGGACCGGGTGTACGCCCGACTGGCCGAGCTGCGGCAGTCGGCCGTCCGCGCCGAGCGCGACGGCTACCGGATGGCCCGGGTGGGCACGCACGGCGCCCTGGTCGAGCGCGACGCCATGGTCTTCCACGCCGCGCAGCGGCGGCACACCCTGGACGCCGAGCACGAGGGGCTGGTCTTCGGCCGGCTGGACCTGCGCGACCGTCAGGTGCTGCACGTCGGGCGACTGGGGATCCGCGACGAGAACGCCGTCACGCTCGTCGTCGACTGGCGCGCGCCGGCCGCCGCCGCCTTCTACCAGGCCACCCCGGCGCAGCCGCTGGATGTGGTGCGGCGGCGCACCATCCAGTCCCGCGCCGAGCGGGTCACCCGGATCGAGGACGACCTGCTGGACCCGACGGCCGCCCCGGAGGGGATGACCGTCGTCGGTGACGGCGCGTTGCTGGCCACCCTGTCCAAGGCCACCGGCCGGGGTATGCGCGACATCGTGGCGACCATCCAGCGGGAGCAGGACGAGGCGATCCGCTCGCCCGGCTCCGGGGTGACGATCGTCGCGGGCGGCCCCGGCACCGGGAAGACCGCTGTGGCCCTGCACCGGGCCGCGTTCCTGCTCTACTCCGACCGCAGCCGCTATGCCGGCGGCGGCATCCTGGTGGTCGGGCCGTCGTCGGTCTTCGTCGAGTACATCGGCTCCGTGCTGCCGTCGCTCGGTGAGGACACCGCGACCCTGCACTCGCTGGGCACCCTCTTCCCGGGGATGACAGCCACCCGCCCCGACCCGCCCGAGGTGGCGGCGGTGAAGGGTTCGCTGCGGATGCGCCGGGTGCTGGAGCGGGCGGCCCGCGACGCGGTGCCGGGCGGCCCGGGTGAGCTGCGGCTGCTCTACCGGGGCACGCTGCTGCGGTTGGACCGGGTCGCGTTGGACCGGATCCGGGAGCGCGCGCTGCACCGCGGCGCACGGCGCAACGAGGTGCGCCGGGCCGGTTTCGACGGGGTGTTCGCCGCGCTCTGGGCGCAGGCCCGTGAGCTGAGCAGCGGTCGGCTGCCGGAGCAACCGGCCTTCGAGGCGGAGATCGCCGAGCGGTCGGAGTTCCGGGAGTTCCTCAAGGCGTGGTGGCCTCGACTGCACCCCCGGCACGTGCTCGGCTGGCTGGCGCAGCCGGACCGGCTGCGCCGCTACGCCGGGGGGATTCTCTCCTCGGCGGAGATCCGGCTGCTCAACGCCGCGTACCGGGACCTGGACTCGGCCGGGCTGACCATCGCCGACGTGGCGCTGCTGGACGAGTTGGACGCGCTGCTCGGCAAGCCCGCGCAGCCGGCCCGCGCGCGACGCGACCCGTTCCAGCTCGCCGGCGGCGTCCGTGAGCTGAGCACCCTCGGTGAACGGCAACGGGCCGCCCGCGCGGCGGCCCGGGAACGCCCGGCGGACTACCGGGACTACGCGCACGTGGTGGTGGACGAGGCGCAGGACGTCTCGCCGATGCAGTGGCGGATGATCGGTCGGCGGGGCCGGCTGGCCTCCTGGACCGTGGTGGGCGACCCCGCGCAGACCGCGTGGACCGGCGATCCGGAGGAGCTGACCCGGGCCCGCGACCAGGCGCTGGGCCGGCGCAAGCGACACGACTTCACGCTCACCACCAACTACCGCAACTCGGCGGAGATCTTCGCGGTGGCGGCGGCAGAGATCCGGCGGCTCTACCCGGACCTGCCGCTGCCGACCGCCGTCCGCTCCACCGGGGTCGAGCCGGTGGAGCTGGTGGTGCCCGCGACGGGGTTGGAGACCGCGACAGTGGAGGCCGCCGCCGGCCTGCTGGCCGAGGTGGAGGGCACGGTCGGTGTGATCACGCCGGTCCCCCGCCGCGACGAGGTGGCCGGTTGGCTGGGCGCTCTCGGCGCGCCCAGGTTGCAGGTGGTCACCAGCCTGGAAGCCAAGGGCATGGAGTACGACGGGGTCGTGCTGGTCGCCCCGAGCGAGATCCGGGCCGATCCGGGCGCCGGGGTACGCACCCTGTACGTGGCGCTCTCCCGGGCCACCCAGCGGCTCACCACCATCGACCCGAACGGCTGACGTGTGCGGACTGCCACCGGCGGAACGCTCCACCCGTACACTTGCACACATAGCGATGTGAGCATACATTTGACCGGGTCCCGACCAGCGGCGGAAGGTGGTTCTCGTGGGCGCAGGGCATGACCACCACCATGGGTCCGTCGCCAATGCCGCACACCAGCACCGGGGTCGCCTCTGGGCGGCGTTCGGGTTGCTGGCCACCCTGATGGTGGTCGAAGCGGTGGTCGCACTGCACACCGGCTCGCTCGCCCTGCTCTCCGACGCCGGGCACATGTTCACCGACGTGCTCGGCATCGGGATGGCGCTCGCCGCCATCACGGCGACCCGACGGGCCACCGGTGACCCGCAGCGCACCTTCGGGCTCTACCGGCTCGAGGTGCTCGCCGCGCTGGCCAACGCCGTCCTGCTCTCCGGCGTCGCGATCTACGTGGTGATCGAGGCGATCCGCCGCTTCGGTGACCCGCACCAGGTCATCGCCGGCCCGATGCTCGCGGTTGCCGTACTCGGCCTGCTGGCGAACATCGCCGCCTTCGCGCTGCTGCGAGCCGGGGCCCGGGAGAGCATCAACCTCCAGGGCGCCTACCTGGAAGTGCTCGGTGACCTGCTCGGCTCGGTCGGCGTCATCGGCGCGGCGCTGCTGATCACCGTCACCGACTGGTGGTGGGCCGACCCCCTGGTCGCGGTCGCCATCGGCGTGTTCATCCTGCCGCGCACCTGGCGGCTGGCCCGCGCCGCCATCCGCATCCTGGTGCAGGCCGCCCCGGAGCACCTCCAGGTGACCGCCGTGCACGACCGGCTCGCCGCCGTCCCCGGGGTCGTCGAGGTGCACGACCTGCACGTCTGGACGCTCACCTCGGGCATGGAGGTGGCCTCCGCCCACCTGACCATGGCACCGGGCGCGGAGGTCGGCGCGGTGCTCACCGCGGCACGCACGGCCCTGCACGACGACTTCCGCATCGAGCACGCGACGTTGCAGATCGAGCCCGGCGCCGCCTCCGGGGCCTGCGGCTCCATCGAATGGTGACCGGTTCGCAGTTTTCCGTGGTGACGCACGCACCGTCCGTCACATTGGCTGCAGCGGTCCCACCCGCACCGGTAGGCTCGGTCCCGGCCTCCACCAGAAGGCGCCTCCCGGCGCCGGTGGCGGTCGCCGCCTAATCGCCCAACCGGGCGAACCGGGGAACCACGTTCCTGGGGTGCATCCGCGTCAGCGGTAGGGATCTTCCGTCCCGAACCCGTCAGCTAACCCGGTCGGCGGCTGACGGAAGGACATGCGCAGTGGCACCAGCACGACCACCCGCCGCCCGACTGGCGGCCCTGATCGTCGCGATGTTCGCCCTCGGCGTCGCGCTCCCGGCCGGCACCGCCTCGGCCGCTCCCCCGACCGGCCTGCGGGCCGCCGCACCCGACTCCGACGAGGAGGGCGGCACCCCGGCGTTGCGGGCCCAGCTTGAAGCTGCCAGCAAGGGCTACCTGGACGCGAAGCGCGCCCTGGACACCTCGGTGCAGCGGCAGAAGCAGCTCGGCACCCAGTTGAAGACCATCGAGGTCGAGATCGACCAGCGCAACGGCAAGGTCGGCGAGATCGCCGAGGTCGCCTATCGCACCGGCCGGCTCGGTGCGATGTCGGCGCTGCTCAACAGCAGCACCCCCGAAGGCTTCATGGACCGGGCAGCCGCGCTGGACGCGGTGGCGGCCAACGAGGACCGGGTGCTACGCGACCTGCTCGACAGCAAGGACAAGGCCAACCGCACCCGGATCGCCCTGGACGGCGAGATCAACGAACAACGCAAGCAGGTCGCGGTGATGGCCAAGCGCAAGGATCAGGCCGAACGGGCCCTGACCGTGGCCACCACCCCCAAGCCGCAGACCACCGCGGACGGCGGCTCCAACCGGGGCACCTCCAACGCCAACGCGAAGGCCGCACCGCGCAACTCCGACGGCTCCTGGCCCTCCGAGTCGTGCAGCGTCAACGACCCCACGCCCGCCAACGGCTGCATCACCCCGCGCACCCTGCACGCGCTCAACCAGGCCAAGGCCGCGGGATTCACCCGGTACGTCTCGTGCCACCGCCCCAGCGGCTCGGGTGAACACCCGAAGGGCCGGGCCTGCGACTTCGCGGCGCAGAAGAACGGGTTCGGCGGCAACGCCACCGGCGGCGACAAGACGTACGGCAACAACCTGGCCGCGTACTTCATCCGCAACGCGGACCGGCTCGCCGTGCTCTACGTGATCTGGTACAGGCAGATCTGGCTGCCCAGCAGCGGGTGGAAGTCGTACAGCGGGGCGCACGGCACCCCGTCGACCGACCACACCAACCACGTACACCTGTCGGTCTACTGACCCGCGCGTCGTGATGCCTGTGAGCCGCCGGCTGGCTCACAGGCATCGCGTATCTCCGGGGCCGGGCTACGTCAGCGGGCGTACCCCTGATGTCGTCGCTCGTCGGACGACCCGGCGGTGGCCGGCGGGCAGCATCGCGGTATGCCTCGGATCCGACCCACCACCCGCAAGGCGCTGCTCACCCTGCACCTCGTCACGTCGCTCGGCTGGCTCGGCGCCGACCTGGTGCTGCTCACCCTCGGCATCGCCGTACAGCGGGGCGCCGACCCGGCGGTGGTCTACCCGGTCACTGCCCTCGTCGGCACGGTGCTGTTCGCGCCGCTGAGCGTCCTGGTCTGGCTGATCGGAGTCGCCAGTTCGCTGCTCACCCCATGGGGTCTGCTGCGCCACCGCTGGGTGCTGGTCAAGCTCGTGCTCACCACGGTGATGGTCGGGCTGGTGCTGTTCCTGCTCACCCCGAACCTGCGTCACGCCGGGGCGGTCGGCGCCGCCCTGCCCGCCCGCGATCGCGCCGACCTGGTCATCGCGCCGGCGGTGTCGACCAGCCTGATGATCATTGCGACAGTGCTGTCCACCTACAAGCCGTGGGGCCGACGCTCCACCACCCGCCCGACCCGCACCAGCGCCCCAACCAAGATCTGAGACACCCAAGGCCCCGCACGCCCCGAGCGTCCCGCACACCCGCACGCCCCGCACCACCGCGCGCCCCGCACCACCGCGCGCCCCGCACCACCGCACCACCGCGCGCCCCGCACCACCGCACCTCCGCACCTCCGCACCTCCGCGCGCCCGCCCGTCCCGCACGCAGCGCCCCGCGCCCCCGCGCCCCCGCGCGCCCGCGCGCCCGCACGTCCCGCGCCCAGCGCTCAGCGCCCTCGCGATCTTGCACTTCCTGCACCGACATAAGGGCCCATCCCCACTGATATCGACAGCCGAAACTGCAAGATCGACGCGGCAGGGGCGTCGACGGGCGCGCCGGGCACCGGGGGCGCCGCGCACCCGGGCCGCCGGGCACCGGGGGCGCCGCGCACCCGGGCGCGCCGGGCACCGGGGGCGGCAGCGGGGGCGCCGCCTGCGTGCCGGGGCGCTGATCGGCGCGGCAGGGGCGTCGACGGGCACGCCGGGCAGCGGGGGCGCCGGGCACCGGGGGGCGTCGCCGGCGCGCCGGGGGGTGCCAGGGGCGCGTCGGGGGCGGTAGCGGGGTGGGTCAGGGGGGTGGGGCGTTGTTGGTGCGGTCCAGGGCGGCGCCCAGCCGGGTGGCGAGGGCGAGGTGCGCGGCCTGGGCCTGGCGGAACGCGTAGCGGAACAGGGGCGTCGGCGCGGTCAGAGTGATCTCGACGTCGATGCGGGTCAGACCGTCCGGCTCGGCGCGTAGTCGGGTGTGGTTTCGCACGGTGGTGGCCGGCCACTGGCGGGCCACCATGACGATCTCGTCGGCCTCATTGATCAGTACGTCGGCGTGGTAGGTGGTCCGGAAGCGCAGCGGCCCGGCCGCCAACCGGTCGTTGATCGTGTAGCTGGCCTGGGCGCCGGGCCGCGGCGGCACCCGGCGGACCCGGACGATCAGCGGGTGCAGCTCGCCCTGTCGGGTCAGGTCGCTGAGCAAGGCTGCCGCCTCGGCGGGTGAGCACCGGGCCTGGACGGTGTAGCTGAAGGTATCGCTGCTGCGCACACCGTCTCCCGCCGTCGTTGGTCGCCCGATCGTCCCGTACCGATGTCTTGCTGGCAACGCCCCACGAACCCGCAGCGCCGCGCCGGACCGAGCCGATGCGACAACCTGCCACTACCTACGCCATTAAGGTCGGTTAGTGCGAAATCTCCCGAAGGTGCCGGAAGGCGGCCAGCGTGAACGGCGACGACCGATGAGTGGGCACGTGATGGTCTTCGCGCCCACCCCACAGCTGACGGTGATGGTGGACCAGCCCAACGACCATCCCGAGCTGCACCTGCACCCGGGTGGGCAGGGCGTGTGGCAGGCGCGGATGGTGCTCTCCCTCGGAGTCGAGGTGGTGCTCTGCGCCGCCCTCGGCGGTGAGATCGGCCAGGTGCTGGAGCCGCTGCTGGTCAGCGAGGGCGTGGACCTCAAGGTGGTGGTCCGTGACTCCGGCAGCGGCGGGTACGTGCACGATCGCCGCGACGGCTCCCGGCGGGAGATCGCCGACGTGCCTGGGCAGCCGCTGAGCCGGCACGAGATCGACGAGCTGTACAACCTCGCCCTCGGCGAGGGCCTGCGGGCCTCGGTGAGCATCCTCAGTGGGCCGAACGAACCGTGGCTCGTGCCAGCCGATCTGTACCGACGCTTCGCCGCCGACCTCGGCGCGAACGGTTCTCGGGTGGTGGTCGACCTCTCCGGCGATCACCTCGCTTCGGTGCTGGAGAGCGGGGTGTTCTTCCTCAAGGTCAGTCACGAGGAGTTGATCCGCGACGGCCGCGCCCGTAGTGACGACACCGACGAGCTGACCCGGACCATGTACGAGTTGCACGCGGGCGGCGCCGAGACGGTGGTGGTGAGTCGCGCCGACCAGCCGGCGTTGGCGCTCATCGACGGGGAGCTGTTCCAGGTCGAGATGCCCCGGCTGGAGGCCGCCGACCCACGCGGCGCGGGCGACTCGATGACGGCCGGAGTGGCCGCCGTGGTGGCCCAAGGCGGAGACATTCGAACCGCCATCCGCACCGGTGCCGCCGCTGGCGCGCTGAACGTGACCCGGCACGGCCTGGGCACCGGGCGGCTGGACTCGATCACCGGCCTGGTGGACCGCGTCCGGCTGGTGCCGGCGGACAGCCGGCAACAGGAGCGGACCACCCCGGACGAGTTGGCCGGCCGGGTGGTCGAACGATGACCCTGCGGGTGCTGATCACCAACGACGACGGGGTCGCCGCGCCGGGCATCCAGGCGCTGGCCTGGGCAGCCCGGCAGCGGGGCCTGGACGTGGTCGTGGCCGCGCCGATGGAGGAGGCGAGCGGCACCAGCGCCGCGATGAGCGCCATGGAGCGCGACGGGCGGGTGGTCGTGAACGATCACCCGCTGCCGGACCTGGCGGGGGTGCCGGCGTACGGGGTCGCCGGGTCCCCGGGTTTCATCACGCTGATCGCCCTGCACGGGGCGTTCGGGCCACCGCCGTCGGTGGTGCTCTCCGGCGTCAACCGGGGCGCCAACGCCGGCCGGGCGGTGCTGCACTCCGGGACCGTGGGTGCGGCGTTCACCGCCGCCAGCAACGGCTGCCGGGCGATGGCGGTCTCCCTGGACGTGCTCTCCGCCGGCGAGGCGACGGCCGCGAGCGGTGGCGCGGCGGTGGACGCCGCAGCCCGGGTACGCGACGCCGAGCGGCACTGGGGCACCGCCGCGCGGGTAGCCCTGGACCTGCTCCCCCGCCTGACCTCCGCGCCCCCGGAGAGCGTGCTCAACGTGAACACCCCCGACCTGCCGCACGGGCAGCTGCGTGGGGTGCGGCGCGGCACCCTGGCCAGCTTCGGTCAGGTGCAGATGACGGTGGCCGAATCCGGGCACGGGTTCGTCCGTACCTCGCTGGAGGAGCCGGGGCAGGCCGCACAGCCGGGCACGGACGTGGCGTTGCTGGCCGCCGGGTACGCGTCGGTGACGGCCATCCGAGCGGTCATCGAGGCGACCGACATCGACCTGACCGGCCTGGACGAGCAGCCCTGACGGGGGGACCCGGCGCGCTCAGGCGCCGGGCAGCACCTCGGGGGTGGCAGCGCCGGCGAAGTAGGGCTCCGGGGCACCGAAGAGGCCGAGCAGGCCGGTCACCCAGAGCTGCCGGTGCACGAACCGGCTGGGCTGGGTCACCACCAGCTTGACGTCGCTGACCTCGGCTGTCTGGAAGCCGGCAACCATGGCGCTGATGCCGACCGAGTCGATGAAGGTGACCAACCTCATGTTGAGTTCGATGCGCAGCGGGCGGCTCTTGGCCAGCACCTCCGCGATCGCTTCGCGCACCTCGTACGCTGTGTCGACGTCGATCTCACCCCGTGGGGCGATCTCCACGACACCACCGGACAGAACCGACTGCACGATCGACAGGCTCACGCGAGCACCTCCACCCGCCCGTCCCCCGGGCGCCTCATCAGTACGCGGGCCGCGACCGAGAGTATTCCTCCGACGGCCTCGGTCGCCACCCCTCGGGATGAGCAATTCGCGGATCCGGGCCCACAAAGCCGCCCATATCCGCACTTTTCAGTATCTGATTACTCAAGACTTTTCGTTATCTGACCATCGGCGAGCAGTCGTGACCGGCCCGCCGCCGAACCAGGGTAGCGGTCCGGGGCCGGCGCGCCCGACAACCGGCCCATGACGTACGCCCGCCCGTGTGCCGTCGGCGTGTCGCCCACCATCGACCGGCGCGACCCGCGCCCCCGGTTGCCGACGCGCCCTAGCATCAGCCGGGAGACCATCGCGACGGAGAGGATCTTCGATGATCAAGCGACTTGCCGGGCTCGCCGGCGTCGGTGTTCTGCTCGCCCTCGTCCTGGCCTGCGGTTTCGGTGGCGGCGGCGACGATGACGACGATGACGACGACTTCGCCCGAGGTGCCGCCGTGTCAGCGGTGCGCTGATTCGGTGGCGTGCCACGTCGCGGCACTTCGGGCTCCCGGCGCTGCGCACGGCTCGGGGTTTGCGTTCGGCTGACGCGGGGCACTGCGGGGTAGGCGACACCGTGACGCGCTGGAAAGACGCCGAAGTCCGAAGTGGCCGGCGGCTTCGGCACCTGAGGAGGTAACCACGATGTTCGGAACCAACCTGCTGGACCGCCGCAGCAAGCCGGAGCGGATCGCGGACCAGGCATGGGAGCACCTGCTCTCGGCGGTCAGCTACGCCGGTGACAGTGTGCGGGACACCGCCCGATCGGCCCGCCAGAACAGCAGCGACCTCGCCGACGGGGCGGGTGACCTGGTGGGCTCCGCCGCCGAGGAGGCGCGACGCCGCGCCTCGCTGGCCTTCGACGCGCTCGCCGGCCGACAGCCGGCACTGCCCTGGACGCTCCTGATCGGCGCCGCGCTCGTCGGCGCGGCGGTCGGCTGGGCCGTCGGCTCCGCCGCGCGCGCCGCTGGCAGCCGGGACGACACGGTCGACGACGTGGAGTTCGTCGACGTCGACCGCCCCAACTCCCCCGCCATCTGACCGAAAGCAGCACCATCGGCCCCGCTCGACCCCGGTCGGGCGGGGCCTGCCGTCATCTGCCCGCTCCGGGTGGGACCGGTCCGCCGGGTGCCGGACCCCTCAGGCGGCCCGGCGGACCGGTGCATGGTTGGTGATCCGGGTCCCGTCCGGATCACCTGCTCAGTGGCTCGCGCCCATGGCGACTGCGGTTCTGGGTGGTTGTCGGCGCGGTGTTCGCACGCTGTCGGTGGGTGGCAGGACGAAGTGGACGTCGGCGCCGGTGGCAAACGCCGAAGTGATCTACGCAAGGGCGGTTCCTCTCGGGATCGGGCCCCGGGGGACGGGGTCGATCACCTGGCTGCCGCCGTGGCCCGGGGGACGAGCACGACGACGGGACGGGTAGAGCTGCCCTGACTCCACCACCCGACGCGACGGCTCCCGCAATCGAGGAACGCGACTAACCGTAACCGAAAGCGCCTCGCTTTGGAAGCGCTCCCACCATCGATGTTTGCCCCGCTTCCCCACCCGCGTCGCCCAGGTCGGGCCCCTTTGTCACCCGATCCGGGCGAGGGCGGCTCACCCCGGGCGGCGGCAGGATCGCAGCACGGCGGACCTCCGGCCGCGGCCAGCACCCGGTCCGCCGTCGCGACAGCGGAGGAGGGACAGATGGCCATCGCGGAGATCAACCGCACCGACCAGGACATCCAGTCCGCCGTGCTCGACGAGCTGACCTGGGAACCACGGGTGCAGCCGCACGAGATCGGGGTCACCGTCGCCGAGGGCGTCGTCACCCTGACCGGCCGCGTAGACAGCTACGCCAAGAAGTGGGCCGCCGAACGGGCCACCCACCGGGTCGCCTCGGTCCGGGCGGTCGCGAACGACGTGGCCGTGCAGCTCACCAACGGCACCGAGCGCTCCGACAGCGACCTGGCCGCCGCGGCCAGCCACGGGCTGGAGTGGGACGCGTTCGTACCCATCGAGAAGCTCCAGGTCACCGTCTCCGCCGGCTGGGTGACGCTGCACGGCGACGTCGAGTGGGAGTACCAACGCCGGGCGGCCGAACGCGCGGTGGCCCGGCTGACCGGCGTACGCGGGGTGAGCAACGGCATCACGGTCCGACCGGCCAGCGCGCCGGACGCCGGCAACCTGGCCGACCGGATCGTCGACGCCCTCGCCCGGGCTGGAGCGACCGAGGCCGAACGGGTCAGCGTCCGGGTGCACGGCGACACCGCGATCCTCGCCGGCCTGGTGCACTCGATGCCCGAACGGGCCGAGGTCGAGCAGGTGGCCTGGTCCGCACCGGGCATCCGGGAGGTGCAGAACCACATCGCGGTCGCCCCGGTGCTGCGCTGAGCGGGTGCGGGCGTCCCGCTGAGCGGGTGCGGGGCGGGCGGCGCTGGGCGGGCGGCGCTGGGCGGGCGGGAAACCACCCGGGGTGGGTGAGCCCGTCTCACCCACCCCGGGAGCAGGCTGGTGGCATGAGTGATCCGAACGGGCTGATCCAATCGGGACGCACCGCGCCCGCTTTCACCCTGCCGGCCACCCCGGACGGGGCCCTGCTGGGGCCTGAGCAGTTCCGTGGCCGGCCGGTCGTGCTCGCCTTCTACCCCGCCGACTGGAGCCCGGTCTGCGGTGACCAGATGTCGCTCTACCAGTCGGCGGCACCCGTCTTCGCCCAGTACCAGGCGGTGGTGCTCGGCGTGTCGGTGGACAGCATCTGGTCACACCGGGCGTTCGCGGAGAGCCGGGGCATCGAGTTCCCCCTGCTGGCCGACTTCGAGCCCAAGGGCGAGGTGGCCCGCAGCTACGGCGCGTACATGCCCAACGGCGAGGCGGCCCGCGCGCTGGTGGTGCTGGACCCGACGGGGAAGGTGGCCTGGAGCTATCTGTCGCCGCCCGACGTCAACCCCGGCGCCGACGGGATCTTCGACGCGCTGGACCAACTCGCCGCCGATCGGAAGGTGATGGCCCGATGAGCACGCCACTACAGGTCACCGCCCGACTTCGAGACCCGGTGACCACCGACGACCACATCCGGGGGCCGGCCGACGCGGCGGTGACCATCGTCGAGTACGGCGACTTCCAGTGCCAGTTCTGCGGTGCCGCGTACCCGAACCTGCACGAGTTGCTGCGGCAGCGGGCCGACACCGTACGGCTGGTCTACCGCTACTTCCCGATCGCCAACGTGCACCCGTACGCCGAACGGGCCGCCGAGACGGCCGAGGCCGCCGGGGTCCGGGGTCGGTTCTGGGAGATGCACGACTGGCTCTACGAGCATCAGGACCAGCTCGACCCGGTGCACCTCTCGCTCGGCGTCGAGCAGGTCGGCCTGCCGCCGGACGAGTTGAACGCCGAGGTGGAGAACCGTGCGCACGCGGACCGGGTGCGTCGGGACTTCGTGGGGGGCATCCGCAGCGGGGTGAACGGCACCCCGACCCTGTTCGTCAACGGCATCCGGCACGACGGCGGGTACGACCTGGCCGACCTGCTGACGGCAGCGGATGCCGCCGCCAACGCCTGACCCGCTCAGATCAGACGCAGCTCGCGCGCCCGCCGGACCGCCTCGCGCCGGCGGGTCGCGTCGAGTTTGCGGTAGATGTTGCGGACGTGGGTCTTGACGGTGTTGACCGAGAGGGACAACTCGCTGGCGATCTCCACGTTGGACAGGATGCTCTGCAGGTAGCGCAGGATGGTCAGCTCCCGTTCGGTGAGCGGCTCGTCGAGCGCGCCCCTCGGCCCGGCGATCGGCTCGACGGCACCCTGTCCCGCGCCCTGCATCAGGTCACTGACCAGCGTGAAGTGCGCGGTTCCCGCGTCCAGGTGCGCGGCCAGCAGGTCCCGCACCGGTGGTTCGGCGCGGGTGAAGACCCTGCGGCAGCCCTGCGGGCCGGCCAGGCCCAGCGTCTGCTCCAGGATGCGGCCCGCCCGACGCCCGTCCCCCGCGCGCTGGGCCAGCACCGCGTCGAGCAGACCGGCGTCCAGGCGTACGGGTAGCGGCCAGGCCGTGGCGGACGGCGCCTGCCAGTCCGGCAGGGTCCGCTCGGCGATGGCGGCGTCACCGGCTCGCAGCTGCACCTTCGCCAACGTCACGGCGAGCACCGGGTCGGCCCCCTCGTCGGTGGCGTCGGCCAGCAGGTCGCGGGCCGAGTCCAGGTCACCCCGCGCGGCCCGCAGTTCGGCCTCGGCGGCCCGCAGCAGGCCGGTCAGCTCGTCGGCGGACGGCCGGTCGGCCAGCGCCTCCCGGGCCTGGGCGAGCAGTCGTTGGCCGGTCGCCGGGTCGCCCGAGTCGCGGCGTAGCTGCGCCTGGCACAGCGCGGCCACCGCCGCCGCCACCGGCTCGTCGCCGGCGGCGGTCAGCCAGTCCCCGCCCAGGGCGGGGTCGCCGGCCCAGCCGGGCGTGACGTCGAGCGCCCCGACGGCGAGGGCGAGGTTCGCGGTGGCCTCCTCGGGCTGGTCGCGCAGCAGCGCCACCACGGCGAGAGCCAGGTACGCGTGACCGCAGTCGAGCCGACAGGACCAGCCCCGACAGGGTGGCATGGCGAGCGCGTCCCTGGCCGCCTGCTCGGCGGCCCGCAGTTCGCCGCGCACCGCGAGCAGCAGTGCGGCGCGGCTCGCGGCGACCAGCTCGGTGCGGGGCCGTCCGGCTTCCCGCGCGGCCGCCCGGGCCCGCACGAACCGGGCGGTGGGCAGCGCTCCGTCGGCCACCTCGACCAGCCCCAGCGCGGTGCCGGTGAACGCCCGCAGGTCCAGGTCGTCGGCGGCGCCGCCGCCACCGGCCGTCGGGGCGGAACCGGAAACCCCCGTCGTCGGCGGGGTCGGCGTCGCCTCCGCCGGGCGGGTGCGCAGCAGGCGGGCGGCGGCGGCCCGGACCTCGGTGCGGTCGTCGGCGAGCCGGGCCACTGTCAGCTCCAGCGCGGTGACCAGGCGCAGGAACCGGTCCCGTCGCGGCACCGGCAGAACCGCGGCGTGCCCGGCGGCGGCGCGCAAATGAGCGGTGGCGGCCGGCAGGTCACCGGCGTACGCGCGCTCGGCGGCGCAGGCCAGCGCCACCTCCGGGTCGGCCCGGATCACCTCCGCCGACGGCGGGGTGGGCGCCGGGGTCTGCACCGGGTCCCGGTCGAAGCGGGTCAGCTCCGGCCAGTGCGCGACGAACAGGTCACCGGCCAGGTCCCAACGGCCGGCGGCCAGGGCGTGCCGCAGCGCGTCGGCGGGACGCCCGTCACCCGCGTACCAGTCGGCGGCTCGGACGTGCAGGTCGCGTAGCTCGACGGCGGGCAACCGGGCGAGGTCGGCGCGAAGCAGGTCGGCCAGCAGGGAGTCGTACCGGTACCAGGGCGGACGGGTGTCCTCGCGGTGCAGCAGACCACCGGTCCCGGCCAGGTCGGCCAGCACCTGCCCGGCGTCGGCGCGGCCGGTCAGCGCCTCGGCCAGGTCGGCGCAGACGGTGTCGACGACGGCGGTACGGCGCAGCAGCTCCCCCTCGGCCGGGTCGAGCGTCGTCAGCACCTCCTCACGCAGGTAGCCGGCGATCTCCGGGTGGTCTCCGCCGACCTGCCCCACCCAGCGCTCCGGGTCGGGCTGTCCGCGTACCGCGAGGGCGGCGATGCGCAGCGCGGCCGGCCAGCCTCCGGTGCGCTCCCGCAGCCGGCGCACCGCGGTCGCCGGCAGCGCGGCCGCGTGAGCGGTGAGCAGGTCGGCCACCTCGTCGTCGGTGAACGCCAGCTCGTCCGGGCCGATCTCGGTCAGCTCGCCGGCGAGACGGAGTCGGTGCAGCGGCAGGTGCAGACCGGCCCGCGCGCCGATCACCAGACGGAGCCGCCGCCCGGCATGCCGCAGCAGGAACTCCAGGCCGGTCAACGCCGCCGGGTCGGCGACCCGGTGCAGGTCGTCCAGGATCAGCAGCACCGGCCGGTCGGCGGCGGCGAGCATGGCGGCCAGCGCCTCCAGTTGGTCGGGGCGCGGCGGCCGGTCGGGCACCGGGCCGCCCTCCGTCGCCCCGGTCGCCGAACGCAGCGCCGCGGCGAGGTACGCCCAGAGCCGGTCGGAGTCGTCGCCGGCCTCCACCGACATCCACGCCGAGACCGGCACGTCAGCCGATGAGACCGACAGATCACCGGAGTCCGGCACCATCGCGCCCGGCTCCACGTCGGGCGGCGCACCGCCCAGCCGCATCCAGGACGCCAGCAGGGTGGTCTTGCCCCAGCCGGCGGGAGCCGCCACCAGGGTGACCGGTCCCGCGCTGCCCTCGTCCAACCGGCGCAGCAGGCGGGGCCGGGCGACCACCGGCTCCGGCGGCACGGCCGGCGTCAGCCGGGACGCCAACAGCGGTGGCCCCGATGCCGGTTCGACCCGTACGTGATCCTGTTCCGGCACCCGGCCCCACCCCCACCACGCGCTCCGCCCCCGGTCGGCCAGCGGTTACCCGGCACGGGCCGGTTCACCCCTTCCGGGCGAGCGCGCTTCACCCGGATGCGACCGACGATCGGGGGACGTGAACCGGGAGGACGGGTGGTACCGATGGGACGGCTGGCGCGGGCGGGACCAGCCCTCGGTGCGGCGGCGCTGGCCGGGGCGGCGCGGCTGCTGCGCGTACCCCGTCGGGGTGGCCGCCCCGGCGCGGGCGGTGACCCCGCGGCACGTGGCCGGTCCGGCGCGGACGGTGATGCCGCCGCGCCGGCCCGGTGGGAGGTGGTGACCGTCGACCGGCCGCCGGAGCAGGTGCTGCCCGACGGCCGCCTGCCGGAGCCGCTGCGCCGCCTGGACGGGGCGGTCGAGGTGCGGGTGCGCCCGGCGCCCGGCGACCGGGGCACCGAGCTGGCCGCCCGACCGCGGGCCGGCGTCACCCCGCCCACCGGGCTGGCCGCGCACCTCATCGGCGACGACCCGGGTCTGCTGGTCCGCCGGACCCTGCGCCAGATCAAGCAACGGGTGGAGGCCGGTGAGGTGCTCCGCGCGGACCGCTCGGCGCTGGACCGCCCCGAGGTCCCCGGGTGAGAGCGCTGTGTTGGGTGGCCGCCGGCGAGCTGGCCGTACGCGAGGTCCCCGACCCGGAGCTGCGCAACGAGCGGGACGTCATAGTCCGGGTTCGGCGCAGCGCCACCTGCGGCGGTGACCTGCCGCTGCTGGCCGGCGGGCACCCGCTGCTGCGGCCGGGCGACGTGCTCGGTGCGGAGTTCCTGGGCGAGGTGGTGGAGGTCGGCCCCGGGGTCCGCCGACACCGCGCCGGCGACCGGGTGGTCGTCGGCGCGAGCGTGGCCTGCGGCGGCTGCTGGTACTGCCGCCAGGGCCTGCACTCCTGCTGCGACAACGCCCACGCCGACCTGCCCGGCGCCGACCCCGACTGGGTCCGCTCCGACGCCGGCTGTTTCGGCCGGCCCCGGGCGGCGGGCGGTTTCGCTGGCGGCCACGCCGAGTACGTGCGGGTGCCGTACGCCGATGTGAGCGCCTTCGGGGTGCCGGACGCCGTCGCCGACGACCGGGCGGTGTTCGCCGCGGACGTGGCGCCGACCGGGTGGCTCGCCGCCGAGTTGGGCGCGGTGCGTCCCGGCGACGTGGTGGCGATCTGGGGTGCCGGGGCGGTGGGTCAGGTGACCGCCCGGGCGGCGGTGCTGCGCGGAGCCGCCCGGGTGCTGGTGGTGGACCGGCACGAGCAGCGGTTGCGGATGGCCGAGCGGCACTACGACGCCGAACCGCTGGACTACCGCCACACCGACGTGGCGGCCGAGCTGCGCGACCGCAGCGGTGGGCGCGGGCCGGACGTGTGCGTGGTGGCGGTCGGCACGCCGCCGGCCCGGTCGAGGGCCGAGAGGTTCGGTGGCCCGCACGCCGACCGACCGGACGCGCTGCGGGAGGCCGTGCACGCGTGCCGCAAGAGCGGTGTGGTGGTGGTGCTCGGCGCGACGGGCGGGTTCGTCGACGCGTTCCCGCTGGGCGCGCTGACCGAGCGGCGACTCACGCTGCGCGGCGCCAGCCGGCCGGATCTGCGGGACGTGCCGATGCTGCTGGACCGGATGGCCCGCGACGAGTTGCGGACCGAACACCTGGCCACCCACCGGCTGCCGTTGGCGCAGGGCCCCGAGGGGTACGCGCTGTTCCGGGACCGGGCCGACGGCTGCGTGCGCGCCGTGTTCACCCCGTGACCGCCTCCTCGTGATCGCTGATCGGCGATCACGAATGGCAGACTCTGAGGATGACTGGCGAGCGAACGTACGACGTGGTGCTGTTCGGAGCGACCGGGTTCACCGGCGGCCTGACCGCCGAGTACCTGGCCCGGAACGCGCCGGCCGAGTTGCGCTGGGCGTTGGCCGGGCGCAACCCGCAGCGCCTCGCCGCCGTCCGGGAGCGGCTCGCCGCGATCGACCCGGGCCTGGCCGACCTGCCGTTGCTCACCGCCGACGTGACCGACGCCGGGTCCCTGCGGGCGGTGGCGGAGAGCGCCCGGGTGGTGGTCAGCACTGTCGGCCCGTACATCCACCACGGGGAGCCGCTGGTCGGGGCCTGCGCCCGGGCCGGCACCGACTACCTGGACATCACCGGCGAGCCGGAGTTCGTCGACCTCATGTACGTGCGTCACCACGCCGAGGCGGCCCGCACCGGCGCGCGGCTGGTGCACGCCTGCGGCTTCGACTCCGTCCCGCACGATCTGGGCGTCTGGTTCACCGTCAAGCAGCTGCCCGCCGACGTCCCGATCACCGTGGACGGATACGTACGCGCCGGCGGTCGGTTCTCGGCCGGCACCTACCACTCGGCGCTCACCGCGTTCTCCCGTACCGGGCAGGCCAGCCAGGCGGCCCGGGACCGTCGGGCGGTCGAGCCGCGCCCCACCGACCGTCGGGTCCGGGCGGTGCCCGGCCGGCTGGCCCGCTCGGCGGAGCTGGGCATCTGGACCGTGCCGCTGCCGACCATCGACCCGCAGGTGGTGCGCCGCTCGGCTGCGGCCCGCCCGGAGTACGGCCCGGACTTCCGCTACCGGCACTTCGCCGCAGTGAAGCGGCTGCCCACCGTGCTGGTCGGCGCGGCCGGGCTCGGCGCGTTGATGGGGCTGGTGAAGCTGCCGCCCAGCCGACGCTGGCTGCTCGGCCGGCTCGCGTCCGGGCAGGGGCCCACGGCGCAGCAGCGGGCGTCGTCCTGGTTCCGGGTCCGGTTCGTCGGCACCGGCGGCGGGCGGCGGGTGGTCACCGAGGTCGCCGGGGGTGATCCCGGCTACGACGAGACGGCGAAGATGCTCGCCGAGTCGGCGCTGTGCCTGGCGCTCGACGAGCTGCCGTCGACCGCCGGCCAGCTCACCCCGGTCGCCGCGATGGGTGACGCGCTGCTCGACCGGCTCGTCCGGGCCGGCCTCACCTTCCGGGTGCTCAAGCAGGAGACGCGGGAGCCCGCGGCTTGACCCTCAACCGGGTCGAGGGGGCAGGATGCCCAGCGTGAGTGACCTGCACAGCATCGGCGAGCTGGCCCGCGCCAGCGGCCTGACCGTCAGCGCGCTGCGCTTCTACGACTCGGCGGGGGTGCTGGAGCCGACCCTGGTCGACCCGGTGACCGGCTACCGCTGGTACGCCGAGGGGCAGATCGCCCCGGCCCGGCTGGTGGCCGGGCTGCGTCGGATCGGCATGCCGGTGCCGGAGATCGCCGCCGCGGTACGCGCCGAGCCGGCAGTGGTGCACCACCTGCTCGACGCGCACCTGCGCCGACTGGTCGACGGGCTCAGCGACGCCCGCCGCGAGGTCGACCGGCTCCGCGCCCTGGTGGACCCGACCCCGCCGACCGCCACCACACTCCTGGTCACCCCCGCCGCCCTGGCCGCCGCGCTCGACGCGGTGCGCTTCGCCGTCGGCGTCGACCCGGAGCTGCCGATGCTGGCCGGGGTGCTGTTCGACGTGGAGTCCGACGGCGTCCGGCTCGTCGCCACCGACCGGTACCGGCTGGCGCTGGCGCGGGCCGGGGCGGACGTCGACGGACCGCCGGTGCGGGTGTTCCTGCCGGTGGCTCTCGTCGACCAGCTCCGGCCGCTGCTCGACACCGGCGACACCTGGCCGGTGCGGCTGACGGTGGCGGGCACGGATCTGCGGGTGCGGGTGGCCGACCGCACGCTGAGCGCCGCCGCCCTGCCGTACGACTTCCCGGACTACCACCGGCTGTTGCGGAAGTCCGTCGGCGAGCGGCCGACCGCGCGTCGGATCCCGGTGGACGTGGCCGCGCTGCGCGCCGCGCTGGCCGACCCGGGGGCACCCACCGTCGCCCTCGACCACGACGGCACGACCCGGGCGGTCACCGTGCTCGGCGTCGACGACCAGGGCGGGCTGCGGCTGCTTCCCGCCGCCGACCTGGGCACCGACGCGCTGCGCGTGGGGGTGGACGGTGCTTACCTGCTGGACGCGCTGAACGCGGCCGGCGCGGCGCAACTGGTGCTGGAGCTCGATGGGCCGATCGCCCCGCTGGCCGTACGCCGACCCGACGACGCCGACACCTACTCGGTGCTGATGCCGATCCGGCTGGAGAACCTCCCCGTCCCGGGCCGAGGGGGCCGCGACGGTAGCATCTGATGGTTCACCAGTGAACCCCGGACGGAGGCGTACGGAGCAGCATGCTCGACATGGAGTTGATCCGGAAGGATCGCGAGGCGGTGGCGACCGCGTTGGCGAAGCGTCTGGATCCCGCCGAGGTCACCCGATCCCTGGACGAGATCCAGCGGCTCGACCAGGAACGCCGCGCCCTGATCACGGAGATCGACGCCGAGCGGCAGCGCCGCAAGGCCGAGGCCCGGGCGTACGCGCAGGCAAAGCGGGCCGGCGAGGAGCCGCAGGCCGTCGCGCCGGAGGCGGAGCGTCAGCAGCTCGCCGAGCTGGAGTCCCAGCTGGACGAGGTGCAGGCCCGGCTGCGCGACGCGATGAGCGAGCTGCCCAACCTGCCCAGCGACGACGTGGTGGCCGGCGGCAAGGAAGCCAACCGGGTGGTCAAGACCTTCGGCGAGCCGCCGGTGATCGATAAGGTCCGCGACCACGTGGAGCTGAGCCGCGCGTTGGGCCTGGTCGACTACGAGCGCGGGGTCAAGCTCGGCGGGTCCGGTTTCTGGATCTACACCGGCATCGGCGCCCGGTTGGAGTGGGCGCTGCTCAACTACTTCGTCGACCAGCACATCAGGGCCGGCTACGAGTTCCTGCTCCCGCCGCACCTGCTGCTGGATTCGGCCGGCTTCGCCGCCGGGCAGTTCCCCAAGTTCTACGACGACGTCTACCACCTGGACTCGGCGTCCGCCCCGCGTGGCCAGTTCCTGCTGCCCACGTCGGAGACGGCGATCCTCGGCGCGTACCAGGACGAGATCCTGGAAACCCCGAAGCTGCCGCTGAAGGCGTTCGCGTACACCCCGTGCTACCGGCGGGAGTCGGCCGGCTCGCACTCGGACGAGCGCGGCACGGTGCGCGGCCACCAGTTCAACAAGGTGGAGATCTTCCAGTTCACCCTGCCGGAGCAGGCCGACGCGGCGCTGGAGGAGATGCTCGCCCACGCCGAGAGCCTGGTCGAGGGGCTGGGCCTGCACTACCAACGCACGCTGCTCTCGGCCGGTGACGCCAGCGCCTCGATGAAGAAGACCCTCGACATCGAGGTGTGGATGCCGAGCACCGGCAAGTACAAGGAGGTGTCGTCGGTCTCCTGGGCCGGCGACTACCAGGCGCGTCGGGCGGCCATCCGTTACCGCGAGCCGGGCGGCAAGCAGACCCGTTTCGTGCACACCCTGAACGGGTCGGCGCTGGCCACCAGCCGGCTCTTCCCGGCCATCCTGGAGCAGAATCAGCAGGCCGACGGCAGCGTCCTGATCCCCAAGGTCCTCCAGGACCGCCTAGGCACCGACCGTCTGACCCCCCCGCGCTAGACCCACTCACCCCGCCGATCTTGCACTTTCTGTCGTCTCGATGCCCCGATCCGCGTCTTTTGGGGCGACAGAAAGTGCAAGATCGCGGGTGTGTCGACGGTTCAGACGCCGAACGCCTCCACGGAGGTCAGCCGGGCGTCACCGGGTTGCCAGTCGGCGACCGCGACCGCCAGGTACCGCGCGGAGGATCCGATCGCGACGGTGGTCTCGGGTTTCGGCTTCGGCACCGAGGCGACCGTCACGTAGCCGAGCCCGTCGGCCGAGGTGGCGACGGTGACCGGCCGCCGCCGACCGGGAGTCCAGGTCAGTCGGACCGAGGCCAGATCCTCCAGCGATCCGAGATCGACCACCATCCGCCCGTTCGGGCCGGGTTGCCAGGCCGTCCCCGGGTCGCCGTCGACGGCGGCCGACGGGTCGGTCATGCCGGCCGGAAGCGGTGAACTCGGGTAGGTCGTCCGGGACCGGGCCAGGTCACTGGTCGGCGTCACCGTCCCACCCGCGAACGCGACGTCCTTGCGGTGTCCGGCGGGGACCGTCACCCGCTGTCGGGCACCGCCGGCCGCGGACTCGATCTGCACCTTCACGATCTGCCCGGCCGGCGCGGTGACTCGGAGGTGGTGCGAGTCGGTGACGTCGAACCGGGTACCGGCGGGAACCGTCTTCCCCGGCTGCGCCGAGGTCACGATGAACCGGGGCGGCTCCACGCGTGCGGTCGCGGCGGCAAGGTCGACCTGGTAGGTGCTGGTCCCCGATCCGGTGACCTGGCTTCCGCGGTACAACCGCAGCGTGGCGTGCTGCGCAAGCGTGACGGAAGCCGTCGTGACGTCGTCGCCGGACAGGTTGAACAGGCTCAGGTAACCGTCCGCGTCACTCACCCGCAACGCCTCCGGACCACCGCTGGGCAGGGTCCGGGACGCCGCGGCGGCCAGGGCCGACCTGCTGACGCCCGCGTACCCCTCGATGATCAGCCGAGTGCTGCCGGTGGCCGGTCCGCTGGACAGGGTGACGGTGGTGGCGGTCACGGTGATCGGGTTCTGGGCGTTGTGGACCACCAGACCCGCTCGCCCGTCGACGTCCAGCCAGGAGCCGGCGACGGTCGGGCTGTCCGGTACCACCACCGCGTCGCTCCAGTCGGTGCCGTCGAGCGAGGTCTGGATGACGTAGCGGCTGCCGTACGCGGCCTCCCAGTCCAGGCGTACGCCGTTGATGTCGACGGACTCGCCGAGGTCGACGGCGAGCCAACTGTCCGCGCGGGCGCGTTCGTCGCGGGCGACCGCCCAGCGGGTGGAGGGGTTGCCGTCGGTCGCGCGCGCCGCCGGGTAGGCGGGGTCGGCGGACGAGGCCGTCGCGGGCCGGCCGATGGCGCGGTCGACCCCGCCGGCGTCGAGCACGGCGAAGGCGAACAGCGAGTAGCCGTACTGGGTGGAGGGGGTTCGACCGAGCATGCGCACGTACCGGGCGGAACGAGGCGCGAAGCTGATCTGGTCGGTTCCGCCGTCGCCGACGCCCGACTGTCCGGCCAGGGTGACGGACCCCTGTTCGCCGGTGAAGGTACGGGTGCCGGTGAGCCCGGGTACGCCGGGCATGTCCAGGTTGAACAGGGTGAACGTGCCCTCGTCGGCACCGGTGCCGGTGGTGGCGTACACGACCGTTCCGGTGGGCAGCGTGACGTATCCGGCGGTGCCGCCGGCGACGCGGAGCACTGTCGCGGTGGCGTCGAGGCCGTCCCGGGCCACGGTGTACGCGGCGGAGGTGCGGCCGAGGACCGGCGCGGACTGCCTCGGCAGCAGCGAGGCGGCCCGGGTGTCGAACAACCAGTTGTCGTGGGCGGGGGCCCACTGGAACGAGACGAATCCGGTCTTGCTGACCGCGGCGGCGAAGGCGGTCGCACTCTGTTGGGCGGTCAGCCCGGCCTGCGACCCGAAGTCCCGGGTGCCCGCTGCCGCCGCGAAGAACGTGGTGCTGGTGACCGGCTGGACCACGCCGCCGTTGGCCGCCCGCCAGGCATGGAAGAGGTAACTGATGGCGATCTCGGCCCGGGCTTCGGGCTCGTACTTCGGCTCGCCGCTGAACTTGGTGAGCCGATTCTCGGGCGGGTAGTTCAGGTAGGGCATCAGCCGCTCGGCGAGGTCCGCCTCGGCCCGGGCGGCATGCCGGTCGCCCTGGACCTGCGCGAGGAAGGCGAGCGGCAGGACGTCACGGCCGTACAGGTGGTAGCGGTCCGCGACCATCGGCATGAAGGGTTCGCCGGCGTCGCTGGCCAGCAGCCGCATGGTCCGCCACAGTTGGTCGCCGTTGGGCTGCCGGGACAGTGCCTCGGGGAGCGGTTGGCCGGCGGTCAGGAAGTGCGCCGCGGTCCGACCCGCGGTGCGCCACAGTTCCTCCTGGTAGTGCGGGCCGAAGGAGCCGTGGTTCTCGACGAGGAACGTGTCGTGGATGTTGTGGGCGGTGTTCCAGTCGGCGACCGCCCGACAGTCGACGAGGGCGGGGTTGGCCCGGTCGGCTGCCGGCAGTCCACTCGCGTTGAGTGTCCACATCGAGAATCGCTCGCGCCACGCCGCGGCGGCGGGGTCGTCCGTCGCCCAGGCCAGGCCGGGCGCGATCGCCTGGGCGTAGACCCCCATCTCCTCGAGCTTGGTGTCACCGACCCAGCCACCGGTGAGGCCGTTCGGTGTCCAAGCGCCACTGAGCGGGTCGTTACCGGTGCCGAGGGAGTGGGCGTACGCGGCCTGCCCACGGGCGATGCGGTCGACGTTGGTGCGGGTCACCTCGTCCAGATCGGACCAGAGCAGTCGGGCGGCCAGGACGAAGTACAGCTCGAAGGTGCTGTCCCAGAACAACTGCCGGCCCCACTCGGTGCCGCCGGCGAGCCGGTTGGTGGCCGCGAACCGGCGGATGGTGGCGACGGTACGGGCGTGCAGGGTGTCCCGGTCGACGCCTGCTGCCGCCGGGTCGTACCCGGGCGAGATGAGCAGGACCGCGTTACCGAGGACGACCGCGAACCGGAAGTCCGCGAGGCGGTACGCGTTGATCGCCGGATCCCACTGCTCCTCGGCCCATCGGGTGTGGGCCAGCAGCAGCGCGTGGTAGGTGCTGGCAACCGGGCCGGTGGCAACGGCCGGTGACGTGGCGGTGGTTGGCGCGGCCTGGGCGGCGGCGGGTCGGGCGATGGCGAGTCCCGCGCCGACGGCGCCGCCAAGGATGAGGAGCCGCCGCCTGCTCAACTCGAATTCGGATGTACGCATGGTGGTCCTTCGGTGTGACAACGTTGTCAGCCCAGCCTCCGATGATCGTTTCCCGATGTCAAGACCAACGCGTTACCTCAGATCCCCACCGCGCCCTCATCGTTGATCATGAAGTTATTGCTCCCCGCCTCGGCGTGTCGGGGCGATAACTTCATGATCGACGAGGGCTGGGGTCGGGCGGCGCTTCGCCAGGAGCGCGGTCAGGAGCAGGAGGGCCAGGGCGGCCAGCAGCACCACCGGGCCGATCAGATCCAGGGCGTCGGCCAGGGCTCGCTGGACCTGGGCGGCCACCCGGATGACCGGGTCGTGCAGCGCGTCGCGGCGGCCGGCGGCGAGGCGCAACTCGTACCAGCCGTACCAGCCGACGTAGCAGCCGGTGACCAGCAGCACCAGGCCACTGAGGCGAGGCACCAGCGCGCCAGCGACGCGCAGCCGTGCCACCAGGCCGTCGCGCACCAGCGCCACCCCGAGCGCGGCGACCGCGACCACCAGACCCATCCCGAGGGCGTACGCGCCGAACAGCGCCAACCCCTGACCGGTCGAGCCGGCCTGAAGGCTGGTCACCACGATGGCCAGGAACGGCGCGATGGCGCAGCCGAGCGACGCCAGCGCGTACGCGGCGCCGAACAGCACCATCGACGGCCAGGAGCGGGTCAGCCGAGGCGCCCGGGCCGACCAGCCGGGGGCGGGCAGCCGCCGACCGGCCAGCAACCAGCAGCCGGCCACCACCAGCAGCACGCCGAGCGCCACGGTCAGCCACGGCAGCCGGGGCCGCAACCAGCCGGCCAGCGGTGCCAGCGCCAGGCCGAACGCGCCGAACACCAGCACGTACCCCAGGGTCAGCCCGGCCGCCGCGGTGAGCGCGCGGCCGACCGCGCCGCGGGTGTCCGACGTCCCGGCGACCAACAGCGAGAGGTACGCGGGCAGCAACGCGAAGCCGCACGGGTTGACAGCGCCGAGCATGCCGGCGGTCAGCGCCAGCAGCAGAGTGGCGGTCACGCCCCGGCCAGTGCGGCGACCTTGGCGGTGAGCGCCTCACCGTCCAGGAAGCCGTGGTGCACGACGGCGCCGTTCCGGTCGATGATCACGAAGATGCTCTGCTCGGTCACCTTGAACCGCTTCCAGAGCGCGCCCTTGGCGTCCTCGATCTGCGGCGTCGCGCCGAGGTCGAACTCGGTGACGAACTCCTTCATGGCTTTCCGCTCGCCCAGCCCGGCGACGCCGACGATCGGCACGGTGTCCCGGTATCGGGGTTCGATCTCGGCCACCGTCCAGGCCTGACTGGCGCAGGTGGCGCACCAGGGCGCCCAGAACCACAGCACCACCGGCTTGCCGGCGAGCCGTGCCGCGTCGAACGCCGCCCCACCGAGCGTGGTCCCGGTGAAGCGCAGCACGTCCGGGACCCGCGCCGCAGCGGCCGACGGCCCACCGGTCGGCGTGGGCGTTACCCCGGTCGGCGCGGATGACGCACCGGTCGAGGTGGACGGCGCACCGGTCGAGGCCGGGGCCGATCCGGCGGCGGCGGGCCCACCCGGCGCGGTGCCGGTACAGGCGGCGACACCGAACAGGGCCAGCACCAGCGCCCCGGCGGCGGCGACCCGGCGGAACTGCCCGGCTCTTCTCCACGCCCTGCTGATCCGCATCCGCTTCTCCGTTCCGGTCCGGAAGGGACCCCTGCTGGGCCTGAGGCTTGGCTATTCGGCCTTGGCGAGCCGGAGAGCCAACTCCGGGCAGACCTTGACCGCCTTCAGCGCGCCCTCGCGCAGCCAGGTCGGCACGGGGGTGGCCGGGAAGGCCGGATATCCGTTCGCGTCGAGCCGGATGAAGTCCGGTACGACGTGCGCGCAGAGGCCGTGCCCGTCGCAGCGGGACCAGTCCAGGGTGAGCTTCTGCGGGTTCGCGTCGGGTGCGCCCGGCAGCCCCATCATGCCCTTGACCCGTCGGCCACAGCCGTCGCCGGTGCTGTGCAGCCGCAGGTCCTCGACGAAGACCTCGATCGCGGAGAGCGCGAACCGGGCGGTGCCGTCGGGGTGACTGCACGCGCCCCGGCCCTTCACCTCACCGGCGGCGGCGCGCACCACGTCCGCCGGTTGGCTGCCGGCCACGGCCAGGTCCACCGCTCGGGCCAGATCCGGCAGGCCCATCTTGCACGGCCCGCACTGGCCGGCGGACTCACCGGCCAGGTAGCGCACCACCTGGGCGGCCTCACCGAGCGGGCAGGTGTCGACGCCGAGCGGGACGATGATGCCCGCGCCCAGGGTGCCGCCGACAGCGGCCAGGCCCTTGCGGGAAACCTCGGCCTTCTCCGCCGCCTCCGGGGTGATCCACTTGCCGTGGTAGCCGCCCATCAGGATGCCCTGGACGTCCGGCACCTCGCACAGGTCGAGCACGTCGCGCAGCGGCATGCCGGCCGTGCACTCCACCACGGCCGGTCGGCCCGCCGCGCCGGTCACCGTGAGCAGCACGGTGCCCGGCTCGTCGTCGGTGCCGAGCGCCGCGTACTCGTACGGGCCCAGTCGGGCGCCGATGGCGAGCTGGGCAAACGTCTCGGCGTTGGACAGCAGGGTGGGCAGGCCGCTGACCCCGGAGTCACTGGAGCGTTTCTTGGTGCCCGGCGGGATGTGCGGCAGCCCGTTGATGCCGTTGACGAGTGCGCCGCCCTCGCCGGAGATGAACCGGTGCGGCACTGTGACGATCGTCGTCTGCACCGGCATCCGGCGCTCGTCGAGCGCGTCCATCAGGGAGTCCCGGCCGACCCCGTCGTCCGCCACGCCGATCACGATCTCGTCGGCGTCCAGCGCGTACGCGGCCAGCGCCGCCCCATCCAGGATCAGGTGCGGGGCGCGGGTCAGCAGCACCTTGTCCTTCCAGCTGGCCGGCTCCCCCTCGGTGGCGTTGACCACCACCACGGCGGCCAGGTCCTGCCGCTCGCAGGACTCCAGCACGGCGCGCATCTTGCGGGCGAACGGGAACCCCGCCCCGCCCTTGCCCTTGAGCTGCATGCCCTCGGCGAGCTGGAGCAGCTGCGCGGGCTCCATCGGGCCGATCGGTCCGTGCACCTCCTCGTGCGCGCGCAGGTCGAGTCGGCCGTACTCGGCGAAGCCGGCGGTGAGCCGGGGCTCGCCCACACAGGCGACAGGTGGCACAGCGGTCCGCATCATTTCGCCTCACCCCGCAGCCCGGCCCAGTACGCCCCGTCCACCGCGTCGGCGCTGGCCTTGCGGCGCTTGGACTTGCCCTCGCCAGCGGCCCGCTTGGCGCGGCGGGACGCCAGGTCGACGAGGGTCGGGGTGTCGTCGACGGGCGGCGCCACCTCGTCCGGCATGTACCGGGCCGGCGGACGCCAGTAGTCCGGCTCCTCGGGCAGGTCGTCGTCGGCGCTGTGCCGGCCGCTGCCGCTGCGCGGCGCCGACGAGATCGGGCTGCTGGAGACCGGGCCGGCGGAGATCGGCTCGTCGGCCTGCCAGCGGCGCGGGCTGTCCCAGGGCTCCTCGGGCTCGTCGAGGGCCGGCAGCGGCGGCGACGAGTAACGGCTGCCGTCGTCCTCGCTGCGGGACCGGCGACGGGACCGCTCGGCGGCCGGCTCCTCGGCGCGACGCCGTCCGGTCGGCACGGCCTCGTCGCGGGTACGCGAGGCGCGCCGCCGGGTCACCGGCTCGACCTCCTCCTCGTCGCGTCGACGGGTGTCGGTCTCCTCCACGCTGCGGCGGGCCGACCGGCGGGTCGTCGACTCCTCCTCGGCACGTCGGCCGCGCGAGGAGCGTTCGGTCTCGGCGCGGGCGGCCGGCTCCTCCTCCCGCCGACGGCGGCTCGGCCGGGTCGGCTCGACCAGGGAACCGGGCTCGGGCACCACCGGGACGGTGAACCGTTCCGGGTCGCGGCGCGCGGCCGGCGCGGCCCAGGTGGCGGTGGTGGTGTCCGCCCAGGCGGGACGCTTCTCGGGGGCCTTCGGGCGTCGGCCCAACCCGGCCAGCAGCGACCTGGCGGTCTTCGCCTCCTCGGCCCGGCCGGCCATCACCGCGTTGCGCACCGCCGCCTGGTGCTGCTCGCGGCTGCGCCGACCGATGCTGACCGAGAACCGGACCAGCAGGGCCAGCACCACCAGCAGAACGCAGGCCAGGTAGCTGAACATCACCCAGGGCGCCGCGGCCCGACCGGCGTTGAGGCCGTGCACGATGGCGAAGGGCCAGGCCAGGTACGCGACGGAGTGCATGGCCCGCCACACCCACTTCGGACCGACGCCGGCGAAGCGGGCGCGGATGATGCCGGTCCAGATCACGCTGACCATCAGCAGCGCCGCCACAGTGCCGAGCCCGATGTAGAGCCCCCGGCCGCCGACGAACGGGACCAGCGCGTCGGTCGGCGCCGCCCGCCCGGTAGCGATCTTGGTGAGAACGTGGAAGCCGAGCCCGGCCACGCCCAGCACGCCGGTGGCCCGGTGCGCCGACTGCATCAGCACCCGGTGCGGGATGCGCAGCACCAGCCGATCGGTGGCGAGCAGACCGAGCATCACGGTGAGACTCAACGACACCAGGGAGATGACCCCGGCGAAGAACTCGGTGAAGAAGAAGCCGTACGCGTACGCCGACTGACCGACGCCGGTCAGCATGATCGCCGCCCAGAGCGCGGCGAGAGCCGACGCGATCAGCAGGGCGACCCCCGACCGTGACGGGGCGCGCACCCCCCGACTGCTGGCGCTGGTCCGGACCTTCGCCGCCTTCATGTCCTGCTGTGCCCGGGCCATCTGCTCCTCGATCGTCTCGCGGCGGCGTACCACCGGCCGACCCCTGCTCCCCCATCCAGTACGGACCGGCGGGGCGCGCGGATCACCTGGGGAAGAAATTTCTGGGCCGACATCGAACCGAGGGGCACGGTCGTGCGTTCCCCCCGCCTCCACCGACCGGTCAGGACAGTGGCGGATGCCCATGCATTGACAGTCGTCGCAACACGCTTGTAATCTTTCAGCAATTTTCAGTCAGGTTTGCAACATCTTGGCAAGCCGGGCCTCCCCCACCGCACCACCACCCCCGCTCCCGTCAGGAGTCCCCATGCACCGACGTCGGCGCGGCTCGGCGCTCCTCGCCCTCGGCCTGATCGCCAGCCTGCTCGTCCCCACCGCCGTGACGGCACCCCCGGCCGTCGCCGCCCCGTCCGGCGGTAAGAAGGTCATCGTCCAGCTCTTCGAGTGGAACTGGCCCTCGGTGGCCAGCGAGTGCCAGAGCACCCTCGGCCCCAAGGGCTACGGCTACGTGCAGGTCTCGCCCCCGCAGGAGCACGTACGGGGCAACCAGTGGTACATGGCGTACCAGCCGGTCAGCTACCGGATCGAGTCCCGCAAGGGCACCCGGGCCCAGTTCCAGTCGATGGTGAACACCTGCCACGCGGCCGGGGTCAAGGTGATCGTCGACGCCGTGATCAACCACATGTCCGGTCAGGCCAACGGCGGCACCGGCTGGGCCGGGTCGTCCTACTCGCACTACGACTACCCGGGCATCTACCAGACCCAGGACTTCCACCACTGCGGGCGCAACGGCGGCGACGACATCGCCAACTACAACGACCGGTACGAGGTGCAGAACTGTGAACTGGTCAACCTGTCCGACCTGAAGACCGAGTCGGACTACGTCCGTACGAAGATCGCCTCGTACCTCAACGACCTGCTCTCGCTCGGCGTCGACGGCTTCCGGCTGGACGCCAGCAAGCACATGCCGGCCGCCGACATCGCCGCCATCAGGAGCAAGCTGTCCCGCTCCGCGTACATCGTGCAGGAGGTCATCCACGGTGCCGGCGAGCCGGTCCAGCCGAGCGAGTACACCGGCAACGGCGACGTGCACGAGTTCCGCTACGGCAAGGACCTGGCCCGGGTGTTCCGCTCCGAGCGGTTGGCGTACCTGCGCAACTTCGGCGAGGGCTGGGGGCACCTGCCCACCGGCCCGGCCTCGGTGTTCGTGGACAACCACGACACCCAGCGCGACTCCGGTGGGGTGCTGACCTACCGCGACCGGGGCATCTACGCGCTGGCGAACGCCTTCATGCTGGCCTGGCCGTACGGCTCTCCGACCGTCATGTCCAGCTACACCTTCAGCAACCGGGATGCCGGCCCCCCGTCGGACGGCGCCAACAAGACGCTCAACGCCACCTGTTACTCCGGCTGGGAGTGCGAACACCGCTGGCCGGTGATCGCCAACATGGTCGGCTTCCGCAACGCCACCGAGGGCGCGGGAGTGGCCAACTGGTACGACAACGGCAACAACCACATCGCGTTCAGCCGCAGCGGCAAGGGTTTCCTCACCGTCAACGACGAGGACGCCGCGGTGAACGGCCGCTCCTACTACACGGGGTTGCCCGCCGGTCGGTACTGCGACGTCATCCACGGCACCTACGCGGGTGGGACGTGCAGCGGTCCGGTGATCACGGTGGACGGTAACGGCTGGTTCGCGGCGAACGTGCCGGCGCACGACGCGGTGGCCATCCACATCGGCGCACGGGTCTGACGCGATCGGGGCCTCCGGACGGCGGGTCTCGCCGAACCGGGGGCCCCGAAGGATCCGCCACCATAGAGTGGTTTCGTGCCGTTTGACCGAAAGACTCCGTACCGCCGTCGCGGCGTCTGGGTGGCCGCCGCGATCGGCGTACCCGCGCTGCTGGTGACCGCGCTGCTGGTCGGCCAGGCCCTCACCCCGAGCTCGACGGCCCCCGACGACCGCGACGTGGCGGTGGCCGACCCGACACCGAGCAGTGTGGAGCAGAGCCCGGAGGAGTCGATCCCCCCGGCCGCGCCCGCCCCGGACGGGCTGCCGGTGGTCGACTACGACCCCGCACCCGGGGGGTTCCCGGCCGACCCGGCCACCATGGACGTCACACCGCTGGCCGACGGCGCGCACCCGACCAGACGCATCGCCGCGTACGACGCACCCGGCGGTCGACCGCGCGCCTTCCTCGAACCGACCATCCGCGGTGTCGAGCTGACCATGCCGATCGCCCAGCGACGCGCCGGCTGGACGGCCGTCCTGCTGCCCTCGGCCAACCGCCGACTCGCCTGGCTGCCGCCCGGCGGTTTCGAGACGGTGCCGCTGCGCGACCAGATCGTGGTGGAACGCAAGGTCCACCGGCTCACCTGGTACCGGGCCGGCAGGGCGGTGCGCTCCTGGGAGGTCAGCCTCGGCCAGTCCGGCCAGGAAACCCCACTGGGGCGGACCTTCATCCTGGGCCGCACCCCACCGCCGGAGGAGGTCTACGGCGGGGTGGACATCTACGCCCTCGGGTCGGTGCCCGACGACCCCGAGTCGGTGCCGTCCGGGCTGCGCGGCGCGCACATCGGGGTGCACACCTGGCACAACGACGACGAGCTGGGCGAGAACACCACCAACGGCTGCATCCGGCTGACCCGCAGCGGTCAGCGGGAACTGCTCGCCGAGGTCCGCCCCGGCAGCAGCGTCGTCGTCGTCGACCAACTGGCCGCCCCACCGCCGACCGCCTGAGCCCCGGCGCGCACGGTCACTCGCCGAGCAGCCAGCCATTCTGCTCGGCGACCCGGATCGCGTCGGCCCGGTTACGGGCACCGGTCTTGCCGATCGCCGCCGACAGGTGGTTGCGTACCGTCCCCTCGGACAGGTGCAACGCCCTGGCCAGGTCGGCGACGCTGCCACCGCCCCGGGCCGTGCGCAGCACCTCGGTCTCCCGCTCGGTCAGCGGGCTGAGCCCGGCGGCCAGCGTCTCCGCGGCCAGCGTCGGGTCGACCACCCGCAGGCCGGCGTACACCCGGCGGACCGCGTCGGCGAGCTGCCGGGCCGGGGTGTCCTTGACCACGAAACCGCTCGCACCGGCCTCCATGGCCCGACGCAGGTAGCCGGGCCGACCGAAGGTGGTCACCACGAGGACCCGGCAGGTCGGCAGCGCGGCCCGCAACGCGGCGGTGGCGGCGATCCCGTCCAGGCCGGGCATCTCCACGTCCAGCAGGGCCACGTCCGGAGCGCTGCGTCGGGCCTCGGGCACCACCTCGTCACCCCGGCCGACCTCGGCGACCACGGTCAGGTCCTCCTCCAACGAGAGCAGGGCGGCCAGGGCACCCCGGACCAGCGCCTGGTCGTCGGCGAGCAGCAGCCGGATCGGCGTGGACCGGCCGCTCACCGGGCCTCCCCCGGTGCGTGCACCCGCAGCAGGAAACCGTCGCCCGTCGGCCGGCGGCCGACGGTCACCACAGCGTCCAGCCGCCGCGCCCGCTCCCGCAGGCCCACCAGCCCGTGCCCGCTCGGGTCGGGAGTGGACGGGCCACGACCGTCGTCACTGATCTCGACCCGATCCGGGTGTACCCGGATCACGCAGCACCGCGCCCCGCTGTGCCGGACCACGTTCGTCACCCCTTCGCGTACCGCCCAGCCGAACAACCGGTCCCACTCCTGCGGCAGCTCCGGCACCTCTGTAGACACGTCGGCCGCGATGCCCGCCGCCGCCAGCGCCGAGCGGGCGCCGGCCAGCTCCGCGGCGAGACTCACCTCGCGGTACGCCCCGACCGTCTGTCGTACGTCGGCCAGCGCGGCCCGGGCCAGCGCCTCCACCTCGGCGATCTCGGCGGCGGCCCGGTCGGTGTCCACCTCGATCAGACGCCCGGCCAGCTCGGCCTTGATCGCCACCACGGTCAGCGAGTGCCCGAGGATGTCGTGCAGGTCGCGGGCGGCACGGGACCGCTCCTCGGCGACCGCGAGCCGACCGATCTCCTGTTGGGCCGCGCGGAGTTCGCTGTTGCGCTGCGCCAACTGGGACACCCCGAACATGGCGAACGACGCCAGCAGCACCGCGAAGACGATGCCGTTCTCCGCCTCCCACCCCGGCACCAGCCGAGACGCCACCACGGGGGTCACCGCACAGAGCACGACGACGGCCAACGCCTCCCGCAGCGGCAGCAGGAAGACCGCCGCCGCGGCCACGTAGACCAGGGTGGCCAGCCAGTCCCCCTCGGTGCCCGGGAGACTGGCCAGACCCACCGCGAGCAGCAGCGCCAGCCCGGCGCGAGCCCGGCCGGCCGGGATGGGCGACAGGGACTGGCGTAGCTTGCGGGCCCACTGGAACAGCAGCACGTAACCGACGCCGAAGACGACGAGGGCCACCACACCGAGGACCCGCCGCCACGGCTCCGGTTGGTGCAACGCGGTGGCCAGCGGCACGTTGAGGAAGAACAGCCACACCGCGGCGAGCAGCCAGCCGGTGACCCGCCAGTGGCGGCTCACCGGCCATGGCTGCCCGGTCGGGAGGTCCATCGGGTTCACGCTAGCGGCCCGGTCGCTCAGACCCGCGCGGTGTCCCGGCGGAACAGCCGGGCCGCGCCGACACCGAACAGCAGCGCCCAGACGACGAGGTTCACCACCGCCGCCATGCTCACCCCGTCGCCGGTCAGCGGGGCACGGGCCAGCACACCCATGCCGTACACCGGGGTGAACTTCGCGACCTGCTGGAGCACGTCCGGCAGCACCTCGACCGGGACGAACAGCCCGCCGAACATGGCCAGCACCGCCAGCACGGGGCCGATGATCTGCATGACGTTCTCGGCCGGCGCCAGGTAACCGATGAAGAGACCGAACGCGGCGAAGACCAGCGAGCCGACCCACGCGGCGAGCCCGGACAGCAGCCACACGTACGCCGGGACGCGGACGCCGGCCACGGCCCCCACCAGGAACTCGATGACCACCGCCAGCAGGCCGAGGCTCATCGCGGTGATCAGCTTGGTCACCACGTACGCGGCCGGGCGGAGCGGGGTGAGCCGCAGTTGTCGGCTCCAACCCAGGGCCCGTTCGGTGGCCACCGCGCCACCGACACTGGTGGTGGCCACCATCGCCGCGTAGACGGCCAGGCTGATCATGATGTACGCGGTCACCGGCCGGCCGTTGTCCAGCGACTGCCCGCCCTGCGGCAGGCCGAAGATGAGGAAGAAGACGCCGGGCATGATCAGCGTGAAGGCGAGGGTGCGACGGTTGCGCAGCACCCGGCGCAGCTCGATGAGCAGGGCACCGGGAGCGAACCCGCCCAGCGCGGGCAGCCGACGGTCCGGCTCGGTGACAGCGGCGCGGGTGGGGGTGGAGGTGGTCATCTCAGGCTCCGGTCTGCGCTGTGGTCAGGGCGAGGAAGGCGTCCTCGAGGTTGCGGGAGGTGATCTCGACGTCCCGGGCGGCGGTCCGGGTCAGCAGGTGCCGGGCGACGGCATCCGAGTCGCCGGTCCGCACCAGCACGCTGTCGCCACGTACCTCGACGGCGTCCACGCCGGGCAGCGCGGCGAGCGCGGCCTGGTCGGCACCGGGCAGGGTGGCCCGCACGGTACGGCCGGCGGCCAGGTTCTTGATCTCCGCGGTGGTGCCGTCGGCGACGATGCGCCCCTGCCGGACCAGCACGATCCGGTCGGCGTACGCGTCCGCCTCGTCGAGGTAGTGGGTGGCGAAGATGACGGTCCGACCGCGGCGGGCGTCACGGCGGAGGGCCTGCCAGAAGTCCCGCCGACCCTCGACGTCCATGCCGGTGGTCGGCTCGTCGAGCACCATCAGGTCCGGGTCGGGCAGCAGGGCCAGGGCGAAGCGCAACCGCTGCTGCTGACCGCCCGAGCAGCGCCCGACCACCCGATCGGTGATGTCGGTGATACCGGCCCGCTCCAGCACCTCCGCTGCCGGGCGGGTGTGCCGGTAGAAGTGCGCGGTCATCCGCACCGTCTCGCCCACGGTGAGGTCCTTGAGCAGACCACCGGTCTGGAGTACGGCGGCGACGCGACCTCGGGCCACCGCGTCGTCCGGGGTGCCACCGAGGACGCGGACGGTGCCCGAGTCCGGGCGGGACAACCCGAGCAGCATGTCGATGGTGGTGGTCTTGCCCGCGCCGTTCGGGCCGAGGAACGCCACCACCTCGCCGGGCTGTACCCGAAGGCTCAACCCGTCGACAGCGGTGACCGCGCCGAAGCTCTTGGTGAGGCCGTCCAACTCGACAGCCGGATGCGTACTGGTCATGCCAGTCATGCTCCGGCGGCGCGTACCCCGATGCCCGGAGCGGTCGTCACGCTCCGACCGTGACATTTGTCAGGGGCCCGGCACCACGGAGAGTGACCTCCGTGCGAGCCAACACCGAAACGAGCGTGATGTCCCCGAGTCATCATGATGTCCCTGAGTCATCACGCTCACTGCCACATCCGCCCGCGAGCGCGACCCGCCGAGTCGACAGCCGGCGGAGGCATTCCCGGCGCGGCAGCGGGTAACCGCCGGGCCGAAGCCGCGACACCGGGAGGACACGATGGGTGCCACGCCGCAGGGTCAGGTCGACACGATCGTGCTGATCCACGGGCTCTGGATGACGCCGCGCAGCTGGGAGGGGTGGGCCCAGCGCTACACCGAACGCGGCATGCACGTCATCGCCCCCGCCTGGCCCGGCATGGACCGGTCCGTGGAGCAGTTGCGCGACGACCCCGGCCCCATCGCCGAGCAGAGCATGGCCACCATCGTCGCGCACTACGACAAGATCATCCGGGCGCTGCCCCGACCGCCGATCATCATGGGTCACTCGTTCGGGGGCCTGTTCGCCCAGGTCCTCGCCGACCGGGGTCTCGGCGCGGCAGTGGTGGGGGTGCATCCCGCGGCGATCAAGGGGGTGCTCAAGGTGCCGCTGAGTCAGCTCCGCTCGGGCTTCCCGATCCTGCGCAGCCCCGCCAACCGCAGCAAGGCCGTCCCGTTCAGCCAGGACGACTTCGCCTACACCTTCGGCAACACGATGAGCCGCGAGGACTCCGACCGGGCCTGGCAGCGCTACGCCGTCCCGGGTGCTGGCCGGGTCTTCTTCGAGGGCGCCTTCGCCAACGTCGACCCGCGCTCACCCGCCCGGGTCGACGTCGGGCGCACCGACCGGGCCCCGCTGCTGCTGATGGCCGGCGAGGCCGACCACGTGGTGCCGGCGTCGGTGGTCCGCGCCAACGCCGGGCTCTACCAGAAGTCCCGGGCCCTCACCGCGTACGAGCAGTTCCCCGGCCGGTCACACTTCACCGTCGGACAACCCGGCTGGGAGCCGATCGCCGACTACGCGCTGGACTGGGCTCTGCGCGCGGCAGCCCTGCCCCGCGAGGCGACCATCGCCAGCGAAACCCCCCGCCGCTGACCCTCGGTCTCCATGATCAGGCAAGACCACGCCGGCGGCGCGTCCCCGCGTCCACCATCGCGGTCAGGGTGGCGCTTCAGCGGGGCCTGATATCAAAAGCGCACCAGATTGATATCATCGACGCTGATCGCCCACCTGAGGAGGCACTGTGAGCCGGACGATCCTTGACGTCGATGACGAACTCCTCGCCGAAGCCGGCAAGGTTCTCGGCACCACGACGAAGAAGGCCACCGTCAACGCCGCCCTCAAGGCGGTCGTCGATCGGGAGAAACGACGACAGTTCGCCGACTGGCTCAAGAGCGGTGGGCTGCCCGACCTGACCGGCCCTGTCGTGACCGCCGAGCCGGACGCGGCGTGAAGCACGAGCAATACCTGCTCGACAAGTCGGCCCTCGCCCGCTGGCCGAAGCAGCACGTGGCTCCAGTCCTTGGCGAACTCTCCGACCGAGGGGTGCTCGCGGTATGCGGGGCTGTCGAGATCGAAGTCATTCACAGTGCTCGGACCGCGAAAGATGCGCAGCGTGCCAGGTGGTTGATGGGCGGCTTCCAGTGGCTCTCAATGCCTGACGAAGTCTGGGACCGAGCGATCGACGTGCAGGTGGAGGCCCTACACAAGGGCAACCACCGCGCCCTCTCCATGGCGGATCTGCTGATCGCCGCCACCGCCGAGCGACACGGGGTCACGGTGCTGCATTACGACGGCGATTTCGATCTCATCAGCGCGATCACCGGGCAGCCCAGCGCCTGGGTGGTCCCGCCCGGCACCGCCGATTGATCAGGCTGTCTGCCTGATCTGCCGCATGTCGGCGTCCTGGCGGGGTACCTCTGTGCGATGAGGGCCAGTTTCCGGCTTGGCCGGGTCGCGGGGGTGCCGGTCGGGGTCAACTGGAGCGTGCTGGTCATCTTCGCGCTGATCGCGTGGGGGTTGGCCGCGAACCAGTTTCCCCGTTCGTACCCGGACCGCTCGCCCGTGGCGTACACCCTCGCCGGCCTGGCCGCGGCGGTGGTCTTCTTCGTCGGCCTGCTCGCCCACGAGGTGTCGCACGCGGTGGTGGCCACACGCAACGGCCTGGAGGTCGACGGCATCACGCTGTGGCTGTTCGGCGGCGTGGCCGAGTTGCGGGGCGAGCCGCGTGACCCGGGCGCGGAGTTGCGCATCGCCGGCGTCGGCCCGCTGGTCAGCCTGCTGATCGGGGCGTTCTTCGGTGCCATCGCGGCGTTGCTGGCGCTGGCCGGGCAGGGCGGGCTGCTGTTCGGGGCGGTGGCCTGGTTGGCGGGGATCAACGTGCTGCTGGCCGTCTTCAACGTCCTGCCGGCCGCGCCCCTGGACGGCGGCCGGTTGCTGCGCGCCGCGGTCTGGAAGGCCACCGGCGACCGGACCCGAGCGTCAGTCGTCGCCGCTCGGGCCGGCTGGGTGCTGGGTGTGCTGCTGATCGGCCTGGGGTTGTGGCAGTTCCTGTCCGGTGTCGGTTTCGGCGGGCTCTGGTTGGCGCTGATCGGCTGGTTCCTGATCGGCGCGGCCGGGATGGAGGAGCGACAGGCCCGCACCGGCACCGCGTTGCGCGGGATCCGGGTGGGCGACGTGATGACCCCGCAGCCGCAGACCGCCTCGGCGCAGATGACTGTCGCGGACTTCGTCGACCACTACCTGTTCGCGTACCGGCATTCGGCGTTGCCGCTGACCGAGGACGGCCGACCGACCGGGCTGGTCACCGTCGACCGGGTGCGGGGCGTACCGCCGGAGCGGCGGGCGTCGACCACGCTGGCCGAGGTCGCCTGTCGAGCCGACGATCTGGTGCTGGCCCAGCCCGGTGAACAGCTCAACGACCTGCTCCCCCGGCTCTCCGAGTGCGCCGACGGCCGCGCCCTGGTGGTGACCGAGGACGGCCACCTGACCGGCATCGTCTCCCCCAGCGACATCAGCCGCGCCGTCCAACGCAGCACCCTCCGCACCCCCACCCCCTCCCGTTGACTCCTCCCGTTGATCATGAAGTTATTGCCACCCGGCTCGGCGTGTCGGGGCAATAACTTCATGATCAACGCGGACGGCGCACAGTAGACAACAGGGGCCGGCACCTGCGGGGTCACCGGGGGAAGTAGCGGTCCAGGGCCTCGGTGCGGAACGTGCCCTTCGGATCCAGGTCGGCCAGGAGCGCGGTGAAGTCGGCGTAGCGCGGGTAGCGGGCGGCCAACTCGGCCGGGTCGGTGACGAAGACCTTGCCCCAGTGCGGGCGGGGCGCGAAGGGCGCCAGCCGCTCCTCCACGGCGGCCACCACGGGCAGCACCGCCGCGGTGTCGTCGACCCAGGTGAAGTGCAGTACGAAGCTGTCCCGCCGGTGGTTCGGGCTCAGCCACAGCTCGTCGGCCGCCACCGTCCGGAGCTCGGACACCAGCAGCACCGGGGCGATCAGGTCCGCCACGTCGTCCAGGGCGGCGAGCGCGTCCGCCGCCGCCGTACGCGCGACGTGGTACTCGGACTGCAGTTCGTCGCCGCTGCTCGGGGTGAAGCCGAGCTTGAAGTGCGGCAGCCGCTCGTGCCACGGGCCCGGCTCGCCGAGCTGCGGCGTGCAGTTCTCCGCCGGCATCCCGCGCACCGGGTGCCGGGGCTGGTCGGCCGCCGTGGTGCCCAGCCAGTCCGCCGGGGGTGGCGGCTCGTCGGCGACCTGCTTGCGCCACACCTCGCGCAGTCGGGGCGTACGGAAGTCGGTGAAGACACTCACGCTGTACGCCGAGCCGAGCGCCTCGTCCAACGCCGTCCGGTCCAGGTCGAGGCGTACGTACTGGCGCAGCGCGAAGGTCGGTACGACGTCCAGGGTGACCCGGGTGACCAGGCCGAGCGCGCCGAGCCCGACCACCATGCCGGCGAACGTGTCGGTGTCGCGGTCGACCCGGAGCAGGTCGCCGTCGGCGGTGACCAGTTCCAGGCCGGCGACCGCGCTGGCCAGGTTGCCGTGGGTCTGGCCGGAGCCGTGGGTGGCGGTGGCCACCGCTCCGGCCACCGAGATGTGCGGCAGCGAGGCGAGGTTCGCCAGCGCGTACCCCTGGGTGTGCAGTTGTCGGGCGACGTCGCCGTAGCGCATCGCGCCGCTCACGGTGACCTGCCCGCGCTCGTGGTCCACCGCGACGACCGGGGGCAGCCCGGCGAGACTGACCAGGTCACCGTCGGTGTCGCCGAGACGGTTGAAGGAGTGTCCGCTGCCCACCGCCCGGATCCGGCTGCTGCCGGCGACGAGCCGGCGCAGTTCGTCGACGGAGGTGGGGCGGTGGAACGCCGTCGCGGCGTACCGCACGTTGCCGGCCCAGTTGCGGCGCGGAACGTCAGTGCTCGACGCGGTGTGCGGTCCCTGCGCGGTCATGTGGCGGTCTCCCGATCGGTGCTCTGGTGGTCGGCCAACGCGGCGACGAGGGCACCCAGAACGGTATCCGTCTCGGATGTGTTGTAGCCACGCTGGGCGATCGGCAGACCGGCCCTGGTGGCGCGTTCGATCTCCCCGCGGGCCGCCTTCCGGGCTGACGTGTCCCCGGACATCAGCGCGTCCTGGCCGCGTCGGATCAACCGGTCGACCCGGTCCATCTGGTAGCCACGCAGACCGATCATGAGCTCCGGTGCTTCGAAGGCGGCGCGGCGCACCGCGAGCAGGTCGACGAACCGGTCGCCGGCATAGCGGGTCAACGCGGCCGACACCTGCTCGGGCTGCTCCCGGACCTGGTCGAGGACGAGCAACTCGATGGCCGGGCGACCGTCGGACGGGTGGCGCGCCGTCACCAGCTCACGGGGCACACCCTGCACAGGAACCAGCAACAGTCGCGGCGGTTTCGCGTAGCCGTCGCGTCGGGGCGGCTCGTCGAGGACCAGCGTGTCGACCTCGTCCCACCGGATCTCCCGGCGCAGGCCGGGACGCCGGATGCTGAGCCCTTCCGAGTGGATCCTGAACCGGAACGGCCGCATCGCGCTGACCAGCGCCACCGCGCCGAGCGCGATCGCCCCCACCGCGATGATCGTCCGTAGCAGGGCGCCGTCGCTGGGATAGACCAACAGAAGCACTCCACCGAGTACGCACACCGAGGCGAGCACACGGGCCCCCCGATTCCGGCGCAGTTCCACGCTCGGACCCCCGTTTCATGACCGTGGCGTCGGTCCCGACATCTTCCGCCAGACCGGGCACCAGGGACACCGGTCGATCGGGCACGGTTGTTCTCGTCGTCGTCGGGGAACCCTACGCCCATGAGCAGCTACCGTGATCCGGCCGCACGAGGCGACGTCTTCCCCTCCGAGGAGGAGCTGGACCCGACCGGCACCGAGGTCGAGCAGGCCAGCGCGCCGCCGGCCGGCGGGTTGTCGAGCCACCCGTCGCCAACGCCCGGTCCTCGGCCCACACCGGCGCCCGCGCCCGCCCCGACGCCGGTGCCGGCACCCGGCCCGCCGCCGCGCGCTCCGGGCGCACAGTCGATCGTGACACGTCACCTGGACGGCTCGGTGGAGGTGGTCACCGACCTCGACGGTGACGGCGTCGCCGACGTCGTCCAGATCGACGTGGACGGTGACGGGATCCCGGACATCACCTACGTGGACAGTGACCGCGACGGGCGGCTGGACACCGTGCTGGGTGACCCGAGCGCGGTCGGGACGGGCCTGCACCGGGCCTGACCGGCGGCGTCGTCGGACGGCCACCCGACCGACTCAGAGCTTGGCCATCACCTCGCCGGCGACCAGCTCCAGGTGATCCAGGTCGCTGAGGTCGAGCACCTGAAGGTAGAGCCGCTCGCTGCCGATCTCCGCGTACCGGCCGATGGTGTCCAGCACCTCGGCGGGCGTTCCGGCCAGACCGTTGGCCCGCAGCTCGTCCGGATCGCGACCGATGGCGGCAGCCCGGCGGGCCACCTCGGCGTCGTCGCGCCCGCAGCAGAGCACCAGGGCGTTGGACCAGACCATCTCGGCCGGGTCCCGACCGATCTCGACGCAGGCCGCGCGCACCCGGTCGAACTGCGCGGCGGTGTCCGGCACCGAGGCGAACGGCAGGTTGAACTCGTCCGCGTAGCGGGCGGCCAGCCGAGGGGTGCGCTTCGCGCCCGTACCGCCGAGCAGGATCGGAGGACGGGGCTGCTGCACGGGCTTGGGCAGGGCCGGCGAGTTCCGGACCGGGTAGTACCGGCCGTCGTGGTCGAACCGCTCCCCCGGCGGCGTGGCCCAGAGCCCGGTGATGACCGCGAGCTGCTCCTCCAGCCGGTCGAACCGCTCGCCCAGCGGCGGGAACGCGATGCCGTACGCGCTGTGCTCCTCGGCGTACCAGCCGGTGCCGATGCCCAGTTCCACCCGGCCGCCGCTCATCTGGTCGACCTGCGCGACCGTGATCGCCAGCGGGCCGGGCAGCCGGAAGGTGGCGGCGGTCATGAGCGTGCCGAGCCGGATGCGGCTGGTCTCGCGGGCCAGGCCGGCGAGCGTGGTCCACGCGTCGGTGGGGCCGGGCTCGCCGCTCACGTCCCCCATCTTCAGGTAGTGGTCGGACCGGAAGAACGCGCCGTAGCCGGCGTCCTCGGCGCAGCGGGCGACGGCGAGCAACTGGTCGTAGCTGGCACCCTGCTGGGGCTCGGTGAAGATCCGAAGTTCCATGATCCGAGCATAGGGTTCCCCGGTCGGCCCGATCGGCGGGATGCCGACCGGGCCGCCGGCGTCACTCACACGTACGGCCGCTTGGCGTACGCCTCGCGGAGCGCGGTCAACCCGACCGCCTTCGGCACCAGGGTGCCCCAGCCGGAGTTGAAGTAGTTGGTGCGCACGATCCGTGGTCCTCGCTCGGCGTTGAGCTGGGCGATCGCCGGCGGGACGGTGGCGATCCAGGCGGCCTGGTTCGGAATCTCGGCGACCCTGACGCCCCACTCCGCGATGATCACCGGTCGGGACAGCGCCACCGGGCCGAGATCCGCGACCGCCCAGTCCTTGGTGCGCCGAAACCGGGCCAGCGCGGTGTGGCTGGCGCTGGTGCCGTACACGTTCCACTGGAGGTAGTCGAGGCGGGACATCAGCGCCTCCGGGTGGGTGCGCTGGAAGCATTCCCGGTCGAAGCCGCCCAACCCCACCGAGAAGGTCGTCCCGGTGGGCAGGGTCCGGGCCTTGAACCACGTCAGGATGTAGTTCATCGCCTGCACCGCGCGAGCGTCCGACTCGGCCCAGGTGTACGCCTTCCCGTCCTCGGTGGTGCCGAACTCGTGATCGGTGTCCAGTTCCGAGGCGAGTTGGATGTTCACCCCGAAACCGAGCGACCGGTACTGCGACAGGGCGCGGGCGAACAGCCCGTCGCACTGCCCCTTGATCACCTGGTTGTACCCGTACGCCCTCGGCCAGGTGGTGCCGGGTCGCTGCTGGATGGTCATCGACGGGGCCGGCACCGTGTAGCTGACGCCGTCCACAGTGAAGCTCTGCGGGCCGTAGTTCGGGGCGCCGTAACTCTTCAGCTCCAGGACCATGTTCATCTGCACACCGGCCTTACCCAGGTTGACCAACCAGGGCCGGTTGTAGCCGGGGAAGATGTAGCCGTCGGCGAAGCTGCGGTACTGGGTGAGCGACCGGAAGTTGCCGCCGGTCATGTCGGCGGTCGGGTCGGCGCCCCCGGAGAGGTAGTAGCCGCCGAGCACGGGTTGACTCAGGCTGTAGTCGGCGGCTGCCGTCGCGGTGTTGCCGGCGGCGTCGCGGACCTGGACGGTGACCCGGGGCATCACGCCACCGACCGATACACGGCCACGGAGCCGTTGTCGGAGACCCGGGTCCAGGTACGTCCGGAGTTGTCGGTGACGGTCACTGTGAGCGGGTCGATGACCGCCGTGACCTTGACCGGCGCGCTGCTGTTGCCCTGCGCGTCGGTGACCACGATGGTGACGGTCAGCGGTTTGGTGTCGGCGTCTGAGTAGGTGACGGTCAACAGCATCTGGTCACCCGGCGCGAAGACGGATGCGTTCAGGGCTGCGGTTGCTGTGGGAGCGGCCATGTCGGGCCCTTTCTTGCTCGGTCGCCGGGCCTCGGCGCGCGGTCGAGCGACGCCGGACCCCGACGGGGTCCACAGTGCGAAAGGCCGGCGGGGCACGGGGACGGTGGGCACGACCGGCGGACGGCGTTGCCTGACTGCCGATGGTGCTGACGTCCTTGTCCCGGTGGGCGGAGGCACCGCTGCGGGCGCCCGCAGGGGTGTCGGTGACAGCGACGGCCTGTCGTACGCGTGATCGGCACGGCAGCTGTGCCGTGACCGCCACGGCTTCGAGGCCGGGCTGGGTGAGGGCGGCACCGGTGCGGACGATGTTGTCCCCGCCGGGCCGGAGGATCGGGATGTGGCCCGCCACCCGTCTACCTCCACCTGCCCCAAGGGTGCTCTACCAGGGGCTTTACCGTCTTGTCCGAATTGCGACAAGAGCCCGGAAGAGCTGGGGGCGACGGTTACTCGACCGCTACCGGGCGGCTCCACCGACCCACGTACGCCTCATACGCGTCATCGTTCGCCCACACCGGCCGCACCGTCCCGGAACGACAAGACAGGCCCGGCTTGTCGGTGCCGGCTTTCAGCCGAGATGGTCGGCGGGGGCGGTCTGGAGCAGCCAGGCCAGTGGCATCCGTGCCCGCGTCTCGTAGCTGCCGTCCCTGCTCAGCCGGTGGAGGGTTACCGTCTGCGCACCGTCCCGATCGACGACCCAGTACTGCGGGATCCCTGCCGACGCGTATTCGCGGACCTTGGTCACGGAGTCCATCGCCTCCGAGCCCGGCGAGACGATCTCCACGACGAGTACGACGTCGGCGACAGTGGCCCAGACGCTGCGGGACGGCGGCTTACGCCAGACGCTCACGTCGGGGATGCGACCACCGTCACCGTCCGGCCCGGAGATGCGCACACCGACCGCCTGAAGCACCTGCTCGGCGGGCCACCCGGCCACGATCAGCCAGGCAAAGAGGCGGCTGGCGATCATGGCGTGTTCCGAATCGGACGGCGGCATGACCGACAGGACCCCCTCGGGGCTGGTCTCGTAGCGGTGACCGTTCAGATCGGCGGCGTTCATCGCCGCCACGTCCTCGAGCGTCACAACGGCGGGCATGTGCATGCCGACAGCCTCAGCGCTCATGGGTCTCATCCTAGGTGACCAGCGGTGCCGAGCACCGCACCCGAAGGCGCAGCGTCCGCCGCGGTGGCGACCGGCCCACCCGATCTGGCATTCTAGGCAAGTGGAACCAGGTTCCGCTAACCACGACACGGGACACTGTTTGATGGAGGTAACGGCGCGTTGGTCGACATCGACGGCGAACCAGACAGGCCGACCCCGCGGAAGCGGGCCGACGCCCGGCGCAACGAGGCGACACTGCTGGCCGCCGCCGCCTCGGCCTTCGTCACCTCGGGCGTGGACGTGCCCGTACGCGACATCGCCACCCGGGCCGGCGTCGGTGTGGGCACCATCTACCGCCACTTCCCGACCCGCGCCGACCTCATCGTCGCCGTCTACCGGCACCAGGTCGAGGCCTGCGCGGAGGCCGGCCCGACGCTGCTGGCGGAGAGCGACACACCGCACGCCGCCCTCGCCCGGTGGATCAATCTCTTCGTCGACTTCCTGGTCACCAAGCACGGCCTCGCCGAGGCGCTACAGTCCGACAACGCGGCCTTCGAGGCGCTGCACGCCTATTTCCTGGACCGACTCCTGCCGGTGTGCGCCCACCTGCTCGACGCGGCTGCCGCGGCTGGCGAGATCCGGCCCGGCGTGACGGCCTTCGAGCTGCTGCGCGGTGTCGGCAATCTCTGCATCGGCGCCGGCGAACCCCGCTATGACGCCCGTCGCATGGTCGAACTCCTCGTCGCGGGGCTGCGCCAACACCAGGTCACCGAGCCGCGATAGCTTGCTGATCATGGCGAACTGGGAGCTTCGGCCTGCCTCGGCGGCGGACGTCGAGGCGGTGGCCGAGTTGCGGGCGGTGACACTGCGGGCCGATCTGGAACGGCTCGGGCGGTACGACGAACAGCGGGTGCGGCAGCGCGTGCGGGAGGGTTTCGCACCGGCGTACACCTGGGTCGTCGAGGTGGACGGCGCGTTCGCCGGCTGCGTGGCGCTGCGGCCCGCCGCGGACGCCCACTGGCTGGAGCACTTCTACCTGGCTCCGCGGCTACAGGGCAGTGGCATCGGCACGGCAGTGCTGCGCGAGTTGCTGCGCCGGTGCGACAGCGCCGGCACGCCCGTCCGACTGAACGTGCTGCGGGGCAGCCCGGCCCGCAGCCTGTACGAGCGGCACGGTTTCACCCTCGACACCGAGGATCCGGTGGACGTGTTCATGGTTCGCGCACCCAAGAGGATCACCTCCGAGATTCCGACAGTGTCAATGTAACGTTGACGGATGACGTCGGAGCTGGCCCGGCTGGCGGAGGTCCGCGCCACCCGCGCCCGCCTGGACGAGCAGGAGCTGGAGCTCATCGACCGGGCACGCCACGACGGTGCGACCTGGGCTCAGATCGCGACGGCACTCGGCCTCGGCAGCCGGCAGGCGGCCGAGCAGCGTCGACAACGGCTGGTGGCGGCGCGGTGGTCGCGGCGGCGGCAGCTCGACCTCCAGCTGCCTCAGCAGATCGCGGCGCTGCGGGCGGCGGTGGCGGACCTGGCCCGGTGGATCGGGGCCGACCAGCGGTGGGACAGCCGATTCCGTCGAGCGGCGCTCGTTCGCAGCACCGTGGACGCCGCCCTGGACGCGGCCCCGGGTTCGCTGCACGCGTTGGCCCTGCACCTCACCACCGATCTCGCCGAAGCGGGTGAGCGGCTGCCCGCGCCCGCGCGGACGGCCGCGACGAAGATCGACGCCGCCCTGTCAACGGTTCGTTGACGGAGGTCAGCAGCATTGCCTGCGTTCCGCTCAGGCTTGAGGATTGAGTCACCTCGACTCACCTCGGAGTGCTCATGCGTCGCAACGCGGGCCTGTTCGTGGCGATCTCCCTGCTGTCCGGCTTCGGCAGCAGCGCCATGTCCCTGGTCGCCGGCATCTGGATCCTGGACCTCACCGGCTCCGCCAGCCTCGCCGCCCTCGCCGGGCTCTGCGTCTACGCCCCGGTGCTCACCGGCCCGTGGTTGGGCGGTCTGCTCGACCGGGCGGCCCGAAGGCCACTGGTCATCGCCGTCAACCTCATGCTGGCGGCCGCCCTGCTCACGCTTCTCGCGGTACGCGGGCCGGGGCAGACCTGGCTCATCTTCGCCGTCGGGTGCGCCTATGGCGTCAGCTACGTGCTGATCGACGCTGGCGAGACGGCGTTGCTGCCGTCGGCACTCGCGCCGGCGGAACTCGGCGACGTCAACGGGTGGCGCTCCAGCGCGCAGGAGGGCATGAAGCTCGTCGCTCCCCTGGCCGGGGCCGGTCTCTACGCGTGGCGGGGCGGCCATGCGGTCGCCGTCCTCAGTGCCGCCATGCCGGTCCTGGTCGCCACCCTCTACGCCCTCCTTCGCCTGAAGCGTGCACCCGCCGACCGGCCCACCGAGCGCGGCGACGGCCCACGTACCGCACTGGTGGTCCTCTCTCGACAGCGAGCGACACGGCTGGCGGTCGCGCTCGCCGCGGTGTCGATCGCCATGTCCGGCTTCACGACCGCCGGGATCTACGCGATCGTGGTGACCGAGCTACGCCTGCCGACGACATTCCTGGGTGTGCTGGCCAGCGCGCAGGGCGCCGGTTCCGTTCTCGGTGGCCTGATCGTCGGCCGGCTCATCGGGGCGAGAGGTTGCGTGGCCGTGGGTGTCGCCGGATCGGCGCTGTTCGCGGTCGGCTGCCTGACACGCTGCCTGCCGTGGTGGCCGGCTTCTGTCGTCGGGGCGGTGGTGGCCGGCGTCGGGCTGCCCTGGACCCTGGTCGCGGCGGTGACCGCCGTGCAGACCCACACGCCGTCAGCGCTGCTGGGACGGGTCTCCGCGACGGCCAACACCGCGATGTTCGGGCCTCTCGTCGTGGCGATTCCGCTCGGCTCCGCAGCCGTTCACCTCGGTGCTCGCCCGCCGCTCATGGCAGCCGCGGCAATCTGCCTGACCGCCGTCGTGGTCGCCACGTTCCGCCGCGGGTGAGCTGCGCGGCCACGTCGTGCACGGCCCGCAGGTGCGCGGCGAGGCGCGGCGGTGCGTCCAGGACCTCCAACAGGGCGACGACCTGGTCGGGCAGGGGCCGTAGCGGCGGGTCCGCGGGTGCGGTGAGGGCGCGGCGCAACGGATCGGACGTCACAGCGGCAAGGGTACGACCACACGACGACGTGCGACCCGTTGATCAAGTGATGAAAAGTAGGTCAGGAACAGCGCTCACAGCTACTTTTCATCACTTGATCATGTCGCGAACGGTGGGACGGGCACCGGGACGGCGGCGCGACCCGCCCGGATACTGTCTAGTCATGCCGCTCAGCCCGGACGAGGTCGAGGTGTTCGAGCACTCCAGGCCCCGCCTGGAGGCGATCGCCTACCGCCTGCTGGGTTCGGCCAGCGACGCGGAGGACGCCGTCCAGGACACGTTTCTCCGCTGGCAGGGCGCGGACCGGGAACACGTCGAGACGCCCGAGGCGTGGCTGACGAAGGTCCTCACCAACGTCTGCCTCAACCAGCTGACCTCGGCGCGGGCCAGGCGGGAGACCTATGTGGGCACGTGGCTGCCCGAGCCGGTCCTCGGTGGGGACCGGATGCTCGGCCCGCTCGACACCGCCGAGCAGCGCGAGTCGGTCTCGATGGCGGTGCTGACCCTGCTGGAGCGGTTGTCACCCAACGAGCGCGCGGTGTACGTGCTACGGGAGGCCTTCGGCTACCCGCACGGTGAGATCGCCGAGATCCTCGGCATCACCGAGTCGAACTGCCAGCAGACCTACCGGCGCGCCAAGCAGCACGTCACCGCCGAACGGGCCCGCGCGGAGGTCGACCTGGCCACCGCCCGCAAGGTCGTCGCGGAGTTCCTCGCGGCGGCCAACAATGGCGAGATCCAGCGGCTGGTGGAGTTGCTGACCGACGACGCGACGAGCACCGCCGACGGTGGCGGCAAGATCCCGGCCCGGTCCGCGCCGATCGTCGGCGCACTGGCGGTGGCGAAGTTCCTGCGTGGTCTGTTCAAACCGGCCGACGTCAAACGGGACCTGGTGGGTGGCAGCCCAACGGTGCACGTCGCCACCGCCAACGGCGCTCCGGCGGTGGTGGTCGTGATCGACGACCGGGTCATCGGCGTGATGTCGCTGGAGGTGACGCCCGAGGGCGTCGCGGCCATCCACAACCAGGTCAACCCCGACAAGCTCGTCCGCGCCGCCCGGCAGTGGTCCGCCTCGGAGCACGAGGAACCCATCCTCCGCGTCTGGTGATCCAGCTCATAGCCGGCTCCTGTCAGGAATCGCGTCGCTGTCCGGTTCAGGAAGCGACCATCACCGAGACAGGAGTGCCACCATGAAGCACCGCATCGTCGTCCTCGGAGCGGGTTACGCCGGAGCCATGGCCGCCGGGCGTCTCGCCAAGCGGCTGCACCCGGACGACACCGAGATCACCCTCGTCAACGCCGACGCGGACTTCGTCGAGCGGGTCCGCCTGCACCAACTCGCCACCGGACAGGACCTCGCACCACGCCCACTGAGCGAGGTCTACGCCGGCACCGGTGTCACGCCTCGGCAGGCGCGGGTCACCGCCGTCGACGCCGACCGCAGGACCGTCGCGCTCGTCGACGACAACGGCACCGACGAGATCGCGTACGACACGCTCGTCTACGCCCTCGGCAGCGGCAGCGCCGATCACGGCGTGCCCGGGGTCGGCGAGCACGCGTACGACATCGCCGGCAGGCCCTCGGCGCTGCGGTTGCGCGACCGCCTCGCCCACCTCGCTGCCGGCGGGACCGTGCTCGTCGTCGGCGGCGGCCTCACCGGCCTCGAAGCGGTCACCGAGATCGCGGAGACCCGGCCGGACCTCGACGTCGCGCTCGCCACCCGCGGCGGCCTCGGCGACTGGCTCAACGGCAAGGCGCAGCAGCACCTGCGCGGCGTCTGTGACCGGCTCGGCATCACCGTGCACGAGCACGCCGACATCGCCCGGGTCGAGGCGGCCGGTGCGGTCACCCGCGACGGTCGGGAGATCCCGGCCCAGGTGACGGTGTGGACGACCGGCTTCGCCGTGCACCCCATCGCCGCCGCCACGACCCTGGCGGTCGCGGAGACCGGCCAGATCATCGTCGACGCCACCATGCGGTCGGTCTCACACCCCGAGGTGTACGCGGTGGGTGACGCCGCGATCGCCGAAGGACCGGGCGGCAAGCCGCTGCGGATGTCCTGCGCCTCGGGCGTCCCGATGGCCTGGCAGGCCGCCGACGCCATCGCCGCGCGGCTGACCGGCCGGGCCAAGTTCCCCAAGGCCCCGCTGCGCTACTTCAACCAGTGCATCAGCCTCGGTCGCCGCGACGGCATCATCCAGTACGTGACCGCCGACGACCGGGCCAGGCCGGCCCAGCTCACCGGGAAGCTGGCGGCCCGGTACAAGGAGTTCGTCTGCGCGGGCGCCGCCTGGAGCATCGGGCACCCGATCCTGTACCCGGTCCGCCGCCACCGCATCGTCCCGACCCGGACGGAGATCCGCGCAGCCACCTCCTGACCGACGACTGAGGTACGAGGAGCTGCCGTCGACCGGTCGGCGCGTTCAGGCTGGCTGCGTCTGCTCGACCAGGTGAACCAGCACCAGTGCCGTGCTCCTGTCCGGCTGTACGACAGCGGTGCGGATCAGGTACGTGCCACGGGCCAGGTCCACCGCGAGGTGGGTGGTGTGCTTCAGCCCGTCGCCGGTGTAGCCGGAGTCGAACAACTCGGCCGGCCCGCTGGTGGTCCACGTACCCGCGTCCTGCCAGTCGGCGATCTCCAACGCCCGGGGAACGAGGCGGACGACCTCCGCCTCGGAGTCGGCGTAGAGCCACCGCACGAAGATCCGCCGATCGGGAAGGTACGTGGTGGAGGCCGGTTCGTCGGCCAGAACGAGTGCCTGGTCGGCACCGACCTCCAGCACCCCGACGTAACCGTCGATCCGGCAGGCCCGGTCGTAGTCATCCCAGGAGCCGTCGCCGTCCGACGCGCCCTTCCACTCGCCCAGCGCGGTCGTCGGCACGACGATCAGCGGACCGCCGCCCGAGTCGACCCACGGCAGCAGGCTGACCGGAGTGCGCGTACGAGCGAGAACCCGGGCCAGGTCGGTCATGTCGGTCACGATCGCGTCGGCACCGGCAGCGGTGAGGCGTTCGGCCTTGCCGGGTTTGTTGGCGTACCCGATGCAGGCGACACCGGCTGCTCGGGCGGCCTCGACGTCGGTGACCGAGTCACCGATCAGCACAGCGGCACCGGGTGCGACCTTCAGCGCCCGCAGGGCCCGCACAACGGGCGTCGGGTCGGGCTTCAGCGAATCGGGATGCTCGCCCCGCCCGACGACGGCGGCGAAGTAGCGGGCCCGGTCGCGGCGCCCGAGGTAGGCACCGATGGCGGCGGCGGAATTGTTGCTGACGATGGCGAGGCTTCGCCCAGTCGCCAGGCAGGACCTGACCAGGTCGAAGGCTCCGATCGTGGTCTCCGCGGACGCCGCCGCCTCGACCTCCGCCGATGCCAACGCCGCACCGACGACGCCGACCAGCTCGGGCGCGAACGCGGCTGTCGCGCGGAACAGCGCCAGCGGGTCGTCTCCGTCGCGTAGCTCGTCGGGCAGGACGACGCCCCGGCTGAGAATCAGCTGACGCAGGTCGGCGGCGACGCGCGGCGCGGCCCTGCTCCCGAACAGGCGGCAGATCGGTCCGTCGAAGTCCACGAGTACGGCCTCGGCCCGCTCGGCGATGTCGGCGAGCCGGTCGGCTGGCCGTTCTGCCTCGATCGTCACACGCGCTCCCGCAGGCCGTCCTCGCCGTCAAGGCTGTCGATCCTAGAGGCCGACGCGGGCCGAGTCGTCCGGGGACGAATCGGCCCGCCTGCACCCCGGGCGTCGTGATCGACGGGCTCAGTCCTCCGCCTGGTGACCCACGGGTGGCCCACCGGGCCCGGCCTGGCGCTCGGCCTGCCAGATGGCGTGACCTTTGAGCAGGTACCCGACCCAGTAGACCGCGAAGAGGATCAGGAAGCACGCGAAGAACACTCCCGAGACGATGCTCGCGAGAACGAGCGCCCCCTCGCCGTCGCTCAGCCCGTGGATCGCGAAGCCGACGAGGCCCAGGAGGAAGAAGAAGACCATGTAGAGCGGCAGTGTCGAATTGTCTGCCGGGTGGGACAGGCGAGGCTCGTTGCTGATCACACGCCGAGTATCGGGGAAGGGTTCGCTCAGAGCCATCCCACCCATTCCGAGAAGCGGTGTACCTCAGCGGCATCCGTGTTCCCACTGAGGTACACCGCATCCGCCCCATCGAAGACGACAGCGGCCCGCCCGGTCAGAACCCGCCCCACGGACGGGCCGAGCACTTCCAGGTCTTCCCGTTGTCCTGCGAGACGCAGAACACGAGGAACTTGCCGAGGATCGGGAGGGTGACGGTGAAGAGGTGGCCCTTGGTCTTCGCGTAGACGACGCCGGACTTCTCGGCGATATCGGTCAGCGCCCACTCCGGGTCCGGTCGCTCCACTGTCGCCACCCGACGCAGCGACGGGATGTCCCTGCCGTCGAGAAGCGTCCTGATCTCGTCCGCCGAGGGCTCACCGTCGCCGATGAGCGTCTGCACGCTGGACGGGCCGTCGACGGCGACACCATTCGCCTTCTCGAAGGCCGCCTTCGTCTCGCGGATCGTGGTGCCGCCGGCGAGGTCGAGGGTGAGGATCAGCTCGCCGGTCCGGCGCGACAGCAGACACTCCCAGACCGACTTGCCGGACGCGACGCACATAGTCAGGCACCACTCCCGGCCGCCCGAGGTGGACGAGGCGAAGAGCAGGGATGTCGCCGTCCCGCCGTCGCCAGTGCCGTCGTACGTGCCGTCGGCGAGATCGGCCATCGTCGTGCCGAGCACCTCCCGGCTGCCCGGGATCGTGCCGACGACCTTGACACCGTCGACCTCCTTGCCGGCGGCGAGCGCCGCGAGTTGGTCGCCGGTGAGGTTGCGCCCGCCGGTGTCGACGGCCAACACCTTGTCCAGGTCGCCGACGGGCCGGCCGGTCAGGTCCTCGAGGTGTCGAAGCATCGTCCCCGGGGCACCGGGGTGGTCGGTGATCGTCGTGCGGGCCTCCCCCTCGGCGGCCTGCGACGGAGCGTACGAAGCCGTGAGCCCGACGATCAGGGCGGTCGTGACGATGGTGGCGCGCCTGGTGATGTCCCGCAGAGTTGTCATGCTGTCCTCGTTTCCGTGATCGGTGTCGGCGGGGTGGGACGGGCTACCAGCGACACGTCACGATGTCGCCCGTGGTGTTGGGGGACCCCCAGTCGCAGTGGTCGTCGATCCACTCGCCGATCTCGCCGATCGTGTCCACGATCCAGGCGAACACCGACTTGATCGCGCCCCAGAGGCTGAAGTAGACGACAGTCGTCTCGGGTGTCCCGCCGGCCTCGTCGATGACGTCCTTCGTCGACATGGTGGCGTCGGGCTTCTCGATGATGTCCAGCACCCGTACCCCGGTGTCGTCCTTGCCGGCCAGTAGCGCCTCGACCTGCTCCGGGGTCCGCTCCTTGCCGTCGTCGACGGCCACGATGGCGCGGTCGACGAACACCTCCCGGCTCCCGCTGACGGCTTGGGCGATGCCGGCGATCTCGCCCACGGTGAGGTCGTTGCCGAGCGCGGGGCCGGTGAACCGCCGGACCGACGCGGCACCGGACGGCTCGATCTGGATCTCGGCGGCTGTGATCATGTCGTCCGCGCCGAAGGGTGCCCAGGCGAACGTCCACTTCCCGCCGACGCAGCGGAACGGGCCGTACTCCCGGCCCTCGGGGGCGGTCTCGGTGCGGAGGATCTTGCCGCGCTCGTCGACGTGCTGGACCACGCAGTCGGCGCCCTTGCGCGGCGGCTTGTCGGTCTGGGCGACGGCGGCGGAGGACATGGCCAGCACCGTCGCGCTGACCACCCCGATCACCGCCAGGCGGTGTGCCAAGCGACTCATCGAACACTCCATTCCTGATGCGGAGGAGACTGGTGTCCGAAGAGTGCCGGGCCACGCTGAAGCGGCCCGGAAACGGCGCGGAAAGCGGCGTACGTCAGCGCAGCCGAGTGGCGTCGAGCTGTTCGAGGTCGGCGCGGATCGAGTCGGCATCGGCATCGCCGAGTTCGTCGAGAATGGTCAGGGCTCGCCGCCACGCGGCGCGGGTGGCGGGGACGTCGCCGAGCGCCAGGTGACTGCCGCCGAGATTGACGTACGTGCCCGCCTCGGCGTACCGGTCGTTGACCTGCGTGAAGAGTTCGAGGGCGTGCTCGTAGCAGGCGATGGCCCGCCGGTCGTCGCCGAGCTGGTGGTGGGCGTGGCCGAGGCTGTCCCAGGTGTCGGCCTGTCCCTGGACGTCGTCCACCTCCCGCAGCATCCGCAGCGCCTGACCGCACGATTCGAGGGCACTGTGGTAGTTGCCGAGCAGCGCTTCCTGCCAACCGACCGCGTTGAGGGTGTATCCCTGCCCGGCCCGGTTTCCGGCCTCCCGAAACAGGGCCAGCGCCCGCCGGGAATGGTGCAGCGCCTGCTCGTGCCGCCCCTGCCGCTCGGCCAGTTGACCAAGGTTCAGGCAGGTGTGCGCCCGTCCGGCGTCGTCGCCGACGTCGGTGAACAGGTCGAGTGCGCGCCGCAGGTGGTCGTCGGCCTCGTCGTACCGTCGGAGCCGGGAGCAGGCGAGACCGAGGCTGCGCAGAGGACCGGTCGCCGGCCCGTCGACGCCGGCCAGGCTCGCCACGGCCGGGGCGGAGACGTCCGGGCCCGGATGCAGGCTCAGCAGCCGGAAGAGCCGGGCTGCGGCCGGGCTGAGCGTCCGGCACGACCAGGAGAAGACCGCCCGTACGTCGGTGGCCTCGTCACCCGCGCGGAAGGCGTCCAGGTCGCCCAGCTCGCCGGCGACGGCGGCCAACGAGAAGTGCCGGTTGGTGGCGGCTCTGGCGGCCACGATGGCCAGGGCGATGGGCAGCCGCGCACACCGGTCGGCGATGGTGTCGGCCGCGGTGGGTTCGGCGGCGACCTGCCGCTCCCCGAGCCGGCGGACCAGCATGTCGCGGGCTTCGCCGGGGCTCAGCAGATCGAGGGGCACCGGTTGGGCGCTCTCGGTGACGACCAGCGGGATGAGCTGGTCGCGGCTGGTGACGATGGCGAGGCAGGCCGGTGAGCCGGGCAGCAGCGGCCGTACCTGCTCCGCGTCGCGCGCGTTGTCCAGCACCACCAGCAGTTGCTTGCCCGCCACCGTCGTGCGGTACAAGCTCGCCATCGAGTCCAGGTCGCGGGGCATCCGGGCCACCGGAACGCCAAGCGCCTCCAGGAAGCCGTGCAGCGCCCGCGCCGGGTCGGTCGGTGTCGCCGCCGGGTCGAATCCGCGCAGGTTGACGTAGAGCTGCCCGTCGGGGAAGCGTTCGGCCGCGCGGTGCGCCCAGTGCACGGCGAGGGCGGTCTTGCCGACGCCGGCCGTCCCGGACACCACGACGGCGCCGCCCCGGTCGATCAGCGCGTCGAGGGCGGCGAGCTCCGCGGCGCGTCCGGTGAACGTGGGTACGGGGGGAGGCAGTTGCGCCGCGACCCTCGTTGGCGCCGCCGCGGCCGGTGCGGCGATGGCGGTGTCCTGGCGCAGGATGGCGCACTCCAGGTCGCGTAGCCGCGGACCCGGGTCGAGGCCGAGGTTCTCCCGCAGGTTGTCGCGCAACCGCCGGTACGTGGCGACCGCCTCGCCCTGTCGGCCGTCGCGGTACAGGGCGAGCATCAACTGCGCGTGCAGGTGCTCGTCGAAGGGGTGTTGTCGGACGAGCCGTTCCAACCCGGGGACGAGGCCGGCGTGCTCACCGACGGACAGTCGGGCCTCGGCGAGCGCCCGTTCGGCCTCCAACCGTAGGCGTGCCAGGTGTTCGGCCTGCTCCTCAAGCCAGGCCGACCCGGCCACGTCGGCCAGCGGTGGGCCCCGCCACAGTGCCACCGCGGCCGTCAGGTGCTTCACCTTCTCGTTCGGGTCCGTCGAGCGCCGGGCCAGCTCGATGAGGCGCTCGGCGGCCTGCACGTCCGTGGAGTCCGGCCCGGTGTCGAGCAGATAGCCGGGCTGGCGCGCCACGATCGACCCGGGCTCACCGAGCACCCCGCGGAGGTAGGAGACGTGGCGTTGCAACGTGTTCGCCGCGGTGGCCGGTAGCTGGTCGCCCCAGACCACGTCGATGAGCCGGTCGACGCTGACGACACGGCCCGCGTGCAGCGCCAACGTGGCCAGTACCGCCTTGCGCCGTACACCGTTCACCGCCTGCGCGGCGCCGGCGACGACCACCTCCACCGGCCCGAGCAGCCTGACCCGCACCCCCGTACCAACCATCGAGATCACCGAATCAGGCTAAATCTCCGCCCGGGATGCTCGATCCGATCGTCGCGCACTGGACACGATCCAGGGGGCACCAGAGCCGGACTCCGGGAGCTAGCCTCTAGCGCACTACGGCAGGGAGGTGCGCCGGTGGAGAGCGCTGTGACCACACGTAACGGCAAGGTGATCGTCGACCAGACCATCTCCGTCGACGGGTACTCGGCCGGGCTCAACCAGACCGAGGAACGCCCGTTCGGCGACGACGGCGGTGACGGCTGGGGCCGTGGGCTGCACGCCTGGATGTTCGACGCCGCCGAGGAGAACCAGGCCGAGCTCGACCAGAACACGAACGCCTCGGCGGTCATCATGGGGCGCAACATGTTCGGGCCCGTGCGCGGCCGATGGGATCGGCAGTGGAACGGCTGGTGGGGTGACAACCCACCGTTCCACAAGCCGGTGTTCGTGCTCACCCATCACGCCCGCGAGCCGCAGCCGATGGAAGGCGGCACCACCTTCCACTTCGTCACCGACGGGATCGAGTCGGCGCTCGCGCGGGCCCGTGCGGCGGCCGGTGGCGGCGACGTCCTGATCCACGGCGGTGCGACCACCATCAACCAGTACCTCGCCGCCGGCCTGGTCGACGAGCTTCGGCTGCACATGGTGCCGCTCACCCTCGGCACCGGTGTGCGGCTGTTCGACGGCGTCCCGTCGCTGAAACTGGAGCAGGTGACGGCGCGGGCGGCGAGCACGGTCCTGCACGTCACCTACCGCGTGCTCTCCTGAACCGACGGAGGTTGCGATGTCCGCCATCGCGTCACTGACAGTGGTCCCCCGGGACAGCATCACCGAGCTGGCCCGCCTGGCCCGCACATCGCCGTCGTCGTTCCGCGCGTACCTGGCCGAACACGGGAGCAGCGCGCGACACGAGTACGACTGGTCCGGCTACTGCATGTTGTACGTCCTTACCTACCTCGAGGAGCGCGACATCGACCTGGATCCGCCGGAGTTCAACGCCGAGTCGGAGGCGATCAACAGTGCGTACGGCCTGACCACGCTCATCGCTCCCGCACCAGGGTTACTGGATCAGCTCGACCCCGCAGCGCACCGCGCCGAGGATCTGGCGTCCCACTTCGCCGAGATGGGGATGGACTTCGAGGAGAGCGGCCCGGCCGGGCTGGACGGGCTGAGGCTGTTGCGCGACTGCGTCTCCGACCTCGGCGACCACCAGGTGTTGCTGCTGCACATCGGCTGAGGCCAACTCGTTTCCGGCGGAAGACCCTGCCTGACCCGCAGGCCGGTTTGGTTTCCGCGACGGCGGGAACCCGCGGCACCGGAAGGCTCTTGGGTGACCACCGTGGGGGAGGCTCATGCGCTGGTTTCGCGCGGCTCGTGGCGTCTCCACCGAGGGCACAACCAGATCCAGCAACCCGATCGGTGCGGAACGAGATCCGAAGCGGGCAGTCACCTTCAGTGACGCGGTCATCGCCATCGCCGTCACCCTGCTCGTCCTGGAGATCCAGCCGCCGGAGGACACCGAGCACCTGCTCCGCGGCCTCACCGAACTGTGGCCTTCCTACCTGGCGTACGCCATCACCTTCCTGCTGATCGGGCAGATGTGGGTGAACCACCACGTCATGTTCGACCACATCCGCTCCGCCGACCGCATGCTGCTTCTGCTCAACACCCTGCTGCTGATGGTGATCGCGTTTCTGCCGTTCGCCTCGTCCCTCCTGGCCCACGCGTTCGAGTCCGGCCACGGCCAGCGCACCGCACTCATCTTCTACGGGGCCACCTACGTGGTGGCCGCCATCCTCTTCAACGTGATCTGGGAGTACGCCAGGCACGGTCGCCGCCTGCTGACCCCCACCACCGACGGCGACACCGCACGGGCGATCAGCAGACGCTTCCGCCCCGCGCCGTTCTGGATCATCGTCGGGACCGCGCTGGGCGCGCTTCACCCGGTCGTCGGCCTCGTGGTGGTCATCGCGTTCATTCCCTTCTACTGGCTGCCGATCAAAGGCGAGGTCGGCAGCATTCGGCGGACCCGCGAGCAGGGTCAGGGCGACCAGTAGCCGGGGGGGCACCTCCGGATGTCAGCTCGCCGTACCTGGCCAGACCGTCACACGAATCTTCCACCCGCCGCTCATGGGCTCGACGAACTCGACGGCTGCGACATGCAGGTCGCCCTGCGTGCGAACGCAGTATCGGCTCCCCTTGACATATCGGGAGTTGCTCGTCGCGAAGCTGTTGAGCAGCGAAAGGCAGTGCTGCCGTTGCGGTGCGCCGGGCTGGCCCCACTTCGCCAGACCAGACCAGGCCGGGTAGCTCGTCATCACGTTGCCGGTGTCGTAGATGTCGACGCTGGGATCCGGGCCCGTGGCGACCTTCGGTGGGTCCGCGTCAAGGTCGACACCGTTGTTGGTGAACAGCAACTCGTACGGACCCGCGCCCGCGCCGTCCAGCGAACCGGCACGCGGTGGCGTCACGGCCGGGCCAGCCGTCGCCGCCGAACTGGGCGCGGTGGAAGGCGGGGCGGTCGCCCCGGTGGACGTCTGCTGACCGTCGTCCGCGCCGAAGCCGCCGATCTGGTGCACGAAGGCCGCCGCACCCACGATCGCGGTGATCAGGGCTGCGACGGCGGTGAGCATCCCGGCCATTGTCTGCCAGAACGGCTCCCGTCGACCGGAGCCCTGCTGCGGATCGGTCACGCTCTTTCCTTCCGCCACCTGGCACTCGCGCTGATCATCGCACGGGCCTGCCACCCGTCGATGCCTGCGGCCAACGTCTTCGACGTGACGGACATCGACAGCCGTAGGATGTCCACCGTGGGATATTCGGTGTGGCCGTCAGGCCGTCTGCACCTACCGGCTTCGGACGACGCCGCCGCGGTCGCCGCCGCCAAAGCCGCCATGGCCAAACAATCTGGGTGGTACGACCCCGACGACTCCCCGTCGGATGACACGCTTGTCGACATAGCGTGCGAGGCCAGAGCCTCGATCACCCGCGACGGCGACTGGATCGAATTCGAGCATGACGACGAGGGCGACCCCAAGTGGTCGTACCAGGCCATCGCCTTCTACGTCGCGATCGCGCCGTTCGTCCGCTCCGGAACGGTCCACATCGAAGGCGAGGACGGCGCCCGCTGGTCGTACACCTACGCGAACGGGCAGGTCACCCAACAGGGTTGGAACGGTTGGGATGGATCCGTCGAGCCGTTTGGCCAGTACGTCGACCGTGGGTGATGCGGCCGCCCACTGTGCGCTCGACGGGATGAGTGCGGTCAGTGCGTCCGCGTCTTCCAGACCGGCCGCTGAGGCTCGTCGTTGTGCACGACGATGTCAGCGTGCTGGGTCGGCCGGGCCGTAGCGAGGTAGAGCTGCTGGGAGGGGATGTAACGCTCCCGCCAGCGCCGTTCGATGTCGGCCCGGGTCGACGCCCGGCGCTCCCGGACCACGGCACGGTCCACTGTCTTGTCGAATGCCGTCGACACGAAGACGCGCAGCTCCCACCGGTCTACCAGTTCCGGGCGCAGCAGGAAGACGCCGTCGAAGACGAGCACGGCGTCGGCCGGGGCAGTCACGACCGGCGGAGACAGCACGGCATCCGTTGCGCGGTCGTAGACCGCGGGTTGGAAGCGCCGATCCCCGCCCGGCCCCAGCGGGTCGAGGAGAACCCGCCTCAGTGCCTGATAGTCGTGGGTGTCGTGGTAGCAACCCTCGGCCGAAAACTCGCCGCGTGGATAGCGCTGCGCCCGAGGGAAGAGGAAGTCGTCGATCGTGGCGCGGATGACCTCGCGGCCCTGCGCGCGCAGGACGACGGCCAGCTCATCGGCGAGGGTGGTCTTACCGGCGGCCGGCGGCCCGTCGACGGCGACGCGCGTCGGGTGGGCGACCGTGACGGCACCAACCGCCTCAGCCAAGCGTTCGAGCAGCTCGTCACGGGTGCCTGGAACCATGTCCTGCCCCTCCTCACGTCACCGCTCGCCGGTCGGGCCCGTTTGCACCCCCATCGAAGTCGGTCACATCACGTAGGGTCTTCCGATGGTCGCACGGATCCTGGCGTACCTCCGCCCGCCGCTTGTCGTCTGCGGACACCTGGTTGCCCTGGTGTTGCTCGTCCTGGACGCGCGGGTACTACGAACGCCGGGCATCAAGGACTTGCTTGATCAACGGTTGAATTGCGTGGTCTTCAAATCCTTGCGTTCGAATGTCCAGGACCACGAAATTTCTGGCGAATCCAGGGAGCTCCTCTACATCTGGCGCTCCCGGGAGCAGCACAGGAATAAGACGTAGTGGCAACTTCCCCTCGCGCCGCTTGACGGCTCGTTGAAGCACCACATAATACTCTTGTTCCTGCCAGGGGCCCATTGAGTTAGGGCCAAATATAACCAACGCGACAGGGACTTCATCCAACATTCGCTCGATTGCAGCGGTGGGCTGATCCCCGGGGCTGAGATTCTGAATATCCTGCCAGGCTAAGATCCCGTTATCCCGCAGCAGGGACCGGAATCGATTGACCATGGGCCGATCAACGGTGTTATAGCAGATGAACGCATCGAACTGGGAAGCACTCTCGCGTGCCGGCATAATAATGAGCCGCTGCTGACGTTCCTGCTCACCGAGCGCCTGCTGTGACATTGCAACGGTCTCTTTGTCGGCCAACTGGGACTCAAGAACGAGGTCGTCCATAGCTTGGTGAACACCACAAATCGGACACAAGACGGTTCGTTCGCCATTCTGACGCCTCTTATGAACTGCGCTTTCGGGAACCTGTTCGTCACAACACACATAGAGCCGGTTTCGAACTATGGAGCCCTCTATAGCCATTTGTTGAAGCTGATAATCGATATACCGCATAAAGTTTAACTTGCGCTCACGAGATGCCCCGCCACCAAAGAAGACGACGAAAGCACCTTCCGAATCGTCATCGAGATTCGTATGATGTGCGGCGAATCCGTAGACAGCATCACCGCTCGAAGCCCTAAAAAGGGCCGCATTTCGATATAGAGAATAATCGTGTCCATAGGTGAATGAATTGACAAGCCGAACAGTTATCGCAGCATAGATTGCAGAAACGGGACCTGAAAACGCAAAGGATATCTCACGATTATAGCGGCCCGGGTAGTCCGGAAGGTCTGCCCGCAGTTCTGATGGGAAGACGAGTATCTGCCCTTTTTCCGTGTCCACTCTAATAGCAAGTCCGCGGCCAACCACTTCCTGGATAGCCGTAAGCAGCATCAGCCTTTCATCAGCAGTTTTCGCTAGCGCATCATGCCTATAGTCCCCTGACAATGCCCGGCTCTCAGAAATTGCGCCTAGCCCGTCAGGTTCCAGCCGGGCTGCCTGAGACAACCACGCTGCGTAGTTATCCAGCAGCTCCGGCTGCAGTAGCCAGACGCTCCCAATCGATGCTCTCGAAACCAGCCCTGCGGCCTCTAGCCTCTGTAGGCACGTATGGAATATCTGCCTATCGACCGTACCTCGGCTAGTCGCTTCGAAGGCCGAACGTAGCTCCGATTCAGAGGTGAGAAGAATTCCCAACTCCTTCTGACGAATCAAGAATTCCCGTATTTCAACGAACACGTTCGGTGCCACAATGACAGGCAACTTTGACCAAGAAACGAGCCGCTCGACCGCGCTCTGCAGTTCCGCGATGCCGTCGGCTGTCTTGGCACTCGTCTCAAAATACCCGCTAAAACCACCCTTTTCGAGGAAGTCCTTTATCCTCTGTTCACTGACCTTTACTCCCCCTCGGTCGTTCCTTGCCGAGACAAGGAGCTTTACGGCACCGCCCTGGGACGACGTAGCCTCATCGAGGGCTCTGGCCCAGTACATCACCCCTCGGAACGGATCACTTTCGTTTCTAGAGTCAAAAACCACCAAAGCTATCGTGACGTCCCGCAGGGAAAGGCGATGGAATAAGCGGTATCCGGGCTGTCCAGCAAGGTCCCAAAGAAGAACCTCTCGGATTTCCTTCCGACCACCACTTAGCCGGACCTCCTTCCTCCCAGAAGACCATACTTGTCGCCCATGCGTCGATTCTGTCGGTTCGAACATCCTCCCTGACAGGGGAAAAGCCAACCCAGATTTTCCCACCCCGCTATCGCCCACGAGGACTACTTTCGCGTTTCGATACTGCGAGCTAGACGTATACGTCGCGTCGGCTATGAGCCGCTCAGCTGTCCAGATCAGAGCGCGCTGCCGATTTGACGAGATCGCAGCAAATCTCGTCATATCAGGAGAGAAGCCAGCCAAATTAGAACCGTAGTTTGCATCAATTTCGGCCTTGATCGTACTGACAAGCCTCATCTCGTTCTGGGAGAAGACATGGAAGTTGCCGTCTTCATCTGGCGAAACCAAGTATTGCTGCCCCCGATAAATGCAGGCCGATACTGATTCGAACCCGAACCCCTTAGGAGATTCGAAGACATTCTGCGATTCTAGTTTCGCATCCCAAATTTGCAGGGTGCCATCTGTGCCGCTAGTAACGATGCCATCGCCGAGCCGGTCGATTCCAGTTAGCGAGCCACCCTTATGGCCGACAGTGGAATGAGCAACCTTCTCTAGATATGAATCGGTGGTGTCCCACGCCGCGATACCGCCCTCGCGGTATGAGGTTATCAGCGTCTCCCTATCCGACCAGGCAATGACGACGTGGTCAGGCGACTCGATTATTGCCGAACTGACGACAGACAGAGACTCTCCGTCTAATATCTCCACCCCGCCGTCAGAAAGCGAGACGGCAATTCGGTTCCCGTCAGGACACCACTCTGCAGAAACGATCGAATCGGAAAAATCCGTCTCATTTATCAAAGAGTATGTTGAACCAGACCAAACCCACAGGTGATAATGGTCGTACGTGAAGAGTCTTCGCGACTTTGCAGAGAATCGGACGGAGCGGCCAGAGAGCTCCACAACGCGGCGGCCTGAAGGACGCACCATCACTAGCGAACCGTCTAAGTTCATTGCAGCGAGGGTTTTCGGGCCAAAACCCCAGGTCAGAGAAGTGATGCGGCCGCTGACCAACCGCTGCGAGATCACGCTCGCCTTCCTGCCGCCGGCCCTCGCCAACGGGGAGCTTTCCATTTAGACCGCCCGTCTGTCCTACGTCACCGGCTAGCAGCACACTCTAGTTGGTGATGTGGGCGGGGGGGGGTACACGAGCCACGCTTACTTCGCGTCAAGTACGGCCAAGCGGTTCCGTTGGGGCGGCATGCCATCATCACGGCATGCCTTCCGAGCAGCACCTTCAGATGATCCAGTCGGTTATCACAAGGATGGCCAACCAGTCAAGCACCATCAAGGGATGGATGATTACCGTCGTCGCTGCCCTGCTAAGCATCGGAGCGGCATCGAAACGCTCTGCGATTATCGCCCTTGCACTTTACGTCGTGGCGGCCATGGGCCTGCTTGATTCGTATTATCTGGCCATCGAGCGCAAGTACAGAGCACTCTATAGAAGCGTGGCCGCTGGCCTCGCCGAGCAATGGACGATGGACATCGAGAAGCCAGGGCTAAAAGATGTATCTTCAGCCCTCAAGAGCCCTTCAACAAGCATACTTTACAGCGCAACCTTTATCCTAATATTTGGTGCTCTCTATCTGATCTAGATGAAGCGTAGGCGGGGAACTTCAGCGCTAACGAAGGCGCGGCCGAGAGGGCATGCGGGCGCTAAGAGCGGAAGCTGCTCGCTGGTCGGATTCTGATAACCACGCAGCGTAGACCCGCAAGGTCGTCGCTCCGCCCCCACCGTGCCCAAGCCGACCAGCGACGGTCCGGACGTCGACGCCGGCAGCGATCAATTCGGTTGCCGAATAATGTTGCAAAGCATGCAGGTTCGTGGCGAGACCAAGCCGCGCGGCCATCCGACTGAAACGCCGGGTGGCCGTGTCTGGCATGAGCGGCGCCACACCAACGGGGTCCGTGAGAACACGTAGCCGTCGGAGGGCAGCGACGATCCCAGCACCGAGGCGCGTTCCTCGCGGCGCTCCAACTGGTCGCGCAACACGTCTACGGTCTCCGCGTCTAGGGCCACGCGCCGCTGCTGATGCGTCTTGGTGTCCTTTTCCCGCAGCTTTCCTGCGCGTCGCCCAAGTACAGGGCGCTCCGCAGAGTCAGCACGGCCCTGTCCAGGTCCACCTCGGACCGCCGCAGCGCGCACAGCTCACCCGCGCGCTCCCGTCGTCATGGCCACGCACACGAACGCCCCCCAGTCGGGGTCCTTCCACGCCTCAGTGACCAGCCGGGCCGCTTCCGCTGCCGATGGTGGGTGAGGGTTGGGCTGAGGCATTCCAGGCTTCTCCGCTTGATCTGCCGGGTTGACGGCGATCCAGCGCCACCGGACAGCCCGGTTCAGCGCGCCGGACAGGATCCAGTGAATCTGCCGGATCGAGGCCGGGGCGAGCGGCTTGCACTCATGCGGCCGGCACTTGTCGGTGCAGTCATGCGGCCCTGCCTTCCGGTGCTCGATCGCCTTACGGCCGCCTCCACAGTGGCCACGGCACTTCCGCAGCAATGCATAGAAGAACTCCAGCGTCTCGGCATCCAGCGGGCCCACCGGCAGCTTGCCAAGCAGCGGCCGTACGTGCTTGTTCAGCGTCTTGACGTACCCCTGCCGGGTTGATGCCTCCACGTCGAGCACTTCGAGCCACCGGTCAAGCAACTGGTCGACGCTGGCTCGGGTACGCGGGTTGCGCCGGTCGTCCACCTGAGCCAGGAACCGCGTACGCGCCTTCTCGGCTTCCTTGAGGGCGGTCGGGCCGGGCGGGATGGTCTCGGTCAGGTGGTGCCGCTTCTTCGTGATGGGGTCGATGCCCGCGTAGACCTTCACCCTAATTGAGCCGCTGGCAGTTCCATGATCTCGCCTCGTTGGCGCTTCGCGCCCGTTCGCCGTCGCCGTCGGGCCGACCGTGGCGCGCGAGCACCACGAGTAGCGCCACGCGACGATCGGCGATCTAGTGTTTTACCTGGTGGGGCGGGCGGGGCTCGAACCCGCGACCGAGGGATTATGAGTCCCCTGCTCTAACCGGCTGAGCTACCGCCCCGAAACACCGCGCCGGATCTTATCCCGCTCGGCGATCAGCAGCCAGCATCGAGCCGGCCGGTGCCCACGCCTGCGCCAGCACGATGGGCAACAGGAATATAACAGCGTGCTCGGGTACGACCGTCAGCCGGCGCGCAGCTCGTCCAGTGCGGCGCCGGCGGCGCGCCAGCCGCTGGTGAGAGCGCCTTGGATCGATGGGCTGTCCCGGTGGTCACCGGCCACGAAGAGGCTCTCCCCCAGCGCCACCGGCTTGCGCAGCCGTCCCTGCGGCGGTGGCGCGGCGGGTAGCGCCTGGGGAATGGCCACGGTGGTGAGGTGGGTCCAGTCGGCGGTGTTACGGCCGTACAGCCGGGTCAACTCGGCCCGGATGGTCGGCTCGGGTGGGGCCGTCGGGCCGACCACCGAGGTGGCGATGAGGTGCCGCCCGGTGGGCGCGTACGTCGGGGCGGCGTTGCTGAGCACCACGGTGTTGGCGACGAGTTCGCGTCGGTCGCCGTCGACGAGCAGGATCGGCTCGGTGAGCGGCGGCTCGGGGGCGCTGTGGTAGTAGGTGGTGTAGCTGTGCATGCGTACCGTCGCCAGGGCTGGCAGCAGCGCGGCCGCGGCGGGCGGGTCGACGGCGACCACGACGGCCCGGCAGTGGATGTCGCCGGCCTGGGTGCGGACCCGGCCCGGAGTGACCTCGGCGACCGGGGTGTTCAGGTCGAGCAGGTCGGCGGGGAGCGGCGCGGCGATGGCCCGGGGCAGCGCGGCCATTCCTTCGGCCGGCAGGCCGATCCGGCCGCGGGCGAAGGAGCGCAGCACCATCGCCAGCACGTGACTGGAGGTGGAGAGTTCCCGGTCGATGAACACACCGGACAGGAACGGTCGCAGCAGCTCCTCGATGATGGCGTCGGAGAGGCTGGCGCGGCGCAGCGCGGTCTCGGTGCTGGTTTCCGGCGCGTCGAGCAGCCGGGACGCGGGGAGGGTGGCGCAGCCGGTGGCGAGGGCGGCGAAGCGCAGCCGGTCGAGCAGGGAACCGACGCCGGCGAGCGCGGTGCCGGGCCCGCCGGTCGGCTCGCGCAACGGGTTGACCAGCCGCAGCAGCTTGTCGCCCTTGCGGACCAGCACACCGGAGGTGAAGTAGCCGAGGTTGAGCTGGTCGGTGTCGAGCAGTGTGCCGAGCCGGGGGTAGGCGGTGTTGAGCACCTGGAAGCCCCGGTCGATGAGGTGACCGTCGGCCACGTCGGTGGCGACCCGGCCGCCGAGCCGACCCTCGGCCTCCACCAGTCGCCAGGGCACGCCGGCGCGGTGCAGCCGGCGGGCGGCGGCGAGGCCGGCCAGGCCGCCGCCGACGATGACCACATCGGTTTCAGCCAGCACCGCGCGCCTCCCGCTCGCCGTTCGCCCGGGACAACCGGCCTGGCCACCAGATCTTCGGCCCGATGTCGTACGCGAGTGCGGGCACCAGCAGCGACCGGACGATGATGGTGTCGATCAGTACCCCGATCGCGACCGCCGTACCCAATTCGACGAGCACCACGAGTGGCAGGACGGCGAGGGCGGAGAACGTCGCGGCGAGCACGATGCCGGCGGAGGTGATCACCCCGCCGGTGACGGCGAGGCCGGCGAGCACTCCGGCGCGGGTGCCGCGCTTGACCGATTCTTCGCGGACGCGGCTCATCAGGAAGATGTTGTAGTCGATGCCGAGCGCGACCAGGAAGACGAACGCGAACAGCGGGAACGACGAGTCCACGCCGGGGAAGTCGAAGACGTGGCGGAACAGCAGCGCGCAGAGGCCGAGGGTCGCCGCGAAGCTGAGCAGCACCGTGGCGATCAGCAGCAGCGGGGCGAGCAGCGCGCGCAGCAGCAGGGCCAGGATGACCGCGATGACCACCAGCACCACCGGGATGATGACGTTCTGGTCGCGCTTCGCGGCGTCCGAGGTGTCCACGTTGATCGCGGTGAAGCCGCCGACCACCGCGTCCGCGCCGGGCACCTGGTGTACGGCCACCCGCAGCTCGCGGATGGTCCGCTCGGCGCCGTCGCTGTCCGGCGGGTCGGCCAGGGTCGCCTCCAGTTGGACCCGCCCGTCGACGACCTTCGGGGCCGCGTTCGCCTCAGGCGGGCCGGTCTGCGGGCCGGCGGTGAGAGGGCGGACGTCGGCGACCCCGGGCACGTCCTTCGCCACCTGGGCGACCTGCCGGGCGGTCTGCTCGGTGGTGAAGATGGTGGCCGGGCTGCCGGTGCCGGCCGGGTAGTGCCGGGAGATCACCTCCTGACCGTCCACCGAGTCGGTGCGCTGGGTGAACAGGTCGGACTGGCCGAGGGTGGTGGCGCCGAGCTGGGTGAGGCCGAGGGTCAGCAGGGCCAGCACGACGGCGGTGCTCAGCCAGATCGGGCGGGCGTGCCGGGCGACGAAGCCGGCGACGCGGCTCCAGATGCCGTGTTCGGCCCGCGGGTCGGCCTGGTCGGCTCGGGGCCGTCGGGGCCAGAACGCCCACCGTCCGCCGAGCACCAGCAGCGCGGGGAGGAAGGTGAGCATCACCAGCAGGGTGGCGGCGATGCCGATGGCGGCGACCGGTCCGAGCGCCCGGTTGGAGTTGAGGCTGGACAGCAACAGGCAGAGCAGGCTGACGATGACGGTGCCGCCGGACGCGATGATGGCTGGCGCGGCACCCTTCCAGGCGGCCTTCATGGCGTCCCAGGGGCGCTCGTGCTGGTGCAGCTCCTCCCGGTAGCGGGCGATCAGCAGCAGCGCGTAGTCGGTGCCGGCACCGAACACCAGCACGGTGAGGATGCCCTGGGCCTGCCCGTTGAGCTTGACCACGTCCGCGTCGGCCAGCAGGTAGACGAAGACCGAGGCGAGGGCGTACGACATCCCGGCGGCCAGCAGCGGGAAGATCCACAGGACCGGGCTGCGGTAGACGACCAGCAGGATGACCAGCACCACGACCAGGGTGACCAGCAGCAGTGGTCCGTCGATGGCGGAGAAGACCTCGATCAGGTCGGCGAGCAGACCGGCCGGGCCGGAGACGTCCACGGTGAGTCCGTCCCGGTCGCCGCCGGTGATGTCGCGGAGCTGCTCGACGACGGTGCCGATCTCCTCGCCCTCGGCGTCGTCCACCGGTACGACGACCTGGAGCGCCTGGCCGTCGTCGCTCGGGATGGGCGGGGGCAGTGGGGTGACCACTCCGGGGATCTGGGCGAACCGGGCGGCGTCGGCGCTCACCCGTTGCCGGTCCGCATCGGTGATCCCAGTGGGCCGCTCGTAGACGACCAGAGCCGGGATGGTCTGCCGGTCGACGAACTCGCCGGCGAGGTCCTGGGCGCGGGTCGCCTCGGCGTCGGTGGGCAGGAAGGCGGCGTTGTCGTTGGTGGCGACCTCGCTGAGGCGTCCCGAGTACGGGCCGGACACACCCCCGATCACCAACCAGGCCAGCACGACCGCCACCGCGATCAGCGTGGCCCTGCCGCCTCGTCCGGACATCCGCCCCTCACACCCCAAGGTTCGACGCGTCGATCGACGCAGCGGAAGGTCGACATCGACCATCCTGCCGGGAAGGAGACCCCCAAGCGGCCGAAACCTCTCATTCCGCCTCGCGTCCCTGCGCCCCTGCGCCCCTGCGCCCCGCGCCCCGCGCCCCGCGCCCCGCGCCCCGCGCCCCGCGCCCCGCGCCCCGCGCCCCGCGCCCCGCGCCCCGCGCCCCGCGCCCCGCGCCCCGCGC
>NZ_JBEYSY010000008.1:0-334447 GCF_040704315.1 Micromonospora sp. NPDC047644
TGTGGCTCGCGGGGGCCCTCTCTGTCCTGTCGCGCCGGGGGGGGGGGCGGCCGCGGGGGGGGGTGGGGGGCTGCCCGTCGCCCCCCCCCCCCGCCCCCGGTGATGTCCGGTCGTCAGCGTTGCAGGGTCAGCAGACCCGGTCGGTACGGCAGCAAGCCGTAGTCACCGCCGGAACTGGGGGAGCGGCCCTGGTAGAGCAGTTGCAGGTTGCAGGCGTCGACCGTCATGGTCTGGTCGGCGTTGGTGCGCAGCAGCTCACCGTGGCTGATGTCGTTGGTCCAGGTGGCACCGCTGTTGGCCTTGCCGGCGAACGGGTTGCTCTCGCTGGTGGCCTGCGGGGTCCACGACCCACCCAGGCTGCTGGCGGTGAACGAGCGGAAGTAGCGCCCGTTTGCGCCGATCGCCTCGACGATCATCAGGTACTTGTTGAGGCCCTGGAGCTTGTAGACCTGGACGGCTTCGAAGAGGTTGTTCGTCGAGTCGGTCATGATGGTCGTGTAGTTGGCGCCGAAGCTGCCGGGGAAGTTCCCGATCGGCATGCTGGCCCGGTAGATCCGGCCGTTGTCACCGGCGAAGAACAGGTACATGTTCTGGTCGTCACCGATGAGGGCCTGGTCGATCGGGCCGGTGTTCGAGTTGGAGATGCTGCCGGTGAACAGCGTCTGCGCCGACGACCACCCGTTCGGGTTGGTCGGGTCGCTGGAGGTCCGGTACGAGAACGCCGTGCCACCCCACTGGTAGGCCAGCACCCAGATGTTGCGCGGCGCGAAGTAGAACAGCGACGGCGCGACGGTCGCCGAGTTCATCGCGTTCTGGCTGGCCGAGCCCATCTGGGAGTAGTTGTTGAAGAGCCCGAAGTTCATCGAGCCCCACGTGGTGCCGGTGTCGTGGGTGGTGGCGTAGACCAGTTGCTGGCCGTTGTACGGCGCGACGGTGAAGTCCTTCAGCGAGACCCAGCCCGACCTCGGCTGCGCCAGCACGCCCGAGGACGACCAGCGGTACGACGACGGAAGGTCACACGTGCTGGTCGGCGGCGGCGTCGTCGTGGGCGGCGTCGTGGGCGTCGGGGTGGTACCGCCGAGGGCGGCGAGCCGGAACTGCTGGTTGGTCTGGCCGTGGCAGTCGTAGAGCTGGATCTGGGCGCCGTTGGCGGTGCTCCATACGTCCAGGCAGCGCCCGGACTGCACGCCGCTGATGGTGCCGTTGGAGTTGACGTTCCACTGCTGGTTGGTCTGGCTGTGGCAGCTGTAGATCTGCACCGCCGCGCCGTTGCCGGAGCCTGCGGCGTCGAGGCACATGTTTCCGTACACCTGGAGTTGTTTGTTCGAGGTGTAGGTCCAGGCCTGGTTGGTCTGCTTGTTGCAGTCGTAGAGCTGGACCCGGGTGCCGTTGGTGGTTGCCGCGTTCGGCACGTCCACGCACCGGCCGGACTGCGTGCCGACTATCTCGTTGGCGGAGCCCCCCGGCGGGTTGGTGGGCGGGTTGGTCGGCGGGTCGGTGGGCGGGTTGGTGGGGCCCGCGCTGTTCAGCGCCTCCAGGGTGGCCGTGTAGGCGGCCTTCTTGGTGCCGTTGCACTCGAAGAGCAGCGGGGTGCCGCCGGAGCGCCACGAGTCACAGTCCCGCACGCCCCACACGGTGAGCCCGTTGCAGCGAGCCACGGCGAGGCAGTCGTTGACGACACTGCGGTAGGTGTTGGCCTGCGTGCTGCCGGACCCCTCGATGTCCAACTCGGTGACCTGCACGTCCACCCCGAGGGCGGCGAAGCTGGACAGCGTGGTGCGGTAGTTGCTGTTGTACGGCGAGTTGGCGTTGAAGTGCGACTGGAAGCCGACGCAGTCGATCGGAACGCCACGAGACTTGAAGTCACGCACCATGTTGTAGACGGCCTGCGTCTTGGCCCAGGTCCAGTTGTCGGTGTTGTAGTCGTTGTAGCAGAGCTTCGCGTTCGGGTCCGCCGCGTCGGCGGCACGGAACGCGGCCTCGATCCAGTCGTTTCCGGTGCGCTGCAGGTTCGAGTTGCGGCGGGCGCCACTGTTGCCGTCCTCGAACGCCTCGTTCACCACGTCCCACGAGTCGATCTTGCCCCGGTAGTAGCTGGCCACCCGGGTGACATGGTTCAGCATCGCGTTGCGCAGCGCGGTGCCCTCCATGCTCTGCATCCAGCCCGGCTGCTGCGAGTACCAGGCCAGGGTGTGGCCCCGAACCTTCCACCCCCGGGAGATGGCGTGGTTCACGATCCGGTCCGCGTTGCCGAAGGTGAAGTTGTTCTGCTGCGGCTCGGTCGCGTCGATCTTCATCTCGTTCTCGGGAGTGATGCTGTTGAACTCCCGGTTCAGGATCGTCGTGTAGGCGCTGTCGTTGAGCTTGTTGGCGGCGACGGCGGCACCGAAGTACCGGCCGGACTGGGCTGCGGCGGCACCGAGGGTCGTCTCGGCGGCCTGGGCCAGATTGGGCAGCAGCGACACGACCAGGGCCAGAATTATCGCGGCCATTCCGGAAAGAGTGAGTGTTCGTAGTCGGGTGCGCCCGATGGGACGGGTACGGGAAACCATGCTGATCCCTCCAGTGGTGGGGTACGGGATTCGTGTCGCTGGTGCAGCGGGAGGCCCACTCGGACGCGGCGGACGCGATGGTGAGCTCGCCCGAGCGAAGGCGGAACTCATGTCGGGCGCCCGCCCGGACCTGAGTGGGCTCGGGCTGTCTGGCCAGCGGATAAAGGGTGGTGACAGGTAGGCCCGGTCGCCCGTGGGGGAGCGGTTGCGGGCGTCGGGCTCGTTCGGTGGTGGACGTGCTCACCTGGCAGGTGGGTGGACCCGACGGTCGCGTGGAGCGCCTCCAGTGCTAACTGATCTTGTTAACGTTCACACTTGTCGATGGCTCTCAGGCTGGCAGAAAATTCCAGAGTTTTCAACCGGTAGTTTCGGACCTGTTACGGGTACGGGCGGAAGGGTGGAGTCCGCGCGCGAAGTGGCTGGTCGACGCGCGTCCGGCGTGGGCCAGGTCGGAGGCGACAGGCTGGACGTCCGCGTCGTCGGGCTCCACGCCCGGTGGCGGGTCGCGGAACCTGCCGGGTGTCCCGGCGCGAAGCGCGCGAGCCCGTCGGCCTAACCTCCTAGGATGCTCTACGGATTGTGCCTCGACCGACGGTGTCGCCAGTTGGCCCAAGGGAGCCAGCGGTTTCAGCTGCTCGAACCGCCTGTGGCGACGCTTCTGGCCGGCGGAGCATGACGCTACGGAGGTGCCCGCACACGCACGGGAACGCGGCGTTCCGCCGACGCGGGCGGCCGAAAATTCGTGTCGAAATCCGGTAACCAAATCGGCGTGCCAACCCGTCAGGTCAATGACGGATCGCCACCGCGGGCGGTCGGCCGAGGAGGAACAAGGACATGGGCGACGTGCGTGGGAGTTTCAGGGACGACCTGGACCGACACCCCGCCCCGCCATTGGGTGACCTGGTCCAGCAGTCGATGGTGCAGGGCCGCCGACTGCGCCGACAGCGTCGCCTGGCGCAGTTCGGCTCCGGCGGTTCGGCGTTGGCGATGCTGCTCGTGATCGGGCTGGCCGCCGGTCCGCTCGGCGGCGGAGCGGATGACACCGGTCAGCCTGGTGGGCCGAACCTGGTTTTGCCGGGCCCGTCGGTCGACACCGGCATGCCGTCCCCGACCGATTCCCCAACTGACGCCCCGGGCGGGTTCGAGCCGGGCACCGAAGAGAACCCCGCTCGGTCGGTGCCGCCGACTCCCTTCACCACAGTGATCGACACCGTGAGAATCGGGGCGGGGCCGGACGGTGACCTGGTGACCACCACCCCCGAGGGCGCCCTGGAACTGCTGACCCGGCTGCTGCCCACCGGGAAGACCAGCGGTTACGTGGGTCTGGAGAGCAGCGGAGCTGGCCCCGGCATGCCGTACGTCCAGCTCTACCTGGACCGTGGCGATGGACCGGGCATGCTGCGGCTCTCCATCTACCGGGACCGCCTCGGCGGCAACCCTGTCCCGGGGACGGTGGAGCTGACCGAGGTACCCGGCAACTGCGTGCAGACCCAGATGATCACCGTGCATCACGACGCCGGCCTCCAGGTCGATCTCATGATCGCTACCTGTCTGGTCTGGGGCCCCAAGGGAACCGTTCCGGCACCGGCCGTCCTCTCCCTGAAGGAGGCGATCGAGATCGCCGCCAACCCGGCCTGGGGGACGAAACTGCCGGCCGAGTACGTCATCAACGGCGCCAAGAGGTTCCCCAGGTTGGCCCGGTCGAATGGCTGACGAAGACTTCGTGGAGTTCGCGCAGGCGGCCGCCGGCCGACTGCGCGACGCCGCGTTCCTGATGTGCCGCGACTGGCATCTCGCCCAGGACCTCACCCAGACGACGCTGGCCAAGGTGTACGCCAACTGGAGGCGGGTCCGCCGGGCCGACGATCCCCACGCGTACGCCCGCAAGATACTGCTGCGCTGCATGCTCGACCAGCAGCGACGTCGCTCCAGCCGCGAGTTGGCGATGTCGGCGCCGCCGGAGCGGGGCGAGGAACATCCGGCCGAGCTGCGCATGACGTTGCTGGACGCGGTCGCCACCCTGCCGTTGCGGGACCGGGCGATCATCGTCCTGCGGTACTGGGACGACCTGAGCGTGGAGGCGACCGCCGAGGTGGTGGGCGTCTCCATCGCCGTCGTCAAGAGCCAGAGCATGCGCTCCCTCAACCGGCTGCGCGAGCTGCTCGGCGAGACCCGTTCCGAGCTGTTCGCCGAGGAACGCCATTGACGGGTGCCGCCTGCGAGCGGGGTGTGCGCAGCCCGGTGGGGCTGCACCGTCGGCCGGCACATCGCCGCGGCGGCGACCAAGGGGCCGCCACGCGTCGTCGGCCGAAGCGCCACATGTGGTGGCAGATATCTGCGTTTGGGGAGGTTTTCGGTGTCCGTATGGAGCAACCGGACGAGCCGAGGTCGGATTCGCGGCAGAGGCCGCGGTTCGGTCGCGCTCGTGCCGGTGGTCCTGTCGGCGTTGGCGGTCATGGTCGCGGGGTGCCATCGGGGGGAGCCCGGTGTCGGCCCCGACGAGCCGCACAGCGTGAACGCGGAACGGGGCGACCCACGTCTGCTGCTGGGGGCGGGCGATCTGGGAGCGGACTGGCATGCGGACGACGCGCGAGTCGGTCTGGCGTCCTGGCCGTGGGAGCAGGACAGCTGTCCCAACTACCGGAGCAGCGACTACCTGGCCAAGTCGCATCGGCGTGCTGCCGTGCAGCGCTACTACCGGCCGTCCGGCGGCTCGTCGCCGGCCCACCACGTCGTGGAGACGTACGAACCCGGATGGGCCGAGCGGAACGTCGACGACGTCCGTCGGGTCCTCCTGCGGTGTGCGAGCTACCCGGTCCTCGGATCGCAGGTCTCGTTCGACGTCGTGGACCCGCAATATCTGGAGGGCGCTGGGATGCTCATTCGAGGTCGTATCGCGCACACGGACACCCCGGACACCGTCACGTACTTCGTGGTGGTGAGACGGGGTGAGACGGTCTCGACGGTCCGCCTGCCCGATCCGGGCAGCCAGGCCGTGGTGGACTCGATCGCCGCGAGGGTGGTGGCCCGCCTTGGCTGAGCGGACAGGGCGGCAGTTGTCGCGACGCTGGGTCCTCTCCGCGGCCACCGTGTCGCTGGCCGGCGTTGCGACGGCCGCCTACGGTGCCACGCGCGGCCGCGACGGTGACGAGGCCGGACCATCGCACGGTTCCTCCCCGACCAGTCCGATCCCCACGACGCCGGCCATCGACTGGATCGGCCAGGCGAGAACGCGCATCGAGGCTTACGTGGAGCGCTACGACGGCCACCTCGCGGTCGCGGCACTGGATCGACAAGGGACGGCGTCGGTGACGGTCGGCGCCAAACGCTTCGAGACCGCCAGCATCGTCAAGGTCAACATCCTCGCTGCTCTCCTGCTGCGGCAGAACCCGGCGGGCAAGGCCCTGAGTGCTGGCACCCGGCGGTTGGCCGAGGCCATGATCGTGTCCAGTGACAACGATGCGGCGGTGGCCCTGTGGCAGCGGATCGAGGGCTCGCGCGGCCTCACGGCCGCGAATCGCGAACTCGGTCTGCGTGAGACGAAGCCCAACTCGCACTGGGGGCTCACCACGACCACGGTCGCCGACCAGCTCCGTCTGCTGACCGCGCTGACGTCGCCGACGGGACCGCTGACCCCGCAGGACCGCACCTTCATCATGGGTCTCATGAAGAAGGTGACCCCCGAGCAGCGGTGGGGGGTCACCGCCGCGCGGGAGCCGGGCGGTCGTTCCGAGTACGTCAAGAACGGCTGGGACACCGCCGACGTCGACGGGGGCCGCTGGCTGGTCAACAGCATCGGGCGGATCGTCGACGCCGATCATGACTGGCTGATCGCCGTGCTCTCCGACCATCACGTGAGCCAGAAGGAGGGCATCCGCGTCGTCGAGAAGGCCGCCACGTACGTGCTCAAGGAGCTGCGCGCCGCCACCGCGCACGACGGGCTGTCGCCGGGGTAGGCCCCCGGTCCGCTCAGGCCCACAGTGGGTCGGTCGACCGGCCCGGCGGGCGCTTGCCATCGCCGGCAGCACACAATTCCCGATCTTGTACCCATCCGTCTGCGGGTCGGCCTCGAATGCCTCATGACAGCAGCAATCGAGTACAAGCATTTGAGGAGTTCGTATGAAGCGGCGCCTGTTTGCCACGGTCGGCGTGATCGCCGTGCTGGCCCTGTCCGCCTGCGGCGGAACCGACAGCGAGGACACCGCCGGCGGCACGCCGAGTACGTCGGCCAGCGCGCCGATGGCCTCGGCGTCGCCGTCGATGATGATGTCGGGTCAGTTCGGCTCGGGGTGCGCGGCCGTGCCGACCGATTCGTCCAACCCGGGAAGTTTCGAGGCGATGGCGAAGGTGCCGGTGGCCACCGCCGCGTCCGGCAACCCCCTGTTGTCGACGCTGGTCACGGCGGTGAAGCAGGCCAACCTGGTGGACTCGCTCAACGGCGCGCAGGGCGTGACGGTGTTCGCGCCGACCAACGACGCGTTCGACAAGATCCCGAAGGCCGACCTGGACAAGGTCCTGGCCGACGACGCCATGCTGAAGAAGATCCTCACCTATCACGTGGTGCCGACCCAGTTGTCCCCGGACACCCTGGCCGGCACCCACAAGACGATGCAGGGCGACGACGTCACGGTGACCGGTGGTGGCACGTCGTTCACCGTCAACGGCACCTCGATGGTGGTCTGCGGGAACGTCTCGACGGCCAACGCCACGGTGTACATCGTTGACAGCGTTCTGATGCCCAAGAGCTGAGAGTGTCCACCCCCGTCGAGCCCCGGCCGGCGAACCGCCGGCCGGGGCCGTCCCGAAGCATGACAGCCATCCGCGGCCTCGTCGTCGGCGTGTTGAGCGCCGGGGTCGCCCTGGGCGTGGCCCACCTCGTCGCGGCGCTGGTCGATCCGGCCGCCGACCCGGTGCTGACGGTCGGTGGTGCCGCTGTGGATCTGGCCCCGCAACCGGTCAAGGCATTCGCCATCCGCACCTTCGGCGCCAACGACAAGGTCGCCCTCCTGGCCGGCGTCTACACAGTGCTGGCGCTGAGCGCGGTCCTGCTCGGCGCGGCGACGTTACGACGCCGCCGGTACGGTCTGGCGGGCCTTGCCGTGTTCGCTGCCGTCGGTGTCGCCGCCGCCCTGTCCCGCCCGACGGCGACACTCGTGGACGTCCTGCCGGTCCTGGCGGGGGCCGGCATCGGAATGGCCGCGATGCTGGTGGTGGCACACGCCGCTCGGACGCTACCGGTTCCTGGCTCGGGTCGGCCGCGGCTGCTCAACCGCCGCCAGTTTCTGGCCACGGCGGCGGGAGCAGCGCTCACCGCCGCCGCCACGGCGACCATCGGCCAGATTGTCGGTCGCGGCAGAGCCGCAGGCGCCCGTTCCCGCGCGGCCGTTCGCATACCGCCGCCGACGCGACCCGCGCCGCCGCTGCCCGGCGGCGTCTCCGCTGGGGTGGACGGTGTCTCGGCGTTCCTCACTCCCAACCGGGACTTCTACCGGGTCGACACGGCCCTCACCGTCCCGCAGGTCGACGCGGAAACCTGGCGGCTGACTCTGGGTGGAGCGGTCGATCGGCCCCGTACCTGGACATTCGACGAGCTCCTCGCCCGCGGTGTGGTGGAGCGCGACATCACCCTCAACTGCGTCTCCAACGAGGTCGGCGGCCCCTACATCGGCACCGCCCGTTGGACGGGGATCCCCCTGGCGCCGCTGCTTCGCGAGGCCGGCATCCGCCCCGGGCAGGATCAGCTCGTCAGCCGTTCCGTGGAGGGCATGACCATCGGCACCCCGCTTCAGGCGATCCTCGACGGTCGCGACGCGCTGTTGGCCGTGGCCATGAACGGCGAACCCCTGCCCCTGGAGCACGGCTTTCCCGTCCGCATGCTCGTCCCCGGCCTCTACGGCTACGTCGGCGCCTGCAAGTGGCTCACCTCCCTGCAGGTGACCACCTTCGACGCGTTCGATCCCTACTGGGTACAGCGCGGGTGGGCCGCCGAGGCGCCCGTCAAGACCGCATCCCGCATCGACACCCCGAAACCCTTCGCCCAACGACGCGCCGGCCCCGTCATGATCGCCGGTGTCGCCTGGGCGCAACGTCGCGGGATCACCGCCGTCGAGGTGCAGATCGACGACGGGCCGTGGCGGCAGGCCCGCCTCGCCGACGGCCCCTCAGCGGACCTGTGGCGGCAGTGGACCTACCGCTGGGACGCCGGCCCCGGCAGCCACACCCTGCGCGTACGGGCCACCGATGCCACCGGCGCGACCCAGACCGATCAACGGGCCGCGCCCTTCCCGGACGGCGCGACCGGCTGGCACAGCACCACAGTGACCATCACCTGAGCTGGTGCGGACCGGAAAAAAGCCAGGCCGGGACCAATCCGCTGGACGGGAGGCGACGAATCCCTCCCGACAGCACCTGAACATCGACGCCGTACCCAGGCGGAGACGGAGATTTGTTGTGAGATTGTCCCGAGCCCTGCTCACCGTGCCCGCAGCCGCCCTGGTCCTCGCGTTTCCGGGGGTCGCGCACGCCGACGAGAGCGTGCAGGTCCAGTTGCAGGACCTCAACGAGACCGGTGCCACCGGAACCGCCACGTTGACCGCGACGAGCGGCGGTGACCTGAAGGTCATGATCCGGTCGAAGGGCATGACGCCGAACTCGCCGCACGCCCAGCACGTGCACGGCGCGGCGAACGGCATGGACTTCCACTGCCCGGACAAGTCCGCCGACGCCAACGGCAACGGCTACGTCAGCACCGAGGAGGGCCTCAAGATGTACGGGGACATCTTCATCTCGTTGACCACCACCGGCGACACGACCAAGGCCAGCGGCCTGGCGGTGGATCGGATGCCGAAGGCCGACGCGCAGGGCAACCTCAGTTACGAGCGCACCATCCCGGCTGCCGAACTGCCCAAGGGCACCATCGCGCACCTGAAGGACCTGCACCTCGTGCAGCACGGCATCGACGCCAACAAGAACGGCACGTACGACATGGAAGCGCTCGGCGAGTCGACGTTCGCCAAGTCCGTCGGCGTCAACGGCATCCCCGCCGAGGCCACCGACCCCGCGACGTGCGGCATGGTCAGCGGCGCGGCCGCCGGCTCCGTACCCGCGGGGGGTGTCGCCACCGGCGATGGCAGCACCTCCGGCGGATCGCCGACGATGATCTACGCCGTGGGTGGTCTCGCGTTGCTCGGCGCTGCCGGTGCGGTCGTCGCGCGACGACGGCTCGCCGGCGAGCGCTGAGCCGCCGGCGATCGTGATGGACACCGGCGACGCACCAGTGCCGGCCGGCCGTCGCCGGGGGCGCCACGCGCTCCTGGCGACGGCCGGCATCCTCACCGTGACGGCGGTCCTGACGATCGGTGTCGCAGTCACCAGGCGGGGCGGCGACCCACCCGGACCCGACAGGTCCGCTGCGGCGCCAGCCGCGAACGCGTCGCCTGCCCCGGCGAGCGGGCCGGGCGAGTTGACCTCGGGACCGCTGATGGCCGGTTCACCGCCGACGCGGGTGTCGATCCCGTCGCTGAAGGCCACCGCCGCCATCGTCGCGCTCGGTCTGCAGGCGGACGGCGCGATGCAGGTTCCGGACAGCGCCACCGATGTGGGCTGGTTCACCAAGGCGCCGACACCCGGTGCTCTCGGGCCGGCCGTGCTGGCCGGGCACGTCAACTGGAAGGGCCGCCGCGGGACGTTCTTCGACCTGGGCAAGCTGCCTGTCGGCGCCGGGATCACCGTCGATCGTCAGGATGGCAGCACCGCGATGTTCACCGTCACCAGGGTCGAGCAGCATCCCAAGGACCGCTTCCCCACCACCGAGGTGTACGGGGCGACCGACCATGCGGCGTTACGCCTGATCACCTGCGGCGGCGAGTTCGACGACACCACCCAGCACTACCGCGACAATGTCATCGTCTACGCGCGCCTCGCCCAGGCCCGTCCCGCCTAGACACGAGTGCGGCGGCACACCGGGCCGTCGACAGCACAGGGAGAGGACATGCCGAGAATGAGCGGCGACCCGGAACAGGGGCGGCGGTTGCGAGCGGTGCCGCCGGACACCGCGACCCCACCGAACGCCGACGACTTGCTGACGCGGGTGGCACGGGGCGACGAGGCGGCGTTCGCCATGCTGTACGACGCCGTGGCGGGCAGGGTCCTCGGGCTGGCCCGGCGGGTCGTGCGCGATCCGGCGCAGGCGGAGGAGGTGACGCAGGAGGTGATGGTCGAGGTGTGGCGCACCGCCGGCCGCTTCGACGCCGGCCGGGGATCCGCGTCGGCGTGGATCCTCACCATGGCGCACCGCCGCGCGGTGGACCGGGTGCGCTCCGAACAGGCCCACACCGACCGTGCTCTGCGGGTCGCCGCGACCGAGACACACGTTCCCTACGACGAGGTGGTCGAGGATGTCAGCGCCCGGTTGGAGCGGGAGCAGGTCCGCCGGTGCCTGGACCGGCTGACGCCGGTGCAGCGGGAGTCGGTGACCCTGGCCTACTACGGCGGTCACACCTACCGAGAGGTCGCCGAGAAGTTGCAGACGCCGCTGCCGACGGTGAAGACGCGGATGCGCGACGGACTGATCCGGATGCGCGACTGCCTGGGCATCGAGATGGAGGGACGGGCATGAGCGCCGATGTGCACACCCTCGCTGGTGCGTACGTCCTGGACGCGGTCGACGACGTTGAGCGGGCTGCGTTCGAGCGGCACCTGGCCGAGTGCGAGCCGTGTCGCGTGGAGGTGGCCGAGTTGCGGGAGACCGTCGCGCGCCTCGCCGACGACGCCGTCATCGAGGCGACCCCGCCGGGTCTGCGGGAGCGGACCCTTGCTCAGGTGGCCCGGACCCCGCAACTGCGGGTCAGCTCCCCGGGTGCCAGCGGCGGACGGCGGGCAGGCAGGTGGCGACAGCTCGCGGTGGCCGCCGCCGCAGCCGTCCTCGTCGCCGGTGGCGCGAGCGCGGTCACCTGGACCGTCAGCAACGATCGGATCAGCGACGAGCAGGCCGGCAGCGACCAGGCCCGGCAGATCGCCGCCGTCCTGAACGCCCCGGACGCCCGGGTGTTCGAGCGGTCGCTGCCGCCCGGTGGCGCCGCCACGGTGGTGGTCTCCCGCGACCGCGACCGCGGTGTGGTGCTGCTGCGCGACCTGCCCGCGCCCGGTGCCGGGCGGATCTACGAGCTCTGGCTCATCCGGGGGAGTGAGCCCCGCAAGGTGGGACAGCTCGCCGAGGGGGACAGGGCGTCGACCACTGTCATCGGCCCGGTCGCCGAGGCGGGCACGTTCGGGGTGTCCAACGAGCCCGTCGGTGGTTCCGTCGCCCCCACTCAGATCCTGGGTACGGTGGCGCTGAGCTGAGGTCAACCCACCCATCCGGACGGTGGACCGCTCCGAATCACCCGCATGGATGACGAGTTGCTCGCCGGCCGGTACCGCAGGCTTCTGCTGATCGGGGACACCGCGACCTCGGGACGCGTCTGGCTGGCACGCGACGAGGTGCTTGATCGGCACGTCGCGCTCAAGCAGATCACCCTTCCGGGTTGGGTGAGCGACGCGGAGCGGTCCCGGCTGCGGAACAGAACGCTCGGGGAGGTACGCGGCCTGGCCGGGCTGGATCATCCGGGCGTGGTCGCGATGTGGGACGTGCTGAGCACCGACGGATATCTGTGGCTCGTCATGGAGCACGTGCCCTCCCGGTCCCTGTCCGAGGTGGTTGCCAGCGACGGTCCGCTGACGCCGGCCGAGGCGGCGCGGGTCGGCCTGCACCTGATCGCGGCACTGGGTGCCGCCCACGCGAGGGGAGTCACGCATCGGGAGGTCCGGCCGCAGAACGTGCTGTTCGCCGACGACGGGCGGGTCATGCTCGGTGGGTTCGGTCTGTCGATTTTCGACTCCCGGGATCCCGCGACCGTCACCGCGGGGAGCCTGTCGAAGGTCCAGTACATCGCACCGGAGCGTGCCCGCGACGGTAGGGCCACCCCCGCGACCGACCTGTGGGCCCTCGGTGCGACGCTCTACCTGGCTGCGGAGGGCCGTCCGCCATGGAGCCGGCCGTCGACCCTGGCCATGCTTGCCGCCCTGGCCACCGAGGCGCCGGACCGGATGACCGTCCTGCCGCTCGAACCCGCGATCACCGGTCTCCTGCTGCGCAACCCCCGCCAACGCCTCTCCGCGCAGGAGGCCCGCGACCAGTTGGAGCAGGTGGCCGCGGCGACGCCCGTGCCGGTGGCGCGGGCGGGCCGATGGCCGCGGGTGCGCGCCACGTCGCGTCGGCGAACCCGGGCCGTCACGCCGACGGCGTCGACCGCCGCGGACGCGATCACCACAATGGTGATTCCGGTCGTGACGCCCACCACCCGCGATCGGACGACCGGCTGGGCGTTCGCCGGTGCCGTGGTGGGCCTGCTGGCGGTCGCGGCCGTCGTCGTCACGGCAACCGGTGCGGTGATCGGCGGTTGGCGCGGCCAGGACAGCCTTCCGGCGGCCGAACCAGGCGGTGCGGCCGCCGGCGTGGTGGAATCTACCGCGCCGGCACCGCCGGCCCACCCCTGCCTGGAGGACGCCGACTCCAGCGAGGCCGAGCCTCTGCGAGCGCCCGGCGCACCGCTGCCGTACGCCCTGCCGAACGGGTGGGCGTGGCACCAGGACCCGGCCGGTTTCCTGCTGGCGGTGCCCGAGGGATGGAGCCGGCACACCGAGGGTGCACTGGTGTGCTTCCGCGATCCCGCCGAAGTCCGAGCCATCGCCGTCGACCCCGCCGCGACAGCTTCCTCCGTACCGTCGAAGCGGTGGGAGGCCGCCGAGCGCGACGCGCTGACCACCGGAGTGCTGGCCGGCTACCAGAGGATCAGTATTGGGCCGGTCATCCGCCCGGGCGGCGCGGCGGAGTGGGAGTACACCTGCGAGCAGGCCGGCGGCACGCGGCTGCACGCCCGCCGGCTGCTGATCAACGAGAGCAAGGCCCGCGCTTACAGCCTGTCCTGGATCACCCAGGACAGCCAGTGGGACGAGACCGAGCCGTTCCAACGACTGGCGCTGGCAAGCATCCGCCTCGACTGACGCGGCGGTTGCCGGTGTGCGCCTGAGGGTGGACGCGTGTGGGAGGGGTGCGGCCCGGCACCCCACCCGATGGTCACTGCCGCAGGAGCAGGGCGAGGTCGAGGACCACGTGCCCGTTGAACACGCCTGTCGTCTGGGCTGCGCCGGTGAGGAGGTCGACCCGGTACAGCCGGGAGCCGCCGATGCCGTTGAGGACGGCGTAGGCGTTGTTGCCCACCGCGCGGTCTCCACTCAGCGGGCTGTGGATGTCGAAGCCTGCTTGGAGGTTCGCGTTCACCCCCAGTGCGCCGGTGGCGGCCAGTTGCCCCGAGTTCGCGGGGGATTGCAGGACAACCTGGTCGAGGGTGGTGTCGATGTCGAACAGGGTGGTAGCGGTGGCGGGGTTCAGGTCGTTGTTGGTGTACGCCGCAGCGGTGACGCCGACGGCGGCGGTGCTGGGCGGGTAGGTGAGAGGGCCGTCGACAAGGGTCGTGCCGCCGGGGTTGATGTTGTGGCGTAGGTTCTGCCCGGTGTCGCTGATGATCCGCAGTCGGTCGGCGGCGGGGTTGAAGTCGACGCCGAACGACGTGCCGCTCAGCGCGACGGTCAGCTGGCTGATCTTCGTGGCCGCCGCGGTGCGCGTGTTCAGCGCGTAGATGCCGCCGTTGTCGCCGACGCCGTAGAGCCGTCCGTCCTGGACGCGAAAGTCGATGCCGATGAGCGCTTCGCTGCCGGGCAGGTCGACCGGGCCGATGGTGCAGGCCAGAGCGGGGCGGTTGGCGGCGAACTTGATCAGGCGCTGACCGTCGGTGAGACCGATGGCGACGAGCCCGTTCCGGCCTCCGGCGTTCAGCAGGTCCCACAGCAGGGTGCAGGTCCCAGTGCCCAACGAGGGCAGGCCGCGAGCCGGGATGCTCGCTGCGGTGCGGTGGCTTGGTGGGGCGGCGGTGACGGGCGTCGCGGTGATCGGGATGCTGACGACGATGAGTGTGGCGGCTGCGAGCAGCCCCCGGCGAAGCGTACGGTGCATGAGAGGCACTTCCTTGATCAGATGCACCGTCGGACTCCTCGGCGGAATCCGACGCCGTTGTCCGGCGACGGTGCAGGGATGAATTCCCTGCTCAGAGCCTATGTAGAGGCGATCCGCAGCATCTGTCGGGATTCGGCCTTTCCTTCAACTTTCGCACCTTCTGCACGGTGCAGTCGACGTGCGGCGACCAACCACACCCGACAGGGTCGGAAAAGCAATCCGGCTCAGGGCGTTGGCGCCCTGAGCCGGATCAACTCTTGCCGATCAGGTGACGTTGATGTCGCTGCACCACATGTAGGTCTGGTCCAGGTGCGACGCCCGCCAGAGCACGAACAGGATGTGGTTTCCGCTGCGGGACGGGAGCGAGACGTTGAACGAGATGTTCTGCGCCGGCGCGTAGCGCCCAGTCGTCGTGATCAGGTCGAGGTTGCCCCACCCGAGCTTCTGGGTGGATGGGTTGAACCCCTGCTTGGTGACGTAGACCTGGAAGTAGTCAGCGCCGTGGCTGGCCTGGTCGTACAGCTGGACCGTGAGGTTGCGGCTGACGGTGGTCGTCCTCCACGCCCCTGGCTGGTTCACGCTGTCGTTCCTGGACAGAGCGTTGCTGCACAGCTGGCCGTCCGGGGTGCGGGCCTGGTACTGGCCGCCGAGCCCGTCCCGCAACTGGCTCATCCAGTTCCACATGGTGTCGGGGTTGGCCTGGAACGCCCGCCAACACATCGGGTCCTGCTGCTGCATGGCGGGGTTCATGTGCTGGTTGCCCCACGCCTTCCAGCACTGGTAGGCGCGGCTCATCGGGTTGATGATCGTGCCGTGGGCCTGGGCCGCCCCGGTGAAGGGCAGCATGCCGGCCACGATGGCGAACACCATGACGAATGCTCGCAGGGACCGACGGACTGGTGACCGGGATCGTCCGCCGGATCGATCGGACTTGAGTGAACGCACTGTTCATCCTCCGCTCTTCGGGACTGCAACTCAGAATGGGAACGCTCCCAAGCCAACTGTTGCATCTATCGACTTAGATATCAATGTTTATCTATCTATGGTCGGATGTGGATCGAGCTGACCGGGGTGTCCGCAGCCGCCCGGTTCGCAGCCGGGTGCGGGAGCGACCAGGCCACCGGCCACCCAGCGTGATCAGAGACCGGCTGCGGCGTCGTAGCGGCGCCGAAGGTCGATCATCTCCGACTCGGTCAGCGCTTCCCTGGTCGCCGGCTCGGCGTACTTCGGTGGGAACATCTGCCGCAGTCGGTCGATGAACATGACGTCGGCGGTCGCCTCGACCACCTGGATGCCCGGAGGTGTGGTGGACACGTCCATGATCACCGGACCGGCCAGCTTGACCGCCACGTCCCAGGGGCGCTGCTTCTCGGCGACCCCGCAGAGGTGGAAGCCGTAGACCGTCTGCACGTCGGCGAGCGCGGTGGCCTCGGTCGGCTCGTAACCGTAGACGCGGACCCCGCAGATCACGGCCGCCTTCTCCGCGGCGGCCGCTGCCTGGGCCCCGTGGCCGGCGTGGTTGTGCTGCCCCGGATCCGCCTTCTCCAGCGTGGTGCGCATCCGGGCGATGATCTGCGACTGCAGATCCGCCGGCTTCGCCTCCGGGCCGGTCCGGTTGACCAGGACGACGGTGCCGGCCGACACCACCAGCAGGATCACCGCTACCCACACGAAGCGGTTGCGGTACCAACCCGCGAAGTTCTCTCGGGAAATCATTGTTGCTTCTCACCTCGTCGCCGGTTCTGGTGCTGGCAGGCCGAATCGGACGCCCCCGGCGGGTCAGGCGTCGAGCGCGTCAACCGTGGGGACACGTGCCGGGGGGTTACCTACGGCGGGCGAGGATGATTGCCCGGCAAAGCGCCCGTCGCCGTAGAGGTGGCCCGGCGATCCGCCAGGCGGGCGTCCGCCGAGGCGGCGCGCTGCCGGCGCTGCGATGCTCCCGTGCTGGCCGTTCCCAGCGCGGTTGCCCCCGCGCTGCGGCGATATGAGCCATTCCAACACGTCTGGATCGGCTTCGCAACATCGACGAACATCAGCGAGGGTTCGGCCGGCCACCCGCACCCTCCTCGCCTGGGTGCTCACCGCCGGCACCGACGCCGGGTCTCCCGGAACGAGAACCGCGGCGGGCGAAACGGGGATTGGATATGGTCGGTATAACCCGATTAGCCGCCTTCAAGGGGAAACATGAGTCGCCTGCCGTACGTGAACCCCGCCGACGCCCCGGCACCGGTCCGCGAGACGTTGCAGGCCGCGCTTCCGCTGGGCTTCTTCCGCGTCATGGCCCACGCCGAGACGGCGTTTCCGGACTGGATGCGCTGGGGCGGCACGCTGCTCAGGGACCTGGCCCTCGACCCGCTGCTCCGCGAAATCGCGATCCTGCGAGTCGCGCAGTTGAGCGACGTGACATACGAGTGGGTCCAGCACGAGCCGATCGCCCGCTCCGTCGGCGCCACGGACGAGATGATCCACGCGCTCGGCCGCGACGAGATCGGGGACGACTGTTTCACGTCGGAGCAACGGATCGTCCTGCGCTTCACGACCGACGTCGTCCGTGACGTCCGCCCGCCCGACGCCACCGTCACCGCGCTGACCGGGCTGCTCTCCCCGCGCGAGGTGGTCGAGCTCCTGATGGTGATCGGGCAGTACATGATGATCGCCCGGGTCGCCGCGGTGGCGGACCTCGACGTCGACAAGCCGATGGGCGCCGCCGTCTACGGTGCGCGGGCCTGACTAATGTCATGAGTGCCTGTGCGCACCGCATCGAAGGTCGTGACTAAGCGCACTGGAGCCCACCACGTCCCGTCGATGAGACTCGATTCGACGCCGGAACAAGAGCCGGCCGAGTTCGAGAGGCGGCGAGACGGTGGACGAACGCTACGACAGCTACTGCGCCGCGGATCGGTTGTTCTACGACTCGCTCGGCAGCGCCGTCGCGCAGCCCGTCTTCCCGGCCGCCGAACGACCGGTTCCGACCGGCTGGCGTCGTGAGCCGCTCGACGACTGGCTGATCTACGCGCCGGACGGCGGCTCGCTGCCGCAGCAGGGCTGGAAGATTCATGTGTCGGCGGGCCTGGCGAACGCCGAGCGGGTGCTGGACGCGGTCTGGAACTACTGCGTCCCCCGTGGCCTGTCCTTCAAGTTCCTGCGCGGGCCGCGCACGCTGCTGCTGCGCAACTCCAAGTACGCCGCCCGGGCCGCCAGCGGCAAGTTCGTCACCGTCTATCCGCGCGACGACGCGGAGCTGGAGCTGGCCTGCAAGGAACTCGACGAGCTGCTCACCGGCGAGACCGGGCCGTACATCCTCAGTGACCTCCGCTACGGCGCCGGCCCCGTCCACGTGCGCTACGGCGGCTTCGCCGCCCGCTACTGCCACTCGCCCGACGGCCAGGTGGTGCCGGCGATCGAGGACGACTCCGGCACGCTGGTGCCGGACCGCCGCGAGCCCGTCTTCCACGTACCCGCCTGGGTCACGCTGCCCGACTTCCTCGGCCCGCACCTGGCCGCCCGCAACGACACCAGTACCAACGAGGTGCCGTACCGGATCGAGCGGGTGATCCACTTTTCGAACGGCGGCGGGCTGTACGTGGGCAGGGACCTGCGCACCGACACCGAGGTGGTGCTCAAGGAGGCCCGACCGCATGCCGGCCTGGACGCCGACGGCACCGACGCCGTCGCCCGGCTGGCCGGCGAGGCGCAGGCCCTGCGGAAACTCGCCGACCTGCCGCAGGTGCCTCGGGTGCACGACGAGTTCGCCATCGGCGAGCACGGGTTCCTCGCGCTCGAGTTCATCGAGGGCCGACCGCTGAACAAGGTGCTGGTCGACCGGTACCCGCTGATCGACGCCGACGCGACCGACGGCGACCGGGCGGAGTACGCCCGGTGGGCCCGCCACACCTACGAACAGGTCGAATCCGTCGTGGCAGCGATCCACGAACGCGGTCTGGTCTACGGGGACCTGCACCTGTTCAACATCATGATCCGACCGGACGACCAGGTCGCCCTGGTCGACTTCGAGGTGGCCGCCCCGATCGCCGGGCACCGCCGACCCGGGCTGCGCAACCAGGGCTTCGCGGCCCCGAGGGACCGCAGCGGACCGGCGGTCGACCGGTACGCCCTGGCGTGCCTGCGGTTGGCGCTGTTCCTGCCACTGACCCAGCTCGTCCGGCTGGCCCCGGCGAAGGTGACTCACCTGGCCGACATCATCGCCGCGAACTTCCCGGTGCCGAGGTCCTTCCTCGATCCGGCGGTCGAGGAGATCACCGGTGAGCCGCGTGTCACCGCGGAACCGCAAGGGAATCCCGGCGTCGACGACTGGCGCCCGTCGCGGGACGGGTTGGCGACCGCGATCCTGGCCAGCGCCACCCCCGAGCGCGACGACCGGCTCTTTCCCGGTGACATCGAACAGTTCCGCAGCGGCGGTCTCAACCTCGCTCACGGGGCGGCGGGAGTGCTGCACGCGCTCGACAAGAGCGGCGCCGGACGGTGGCCCGAGCACGAACAGTGGCTGGTGCGGCGGGCGACAGCGCCACCGTCCGGCACCCGCTGCGGCTTCTACGACGGGCTGCACGGCGTCGCCTACACCCTCGCTCACCTCGGACGCCGGCAGGACGCGCTGGACGTTGTCGACATCTGCCTGCGGGAACCCCTCGACGGGCTCGACCACAGCCTGGCCAGCGGACTGTCCGGGATCGCGCTCAACCTGGCCGAGATGGCCGCGCGTACCGGTGAGGTGTCGCTGCACGACGCCGCGTGGCGGGCCGCCGAGCGTGTGATCGGGCAACTGTCCGACGACCCGGGCCCGGACGTCAGCGGCGGACGAAACCCGTACGCCGGGCTGCTGCGCGGCCGGACCGGACCGGCGCTGATGCTGTTGCGGCTCTACGAGCTCAGCGGCGACGACGAGTTGCTGGGGCACGCCGCCACGGCGCTGCGCCAGGATCTACGCCGGTGTGTGCTGCGCCCGGACGGTGCCCTGGAGGTCAACGAGGGCTGGCGCACCATGCCCTACCTGGCGCACGGCAGTGTCGGGATCGGGCTGGTCCTCGACCAGTACCTGCGTCACCGGGCCGACGAGCGGTTCGCCGAGGCGAGCGCAGGGGTCCGCCGGGCGGCGCGCTCACCGTTCTACGCGCAGTCCGGGCTCTTCGCCGGTCGGGCCGGCATCATCGCCTACCTCGCCGCCTCGACCGACCCCGCCGACCGCCTCGAACTCCGCGCGCAGGTGGACCGGCTGGCCTGGCACGCGCTGCCGTACCGGGAAGGGACCGCCTTCCCCGGTGAGCAGTTGTTGCGCCTCTCCATGGACTTCGGCACCGGCACCGCCGGCGTGCTGTACGCGCTGGCCAGCGCGCGGCACGACCAGCCGCCGGCGCTGCCCTTTCTCGCGCCCCTGCCGGGCGCGGACAGACTCCCTCGCGACAGCGGGGGCGACCCGATCGGCGAACGGATGGAAGGGAGGTGAACGACATGGCACTTCTGGACCTCCAGGGCCTGGAGATGGCTCCGGCCGACCGTACCGGTGGCGGTAGCCGGGCGAGCCTGCTGCTCTGCGGCGACAGCTCGCTCTCCGTCACGACCTGCAACTGATCCACGCACACGTGGGGCCCTGGGTGGGTAGACGTGCCCACCCAGGGCATCCGTGTACCAACGGGAGGACCGATGCCGACGTTCGCCGCGGGGGACAGGCTGCTGCGGCAGACGGTCCTGGCGGGCGGCGGCTGGACGGTCGCACTCGCGGCGGTCGCGCTGCTCGGCGCGGCCGCCGAGCTGTTGCTCCCCGCGGTCCTCGGGCGCGCCGTCGACGCCGCCCTCGACGGCGGCTCCGCCGGGTGGGCGGTGTCCGCCGGCGCCCTTGTCGTCGTCCTCATCTGCGTCGACACCCTGACGGACCTGGCCAGCGGGTTCGGTGCGGCGCGCGCCACCGCCGGGCTGCGCCGGAGTCTCCCGCGTCACCTGTTCGCCGTGGACGTCCGCGCCACCCGCCGGTACCCGGTGGGTGACCTCGTCGGCCGACTGGTCGGCCAGGCCGCCGACGCGGGACAAGCCGGCAACGCGGTGGTCCTGGCCACCGTGGCGGTGCTTCCGCCGCTCGGCAGCGTCGTCGCGCTCGCCATCATGGAACCGGTCCTCGGAGTCACCCTGCTCGCCGGTCTCGGCCTGCTCGCCGTCCTCATGCGTGCCTTCGTGGCCGACGCCTCGACCGCGACCGCCGGGTACCAACGGGTCCTCGGTGACATCGCCGGCCGGCTGTTGGAGTCGCTCAGCGGTGCCCGGACCATCGCCGCCGCCGGCACCACCCGCCGCGAGGAGGACCGGGTGCGGGCGGCCCTACCGGAGCTGGACCGGCACGGCCGGCGGACCTGGGGACTGCTGGCCCGGGCGAGTGCGCGCACCTCGGCCGTGGCGCCGCTGCTGAATCTGAGCGTCATCGCGGTCGGCGGGTACGCTCTGACCGCCGGCTGGCTCACACCGGGTGAACTGGTCGCCGCGGTCCGGTACGCGGCCATGGGCGCCGGGCTCGGTGCGGTGCTCGCCACCCTGAACCACCTGGTCCGCAGCCGCGCGGGAGCACACCGGGTCGCCGAGCTGCTGACACAGCCCACCACGCCGGTGGGCGATCGGCCCCTCCCACCCGGCGGCGGTGCCCTGCGACTGCGTGGGGTGTGCGTGCACGCCGACGACGGGCGACCCGTCCTGGACGGCGTCGACCTGGACGTGCCGGCCGGCGCGACAGTGGCCGTCGTCGGGGCGTCCGGTGCCGGCAAGTCGACCCTGGCGGCCGTGGCGGGACGCCTGTACGACCCCGACCGCGGTGAGGTGCGCCTCGACGGGGTGCCGCTGCGGGACCTCGACGCGATGGCGCTGCGCCGGGCCGTCGGCTACGCCTTCGACCGGCCGGTGCTGATCGGCGTGACCGTCCACGACGCGATCGGCTTGGCGCTGCCGGTCGACTCGGCGGTCCCGCCGGCCGACGGAAGCCCGGCCACGCCGGCGGTTCTGCGGGCGGCCCGGATGGCGGCGGTCGCCGACGTGATCGAGCGTCTGCCCGGCGGTTACCGCACCCCACTGGCGGACACACCGCTCTCCGGGGGCGAGACCCAACGCCTCGGCCTGGCCCGCGCGTTCGCCGCCGAACGGCTGCTCATCCTCGACGACGCCATGTCCAGTCTCGACACCGCGACCGAACACCGGATCACCGAGGCGGTTCTCGGGCGCGCCGGGGGGCGTACCCGACTGGTGGTCACCCACCGGACCGCGGCGGCCGCGGCCGCCGACCTGGTCGCCTGGCTCGACGGCGGCCGGCTGCGCGGCCTGGCGCCGCACCGGCAACTGTGGGCCGACCCGGACTACCGTGCCGTCTTCCAGCCGGCCGGCGGTTTGTCGTGAGCCGTCCCGGCGTACGACGGGTGACCTGGCGGGCGCTGCGGGCCCGCCGGTGGGAACTCGCCGGGCTCGGCGGCTGGTCGGTTGTCGAGTCGCTGCCCGCGCTGCTCGCCGGTTATCTGGTCGCCCGCGCCGTCGACGAGGGTTTCCTGGCCGGAGGTCTCCTCACCGGTCTGGCCTGGTTGGGGGTCCTCGCCGTGGCCGTGCTGGTCGGCGCGGCAGCCACCGGCCGGACGTACCGGAGCCTCGGCGCGGTGGTCGAGCCGTTCCGCGACGAGGTGGCCGCCCAGGTGATCCGGGGCGCGCTCCGCGACGCCACCAGGGCGGGTGGCCGCCCGGACAGCGCCGCCGTGACCCGGCTGACCCACCAGATGGAGATCGTCCGCGACACCTTCGCCGGTCTGCTGATGGTGACCCGCGGCTTCCTCTTCTCCGCCGGCGCGGCCCTGCTCGGCCTGCTCGCGCTGGCGCCGGTCGTGGCGGCGCTGGCATTCGCCCCGCTGGTCGTCGGTCTGGTCGTGTTCCTCGCCGCGCTGCCGTCGATGGTCACGCACCAGCGCGCCTACGTCCGGGCCGGTGAACAGCTCGGCCAGTCCGCGGCGACCGCCCTGGCCGCTCACCGTGACGTGCTGGCCTGTGGCGCCCAGGCACGCGTGTCGGCGGAGGTGGAACGCTGGGTGTCGGCGCAGGCCGCCGCCGAACGCATGCTCGCCCGGATGGCGGCGATCCGCAGCCTCAGCCTCGGCATCGGCGGCTGGCTGCCACTGCTGGTGCTGATGGTGACCGCCCCGTGGCTGGTCGAGCGTGGTCTCACCGCCGGCGCGGTGCTGGGCGCGCTGATCTACGTCTCCACCGGGCTGCAACCCGCCCTGCACACCCTGGTGCAGGGCCTCGGTGGAGGCGGGCTGCGCTACGCGGTCACCCTGGAGAACATCCTGCGCGCTCATCCGGCCGCCGACGACCCGCTCCCGTCAGCCCTCACCAGACGGGCGCCCCGCTGCCGACCACCCGCCGGCCCTGCCGATCGGCCGGCGGCCGTCGAGATCCGGGGACTGACCTTCAGCTACGGCCCGCGCGCCCGGCCCGTCCTGCGGAACTTCTCGCTGACACTGGCCGACCAGGATCATCTCGCCGTTGTCGGCCCGAGCGGTGCGGGCAAGTCCACACTGGCCTCCCTGATGGCCGGCATCGTGCCGTCGCAGGCAGGCACGGTCCACCTGGCCGGCACGAGGGTCACCGAGATCGAGCCGGCCGACCTCGCCCGGATGCGAGTGCTGGTGCCCCAGGAGGCGTACGTCTTCACGGGCAGTCTCGCCGACAACCTCCGCTACCTCCGACCGGACGCCGACCACGACACGCTGGAGGCCGCCCTCGACCTGCTCGGCGCGCGTCCCCTGGCGACCCGCCTGGGCGGCCTGGACGCGCCGGTCACGCCGGCCCTGCTCTCCGCCGGCGAGCGGCAGCTCGTCGCGGCGGTCCGGGCCTGGCTGGCACCCGCCCCGCTGGCGGTCCTCGACGAGGCGACCTGCCACCTGGACCCGGCGCTGGAAGCGACGGTCGAGGCCGCCTTCGCCCGGCGGCCCGGCGCCCTCGTGGTGATCGCGCACCGGATCAGTTCCGCGTTGCGGGCCGGACGGGTGCTGGTCCTCGACGGCGACGAGCCCGTCCTGGGGACGCACGAACAGTTGATGGCCCGTTCGGCCACCTACCGGGTGCTCGTCGGCTGCTGGGACGACCCGGTGGTGCCGTCCCCGGCGGCGACGGCGCGGCAGAGCTGAACCCCGCGCGGCGGCGCCGGTCAGATCCAGCCCGCTTCGCCGGCCATCCGCACGGCCTCCACCCGGGTACGCGCGCCCACCTTGCGGGCGATCCGACCGAGATGGTTGCGGACGGTGCCGCGGGTGAGCCCGAGCGACTCCGCCACCTCCGCGACCGGCGCACCCGCGGCCGTCAGCCGCAACACCTCCGTCTCGCGGCTGGTCAGTGGGCCGTCCGAGTGCAGCGCGGCGACCACGAGATCCGCGTCGAGCACGGGCTCCCGGCGGGCGAGCCGGCGGATCCCGTCGATGACCCGCTGGGGGGCGGCGTCACTGCGCAGGATGCCGACTGCCCGGGTCGGGCACAACATGCCTCGCAACCGTCGGGCCCGATGCGGGTGCGCCAGCACCAGGACGGGACACCGGCCGAGACGGTCGGGATCGACTCCCTCGACGAAGTCGAGGTCGGCCACCACCACGTCGGGGCTCTGCGCGCGGACGGCCGCGGAGACCTCGTCGCCGCGATCCACCTCCGCCACGACGCGAATGTCGTCCTCGGCGGCGAGGACGAGCGACAGCGCACCCAGAACCAGGGCGCCGTCCAAGGCCAGCAGGGTACGGATCACGACGAACCTTCCCGCACTCCGACAATGATCACGGTACGTCAATATTCAAACACGCATCCGGTGGGGTCGCACGGCGACGGGTGGGTTCGGACATCGCCTCCGAACCCACCCCCGACGGCTACAACCAGCCGTTACGCCGCGCGTGCGACACCGCCTCCAACCGGTTGCGCGCCCCGGTCTTACGCAGAATCACCGACAGGTGATTGCGCACCGTTCCGTGTGCCAGATAGAGGCGGACGGCGATCTCCTTCAGGGGCAGACCGTCGGCCGCCAACCGCAGCACGTCCATCTCCCGAGGCGTCAACGGCATCTCCGGAGGGCTCAGCGCCGCGATCGCCGCGGCGGGGTCGATCGCGCGCTCCCCGACCGCGAGCGCGCGGATCGCGCGCACCAACTCGTCCAGCGAGCTGTCCTTCCCGACCAGGCCGCGCGCGCCGGCTGCCAGTGCGGCCTCCACCAGCGCCGGGCTCCACCGAGGGCTCATCGCCAGCACGGCGGCGTGCGGCGCCTCGACGTCGATGCGGGCGACCACCTCCACCGGGTCGGGCAACTCCGGTGTCAGTGCCAGCACCACCACCTGCGGTCGGCACCGCCGGACCACCGTCAACAGCTCACCGACACCCTCGACGTCGGCGACCACCTCCATGTCCTCCTCACGTGACAGCGCGGCGCAGAGCGCCCCGCGGAGCAAACCCATGTCCTCGGCGACGACAACGTGGATCACCACGTCTTCTCCGATCTCCGGTACGCGTCACGACGACCACCGATCCCGGAACGTCCACGGGTCGTCGGGGCGGTCGTGCGCTACAGACAGGTAGGTATCGGCCCACGGCACCGTCACGGCGGACGGGCGCGGACACGAATCGACCGACCAGCGGGGAAGCAGGCGCTGCGGGCACCAGTCACCGGGGTCGGTCGGCAGGCCTCAGCCGGGGCGGGTGATCGGGGAGAGGGTTCGGCTCTCGACCAGGAGTGGCACGAGATCGGCGGGCGGCCCAGCATCGACGTGCGACTGCCTCTCGAGCGGCCGGGCCAGCCCAGGCCCGGGTGTCGAGCCATTGTCGACGCAGGCGACATCCTCGTCGGCGGGCGTGACCGGTTGACCAGAGAGCACAGCCTGCGGGGCCAGCGGTTTCGGGCGTGCGGCGAGGTGCCCCGTCGGGACCGCGGCACGCGCGGCGGCAACGGCGGACATCGGCGGTGGCGCGGCCGGCATCGGCGGCACTGCGGCGCGTACCGGGGCCGCCGCCGGACTGACCGGCGTCGGACCGGCCGGTGGCGTCGGCGCTGGCAGTGCGGGAGCCGTCTCGGTCACCGGGACGCCACCCGGCCCGGGTGCCGGGGGACCGGGCAGTGCGGGTGTCGTCGACGGGACGACCACCTCGCCGAGAGCCGGTGGTAGAACGGCGTCGGCGACCCGGAGGAGTGTCATGACGACGGGCCTGATCGGCACTCTGCTCACGACGTCGACGACGTACGGCAGTGCGGCGGTGATCGGGCCCACCACCGGTGATTCGCCTGGTAAGTGCAGCGCGGCCGGCGGGGGCGCGGCGGTGGCTGGCTTCCGTGGTGGATCCGCGGCCGGCTGCGACAGCCCGACGCGGTGAGCTGGGCGATGAGCCGTGCGAGCGACGGCGGCCGGCCGCAGCTTCTCGCGCTCCGCCGCCGCGCGGGGTGGGACGGGTGCGTCGCGCCTCGACGTGCCCGTCAAGCCGCGAGGCTGCGTCGCGGGTGGCTTCTCACGGGGGGCGGCGGCATCGCCGGTGGGCCGTGCCAGTGGGGTGCGGACCTTGTCGCGTCGACTGTCGTCGGCAAGTCGAGTGTCGTCGGCAACCGGCGCCAGGTGGCGGCCCTGGTGGGGGCGCTCGGCGACCGTGAGCCGCGTGACCGACTCGACCAGAACGCCGACCGTTCGATGAGGCTCGTCACCGGACCCGCTGCGCATTCCGTTGGCGGCGGCCGGGCCCTGGAACAGGACGGCCACGACGAAACCGGCGCCGGCGGCAGCCGCGATCAGCACCAGCAGCCGGGCGAGCCTGCGCAACCGGCTGGTCATGAGCGGCGCGGATCGGCCCGGCGCAGACGCCGACGCGGTCTCGGTGACGGGACTTCGCACGCGGGCACGACCCCTTCCCTGTGGATTGCTGACCCATAGTAGCGATGTGCTCACGTAGCCGCATCCGGTGGGAGTGCGCAGCTTGGCGGATCCGGGCGCGCACCAGGTCCGCAGTGGAGGCCGGCTGCTGACCGTCGTGCTGTCCCTGCTCATCCTCTGGTGGGTCCGCCGACGACTGCTCTGACCAGGCGCACTCCTGAATCAACCGCTGGGCCGGTCGAGCTGGTGGAGTCGGCCGGTTTCCAGGTGGGAAATGTCGCCGTCGGAGTCGAGGGCGGCGTCGAGCAGCTGCGCGAGCGAGGTGCCGTACACGGGGACGTCGGCGGGCTCGTCGATCAGTCGGACGAGGGCATCGAACTCGTCCAACTGGGCGGCCGTCACCCTCTCCGCTCGGCAGAGGACCCAGTGGGTCGACTGGGTCTCGTCGTCGACGGCAGCGCAGATCGTTCGACCATCGGGGAGGTCGATGATCGTCAGGAGCGACCGCTCGTCCTCGCGGTAGATCCGACGGTGTTCGGCGACCGGCAGCAGCCGCCACGTGCCGAACAGGGTGGCGGCACCGATGCGCTGGTAGAGCGCCACGACCTCGGCGGGCACGTTGAACAGGCGTAAGGGCTGTGGTGGCGTGGTCTGATGGTCGCGCACGATCCGGTCGATCACGTCGTCGATCTCCACCACGCTCGGTGCGAGGTACCAGCCGGCGATGGGTCGCAGTCCACCGTCGTCGTCCTGCGCGACGCCGACCAGGCCGCTGTGCAGGGCGACTGCCCGGTTTTCGCCTGCCACCCGATCGTTGACATTCACTGTGACCCGCGACAACCTTGCGGGGACCTGATCGGTGCGGAGCCCGGCCCCCCGGTAGAAGCCGCGTCCGTCGATTGTCGCGTCGCGCGGCTCGTCGATGGGCAGCTCCAGCAGCGGGTTCGGTCGGTCGAACATGCCCTCACCGCTGAGGTACGGGTACAGGCGCGCGGCCCAGCCGGTGACTACGTCACCGCCGTACGCGTCGACAGGGTTGTAGATGCGCCGCCAGAACGCCACGTCCTCATCCCCTGCCGCGGCGCTGACGAACTGGTCGACGATCGGCGCGAGCGAGCGGCACCACTGCTGCAGGCCGAACCCGGCGAGCGCGTCCACCCGCGCGCGGATCTTCTGCCAGTCAGCCACATCTCCGGTCAACGTGATCGAGGGGATTCCACACACGCATACCAGCCACAGCGAGAAATACGGCGAATAGGCGTCGAGCAGGGAAACTCGTCCCGCGACCCGGTCGACGTCAGTGCTGGTGGAGAAGTCGCACGCGAACAGGTCTGCGTCGGTGATCTCGGCGGCGAGCAGTTCCTGGAAGGACGCCACCAGGTCCTGCCAGGAAGCCGCGTCCTGCGGCAGCTGCCCATCGACGGTGACGGTCAGTCGCTTACGGCCGGCGTGATTCACCAAGCGGGGGCGCAACTCCTCGGCGTGCAGCCGGATGTGTTGTGCGACCCCCTGCGCGATGGTCAACCACACCGCGTCGGGGGACAACACCAGCGGGCGATGATCGGCGAACGCCCGTCCGACGGCGTCGAGCAGCGGATGCACCCCGTCGGGCACGAGCACCGGCAACGTCGGATCGCCGCCAAACACCAACGCGTCATCGAACAGTTCGTTGAGCGGCCGGGTAGGCAGGCGCACGGCCGCGGGACTCACCTCGTCGACCGGGAAGGTCACCATGGCGGGACTCTAGCGCTCCTTCGTCCGGACCGACGCCCGCCCAGTCAGCTTCAGGCCTGCGCTTACTCGTGGTCGTCGCAGGACTCGCCGGTCGCCGTCATCGCGACGGAACCTGATCTCAGAAGCTGCTGACCAGCTTCACGAACGCCTCATCGATCTTGGTGGGATCGGTGGCGTCGAAGGCCTTGCCCGACGACGCCTTGGCGATCCGGTCCAGGGTGGCGAAGTCCGACTCACGGTCGAAGGCGATGCAGAAGACCTTCACCGGCCGCTTCGGGTCGAGGGCGACCTCGGCGAGCAACCCGGCCAGGTCGTTGTCCCTGATGTACTCGTTCTTTCCGTCGGTCAGCACCACAATCGCGTTGATCCGCTGCGGGTCGTACCGGTCGAGCAGTTCTCTGTGCGCGGCCCGGATCGTCGCGTAGAGCGCGGTACTGCCCGCGACCTGCAGTCCGGCGATCTTGCTGTTGATCCGCTTCTGATCGAACCCGCCGAGAGGGACCTCCTGCCGGTACGGGCTCTTCGGCTGCTGCTGCGTCTCCGAGGAGAACGACCAGAGCCCCACCCGGTCTTCGGTGTTGAGCAGGGCGAGGCCCTTGCCCGCCGCCGCCGAGGCCACCTGGAAACGGGTCCGTGTGCCGACCTTCGCCAGCATGGACCCCGAGGTGTCCAGGGCGATCAGGATGTTCGCCTTCTTGCGGAGCGTGCGCCAGCCGTCGAGCATCGCGCTCACCACCTGCGGGTCCGGTGGCTCGAAGTAGTTCAACCCGCCGGTGGGCTCGGCGCCGACACTGGTCAGCAACTCCGCCGAGGCGCGGCGCTCGTGGTCCCGGAAGCCGAGGCGGGTGAACCTCTCCTGCTGGGTGTCCTCGGTCAGGAACTTCTGGAAGTCGGCTGCCGCCGCGCGCTGCCGCTCGTCAGCGGAGGGCAACACCACGAACGGGTGGTCCAGGTTGAACGTGCCCTCCTTCGGGTGGATGGCGACCAGCGGGACGTTCGGCCGGCGGCCCCGCTCCTGCCCTTCCAGCCGAGGGCTCAGCGCGCCCGTGTTGTAGAGGTCCACCAACTCCTCCTGGAGGACGATGGCGCTCATGTCGTCCGTGCTGCCCGCGCCGCCGGTCAGGTCAGCCTCGGCGAGGCTGCGCAGCAGGTCCACCGAATCGTCGCTGTAGTGCGACACGTTCGCCTCGATCCGGCGGACGAACTGGGTGACCGCCGGGTTGGCCAGGTCGGACTCGGTCAGGTCACTGGCCCGTTGTACCGCCGCATAGTAGGTGGCGATGGTTGCCGCCAGCCCGGAGGTGGACAGGTTCGGGTTGTCCTTGCCGAAGGTGAAGCGACCCCACTCCGGCTTGCCGAAGTCGGCCCAGCCGTCCCGCCCGGAGAGGCCCAGGATCTCGCCCCAGCCCAGCGATCCGCGCTCGCGTACCAGCTCGGCCTTGGGTTGCGGCATCGCGATCACCAGCGGGCTGTTGGCGATCGACGGGTAGTGGTCCGGAGTCTGCAACTCCCGCCCGGCGGCTTCGTCGAGCAGCCGGAGCTGGCCGGTCCACAGGCTCGACGTCGGCAGCCAGACCTGGGGTTGCGGCAGGCCGGTGTGGGTCCAGCCGGTGGCCAGCGCCTCGCTGGCCTTGCCCGAGTTCAACGCGCTGACGTGCACCTGGGCGCAGCCACCGCCCTTGATCGACCGGTCGCTGCGGTTGTAGTGCTCGGCCAGGTCGACCAGCAGCGCCGCCTTCTCCGTCGAGGAGTTGACCTGGAGGATGGTGGCGCAGTCGTTGCCCGCTTCGCGCTGTCGGACGAACACGAACGCCCCGGCGATGACCACCAGCCCGGCGGTGACGGCGGCGGTGTAGGGCAACCACTGCCGCGTACGCGTAGCGGGTGGGACCATCGGGACGTCCTCCTCGGCGGGTGGCTGGTGGCAGTCAACCTATCGATCGGACGCCAGTCGGGGACCTCGACCCCGGTGCACCCGTCACCCGCGGTCGGAGCGTCCCCCGACTGCTGTCGCGACCAGCAGCCGAACCAGGTAGACCACGACGAAGGCCACCGCCCCGGTCGCGGCGGCCGGGCCGACCGCGCTCGACGCGACGTAGCCGGCGGCGGCGCCGACCGAACCGAGGAAGAGCGCGGTAGAGATTCCCCAAGCGTCCGGGGCCTCACGACGCAGCCGCCTCATCGCGCCGTCACCTCCCGCACCACCGCCGGGCTCCGTCGGCGTCAGGTGCGCCGGTCGGGTCTCAGTCGCCACCGTCGGCTGGGCCGGTCCCTGCGGCTGCGTCGCGCCCGGTTGCGGTGCCGTCGGCGTGACCTGGGGGAGCGGGTGATCCGGCGTCGGTGCGCCGGCGGTCTCGTTGCCGACCTCGAGCAGGCTCTCCCGACGTAGCGGCGCGGTGACCCTGCCGTCCTGCCGGAGCAACCGCACCAACACGCGCTCGGCAACCGGCCGGTCAGCCGGGTCCTTGGCCAGGCACTCCCGGATCAGCTCGTCCAGGACGGGAGGCAACGCCGGCAGGTCAGGCGGATCGTGCAGCACCCGGTGCATCACGGCGAAGAGCGAGTCGTTGCCGAAAGGCGGCCGACCACCGGCGGCGAAGGCGATCGTGGCCGCCCAGGCGAAGACGTCGCAGGGTGGACCGATCGCGTCGTTGCGGAACCGCTCCGGCGCCATGTACGCGGTGGTCCCCATGACCCGGCTGGAGGCGGTCTCGGTGTTGCCCAACGCCCGCGCGATACCGAAGTCGATCACCCGAGGACCGTCCTCGCCCAGCACCACGTTGTCCGGCTTCAGATCACAGTGCACCACCCCGGCACTGTGGATCGCCGCGAGCGCCGTGACGGTGCCGACCGCGAGCCGGTGCAGGGCGTTGCCGGTCACCGGACCACGCTCGCGGACGTGCCGGTGCAGCGTCAGACCCTCGATGAACTCACTGACCACGTACGGTCGCTCGCCGTCCACCTCCGCGAAGAGCACCTGCGCGGTGCAGAACGGAGCGACCCGGCGGGCGGCGGCGATCTCCTTGACGAACTGTGACCGCGCCCGTGGATCACTCAGATCGACGTTGACCATCTTGACCGCGACCCGGTCACCGGCGTCGTCCTCGCCGAGATAGACGACCCCCTGCCCGCCCGCGCCCAACCGCCCGACCAGGCGATACGGCCCAGCGGTGACCGGGTCGTGCGTCCACAGTTTCGCCAACCCTGGCACCGGCGGGCCGGCCAGCTCCGACATCGAGACTCCATCAGTGTCGCTCCCGGCCACCGGCGGCGCAGGACACGGCCATCGTGCCACGTCGGCGGCCGGCGACCGAGGACGTTCGAGCGGTGGACAGTCTCGCCCACCGCCGGGTGACCGCCCCGGTCCGACACGGGAGGAATGCGCTTGTGTTCGTCGGTCCTATCTGGAGGGTGAGCGGTGTACCGTCGCCGCATGACGGTGCTGCAGGAGTTTGTCGCCGCTCTTTCCAGCGGCCGGATCCAGGTTGTCGACCTCACCGCCCCGCTCTCGGACCAGACCCCGATCCTGGGTCTGCCCGAGCAGTTCGGCCAGACCTGGCCGTTTCAACTCAGCGAGATCAGCCGGTACGACGACAACGGTCCGGCCTGGTACTGGAACAACTTCTCCACCGGCGAGCACACCGGCACCCACTTCGACGCGCCGGTGCACTGGGTCACCGGTCGACAGGGCGCCGACGTCTCGCAGGTTCCGGTGAGCCAGTTGATCGCCCCGGCGGTGGTGATCGACCACTCCGCCGACGCTGCCGAGAATCCCGACTTCCTGCTCGAGGTCGAGCACGTCAAGGCGTGGGAGGCGGAGCACGGTGCCCTGCCCAGGGGTGGCTGGCTGCTCTACCGCACCGGGTGGGACGCGTACGGCGACGACCCGGAGCGGTACGCCAACGCCGGGCGTACCCCGGGCATCTCCGTGGAGTGCGCCCGCTGGCTGGCCGAGGAGTCACCGATCCAGGGCGTCGGGGTGGAGACGGTCGGGACCGACGCGGGTGCCGCTCACTCGTTCGATCCGCCCTTCCCGTGCCACTCGTTCCTGCTGGGTCAGGACAAGTACGGCCTGACCCAGCTCCGTAACCTGGCGCAGTTGCCGGCGACCGGCGCGGTGGTGATCGCCGGGCCGCTGCCCATCGTCTCCGGGTCGGGCAGCCCGTGCCGGGTCCTCGCGCTGGTCGAACGGTAGGCCGGAGCACCGATGCGGGTAGCCGAGGTGGTCGGTCGGGTGCTGTACGGACACGGCGCGCGGCACGTCTTCGGGGTGGTCGGCAGTGGCAACTTTCATGTCACGAACGCTCTGGTCGCGGCCGGCGCCCGGTTCGTGGCGGCGGCCCACGAGGGCGGCGCGGCGAGCATGGCCGACGGGTACGCCCGCACCGCCGCGACGGTGGGGCTGCTCTCGGTGCACCAGGGCCCCGGCGTCACCAACGCGCTGACCGGCCTCACCGAGGCGGCGAAGAGCCGTACCCCGATGGTGGTCCTGGCCCCGGAGGCGACCGCGCCGCGGTCGAACTTCTTCATCGACCTGCCGGCACTCGCCGCTGCGGTCGGGGCCGACTTCCACCGGGTACGCGCGACGCAGGCGGCCGAGGACGCGGGCGCGGCGTACCGGGCCGCCGCCCGGGGCGCGACAGTGCTGCTGGGCCTCCCGTTGGAGGTGCAGCAAGCCGTGACCGAACGCTGGTCCGGCCCGGTCCCCGCGACCGTGCCGACCCCGGTCGCCGCCCCGGACGTCGAGCCGTTGCTGGCCGCGCTCCGGGCCGCCCGTCGACCGGTCTTCATCGCCGGTCGGGGCGCCCGGTCGGCCCGGGAACCGCTTATCCGGCTCGCCGACGCGTGCGGCGCGTTGCTGGCGGTCTCCGCGGCGGCGAAGGGGCTGTTCGCCGGGGACCCGTGGAACCTCGACGTGGCCGGCGGCTTCGCCACTCCGCTCACCGCCGAGCTGATCGGCGGGGCGGATCTGGTGGTCGCCTGGGGCAGCACGCTGAACATGTGGACGACCCGGCACGGCGAACTGATCCCGCGCGCCGCGGTCGTCGTCCAGGTCGACCGGGACCAGGGCGCATTCGGGGTGAACCGTCCGGTCGACCTGACGGTGGCCGGCGCGGTGTCGACCGTCGCCGAGGCGCTGCTCGCTCGGCTGAGCGTCGACGCCGCCGGGCCCGCGGGCGACGGGACCGGCGGGTGGCGTACGCCGGAGCTGGCCCAGCGGATCCGCGACCACGGCCGCTGGCGGACCGTCCCGTACCAGGACGAGAGTGCGCCGGCGCGTCCCGGCGCACCGGCGACGATCGACCCGAGGACCCTTTCGACCGCCCTGGACGACCTGCTGCCGGCCGACCGGACGGTGGTGGTCGACTCCGGCAACTTCATGGGCTACCCGTCGATGTGGCTCGACGTGCCGGACGTGGCCGGATTCTGTTTCACCCAGGCGTTCCAGTCGGTCGGGCTCGGGCTGGCCAGCGCGCTCGGCGCGGCGGTCGCCCGCCCGGACCGGCTCACCGTCGCCGCGGTCGGCGACGGTGGCTTCGTCATGTCCGCCACCGAACTGGTCACCGCCGTCCGGTTGGCGCTACCCCTGCTCGTGGTGATCTACGACGACGCGGCGTACGGGGCGGAGGTGCACCACTTCGGCCCGGACGGGCACCCATTGCAGACGGTCACCTTCCCGGAGACCGACCTGGCCGCGATCGCCGGCGGCTACGGCTGCGACGGGTTGACCGTCCGGACCGTCGACGACCTGGAACCGGTACGCCACTGGCTCGCTGGTCCTCGTACCCGACCGCTGGTGATCGACGCCAAGGTCAGCGCCGCGCGCGGCTCGTGGTGGTTGGAGGAGGCGTTTCGTGGCCACTGAGCCACCGTTGCCGGCCGGTCGCCGGCTGGTCGACCCGATCATCACCACGTTCGGCCCGGACCTGGCGGTCGTGACCACCCGGTTCGGGTACGACGGCACGGCCACCACCGGGCGGCAGACCCAGACCTGGGTACGCCTGCCCGTCGGCTGGCGGATCGTCACCGCGCACGTCTCCGTCTCGGCCGCGGCCACCGACTGACGCCGTACGCGCCGCCCGGGTCCTGCTCCGGGCGGCGCGTACTCCGACCTGGCTAGGTGCGCCTGCTCCACTGCTGGTTGGCGCCGCCGTGGCAGGCCCAGAGGTGAAGTTGTGTCCCGTTGGCCGTACCCGATGCGATGGCGTCGAGGCACAGCCCCGACTGGACGCCGGTGATGGTGCCGTTGGCGTTCAGGTTCCACTGCTGGTTGGCCTGGCCGTTGCAGTCCCAGATGATGACCGCGGTGCCGTTGCTGCTGCCCGCTCCGCTGGCGTCCAGGCACTTGTTGCCGTACACGGTCAGCGTGCGGTTGGCGGTGTAGGTCCAACGCTGGTTGGTGCCGCCGTGACAGTCCCACAGTTGCGGACGAGCACCGTTGGTCGTGCTCGAGTTGGGAATGTCGATGCACCGGTTGGCCGGGCTGCTGGCGATCAGCACGTTCTGCTGGCCGGGCGGCGGGGTCGACGGCGGGGGAGTGGTGGGTGGCACGGTGGACCCGAACTGGGCGAAGAAGTTCCACACCTCCTGCTTGACCCAGCTCCGTGCGCCGCTCTCACAGCCGGCGCAACCGTCCACCGGGCCCTGCTGGTGGCCACCGTCGAAGGCGGCCCAGAGCACCGGGTATCCGGGCTGGCAGGAGTACGCGGTGGTGATGTGGGTCAGGCTGCCAGCCCTCGGCTCGGGCGGGCTCTGTGCGGCGCATCCGTTGTTGCGGACGAACCGGTCGCGCAGCGACCGTCCGCTGGGGATGTTGTCGTTGATGCCGTGGATCCCCAGGTACGCGACCGGTCCGGTGCCGCCGCTGCATCCACTGATCGCCCCCGGGGCCGCGATGGCCGCGACCGCCCGGAACACCGTCGGTCGGGAGCACGCCAACGAGTAGCTCATCGCGCCGCCGTAGCTGAACCCGACCGAGAAGCGTTGGGTGGTGTCGACGCAGAGCGCGTTGTCGATCATGCGGATCATGTCGTCGGTGAAGGTGACGTCTTCACCGTTGGAGTTGCCCCAGCCGTTGTTGAGGCCCTGTGGGGCGACGAAGATGGTGCTGTTGTTCGCCTGCGACTGCATGCCGTAGTAGGCCCACGCCGCACCGTCGCTTCCACCCGAGGCCACCTGACTGGCGGTGCCGCCCAGCCAGTGGAACCCGAAGGCCAGCCGGTGGGCGTAGGTGTTGTTGTAGCTGTCCGGCAGCCGGAGGATGAAACTGCGGGTCTTTCCGCTGCTCTGGATGGTGTGGGTGCCACTGTTCAGCCCGGGCGCCTTGCCGCAGCCGGCGGTGGTGGCCGCCGCCGCCGGTGCGACGGTCGTGAGAACGTACATTCCGACGGCGATCAGGACCATGACCGCCATGGCTGCGCCCAGCCAGGGGCCGGAGAGTTTGCGAAGCGGCACGGTCGCGCCTCCCTGCGGGTTGTCGAACATCCGTTGGACCGGTCCCCGCTGCGGGAACCTCGTCGGGCTCAACTCCGGCTCCAGCGTTGGTTGGCCGCGCCGGTGCAGTCGGAGATCTGCACGCGCGTGCCGTTGGCCGTGCCGTTGCCGACCATGGTGAGGCAGCGGCTCGAACCAACTCCGGTGATCGAGCCGTCGGCGTTGAACCGCCACTTCTGGTTGGACTGGCCGTTGCAGTCCCAAATGATCACCGAGCTGCCGTTCGCGGTGCTGGCGCCGTTGACGTCGAGGCACTTGCCGCCAAAGACGCGCAGTTCCTGTGCGGCGGTCGAGGTCCAGCTCTGGTTGCTCTGACCGTGGCAGTCCCAGATGATCGCCGCCGCGCCGTTGGCCTGCGAGCCGCCGTTGACGTCGAGGCAGCGTCCGGAGGACGTGCTGCGCAGGGCCGACGTGTCGCTCGACGGCGGCGGGGTGGTCGGTGGCGGGGTGGTCGGCGGCGACGTGGGATCGGTGCCGCCGAACTGGGTGAAGAACCTCCACACCTCGCCCTTGGTCCAGGTCCTGGCGCCGCTGTCTCCGCCGCCGTCCACCGGGCCGGGGGTGTGCCCGCCGTCGAAGGCTGCCCAGACCACCGGATAGCCGGACCGGCAGCCGGAGTAGGTGGTGGTGATGTGGGTCAGACTGCCGGCCCTCGGTTCGGGTGGGCTCTGGGCGGTGCACCCGTTGTTCTGGACGAACCGGTCACGCAGGGACCGTCCGGCGGAGATGTTGAGCACCGAGTCCCCGAGGCCGTGGATTCCCATGTACGCGACCGGCTGGGTCCCGCCGCTGCACCCGCTGAGCTGCCCACCCGAGTAGACCGCGACAGCGCGGAAGACACCCGGCCGGGAACAGGCCAGCGAGTAGCTCATGCCCCCGCCGTAGCTGAAACCGAGCGCGAAACGCTGGGTGGTCTCGACACACAGATCGGCCTCGATCAGGCTGATCATGTTGTCGACGAAGGTGACGTCCTGACCGCCGGGGTTGGCCCAGCCGTTCCCGTTGCCCTGGGGAGCGACGAAGATGGTGCTGTTGTTCGCCTGCTGCCGTAGCCCGTAGTAGGACCAGGCCGCCCCGTCGGCCCCGCCGCCGTCGACATCGTTCGCGGTGCCGCCGTTCCAGTGGAACCCGAAGATCAACCGGTAGGGGTGGTTCCTGTCGTAGTTGTCGGGGATCCTGAGGATGAAGCTGCGGTTCTGGCCGTTGCTCTGAATGGTCCGCTGGCCACTGGTCAGCGTGGGCGCCTTGCCGCACCCGGCCGTCGCCGCGGCCGCTCCGATGTCCGCGGCCGACGCGGTGGTGCTCAGGCCACCGGCCAGTGCCCCTGCGCTCACGGTCACGACGACGGCCGCCGCCGTCGCGAGCAATCCAAGGATGGGTCTACGTCTTGTCATGAAGGGGCTCCCGCCATTCGGCACGAACTGGTTGAAAGGGGTCCACGGCCGACCGGCTCATCGACGCAGGTTTCCGCCGCTGGTCTCGCCGCCCACGCGGGACCACCCGACGATCGATTCGACAGTGGTCACCTCGTGCGCCCAAACATCACGAGACCGTTCGACCGACGGTGCCGGAGCACCTGGCTCGGCGTCGAATCGATTCGTCCCGACGCTAGATCGAGCAGTGAAAGATGTCAATGCCGTGTCCGGCAGGTTGCGACCCGGTCGGGTCGGTCAGGCGCTCGTGAGATCAGCCGCGCCGAAGGAGACCGCGAACCGCTTGCACCAGATGGAGACGCTTCGGAAGTCGCCTGGATTCACCGATGCCGGCAGCTCGTACACCTGGTTGCCCTTGTTGCCCTTGAGCTTGGCCAGCTCGACCCATTCGCCGTCGTCGAACACCCGCCAGCCGGCCGTGCCCCGGATGACCGGTTGGTCGGTCAGCCACACTCGCAGGTCCGGGCCGTTCGACGTGTCCAGGTCGCGGATCACGAGCTGGTGGCGCCCGTCGGCGAGCCGGTGGATCTCGGCGCTGCCGGTCGTCCGGTGCTCATGCGTGACGAACTCGCCGGCGGTCAGGATCTCGTTCGCCGCCGGGGTGGATGTCGACGCCGCAGGGGCCGGAGTGGCTGCCGACGCCGCCGGGGCCGGGCTCGCGGACGACGGGGTCGGGGTGACAGATGTCGTCGCGATGCCGGGAACAGCCTCGTCGACGTAGGTGTCGGTGACGAGCTTCCACGGCTGAAACCAGTACAGGGCCAGCGTCGACACCACGACAGCACAGGCGAGACCGGCTCGGGCCACCGGCGACCGGAACATCCGTTTTCCCATCACCGCAGCGTACGGCCGCAGCCGTCGTCGAACTGTTCGCGAACCATTTCGGAACTCTTACGACGGTCACGCCAGCGCCTGTTCGCACCGGCAGCCTTCCCGGCCCTCCGGCAACGTCTGCACCGCGTCGCCGAGCAGGAGGCGCAGGCGCTCGATGTTCCGGGCGAAGACCGCGAACACCTCCTGCTGAGTCACGCCCTGACCGACCTCGACGCCCGAGTCGAGGTCGGTCACCAGGGAGAGCGCGGTGTAACACAGTGCCAGTTCGCGGGCCAGCACCGCCTCCGGGTGACCGGTCATGCCGACGACCGACCAGCCCTGCCGGCCGTACCACAGCGACTCGGCACGGGTGGAGAACCGGGGCCCCTCGATGACGACCATCGTTGCCCCGTCGACCGGCTGCCAACCGGCGGATCGGGCGGCGTCGAGGACCGTGGCTCGTCCGACCGGACAGTAGGGATCGGCGAAGGGAACGTGAACGACCGGGGAGGGCTCCCCGTCCGCGCGCGGCTGTCCGTCGTAGTAGGTCTGCTCCCGGCCGCTGGTTCGGTCGACCAGTTGGTCCGGTACGACGAGGGTCCCCGGGCCCAGATCCGGTCGCAGGCCGCCCACGGCACCCGGTGCGAGCACCTGGCGGACGCCGAGCGCGCGCAGCGCCCACAGATTGGCCCGGTAGTTGATCCGGTGTGGGGGGAGGGTGTGCCGGCGTCCGTGGCGGGGCAGGAACACCACCGGCCGCCCGCCGACACTGCCGACGGACAGCGCGTCGCTCGGCGGCCCGTACGGTGTGTCGACGGTGACCTCGGCGACGTCGTCGAGGAACTCGTAGAACCCGGATCCGCCGATCACGCCGACCGGTGGGCGACCGGTGGTGCTGATGTCTCCCGCTGACATGTTTACCCCTCCTGGACGAACAGTGAAGAACGACTGGGCCGGCTCAGCGACGGTCGGCTCGTCGGCTCGCGACACGTCTGTCGACGGTGGTGGCGACGACCAGGACGACCACGATCACGGTCCAGACCACCGCCAGCCCGACAGCGAGCCCCAGCGGGTAGTCGCGGTCCGGTAGGCCCGGGTTCGGCGGCGCCGAGGGTGGCCGCCACAGCAGGGGCACCGCGATCAGCAGCAACGTGGCGCTGGCCAGCAGACCCGCGACGATCCAGGCCAGGCGTAGGCGGTTCCTCACCAGTCGGCCCAGCGCCAGCCCGACCAGTCCGACCAGCGGCGCCACCAGGACGTCGTGCAGCACCGGGCCGCCGATCAGCCACGGCAGGGCGGTGTCGAGCTGGGGGAGGAGCAACCAACCGCCGTACGCGGTGACCGCGGCACCGACCACGAACAGGATCAGCCGGACGGTTCTCACCGCAACACCTCCAGCCGTGCCACCCACTTGGTCTGCAGGACGCCCGGCCGGCTCGGCGCGATGAGTCGGCAGGGGTAACCGTGGTCGGGCGACAGTTGCTCGCCGTTGATCCGCAGGGCGAGCAGGGTCAGCGGGTCGCGGGCGTGGGCCGCGGGCAGTGTGCTGGCCGCGTACAGGCCCTCGGTCTCCAGGGAGGTGACCCGAACCGGTCGGCCGGTCGGTGCGCCGGCCCGGCGCAGCAACTCGACGACGGGCACACCGGTCCAGCGGGCCGAGGCGCTCCAGCCCTCGACACAGGCGATCGGCAGTTCCGCCGTCAGTTGCGGCAGGGCCGCCAGGTCCGCCAGGGACAGGCTGCCCCGCCCGCCCGGCCAGACGATCTCCAGTCGCCAGTCCGGGGGAACGGCGATGTGCGCGGCAGCGGCCGTGCGGTTGATCGGTACACCCTGCGGCCCGGACGCGGAACGCCACGCCAGCGGTGACACCCGACGTAGCCACGGCACGGTGACCCCGGCGGTGGCCAGCACGGCGATGCCGGCGACGCCCGCCGAGGTACGCAGGAACGCGCGTCGCTCGGACGAGTCCCGGTCGTCAGCCCCCGGTGTCGCAGCCCGCGGCGCTCTGCTGCGCCGCAGTGGGGTGCCCAGCGCCGCGCGAGCGATCGGGAGCTTCACCGCGATGTGCAGCAGCATCGCGCCCGCCACCAGCCAGGCGACCGCGTAGTGCGCCGTCGGGAAGAAGAACCCCCACGGGTACGACTGGGCGACGTTGAACAGGCCCGTGACCAGTTCGAAGAAGGCCGCGCACACCAGCACCAGGACGGATATCCGTTCGAGGGCGTGGGCGGTCAACCGGATCGGCTGACGTAGGGGCGGACGGACGAACAGCCGGGGGTAGACGCCCCACAGCTTGGCCAGCAGCAACGGGATCGCGGCGACACCGGAGAGCACGTGAACGCCCTGGGTGACCCGGTACAGGTCGACCGGTCGGGTCGGCCAGGTGAACCAGCCTGGCGGGTGCTGGATGTAGTGACTCAGCAGGCCGGTGCCGAAACACAGCCCGAACGCCACCCCGAGCCAGAGACCGAGCCGCGCGGCGACCAGCGGTGAGTGCGTGGGTGCGGTGAAGTCCTCGGGTACGGGGACGCGGGGCCGGCGGATCATGAGCGCGCCAACTCGGCGAACCAGCGCGGACCGAACCGGAAACGGTCGACGACCCGCAGGCCGGCAGCGGCGGCGGCTACTGCCACCGCCTCCGACCCGACCCGCGCCCAGGCAAACACCGGTCCGCGCGGTTCCCGATCGCCCGACGACCCGGACACGACGTACGCCCGCCCCTGCCACAGCCCGACCCCCGGGGGTTCCACCTCGACCACCAGCGTTCCGTCGGCCGCGATCAGGGTGCCGCACCGGCGCAGCAGGCGGACCGGGTCGCCACCGATGCCGATGTTGCCGTCGATGAGCAGGGCGTGCGCCCACCTTCCCTCCCCGGGAAGGGGTTCGAAGACGTCGCGTCGCAGGGCGACCACCCCGCGGCCCTGGGTCAGGCGAACCGCCTCGGCGGAGATGTCCACCCCCAGTGCGACGAGGCCGCGGCGAGCGAGCGCCATGGTCACCCGTCCGGGGCCGCAGCCGAGATCGATCGTGGGCCCCGTGCAGCGTGCGGCGACGGACTCGATGGCCGGCTCCGGTGACCCGTGCCAGCGCCGTACCGGCAACAGGTCGCGTCGCCCGTCGGTGTGCACCAGCCAGTGGTCGGGTTGGGTGGCAGACCTCGGGCCGACCGGTCTGCCACGGGCGTCATCGTCGGCGGACCAGCCGCCGATTCTGCTCAGCACCACATCGAACCCGTCGAGGCTGACAGTCGAACTCACCGGGGGTGTCCGCTCAGCAGTTGGCCACCCACCGACGCGACCGCATCCGCGAACCGGGTGCCGGGTAGGTCGGCCGCGACGGCCAGCGCCGTCGACCAGTCGTCGACGTCGCGCTGCACGGGCAGGATCGCCGGTTGCACGCCGTGCCCGCGCAACGCGGCGAGGGTGCGGCGTCCGGTGTCGTCGGTCGACATGGGTACCTCGCGTACCGCGCTCGCGTACCTCGAATCGCGTAACCCGAGCGCCCACCAGCCGCCGTCCAGCGCCGGCCCGAACACCGCCTCGTGTTCGGCGAGCCGGTCCAGCGCGGTGCTGAGCAGGGCCGGCCCGATCTGCGGGGTGTCCATGCCGATCTGCAGCACCGGCCGGCCGGGAAACGCCGCGGCGGTGTCGGCGTGGGCGTTCGCGATGCGGTCGGCGAACGTGTCGCCGCGTTGCGGAAGCAGGTGCCAACCCGCCAGCGCGGCGGTCAGCTCCGCGCGGTACTCGGCATCAGCGAATCGACCGGTGTGGGCCAACACGGGAATGGTCGAGGCGGTGGCGCGCACCGCCGCGAGGGTGTCCAACAGCGACGCCGCAGCGATCCGGGCCGCCTGGGTGGGATCGGCGGGCGGGCAGAGGCGCGTCTTGGCCAGCCCGGGGACCGGTGCCTTCGCGACCAGCAGCAGGACGTTCACCGGCCACCACCGGCGGCGTCGGCGCGCAGCACTCCGGCGAAGTCCCGGGTCGCCCGCCACGTGCCCCGGACCGACCCGGAGACCTTCGACGTGGTGCCGGCGGCGCGGGGCGCGTACGCGACGTCCAGTTCGAGGATCCGCCAGCCCGCTCCGGCCGCGCGCAGCAGCAACTCCAGGGGGTAGCCGAACGCGCGGTCGTCGACACCGAGGCCCAGCAGCGCCGTCCGGCGGGCGACCCGGATCGGGCTGATGTCGTACACCGGCACGCCGCGACGCCGCAACAGGGCGGCAATCACCGCGTTCCCCGCTCGGGCATGCCATGGCCAGGCCTTCGCGGAGACCGGCCGACGACGCCCGACGGCGAGATCGGCCCGCCCGTCGTGCACCGCCGAGACGAGCCTGGGCAACTCGGCCGGGTCGAACGAGCCGTCCGCGTCGAGCACGCAGACCAGATCCGCCTCCGCGGCCAGCAGGCCGGCGTGCACCGCCGCGCCGTACCCGCGTCGCTGCTCGTGGACGACCCGGGCCCCGTGCTCGGCCGCGACGACCGGCGAACCGTCGGTGGAGCCGTTGTCGACCACGATGGCGCGGTAGCCGGGCGGTAGCCCGCTCAGTACGGCAGGCAGTGCGGCCGCCTCGTCCAGACACGGCAGCACGACGTCGATCGGTGTGTGCATACCGGCGACGCTAGGCCCGCCACCGGCCGTCCGGACCGCGGTTTCCCCTTACGAATCGCTTACGCGGCAACGGATCTTACGACTCGCTGACGTGTCACCTTCGGGCAGCCGAATGCCTGGCGGGAGGCCGTAAGGTCGGCCGTCACCATGACCATGATGACCCGGCCGGGACGAACCCGGTCCGCCGACCAGATCGTCCTCGCCGTCGAGGTGGCGGTGCTCGCCGTCGCTGTCGCCGTCGGCGCCCTGCTCAACCATCAGGGCGTACGGCTGCACGCCGACGCGGCGCCGCTCTACGCCAGTTGGCAGCCCCATCTGGGGCTCGGTACCCCCGCCGCGTTGCTCGTCGCGGCGCTGTTCGTCTGGCGGGGCGTGCGCTGGGCGACCGACACGCCGTGGCCGCGGCTGCTGGCGGTCGGCTATCTCGCCTCGCTGCTCTGGACGCTGTCGCTGGCACTGGTGGACGGCTGGTCCGCGGGGTTGACCGAGCGGCTCACCGTGCAGGCCGAGTACCTGCACGAGGTGCCCCGGGTGACGGACGTCGGCGTCATGCTGTCCGGCTTCGCCGACCGGATTCTGGACTTCCAGCCCGATTCGTGGTCCACCCACGCCGCCGCTCATCCACCCGGGGCGTTGCTGATCTTCGTCTGGTTGGAACGGATCGGCCTGGGCGGCGGGACCGCCGCCGGGCTCGCCTGCGTGCTCCTCGGTGCCACGGTGTCGGTGTCGGTTCCGGTGACGTTGCGGGCACTCGGCGTCGAGGACGCGGCCCGTGCGGTGTGGCCGTTCCTGGTGCTCCTGCCGGGGGCGGTGTGGGTGGGCGCGTCCGCGGACGGGATCTTCGCCGCGGTGGTCGCGGCCGGGTTGGCGCTGCTGGCGGTGGGTGGTCGACCCGGTGCCGCCCTGGGCGGGTTGCTCCTCGGCTTCGCGCTCTACCTGTCGTACGGGTTCGTCCTGGTCGGGTTGCTCGCGTTGACGGTGGTTCTGCTCCGGGCGCGGGATCGCCTCAACGTGCTCCTGGTCGCGGCGACGGCGGTCGCGGCCATCGTCGCCGTGTTCACCCTCGCCGGCTTCTGGTGGCTGGACGGCTACCACCTGGTGGCGCGTCGCTACTACCAGGGCTGGGCGGCGGAGCGCCCGTACGGTTACTGGGTCTGGGCGAATCTCGCCGCCCTGCTGCTCTCGGCCGGCCCGGTGGTCGGGCCGGCGCTGCGCCGGGCGGTGGCCGCCGTGTCGCCCCACGCACCGCGCCCACCGCTCGCCACGGCCCTCCGGCAGCGGATCGTCAGCGCCGGACCCACTGTGTGGTTGCCCATCGCGGCGACGGCGGCGGTGCTCGCGGCGGACCTGTCCGGGCTCAGCAAGGCCGAGGTCGAACGGATCTGGCTACCGTTCGCCGTCTGGCTGCTGGTCGCGACCGCGCACCTGCCCCACGCTCACCGACGGTGGTGGTTGGCCGCCCAGGCCGCCACGGCTCTCGCCGTCAACCACCTACTGTGGACCGTGTCGTGACCGATGCCGGATCCCGCATCACCGCGTCGGTGAAATCGGCGATGCCATCGGCGAAGCCGACCCGGGCGGTGTAACCGAGCACCCGGGCGGCGCGCGCCGGATCGGCCACGACGTGCCGTACGTCCGCCGCCCGTCCGCCCCCGACCGTGACCGGCGGCGGCCCGCCCATCGCCGACGCCAGCTCGTGGGCCAACTCGCCGACGGTGTGTGGTTCACCCGAGCAGACGTTGATCGGGGTCAGGGGATCCGGTGCCGGTGTCGTGAGGGCCAGCAGATTGGCGGCGGCCACGTCGGTCACGTGCACGAAATCGCGCCGTTGCCGGCCGTCCTCCAGCACCCGGGGCGGTCGTCCGGCGGCCAGGGCCGACCGGAATATCGACGCGACCCCCGAATACGGGGTGTCACGGGGCATTCGCGGACCGTAGACGTTGTGATAACGCAGGGCCCAGACCGATCCGCCGGTCTGCCGGGCCCAGGCACCGGCGAGGTGTTCCTGGGCCAGCTTGGTGGCGGCGTACGTGCTGTTCGGCTCCAGCGGCGCGTCCTCGGGTACGAGACCGGGGGAGAGCGCATGATCGCAGCGAGGGCAGGTCGGCTCGTACCGGCCCTCGGCCAGGTCGGCCACCCGTCGGTGGGCAGGCCGGACGATGCCGTGGGTCCGGCAGTGGTAGCGGCCCTCGCCGTAGACCACCATCGAGCTGGCCAGCGCCAGTCGGCGCACCCCGGCGGCGTGCATCGCCGCGAGGAGGGTGGCCGTGCCGAGGTCGTTGTGCGCGGCGTACCGGGGAGCGTCGGCGGGGTCGAGGCCGTGGCCGACCATGGCCGCCTGATGGCAGACCGCGTCGACCCCGGTCAGTAGCCGGGTCAGCAGGTCGTTGTCGCGGACGTCGCCGACCACCAGGTCGTGCCGTTCGGTCCAGGGCGGCGCCGTCGCAGCGTGCGCCTCGGGCAGGAGCGCGTCCACGGCCACCACCTCGTGCCCGTCGTCGGTGAGCAGGTCGACGATGTGGGAGCCGATGAACCCGGCCGCACCGGTGACAAGGATCCGCATTCCGGTCACCGTATGACCTCACGTACGCCTGGGCGGGCTTCCGCGCGCAGCCGTAAGAACCTCGCAAGGTTTGCTGGTCCGGGCGGAGTCTGCCACCTGGCTAGGCTGGGCCGATGGACATCTGGGGGAGACGTTGACGGGGCGGAACGGGGAAGGCCCGTGACGCAGCGCGTGCTGGTGGTCGACGACGATCAGACCGTGAGCGACGTCATCCGCCGCTACCTCGAGAACGACGGCTTCCAGGTGAGCCTCGTGGCGGACGGCGCGGCGGCGCTGGCGGCCGTGGAGCGGCAGGCACCCGACCTGGTCGTGCTCGACCTGATGCTGCCGCTGGTCAACGGCCTCGAGGTGTGCCGGGCGCTGCGGGTACGGCCGGACGGCGTACCGATCGTCATGCTCACCGCGCGCGGTGACGAGGCCGACCGGATCCTCGGGCTGCAACTCGGCGCGGACGACTATCTGACCAAGCCCTTCTCACCCCGGGAACTGGTGCTGCGGGTCCGTTCGGTGCTCCGTCGCGCCGGCGGCGCGATTCCACCGGAGCGGCCGGAGGCGCTCACCGACGGTGACCTGGTGGTGCACACGGCCTCCCGGACCGCAGCTCGCGCCGGTGCGGATCTGGCTCTGACGTTGCGCGAATTCGACCTGCTCGTCCACCTCATGCGGCATCCCGCCCGGGTCTTCGGCCGGGCCGAACTTCTCGAGCAGGTCTGGGGCTGGAACTTCGGGGACCACTCGACGGTGACAGTGCACGTCCGCCGGCTGCGGGAGAAGATCGAGGCCAACCCGGCCGATCCGCGGCGGATCGTGACCGTCTGGGGTGTCGGCTACCGGTACGAGCCAGCCAGTGCGTGACATCGTCCTGATCTTCGCGATCGCCCTCGGCGCGGCACTCGGCATCGGGCTCGCCGGTGCGGTGCTGCTCCGCGCCCTGCGACGCAGCTCGATCACCGTGCACCTCAACGTGCTGCTGGCCACCACCGTGGTCGCCGTCGCCGTCGGGGTGATGGCGGTCGCGGAAGCGATGTTCCTCTCCGCGCACGACCTTGAGGTGGTCCTGATCACCGTCGCGGCGGCGGCGGTGGTCAGCCTCGCCGTCGGCGGGCACGTGGGCCGGCGACTGGCCCGCGCCGCGGTCTGGCGCGACCAGGCCCGGGAGCGGGAACGGCAACTGGAGAAGGGCCGACGCGACCTGGTCGCCTGGGTCTCCCACGACCTGCGGACCCCGCTCGCCGGGCTGAGGGCCATGGCGGAGGCGCTGGAGGACCGGGTGGTTCGTGATCCGGACACGGTCGACGAGTACCACCGACGCATCCGACTGGAGACCGATCGGATGACCCGACTCGTCGACGACCTGTTCGAGCTGTCCCGGATCAACGCGGGAGCGTTGCGGTTGTCGTTGACGGCGGTGCCGCTCGGGGAGGTGGTCTCGGACGCGCTGGCCAGCACCACCCCGTTGGCCGACGCTCGCCGGATCAAGCTGATCGCCAGCGAGTCGGGGTGGCCCACGGTCGCCGCCAGCGAACCGGAGCTGGCCCGGGTCGTGGCCAACCTGCTGCTCAACGCGGTCCGCTACACCCCGGAGGACGGCACCGTACGCATCGAAGCCGGCCGGGAGGACGACCACGCCTGGCTGTCGGTCGCCGACACCTGTGGCGGCATCCCGCCGGCGGACCTTCCCCGCCTGTTCGACATCGCGTTCCGCGGTGAACCGGCCCGCACGCCCGGCCCCGGCGACGGTGGGGCGTCCGGAGGGCTCGGCCTGGCCATCGTCCATGGCCTGGTGGAGGCGCACGGCGGTCGGGTCGAGGTGCGCAACACCCCGACGGCTGCCAGTTCATGGTCCGCCTGGCGACCGCCTGAGACGACCATTCGCTGGCTGGTCGAGGGCCGCCACCACCGGCCAGCCCTCGGCGAGGAGGGCGTAGGTGCAGCCGTCGACCCAGCCCAGTTCGGCGTGCCAGGAATCGCCGACGCCGTACTGTTCACGGCGCATGCCGACCTTCTCGAGGATTCGCGCCGAGGCGAGGTTGTCCGCGAAGCAGCCGGCGGTGATTCTCCGAATGCCCAGCCGGTCGAATGCGTACGCCACCACCGCTGTGACGGCCTCGGTCGCGTACCCGTTTCCACCGTAGGCTGGATCGAAGATGTAGCCGAGGTGGGCCTCGGTCCGTGGTGGCATGCCGGGTTGACCCATGCCGTCGACGACGTCGAGCGAGACGGTGCCGATCACCACGCCGTCGAGCGTGGCCGCCATGCTGTGGTCGTCGGGGTCCGTGGCCGCGCGTCGCCACGCCGCGCGGAAGGACGCAGGGTCGACCTGGGTACGGAGTAGCCAGCGCCTTACCTGCGGCAGGTTGCGGTACTCCAGGATCCGGTCGACGTCCTCGTCGCGCACCGGGCGAAGCTCGAGGCGTTCAGTGCGTAGGGTGGTGTTCGCCATGAGGCGGGACGCTAGTGGACGCACCCCGGCGAGACGCCCGAATATCTCTCCGGCGGCCCCCGCCCGACGCTCGGCGGCAGTGGGCGCGCGACTCAGTCGACCCGTTGGGCCAGCACCTGCCCCGGCCAGCTTCCCACCAGGAAGGTTTCGGTGGGGGTGAACCCGTGGCGCTCGTAGTACGCCACCAACTCGCCACCGCCGCCCGCCCAGCAGTCGACCCGTAGCAACCGCACGGCGGCGCGCCGGGTCTCCGCGACGGCGTGCGCCAACAGGGCCGACCCGAGTTTCCGGCCGGCGAACCGTCGGTCGGAGACCAGGAGGCGGACGAACCGCTCGGGCTCTTCGGCGGGCGAGATCGGCAGCCGGGGGTCGGGCCCGGAATCCAACACGAGGGCTGCGGCCGGCGTCCCGTCCACCTCCGCGATGTACGGGAGTTTCTCGCTGAGGTACCGGTCGACCTGTTCGACCCTCTCGGGCTTCTCCGAGAACGACGTCGTGCCCCACTGCTCGGTGTTGCCCCGGTCGTTCATCCAGACCACCGCGGAGTCGAGCATGCCCAGGACGGCGGGTGCGTCGGCCGGGCCGCCGCGTCTGATGCGTACGTCGTGGGTGGTGTCGTCCATGGCCGAATGGTAGTCCGAGCAGTGGCCGACCCAGGTTCGTCGATGCTTCGTCACCGGATGTTCGGCGTCGCTTCGGCCGGAATCGATAGTGTCCGTTGGCCGGCCACCGCCGGCGTTCCAGGCGGAGGGAAGTCGATGCGCAGCACAACGAACTGGTCGGCCCGCGCGCTGGGCGCACTCGCGAGCGCGCTCGCGCTGGGGGTGGCCCTGCTGCCGGCGGCCCCGGCGACCGCCGCCAGCGTGACCTTCAGGGCGGCGACGCTGAACATCTACTACGGGTTGAGTCAGGCCGAGTTCGCACACGATCTGAACCTGATCGCGTCCAAGGCCGACCTCGTCGGGCTCAACGAGGTCGGAAACCGCAAGGCGTACCTGGAGAACTGGGCCGCCGACAACGGCTGGTGGTTGTACGCGCCGGGAGGCACCAACCAGGCCGGCGAGGCGCTGATCGCCAAGAAGAGCATGTTCGACGTCCTCGACAAGGGATCGATCTTCGTCTGCGACACCAACGGTCCGGGCGAGGTCCCGCCCGCGCGGTACAACAACTGGGCCACGTACCGGCACAAGGCCAGTGGCCGCAACGTCACCCAGATCAACGCCCACGCGGTGGCCAGCATCGAGACGGCCGGCCAGCCGCAGGACCTACCGCGCACCAGGTGCGCCGAAGCGCAGTTTCAGGGCCTCAAGGAACTGGCGGTCAACAAGCAGGCCGAGGGACAGGTCATCGTGAGCGGTGATCTCAACGTCGACTTCAGCGCCGACCGGAGCTACGGGTACGCCAAGTTCCCGTGGCAGGTCTTCGAAGCCAACGAGCTGCCCAACCTGCGCTCCAACTACAACCTCTACGGCGAGAAGGGCACCGGGACGCACGGCAACCGGCACATCGACTACGTCTACTTCTGGAAGCGGCTGCCCGAGTACCAGCTGATGTGGATGACCGGTTACGACATCGTCGGCGGCACCAATTCCGACCACAACGGAGTCGTCGCGACGTTCTCCGTCCAGAGCTGACGTCTTCGGCGTTGCCGGCTACGAGTCGCGGCGCTCCGGATGCCCCCGGTGCGCCGCCCACTCGGGCGCGAGGATCGCCATCACCGTGGCGTCGACCCAGTCGTCACCGTCGCGCAGGACCTGCCGCAGCACGCCTTCGACGACGAAGCCGACCTTCTCGTACACCCGTCGGGCGCGGGGGTTGAAGGCGAACACCTCCAGCGAGATGCGGTGCAGGTCGAGGCTCTCGAAGCCGTAGCCGACGACGAGGCGTACCGCCTCGGTGCCGAGGCCACGGTCGCGGCCGGCGGCGGTGAGCAGGGTGCGGAAGTTGCAGTTCCGGTTGTCGGGGTCCCAGTCGTTGAGGACCACCTCGCCGACGCAGGCCCCGCTCGCGCGGTCCACGACCGCCAGGTCGAGGCGGTCGGTCTGGGCGTTGCGGCTGCCGTACCAGGACCGCATCCGCTCCTCGTCGGGAGCGTCGTCGACCGGACTGCCGGTCAGTCGGGCCACTTCGGGGTCGGCCACCGCCGCCCGGAAGGTGTCCAGGTCGTCCTCGACGAACGGACGCAGGATCACCCGCTCGCCGGTGAGGGTGGGCTTGGTGGAGAAGTCGGCGGTCGCCTGGTCATTGGGCATCGGCTGATCCTCTGCGTGACGCCGCTGACGGGCAAGCGGTTTCCGGTCGCTGGTCGCAGGTGGACGGGCCCGGTGCGACGTCGGGGGAGCGTCCACTCTCGATGCCTTGACACTCGTGGATGCGATCGCTAACACTTGTCCGCAACGCGAACGTAACGAACCGAACACATTGTGCCTGTGTCGCCACGCGGCCAGAGGCGCCATATGCGAAGACTCCGAACCCGTCGCCAGGGCCGCTGGGCTTGGGCCCTGACGCTGTTGAATGTGTTAACGCTAACATAGATGATCTTGCGAGAGGGGCGGGGCCGGTGGACTCACGGCGCAGGAGGGTGGCATCGCTGCCGGAAGCATCGACCGCCCGTCTGCGTGCGCTCCTCGTGCTCTCCGCCGTGGTCGCAGCGGCGGTCGTGGTGGTGGCCGACGGGCCGGCCAAGGCCGCCACGCTGCCGACCGGGGCCGTCTCGCTGGAGGCGGTCAACCAAGCCGGACGGTACGTCCGCCACATCGACTACCTCGGTCAGCTCGACCCGGTGACCTCCGGCAGCGCCAACCAGACCAAGCTCGACGCCACCTTCACCGTGGTCAACGGCCTGGCATCGCCGGCCTGCTACTCCTTTCAGACGAAGGCCGGCCTGTTCCTGCGACACCGCGACTACCGGCTGAGGGTCGACCCGAACACCGGCGACGCGTCATTCCGGGCCGACGCGACCTTCTGCGCGGTGGACGGCTCGGTCAGCGGGTCGGTGGCGCTGGCCTCGTACAACTATCCGACCCGGCGGATCCGGCACCGCGACTTCGCCCTGTGGCTCGACGCCTATCAGGACACGGCCGCGTTCCGGGCGGACAGCTCCTTCCGCCTCGTCGCGCCCTGGGCACCCAGGACCACCAAGGGTCCGGTGATCCCGGGTCTCTTCGCCGACCCGCACATCGCCGTGTTCGACGGCCGCTACTACCTGTACCCGACCACCGACGGCTACGCGAGCTGGGCCGGCACCTACTACAAGGCGTTCTCCTCCACCGACCTGGTCACCTGGACCGACCACGGCGTGATCCTCGACCACGGACCGGACGTTTCCTGGGCGGACAACTCGGCCTGGGCACCAGCGGTGGCCAGCGCCAACGGCCGCTACTACCTGTACTTCAGCGGCGGCGCGGCCAGTGGCAACACCGCCAAACAGCTCGGCGTGGCGGTGGCCGACAGCCCCACCGGTCCGTTCCGGGACGCGCTGGGCCGACCGCTGATCCGCAGCGACCAGTTCTCCGGCGGGCAGACGATCGACCCCATGGTGTTCACCGACGACGACGGGCGGTCCTACCTGTACTGGGGGCAGGGCATCGCGCGAGCGGTGCGGTTGAACGCCGACATGGTCTCCTTCGACGTGGCGCAGGCGCGGGTCATCACCCCGTCCGGCTACAACGAGGCGCCGTTCGTGTTCAAGCGCAACGGTCTGTACTACTTCATGTGGTCGGAGAACGACACACGCAGCGAGGACTACCGGGTCGCCTACGCCACCGGCTCCTCACCCCTCGGGCCGTGGACGAAGCGCGGCGTGGTGCTGCAGAAGCGTCTCGACGCGGGCATCAAGGGCACCGGCCACCACTCCGTGGTCCGGGCTCCCGGCAGCGACACCTGGTACATCGCCTACCACCGCTTCGCCGTTCCGGCCGGCAACGGCACCAACCGCGAGACCGCCATCGACCGGATGGAGTTCAACACCGACGGCACCATCCGGCCCGTCGTGCCGGCCCTGTAGCTGACTGCTAAGCCCCTGCGCTAAGGAGAGAGACACATGTCGAGAGTCCTCGCCCGGCTCTGCGCGGTCATGGTCGCCGCCTGTCTGCTGTTCACCACCTGGTCGGCGGCGACACCGAAGGAGGCGGCCGCGCTGGACCCGACCGTCGGCTACCTGATGGCGCACTTCACCGGCGAGTCGTCGACCGACCAGCAGATCTACCTCGCCCACAGCACCGACGGCCTGCGCTGGACGGACCTCAACAACGGCGGGCTCGTCCTGCGTTCCACGATCGGCACCCGCGGCGTACGCGACCCCGCCCTGGTCCGCTCGCCGAACGGCGACCGGTACTGGATCATCGCCACCGACCTGTGCATCGGCTGCGGTCAGGACTGGTCGGCCGCGATCAACAACGGCAGCCGCAACCTCGTCGTGTGGGAGTCCACCGACCTGGTCAACTGGTCGGCGCCCTGGCTGCTGAACGTCGCCGGCGCGATCCCGGACGGACGCAACGCCTGGGCGCCGGAGGCGATCTGGAACCCCGCCACCAATGACTACGTCCTCTACTGGGCGACGAACGTCCCGCTCAACGGGGCTACCAAGCACCGCATCTACTACGCGCGGACGGCAAACTTCCGCAGCGTCACCACGCCGCAGGTCTACATCAACCGGCCTGGGAACCAGGAGATCATCGACACCCAGATCGTCGAGGTGCCGACCGGTGTCGGCGCCTACCGCTACGTCCGGGCCTCCCGGGACGGCCAGATCGGCATCGAAGGCAGCAACTCCATCCTCGGCACCTGGACCAGCCTCGGAAACCTCTCCGGCATCGGTCTGACCGGCGCGCAGGTCGAGGGCCCGATGTGGATGAAGATGAACACCCGCAACGAGTGGGTCCTCTACCTCGACCAGTACTCCAGCGGACGCGGCTACCTGCCGGTGCTGACCACCGATCCGTCGAGCCCGGGCAGCTACCGACTGCCGGCGTCCGGCTCGTACTCGATGGGTGGCACCAAGAAGCGGCATGGTTCGATCCTCAACCTGACCGCGGCCGAGCAGAGCCGGGTCCTCGCCCGCTGGCCCGCCGCCGCTGTCAACCGGATCCAGTCGTACAACTTCCAGGACCGTTACGTGCGGCACTACGACTACGACGTCCGCATCGACCCGAACGTCAGCCCGGCCCAGGACGGCCAGTGGCGGCTGGTGCCCGGTCTGGTCGGCTCCGGAACCGTCTCCATCCAGTCGGTCAACTACCCGGGCCACTACCTACGCCACTACGGGTACGACTTCCGACTGGAAGCCAACGACGGCACCTCCACCTTCGCCGCCGACGCCACCTTCCGGCAGGTCGCGGGTCTCGCCAACTCCTCGTGGACGTCGTTCCAGTCGTACAGCCACCCGGACCGCTACCTCCGGCACTACGCCTACCTGCTGCGGCTCGACCCGGTGCCCGACGCGCAGAGCCGGGCCGACGCCACCTTCCGCGTGACCAGCTGACGCTGGCCCCTGATCAAGGAGTTCCGACTGTGGCACTACATCGACGGGTGCTCGCCGCCCTGGTGGCCGCGCTGACGGCGATGGTGGGGGTCGTCGTCGTCGCGTCGACGCCGGCCACCGCCGCCACCAACCAGTTCCGCGGCATGAACTGGGCCGTGTTGGGTGACAACTTCAAGACCAGCCCCCTCGTCGTGCAGGGCCTGAGCGCGTCCGACAGCAACGCGACGGTGCGGGCCAAGGCCAACGCCCTGTACGACGACATGGCGTCCACCATGGGGGTCAACACGATCCGGCTCCCGATCAACACCCACACGGTGGGGACGGCCTGGTGGGAGGCGTACCGAGGCGCCATCGACGCGGCCACGGCCCGCGGCTTCAAGGTCATCCTCGCCTACTGGGAGGACGGTGCCGCCTCCGGCGGCAGGATCACGAACCTCGCCGCGTGGAACGCGATGTGGTCCACCGTGACCAACACGTACGGCACGAACACCAATGTCTACTTCGAGCCGATGAACGAGCCGCACGGCTACAGCTCGGCGGAGTGGCGCAACGTCGCGGCCAACTGGCTCACCTACCACTACTCGGCGGTGCCCGGCCGGGTGCTCATCGGCGGCACCGGCTTCAGCCAGGATCTGCGCGACATCTGCAACGACAGCCGCTTCACCTCGACCCTGCTGTCCTTCCACTACTACGCCTTCTTCTACGGCGCGATGACCTACGACGCCTTCCGCAGCCACATCCAGGCCCGCCTCGGCAACTGCGCCTCCCGGGCGGTCGCGACCGAGTTCGGCGCGCCCATGAACGACGGCCGCAACTACGCCGACGCGGGCAGCACCGACAACTTCGTGCGCTACATCCGGGCCATGGCCCAGGTCATGCGCGACAACCAGATGGGCGGCACCTACTGGCCCGCCCTCGGCGGCAAGACCGGCACCATCGGCTACGACTGGTACTCGATGTTCGCGTTGAGCGGCAGCGGCACCGACCTCAACCTGACCATCCGCAACACCTCGGGCGCGGACCGGATCCGGTACGCGTGGGGCGACACCGTCGGCGACGGCCCGACGACACCCCCACCCTCGACGGGAACGTTCTACCGGATCGACGCGCGGCACAGCGGCAAGGCCATGGACGTCCAGCAGCCGAACACCGCCAACGGCGCTCGCGTCGGCCAGTACACGTACGGCGGTGGTGCGTGGCAGCAGTGGCAGTTCCAGGACGCCGGCAGCGGCTACTGGCGCATCGTCAGCCGGCACAGCGGAAAGTGCCTCGACGTGGTGAGCGGATCCACCGCCGACGGCGCCGAGCTCGTCCAGTACACCTGCGGCACCGGGGCCAACCAGCAGTTCCAGTTGGTCAGCAACGGCGCCTACTTCCAACTCCGGGCACGACACAGCAGCAAGTGCGTGGACGTGCCGGCCGCGGCGACCGCGGACGGAGTGGTCATCAAGCAGTATTCGTGCAACTCCGGCACCAACCAGCAGTGGTCGCGCACCGCCGTCTGAGGGTCGTCCGACGTAGGTGGGGCTGGCGTTGCGCTACCGTCAAGGCGCGCGCCCCGGCGTCGAGAGTCCGCGTCCGCCGGTCGTCGATGGCCCGCAGAACCCACCAGATCCAAGGAGACCCCGATGCCGGAGCCCGAGCCCGACCAGGACGCCCACGAGGCGGCAGCCGACACCTCGATCACGGCCGAGACCGAGGGCGAGACCGACCCGCCTGCCGCTCCCGCGAATCGGGCCGCCCGACGCGCGAAGGGCAAGGTCGCCTCACCTCAGCCGATCGGGAAGGGTCAGCACTTCGGCGGCCGGGGCTCGGTCCAGGGCCCCCGCCAGTGGGGTAACCGCCGTAGCGGTTGATCGCTTCGTCCGCGTACACCGAGGGTCGGCGCGGCGGTCGACATCAGACCGATGCCGGTCGTGAGCGCCGTGGCATTCCACCGCGGCGCTCACTGGTGGTGTGGCCCAAGCCGAGCGGGCAGAGTGGAATCCGGCGCCCGACGTACGTCGGCTTTGTCGGCGAGCACGGGTACGGTTTCGGTGCTCGGCACGTTTGGGCATGGACGACCCGTCGTCGGGGCGGGAGCGGCCAGCCCGGTGACGACGGCCGTGGGAGGGAGCGACGGTGGCGCAGCGGAGAGCACTGGTGGTTCGGGGCGGTTGGGAGGGGCACCAGCCGGTCAAGGCGACCGAGTTGTTCCTCCCCTTCCTCGAACGAAGCGGCTATGCCGTACGGGTCGAGGAGTCGACGGAGATCTACGCCGACGCCGCCGAGATGGCCCAGACCGACCTCGTCGTGCAGTGCATGACGATGTCGCAGATCACCGCGGACCAGGTGGCGGGCCTCAGCGCGGCGGTCATCGCCGGCACGGGCTTCACCGGCTGGCACGGCGGCATCGTCGACTCGTTCCGCGCGTCAGCCGAATACCTGCACCTGGTGGGCGGCCAGTTCGCGACCCATCCGGGCCTCGAGCCGTGTGAGCGTCACGGTGGCCCGGAGGACAACTTCCTGCCGCACACGGTGCGCGTCACCGACCTCGGCCGGGAGCACCCGATCACCGCGGGCATCGAGGACTTCGACCTCGTCACCGAGCAGTACTGGGTGCTGCACGACGACCTGATCGACGTGCTGGCCGTGACCACCCACCCGACGCAGGCGTGGCATCCGTGGCATCGGCCGGTCACCTCGCCGGCCATCTGGACCCGACAGTGGGGTGCCGGGCGTGTCGTCGTGACGACCCCGGGGCACAGCCTCGACGTGCTGGAGCACGCGGATGTCCGTACCGTGATCGAGAGGGGGATGGTGTGGGCGACCCGCACCGCGTCGGCGTCATAGGTCTCGGGGTCATCTCCCGCGCGTACCTCGACACACTCGCGGACCATCCTGAGGTCGACATCGTCGCGGTGGCCGACCTCGACGCCTCCCGGTCGGCCGAGGTCGCGGCCACGATACCGGGAGCCGAGGCGATGAGCGTCGAGCGTCTGCTCGCCCGCCCGGACGTGCAGACCGTGCTCAACCTGACCATCCCCGCGGCCCATGCCGACATCTCGCTGGGCACGATCGACGCCGGCAAGAACGTCTATGTGGAGAAGCCGCTCGCCGTGACGTTCCCGGACGGCCGCTCGATCATCGAACGGGCCGCTTCGGCCGGCGTCCGCGTCGGGTGCGCGCCGGACACCGTCCTGGGTACGGGCACGCAGACAGCGCGTGCGGCGATCGACGGGGGGCTCATCGGCCGACCGATGTCCGCGTCGGCCGTCATGGTCACTCCGGGGCACGAACGCTGGCATCCCAACCCCGACTTCTACTACGCCCCGGGCGGCGGCCCATTGCTGGACATGGGGCCGTACTACATCTCGGCGCTCATCCATCTGCTCGGACCGGTCCGGTCGGTGACCGGTGCCGCCAGTCGCCTGCGCGCCGAGCGCGTCATCGGCTCGGGCCCCCGCACCGGCCAGCGGATCCCGGTGGGGGTGGACACCCACCTCACCGGCGTGCTCGAGCACACGAACGGTGCGCTCTCCACGATCACGACCAGCTTCGACGGCGTCCGGACGACGGCCGCGCCGATCGAGGTGCACGGCGAGGGCGGCACGCTCGCGGTGCCCGACCCGAACTACTTCGACGGCGAGGTCCGCCTCTTCGCGCTCGGCGACACCGAATGGCGCGCTCTCGAACCGCGGGCCGGTTACGCCAAGGCTTCCCGGGGCATCGGCCTGATCGACCTGATTAGGGCCGAAGATCAGCGTGCCCCGCGTGCTGACGGCGAGGTCGCACTGCACGTCCTCGACACCATGACCAGCCTGCTGCGGTCGGCGGCCGACGGTCAGCGGATCGAGTTGACGACGGTGGTGGAGCGGCCCGAGCCGGTTCCGCTCACGCCGATCGAGGACTGGGCGGCATACCGGGCCTCGTGAGGTGGTCGCGTTGACCGGCGGAAGAGCCGGCTGGCGCCGACAATGGGAACGTGGCGCCCGCCTTCGTCCTGCATCATCACCGCAAACCGCGACCGCATTTCGACCTGCGGCTGGAGGAGAACGGCGTGCTGCGCTCGTGGGCGGTGCCCCGCGGCCTGCCGGACAGCCCCGGCGACAACCGGCTCGCGATCGCCGTGCCCGACCACGACCTCGACCACCTCACCTACGAGGACGTCGACAAGTCGATCGCCGACATCGGCACCTGGGAGGAGCATGATCGCACCGACCGCCGGATGCTGTTCACGTTGCACGGCCGCACCGCTCGCCGGCGGTACGCGCTCATCCGCACCGGCGAGGGGTGGCTGCTGCACCTGACCAAGGAACAGCCCTCGGACCAGCACAGATAGGGGGCAACAACACGACTCGGGGTCAGCCCGTCGCACCGCTGCGGGGCGGGTCCCATCGCCGACTCCACAGGCCTTAGCATCGCCGACATGGCGACCCGGCTTGTGCAGATCAACATGAAGGCTCGGAACGACTCCGCGCTGGGCGGTTTCTGGGCGCAGGCGCTCGGTTGGGACATCTCCAGTGAGGGACCCGGCGTGACCAACCTCGAACCCGAGGGCTTCGTCTACCCGGACCCGGTCGCTGTCTGCGTCGACCTCATCGCCTCGTCCGAGCCCAAGACGGGAAAGAACCGCGTGCACGTGGACCTCGCCACCACCTCGGCGGCGCACCAAGCGCAGGTGGTCGCCCGCCTGACGGAACTCGGCGCGAGCGCCGCCGACGTGGGCCAGGGTGACGTGCCGTGGACGGTCATGGCCGACCCGGAGGGCAACGAGTTCTGCGTGCTGGAGCCCAGGGCGGTCTACCGGGACACCGGACCGATCGCCGCCGTTGTGGTCGACTGCGCCGACCCGCGAGCCATGGCCCGGTTCTGGAGCGAGGCCACGGATTGGACCCTGCACGAGGTGAACGACCGGGGCGCGAGACTGCGTTCCGCCAAGGGCGTCGGCCCCTACCTGGAGTTCGTCCGAACCCCGGACGTGAAGAGCGGGTGGAACCGCGTCCACCTCGACGTCCGTCCGTACCCCGGTGACGACCCGGAGGTTGAGGCGGCCCAGCTGCAAAGTCTCGGCGCGACCCCCATCGAGCTGGGGCAGGACGTCCCGTGGCGGGTGCTCGCCGACCCGGAGGGCAACGAATTCTGCCTCCTCACCCCGAGCTGACAACCGGTCAACGGTGAGCTTCCTTGAAGATTGGCATTAGGGAAACCCCGCTCTATGGTGGGGGGATGCCGCCGGTGACCTTCCGCTCGCCCGCCGCCACTGACGTGGCGGTGGGCGGTGCTGTGCGCGTGCCGACGGCCACACGCCCCGAGGCCGACATGCGGGTGCCGGTTGTCCGCGCGCCGCACGCCGTGTCCGCGCACACACCGTCGTGCCCGATGCGAACCGGCCGAGGCCCACCTGCGGAGTCGTTGCACACCCAGAACGACCGCCAGGGCGAAGCTATCCAAGCTTCGGCCCTTTTTGTTTTTCCCACCCTCTCCCTGAAAGGCACACCATGAGCGTCGATCATCGTGGCACTCTCGACCAGAGTTGGCTGGCTGACCTCCGCGCGTCGCTGGCGGACGACTTCGCCGCCCAGACGGCGCGGCTGCGGGAGTTGACCGAACTCAACGCGGACACCGGCGACCCGGGCGAGGCCCACAACCAGGCCGCGCTGCTGCTGGCCACCCGCCAGAACATCGAGCAGATCACCGGTGCGCTGAGCCGGATCAGCGACGGCACCTACGGCGCCTGCCAGAGGTGCGGCCAGCGTATCCCGGCCGAGCGGCTCGAAATTCTTCCGCACGCCCGTTTCTGCGTGCCCTGCCAGGAGAAGCAGAGCAGGTGACGCCCGGTGGCTGCCGTGCCGCCGGCACGGCAGCCACACCGCCCCACGCGCCGGGCCGACCGTGCGCTCAGTGAAGGCTCTGGTTTCCCGGAAAAGACGCCGCAGGGGACGAGCCGGCTCCGGGGACTGCTGCCGCCGCTCTCACAACCCGAGCCGGACGCCGCAGGTACCACTCGGCCACCGCGAGGTTGATCACCCAACCGGCGACCACCAGGCCGGCGCGCAGGTTCCCGTCGGGCTGCTCCCCGGTCGCGATCAGGTACGGCGCGTGGGTGAACGCCTGGGTGCCGGCGCCGAGGCCGATCGCGTAGCCGCGCACCATCCAGCTGCGGTGTCGGGCGATGTCCCGGCGCAGCGCGGCGGCGAGACCGAGCACGATCGAGCCGGCCATGGCCGAGCCGAAGACGAGCCGCATACCGGCGAGCACGTCGTTGTCGTGGGCCGGCAGGTCGTACGCGACGGCCATCCACAGGCCGGTGAACGCCACCATCAGCCCGCAGGGGACGAGCACCCGGCCGGCGCGGCGGTGCCAGGAGTGGCGGCGCAGCCGGGGCACGAACTGGAACGCGCCGAGGATCGTGTAGACCACCGCGCCGACGATGTGCAGCACGACCGGCAGCGGGTCGGCGACGAAGCGCGCGTTGGCCGGGGTGACCTCCGCTGCGCCGCCCAACTCGGTGAGCCGTCCCGCGCCGGCGAGCATCGGTATCAGGCCCAGCAGGATCAACGCGGCCGGTAGCCGCCACTCGCGGATCGTCATGCCACCGATGGTGGACGCCGCACCCGCCCCCGCTCATCGGAACAAGGGCCGCGATCGGGTCGGCCCATGGTCGGACGCCGTCGTCGTACCTCCGTCGCTCACCAGTGCCGGCGGCTGCGGTTGGTCTCGTACGCCCACATCGCCACCTCGACCCGGTTACGCACCCCCAGCTTGGTCATCAGGCTGGTGACGTGCGACTTGACGGTGCTCAACGTGATGTAGAGCTCGTCGGCGATCTCCTGGTTCGTGCGCCCCCGCGCGACGGCCACCAGGACCTGCTCCTCCCGGTCGGTGAGCGCCTCGATCGGCTGCGTGCGCGGCGCGGCCGGATCCGCCTCGGCGAACGCCTTCAACAGCCGCGTGGTGACGCTCGGCGCGATCAGCGCGTCCCCGTTCGCGGCCGCGTGCACCGCCTGGCTCAGCAGGGCCGGACCGGCCTCCTTGAGCAAGAAGCCGCGGGCGCCGGCCCGCAGCGCCGCGTACACGTACTCGTCGAGGTCGAAGGTCGTGATGACGACCACCGCGAGCGGGTCCGGGACCGCGGGCCCGGCGAGCGCCCGGGTGGCCTCGATGCCATCCATGCCCGGCATCCGGATGTCGAACAGACACACGTCGGGGCGGAGCCGCCGGGCGAGCGCGACCGCCTGCCGGCCGTCGCAGGCCCCACCGACGACCTCGATGCCGGGCTGCGTGTTCAGGATGATGGTGAGCCCGGTACGGACGATCTCCTGGTCGTCCGCCACGAGCACGCGAACCGTCACCTGCCGACCCCCGCACGCGGTAGCACGGCCGTGACGGTCCACCCCCGGCCCGGGTTGGGGCCGGCCTCGCAGGTGCCGCCGAGCAGATCGGCGCGCTCCATCATGCCCACCAGGCCGAAACCGGGCGAGCCGGCCGGACGGGCGGTGCCGGTCTCGCCGTCGTCGCTGACCCTCAGGCGCACGGTCGTGTCGTCGGCAGCGACGCTGACCTCGATGCGGGTGGCGTGGCGGGCGTGGCGGCGGGCGTTGGTGACCGACTCCTGGGCGAGGCGGTAGAGCGCGGAGCCCACAGTGGGCGGTAGGTCACCGAGATCGCCGTACAGCTCCACGTCGACGGTCGGTCCGGTGCGGAACTGCCCGGCGAGGCGTCCGATGTCGGCGACCTGCGGGTGGGGACCCAGATCGGCTGGTTCGTCGCGGCGTAGGACGCGAACCATCGCCCGCATCTCGGCAAGCGCGCGCGACGCCTCGGCCTCGATGGTGCGCAGCGCCTCGACGGCGGCGCCCGGCTGGCCCGCCGACGCGGCGATGCCGGCCTGGGCGCGGATCGCCATCGCCGACACGTGATGAGCCACGGTGTCGTGCAGGTCACGCGCGAGTCGCTCCCGCTCCAACAGCTTCACCTGATCGAGTTCGCGCAGTCGGGCGGCGGCGCGGAAGCGGGTCGCGACACCCAGCGCGGCGGCGGCGAACATCACCGCGAAACCGGCGACCAACTCGCCACCGTCGACCGACCCGACCAGACCGGCGGTGGTCACCTTGGCCACCACGAAGAACGAGCCGATCACGGCATCCCGGCCGGAGCCCCAGCGGAACAGCGCGTGGACCAGGACGACCAGGAAGCTCGCCGTGAACAGCTGGCACGGATCGCCGGGCAGCACGAACGGGGCGACGGTCGTGCAGCCGAACGCGATCACCACCATCGCGAGCGGGGCCCTGCGCCGCCACAGAAGCGTCGGCAGCAGCGCGAGCGTGACGACGACGCAGCCCACCCGCCAGGGCAGATCGGGTCGGGAGATTCCTTCCAGCACGATCGCCGGCCCGAGGACGGCGACCACCGCCCAGTCGCGCCACGTCCGCGACGGGGCGGGGGAGACCCGCGGCTCGGCCAACACCGCGTGCAGGCGAGGGCGCATGGGATTCATCGTACGAACGGTGGTGCGACTTCAGATCGTCCCAAAGTACGAGGCGGTCGCGATCAGTGCCGCTGCAACTTGGCGCGGACGGTGGCGGCGTCCGCGTGCTCGAGCGCCGTGAAGATGTCCAGTGCCCGTTGCCAGTCGGCTCGGCCGGAGGCGGGGTCGCCGAGGGCGTGGCGGGTGTCGCCGAGCCGGCTGAGGGTGTCCGCCTCGCCCCAGCGGTCGCCGAGGTCGCGGGTCAGTTCCAGCGTCCGCTCGTAGCACTGCACGGCCCGGTCGTACCGACCGAGGTGATGGTGTGCGAAGCCGAGACTGTCCCAGGTGGCGGCCTCACCGGCGCGGTCGCCGAGCTGCTGGAGGAGTTCGAGCGCCTGATCGCAGTACGCCAACGCCGCGAGGTGATCGCCGAGCTGGGCATGGCACCAGCCGACCGCGTTGAGCGCGTCGGCCTGCGCCCTGCGGTGGCCGGCCGCCCGGGCCAGCACGAGGGTCCGCTCCGAGTGCGCAAGGGCCTTGCGCGGCTCTCCTCGCCGGTCCCACAACGAGGCGAGGTTCTGGTGCGTACGCGCCTCGCCCTCGGTGTCCGCGGCGCGGACATAGAGACCGAGGGCCTGTTCGAGGTGCTCCTGCGCGTCGGCGTACCGGTTGACCACGGTGTGCGCGCCGGCGAGGAAGCGGTGCGCGACCGCCTGCGCGACCGGGTCACCGAGACGCTCGGCGGCGCGCAGGGCCGCCCGACAGGTTTCGAGGCGGTCATGCCAGTGCCCCTGCCGGTCCAGGAACGTGTCGAGGGCCCGCCCCAGCCGCCAGGTGTGCGCGTCGAATCCCGCGGCGGCGGCCTGCCGGAGCGCGGCGAGCAGGACCGGATGCTCCGCGGTCAACCAGGCCATCGCCTCCGCATGGGTGGTGGGCCGCTCCGGCCGCACACCGGCCGCGGACGGGGTCATGAGGTGGTCGACCGGGTCGCTGTGCGGGCGCAGCAGGGCGTCGGCGGTGTGGGTGGTGTGCGTGTAGTGGTCGAGAAGCCGAGTGGTGGCGGCCCGCCGGTCCGGCTCGGGATCGGTGCCGTCGCTGAGTTCGGCGGCGTACGCCCGCAGCAGGTCGTGCGCCGTGAACCGGCCGGGCCGGTACTCCGCCAGCAGGTTGGCGCGGGTCAGCTCGGTCAGCGACCGGTGGGTTCGGTCCGCCGGGAGACCGGCCAGGCTCGCCGCTGCGGCCACCGTGATGTCCGGGCCCGGGTGCAGGCCCAGCAACCGGAACAGGCCGGCCCCCGGCGGGGTGAGCGCGGTGTACGACCAGGAGAACACCGCTCGTACCTCACCGACCGCGTCACCCGCGTCCAGCACACCGAACCGCCTGCCGGCCGTCCCCAACTCGGTCGCGAGGGTGGTCAGCGGAAATCCGGACTGCTGGGCTCTGGCGGCGGCGATGCTCAACGCCAGCGGTAGCCGGGCGCAGGCGGCGATGATCGCCTCGGCGGCCACCGGCTCCGCGGCCACCCGTTCCGCGCCGAGCCGATTGGTGAGCACGTGACGTGCCGCATCGCGGCTGAGCAGGCCGAGCGGAATCGGGTGCGCGTTGTCGAGGCTGACCAGCGAGGTGAGCTGGTTGCGGCTCGTCACCAGCACCACGGTGGTGGACGTGCCGGGCAGCAACGGACGGACCTGTTCGGCGTCGCGCGCGTTGTCCAGCACGATGAGGACCCGCTTGCCGGCCAGCGCGCTGCGGTACAGGGCGGCCTGCGCGTCGAGGTCGGCGGGCACCCGAGCGGCCGGCACCTCCAGCGCGTCCAGGAAGCCGTGCAGCGCCTTGGCGGAGCTCAGTGTCTGCCCGCGCGGGTCGAAGCCCCGCAGGTTGACGTAGAGCTGACCGTCGTCGAACCGGTCGGCGACCCGATGCGCCCAGTGCACGGCCAGGGCGGTCTTGCCCACCCCGGCGGTACCCGAGATCGCGGCGACCACGACGGCGGTGGGCGCGGCGACGAGCTTGTCGAGAAGGGCCAACTCGTCGTCCCGCCCGGCAAGGTTGGCCACGTCGGCGGGCAGCTGTCGGGGCACCATCCGGACGGCTGCGCGTGGGGCGCGGCGGCGGCTCTCCTCGATGCGGTCCCGGACGGTGGCCAACGCGCCCTGCTCGGCCGGCGTGGCACCGAGGAGCCGGACCAGCGCGTCGAGCCGGTCGGTCGGTGGCAGCGTCTTGCCGGTGAGGTATTCGGCGACAGCGGTGTGCGACCAGCCGGTGCGGGCGGCCAGCTCCCGATAGGTCAGCTCACTGTCGCCCTGTTGGCGGGCGTGCCTGCGTCGCAACGCCCGCAACAACCCGGCGAGGTCGTCGGACGTTCGCGCCCCCGCAGCATCCAGCGCCCTGCTCCCCACCGTCGACAATCGACGTTCGTCAGTGTACGGCCGTGTACGGAATCCCGGCCAGGGCCGGGACCGACCGGCGATCCTGCTCGGGTGCAGAACGCACTGATCGAACCATTGGAGGTCATGTGTCCGTACATCTCAAGCCTCTGGTCCTGGCCCTGACCGTGCTCGCGGCGACGCTCACCGTGCCGGCGGCGGCCGCGTCGGCGGCGCCCGGCGCAGCCGTCTGCGAGACCAGGGCGGCCTGCGCCGACAACGGCCTCGGGGTGACCGCGTCGGGGAAGGCGGCGCGCACCACGGGTGACATCACGACGAACGCCATCCAGGTGCCCACGCCGCCCGCGTTCCCGCCGGGCACCCCCTGCTACCGCGAGGAGGTCTCCGAGGAGGTCTACGAGACCGCGACCTACACCACCATCTACGAGATGTACTTCCAGGCGAGCGTCTGCCTGTTCTCCAACGAGATCGTGCTGTACGGCCTGGACACCTCGCTCTCGTTCCCCAACGACGTGCAGGACCCCCGACTGACCTCGATGCAGTTCGTCGTGCGGGACCAGGTCGTGCACTACAGCCCTACCGAGAAGGACGGTTACTCCGAGCTGTGGGTGACCTTCTGCACCGACCCCGCGCAACCGGGCACCTGCCAGCGGTACCTGCACCGGCTGGGCCTCATCTTCAACCCCGCCTGGGTCTACCCGTTCTCCGTGTTCCAGCGCCTGAGCTGACGGTGTCGGGGGCGGCGTTGCTCCCATGATCGGTCAGGGCGTCTCCCAGGCGGGCTCAGGGGACGCCCTGATCACCCCGTTTCCGCACCGGTTGCCAGCGGATCTCCGCCGGGTTACGTTGAGGTGTCATCGACGATCGTCTAAATCGTGAGGTACGGGGGTCGCATGTCCACGCCTGTCACTCGTCGCACCGTTCTGGCCGGAGGGGCCGGTGCCGCCTTCGGCCTGGCCCTGCCCGGCGTCGCCGCCCACGCCGGTGGTCACCACCCGACCAGCGTGAGCTTCACCCTCGACGCGAGAACGCTCGACGGCGGTGAGCAGGTCACCTCGGTCACCCTCGACACCGCCCGGCTCGGGTCGATCGACCCGGCCGGGCTGACCCCCGGCACGTTCAGCGTGCATGCCAAGGCCACCAGCCCGATCCCGATCGCCCCCGGCGACCTGATCTTCAGCGAGTACGACCTGGACCGCACGGTGACCGCCGCCCGACTCGACCGGCAGGGCAACATCGTGCTGGAGTTGAGCCACGCCGAGGGTCAACCCGGCGGTGGCACCCTCGGCTACATCCTGAGCCGGGGCCGCAACGTCCGGCTGGACCTCGTCTACACCATCACCCAGAACACCCCGATCGTCCGACGCCACGGCTCGCCGCTCACCATCACGCGCTTCGTGCAGGGGCGGCTGTCCAACCCCGAGGTCGACGCCTTCAGCCACCACGTCTCGCGCTCGGGTCTGAAGTACCGGCTCTACTCTCCCGACCACTCGCCCCGGCGCGGTCGGAGACCGCTGATCGTCTGGCTGCACGGCGGCGGCGAGGGCGCCTCACTGCCCGACGACTACTACGACAACGAGACCACGCTGCGCGCCAACCGGGGCGCGCTCGGTTTCGCCACCCCGCAGGCCCAGCAGATCTTCACCGGCGCGTACGTCGTCGCCCCGCAGAGCACCTCCTACTGGATGGAGGACGGCCCCCGGTTCGCCCCGCTGATCCGCGAGATCGTCCAGGACCTCGTCCGCCGCAAGCGTGTCGATCCGGACCGGATCTACGTGGTCGGATGCAGCAACGGTGGCTACATGTCACTGGAGATGACAGTCGCCTACCCCGACCTGTTCGCCGCGTCGGTGCCGATCTGCGGCATCGTCCAGCCGCTCAGCGGGGAGGGCCCGCCGCTGATCACCGACGCGGAGCTGGCGCAGATCAAGACCCCGACCTGGCTGGTCACCTCGCTCGACGACGACACGGTGCCGCCCGAGACCAACACGATCCACGCCCACGACCTCATCCCGGGATCACTGGTCAGCCTGTACGACCACGTCGTCTGGAACGGCTACCAGTTCCCCGGCCACTGGTCCTGGATCTACGTGGCCCGCAACGACCCGAGCCTCGACGGCACCCACATCTGGCAGTGGATGGCCCGCCGTCGTCGGTGATCCTCCGTACGGGGTCGTGCCAGCCGGTGCCGGTGGCACCGGCTGGCGTCGATCACCGGTTGCGGCGTAGTTCCCGTAACACCCCGTGCCGGCGCAGGGCCCAGGCGAGACGCCGGACGCTCGGGTGCCGCACGAACAGCACCGCCGCCCGGCGGATCAGACCGAACCGGTCCTCGCTCAGCTGGTTCTCGATCGCCTGCCAGATCAGCTCGCGCACCGTGGCGCTGGCCAGCACCGCCCGCACCTCACGCCGTACCACCGGATCCTCGGCCGCCGACGCGATGGCGGCAGCCTGAGCCGGCCGCTCCTCCAGCGGCTCCACCGCCGCCGCGACGAGCGGCCTGCGCACCTCGTCCTGCTCCAGCAGCAGCAACACGGCTTCCCGGATCTCGACAGTGTCCAGGGCGGACCGCAGCAGGCTCAGCAGGCTGCGCTCCACCTCGTGGTCATGCTCCGGAACGGACAGCGTGGCCAGCAGCACCGCGACCTCATCGAGATCGATCACGTGTCGCACCCCGGTGCGGAACTCCGGCAACTCCCACGCGACCTGCAGAGCCTTGACGAGATTGCGGTTCATGGGCCATCGCTACCCGCAAGCGACCGCCGGCGAAACCCCGCGACCGGCCCGGTCCGGCGCACGAGCACGATCCGGCCCGGAGCGGCCGCCCTGGATCCGGGCGGCCGCACCGCGCCGGGTCAACACCACGTCAGCGTCGAGTTCACCCGGGTGACGTTGCTGATCGTGTTGTTCGCCCCACCGCAGGGGCTCTGGGTGATGTTGGTGCCGCTGACGGTCAGATTCTGGAACCGGATGCCGGAGGAGATCGGGAATTCACTCCGGGCCGCGATCCGCACCTCACCGCCGCCCGTGACCGTCCCGGAAACCCCGGCGATGACGACGTTGTAGCAGTTCTCCACCAGGATCGCGTTGTTCCCCGTGTTCGAGATCGTCACCCGGTCGATGACAGCGCCACCGGACTCGGACACGCAGAAGATCCCCCGGCCACCGCCGGACGCGAGCACGGTCCCGACCCGGATGTTGGTCGGGTACGAGTTGCCCACCCGGCCGTTGCGGTTGGCCATCCGGAACGCCGCGTACCCGGTTCCGGCCCCGGCGCCCTGCGCGTCGACAGTGCCAACGGTGGCGTTGATCGTGTCATTGAGCAGCAGACCCGAATCCCGGGTGTTCCGCGCGGTGACAGTGCCGATCGTCAGGCCGTCCACGCCGTACGTCTCCACCCCGTGGGTGCCGGTCCCCGACACGTACACCGTGTCGATGCGGATGTTGCGCACCTTGACCGCGCGATCTCCCCCGTGGTTGTCGATCCGGATGCCCAGACCGCCGGAGAGTCGCATGTCGATCTGCCCAAGGGTCAGGTTGTTCACGTTGCGCATGAAGATCCCGTACAACGGCGAACCGGTCAGCGTGAGGTTCTGCACCTCGACGTCAGTGGTTCCCCGCGAGTACACCGGCGCCTGGTCACCCGAGCCCGACCCGGTCACGTTGATCGTGCCGCACACGGCCAGCGTCGTGTACGACGGCAGCGACAACCGCGAGCCCGCACTCATCGAGCCGGAGCCGCGAACCACCACCCGCTGCTTCGACGTACGACCCGCCGAGAGCGAGTTGACCGCCGCCTGCATCGCCGACAGCATGTCCGAACCCGAGTAGACCGTCGACGAGCCGTTGCGGGCCGTCCAGGTGCTTCCACTCAGTACGGCCTCGGCGTTCGTCGACCCGCTGCCACAGCCGGTGGTCGGCGGCGTGCCGCCACCGCCGACCGTGACCAGTTGCCACTGCTGGTTCGTCCCGTTGAGGTCGGCGTACTGGCTGATCCGACCGCCGTCGGCGGTGGACCGCTCCCAGACCTCGAGTGCCTTCGCGGAGTGGCGGTTGATCAGCCGGACATAGCCGCTGTCGGAGTCGAGGACCTGGAACTGCTGGTTGGTGCCGTTGGCATCGGGCCACTGGCGGAACTCGGCGCCGTCGGCGGTGTTCCACTCCCAGAGGTCGACGACCTTGCCACTGTGCCGGGCCTTGAGCCGGTAGTAACCGCTGCCGGAGGAGACGAACTGGAACTGTTGCCACGCGCCGTCGTTGCGGGACCACTGCTGGATCACCGCGCCGTCCGCGGTCGAGGTGTCCCGGACGTCGAGGACCTTGCCGCTGTTGCGGTTGACCAGGACGTAGTACGCGTTGGTGTCGATGCTCGCAGCCACTGCCGGCGGTGCGCCGACCAGAACGGCACCGGCGGCGCCGACCAGCGTGGTGATCATGGCGAGCACCAGGCCCGTACGCCGGCCGCGACGGGTCGACCCACCGCCGGACGGTCTTCTCGTGCTGGTGAAGGGCATCGCTCCTCCTGGCTGGAATGGGCTCCGGGCGAACCGGAACGGGTGTCGACGACCGTGGGCACCTCGACCTGTGGGCGGTTACTCCAGGTGGAAGGTGGCCGAGGCGCGTTCGGCGCTCGAACTGACGGTCTCGATGTAGAGCAGCCCGTCGCGGTGGCGTACGTGGCGACCCGGGAAGTTCTGCGACTCCAGGGAGATCCCGGCGCTGTCGGCGAGGCCGGCTTGACGGCGGAAGCTCGCGTCGCCGCCGAACAGCGCCGAGCCGTCGTTCTTCTCCACGTACAGGGCGTAGCCCCGGTGACGTAGGTAGTAACCGGGGAAGTTGGTCGACTCCAGCGACACCGAGCCGGCACCGGCGAGACCGCTGACGATGCGGAACTGGGAGTCGGCCAGGTTTGCCACGTTCGGCTCGACCCGCGCCCGGTAGTCGTAGTGCCGGATGTAGCTGGTGGCCTGGTCGTGTGACCGCAGCCGCACCGGCGTGGCCCCGTCGGGCACCGGGATGCCGAAGTTGGGGGTGCCGTCGGCGTTCCAGTACACCTTCTGCAGCCGGGTGCGTCGGTTCGGGTCGTTGAGCGGATCGCCGGTGATGTCGCGGTAGTTCCGGTCGTGGTAGACGAGGATGTCGCTCTGCCCGTCCTCGGAGACGGTGAACGAGTTGTGGCCGGGGCCGTACTGGCTGGTGGCCGCATTGCTGGCGAACACCGGGCTGGGGCTCTTGCTCCAGGAGTTGGCGTCGAGCAGGTTCGCGCTGACGGAGGCGCTCAGCATGCCGAGGCAGTAGTTGGCGTCCGTGGCGCTGGCCGAGTAGGTCAGGAAGATCCGGCCGTTGCGTTGGATCACCGCCGGTCCCTCGGCGACCCGGTAGCCACGGGTCTCCCAGTCGTACGTCGGGACGACGAGCCGGGTCACGGTGCCGGTGATCTGCCACGGGTTGGCGCCCATCCGGGCGAGGTAGACGTTGGAGTTGTTCCCGATGGCCGGCTCCTGCTGGGCCCAGGTCAGATAGCGCACCCCGTTGGCGACAAAGGTCGAGGCGTCCAGACTGAACGTGTCCCAGGGTGTGGTGATCCGGCCGCGTTCGGTCCACGAACCGGTCAACGGGTTGGCGCTGGCGTTCTCCAACACGTACATCCGGATCCGCCACACGTCGTCGGTCCGGCCCGCGGCGAAGTAGACGTACCACCGGTTGTTGATGAAGTGGATCTCTGGTGCCCAGATGTGGGCGCCCATCTCGCCGCTGGTGTGGCGGCTCCAGATCGTCGTCTCCGCCGCCGTTGCCAACCCTTGCAGGGTGGTGGCCCGGCGCAGCACGATCCGGTCGTACTGCGGCACCGTCGCGGTCAGGTAGTAGTAGCCGTCGGTGTGCCGGAAGATGTGCGGGTCGGCTCGCTGGTTCACCAGCGGGTTGGTGTAGGCAACGGCGGGCGCGGCGTGCGCGGGCGCGGCCACGGGCAGGCCGGCCGACACGGACAGCACCACCAGGACCGCAGCCAGCAGCGACCGTACGCGTCGAGGGACGCCGTGGCCGGCAGGCCCCCGGTGGACGGCCCGAGGGGTGTTCGGGTCGGTTCGACGGGATGGCAGCGGCATCTGTCCTCCGCGAGCTCGGGATGACGACTGACCAGCACCGTGGGAGAGGCACGAAGGGCTGGGAATGTGACGGTGGCGTTACTACCAGGTGGCGGAGTTCATGTTGGCGTTAACATCGATAGATGTCAAGGTCCTCATCTCACCGGCACACCGGCGCGGTACACCGCGAGCGGACCGCGCAACACCGTGATGTCGTTCGTGGGATCACCGTCCACGATCAGCAGGTCGGCCTCGAATCCGGGGCGGACCCGGCCCTTGCGACGCCCCAGGCCACACACCTCGGCGCCGACCGAGGTCGCCGTGGCGAGGGCGACAGTGGCGGGAACTCCGCAGGCCACGTACTCGACGAGCGTCTCGGGCAGGATCCCGTGCGGCTTGGCGGGGCCGAGGCCCGCGTCCGAACCGGCCACCAGGCGGACCCCGGCCCGGTGCAGAGTGGCAACGCCGTCGCGCAGCGCGCCCTCGCTGAGCCCGGCCCGTGCCGCCATCTCCACCACCTCCGGTGGCGTGACCACGGCCGGGTCGGTGCCGAGCGTGGCACAGACCGCCACCCTGGACGCGGCCAGGCGGTCCGCGAGCTCCGCGGGGACACGGGCACCCGCAGCGGTCACGCAGGTGCAGTGCTCAATGCCGTCCACGCCCACGCGCAGCGCCTGCTCGACCGCGCTGAGCGCGTGCGCGTGCGCGGTCACCGGCAGGCCCAGATCATGGGCCTGCGTCAACGCGGCGGACAGTTCCTCGTCGGTGAACTGGGGCCTCGTGGTGTCGGTGCCCGGGGTGAACACCCCGCCGCTGGCCATGACCTTCACCAGATCGGCACCGGCCGCCGCCCGCAGACGTACGGCCTCGCGAACCCCGTCGGCACCGCCCACCTCACCCCCCAACGACCAGCAGTGCCCGCCGACGCTGGTGAGCGGTGCGCCGGACCCGACCACCGTCGGCAGGTCGTCCCGCACCCGCCGATCGCGCCAACGGAGCACCGCGCCACGCCGGTCGCCCAGGTCCCGGACCGTCGTCACGCCGGCGACCAGATGTCTGCGCAGTGACGCCTCGACGACTGCGTCGAGGTCCGTCTCGCGCTGCTCGGCGAGCCGGCCGAGCGCGTCCGGTCCGGCGTCGGCGCAGAGGTGTACGTGTGCGTCCACCAAGCCGGGTAGCAGGGTGCCGTTCGGCTCCTCGCGCACCGGCCAGCCTTCCGGCGCCTCGGCGTTACCCAGGTGCACATCGGCGATGCGCCCCTCGTCGAGCAGGATCAGCGCCCCGCCGCCCACGAGCCGTTCGCCGTCGAACATCCGGGCAACCCGGACCGCATGTCTCGTCATCGTCATCCCCGCCCACCCCGCTCGGCGCAGTCACCACCGGTCATGGCCTGACCATCGCACCGCCAGGTGCGCGCGGCCTCCCTCGCCAGAGCGATGTCTCGTCCCTCAGCCGAGTTAGCGGCCCGCCACATGGTGTTCCGCGCCGGAGATTCGTCCTTTGCTCTGCACCCGCGCACGCGCCAGGCACGGACCGTGACTGGCGCATGGGCGGGTGCAGAGCAAAGGGCGGGTGTCCCTGGTGTGGCAGGTCGACGCCCCCCACCACCTGCGCGCCCCGGACGGATACCTGGTCGAAGCTGGACACAGCCCTCGACGCCCCCCGGTCGCCTGGTCGTCTCCGCATCGATGTCCTCCTGGCATCACTCGGCGGGCTACCCTGACCTGCGGTGTTTCGTGACCACGTGACCTGAGGAGTCGATGCTGACATGACGTCAGGGCGACCGGTGCCGAGCCAGGACGAGGTGCTCGGGTACTTCGACACGCTGTCGAACTGGGGGCGATGGGGTGACGACGACGAACTCGGCACGCTCAACCACATCACCGACGACGTCCGGCTCGCGGCGGCGCGGGCAGTGCGCCACGGCAGGAGCGTGTCCTGCGCCTGGGACGTCACCGCGCCGGGAGACATGGAGCGGTCGACGACGACGTGCCCACGCGCCGCCGACATGCCGGGTGCGGAGAACATGCCGCCCGCCTTCCACGCCGACCGGCGCTGGGGCTTCTCGTCCGAGCGGCTCGGCATCTCGTTCCACGGCAACACCCTCACCCACCTCGATTCGCCGTGCCACATCTACTGGGACGGCGCCCTGTACAACGGACGGTCGCACTCGCTCGTCGACGCGGCGACGGGCTCGGCGTGGGCGGCCGTCACGGCGGCCGCGAACGGCATCGTCACGCGTGGTGTCCTGCTCGACGTCGCGACTGCCCGTGGTGTGCCGTGGTTGGAGCCGGGCCAGGGGGTGTTGCCCGGCGACCTCGAAGAGGCCGAGCGCCGCCAGGGCGTACGGGTACGACCCGGTGACGCCGTACTCCTGCGGACCGGCTACGGGCGATTCCGGCATGAGAACGGCGCGGCCAGCGGTTTCACCCAGGCCGGCTGGCACGCCTCCTGCCTGCCGTGGCTGCACGATCGGGGAGTGGCGCTGATCGGCGCCGACACCCCACAGGACGTTCAACCGTCGGGGTACGACGGCGTGTTGATGCCGGTCCACGCCGTGAGCCTCGTCGCGATGGGGCTGTGGATGCTCGACAACTGTGACCTGGAGGCCTGCGCGACGACGGCTGCCGAACTTGGTCAGTGGGACTTCCAGTTGGCGGTCGCGCCGGTTCGCTTCGCCGGAACGTCCGGCAGCCCGGTCAATCCGATCGCCACGTTCTGACCGTCGCGGCGGTGGCGGCTCCGTACCGGGTTCTGCCGCGCCATGAGGAAGGGGCTCCGGGTCCGACGCCGGTGCGGCATAATGCGGTAAGAGATAGAAGACTATGAATCTTGGCAGGGTTGTCGGCTGTGGTGAGACGCGGTCGGAGCAATCAGGCCGGGCCGGCAGCCGCAGGGCGCCGCCGGGTCAGGTTCGGGAGGCCACCACCATGACCATGCCGCGTCAGGAATACGTACCCGCCCGGGTCCGCCCGGTCCTCGCCGCCGCCGTGTCCATCCTCGTCGTGGCGGTGCTCGCCGCCGCCGGTCCGGCCCACGCCGCCGATCCGCCGCCCCGGGTGGCCAACCCCTATGTCGGCACCCAGGTCTACGTCAATCCCGAGTGGGTCGACCGCGCTGTGGCGGAACCCGGCGGCGACGCGGTCGCCGGTCAGCCGACAGCGGTCTGGCTGGACCGGATCGCCAGGATCGAGGGGGACCACGGAAGGATGGGGCTGCGCGAGCACCTGGACGCCGCCGTGGCACAGCACGCCGACCTCGTCCAGTTGACCCTCTACAACCTGCCGGCCCGCGACTGCGGCCGGCGGGGCCCGCAGGGTGAGCTGTCGATCGGGGACCTTGCCCGGTACCGGACGGAGTTCATCGATCCGATTGTCGAGATCCTCGCTGCACCCGACTACGCCGGCCTGCGGATCGTCGCCTTCGTCGAACCGAACTCGCTGCCCGACCTCGTCCTCAACACCGGCAACCGGTACGCGGCCACACCGGCCTGCGACGACGCGTTGGCGCGCGGCACCTACCAGCACGGGATCGGGTACGCCCTGGCACGGCTCGGATCCCTGTCCAACGTCTACTCCTACCTCGACATCAGTCACCACGCCGACGTCGGCTGGCCGGAGGACTCGGGTCCGCTGACGGCGCTGCTGTCGCAGGTCGCGACCACCGCCGGCAGCACGATGGCCGACGTTCACGGCTTCGTGGCCAACACCGCCAACTACTCGGTGCTGCACGAGGAACACTTCCGGGTCGACGATGTCATCAACGGCCAACCGGTGTACCAGTCGAAGTGGGTCGACTGGAACCCGTTCATCGATGAGGTGCCCTACGCCCGACACCTGCGGGGACTGTTGACGGAGGCGGGCTTCTCCCCGGACGCGGGCGTCGTCGTCGATACCTCCCGCAACGGTTGGGGCGGCCCGAACCGACCCGCCGGCCCGGCGCCCTCAAGCGATCTGAACCGGTACGTCGACGGCAGCCGGATCGACCGGCGGGCGGCGGTCGGGAACTGGTGCAACCAGCGGGGCGCCGGCCTCGGGCAGCGCCCGGTCGCCGAGCCGGAACCGGGCATCGACGCCTACGTCTGGGTCAAGCCGCCCGGCGAGTCCGATGGCATCAGCGCCAGTCCGAACGTCGGCCAGCCGTACGAGCCGATGTGTGACCCGAACTATCTGCCGCCTCGCGGATCCGCCTACGACACAGGTGCGATGCTCGGCTCGCCACCGTTAGGAGAGTGGTTCCCGGCGCACTTCCGTCAGTTGTTGGCCAACGCCTGGCCGCCCCTGTGATGCTCCCGCCATGGCCGCGCGCCGTCGGTAGTCGGCGGCCACGGCTATGACGAGCGGGCCCCACGCGAGCATCGGCGCGTAGTAGCGGAACACCTCCCAACCGGGAGGCGGGTGCACCGGTTCGTCGTCGCCGATGCCTACCCAGCCACTCTGCACGAAGTGGAACCTCTGATTCAGGAGGAAGTAGACGCAGATGGCGACCAGCGACCAGCCACCGATCAGCGCGGCGCGCACGACCGGACGTGCCGGGACGCGACGTCCACCGATGCGTGGTACCCAGTGCGGGAACCACTGCCCCCACCGGTGCACGAGCCCGAGCGTCAGCAGGGCCAGTCCCATCGACAGAGCGGACAGGAAGATCATGTACCACTGTGTGACGGCATCGTCGGTGAACACCAACGACAGGCGCCAGACCGCGGACGGCAGGACGCAGAGCGGGACGGCGTAGGCGGCCCAGATCGCCCAGCGCGGCGGGGCGGCGGTCGAGACGTGGGCAGAGTCAGTGCGGCTCATTGATGCTCCGATCCTGAGAGGGCGGTCCTGGTGGTGTCGGTCGAGGTGGCGAGGGCGTAGCCGGTGGTGGTGACGGCCAACGACACTCCCCAGCCGAGGAACACCAGCAGCGTGGCGGTGGCGGCCCATCCGTCCCACAGGTCGGACCAGCGAGTGTCACCGGCGAGCAGTCGGTCGACGAGCACCGTGATGCTCAGCACCCCGTAGGTGACCAGAGTGAGCGCCACCACGCCGGCCGAGATCACCGCCAACTGTCGGGGGACCTGTCGACCGCGTAGTCCCGGCACCCAGCGCGGGAACTGCTGCCCCCATCGCTGGACCAGCCCGAGAACGAGCAGGCCGGCAAGCGGCGGGACGAGCGTGATGGCCACTCCCGTCGTCGTCGAGAAGTCCCGTTGCATGTCGGTCAACTCCCGCTGAGAGATGCCGATCGGAACGCCGAGCACCCACAGCGCGTGGGGCACGGCCCAGCCGACCACGGGCAGCGCGACGGCGACGTACGCCCAGCGGCGCGTCCACAGCGGCACCGGCCGGTAGTCGACGGCGGCCGGTCCGCGCCGAGGTCCGGACGCGTTCGCGAGCCCGGCGAACAGGACGCCACCGGCCACCAGCACGAGCCGAGCTGCGAGGTCACGCCAGTCCGAGGGGCGCCCCGCCAGCGCTGCCGGGATCTCGAAGAGCAGGTGCAGCGGGAACGCGGCCACCAGGAGCAGCGCGGCGGCGGCCCAACTGCCGGCGGTCGCCCAACGGCCAGGAAACCGCACCGTGCAACCGAGCGCCACCGCGAGGGCGACGCCGACCCCCACCGTGCCCCACCCCGACCAGAACGGCAACGCTACGACCTGGTCCGCACCACACCCGCCCGCCGGGTCGACGAGATCGGTGCGATCGCAGGCGGTGTAACCCCACCGGCCACCCGCGATCCAGTACAGCCGTTGGGCCACTGCGGCGGCTGCGAACACGGCACACGCCAGCGCCCACGGTCTGGAGCGGCTCGATACCTCAACGACAGCCATGGACAAACGATCGCCGGCCGCAGCCGGGTTCTCCTCCCCGACAAAAGGGGAGGTGCTCCCTCCGCCGGGGGACAGGCTGCGCCGGGTACGGACCTGGCTGTTCGTTCCGCTGGTTCTCGGTCGACAGCGCCGGCAACATCGAGAAGAACGACGACCCGACGAATAACGACAAGCGCAACAGCTACCGCACCGCGACGATCAGGATCGCCAAGAGGTCACGACGGTCAGCGGCCGTACACCTCCAGCTCCCACAGCGAGTAGCCGTACGCGGGCAGAGCCCGCTGGGTGCCCTGGATACGCAGGTAGCGACCGGTCGCCGAGACGGCGATGTCGTCCACACCGCCGTCGCCGGTGGTCGTGGTGTGCACCGGTGACCAGGTGGCGTTGTCCGGCGACACCTGGACCTGGTACGCCCGCGCGTATGCCGCCTCCCAGCTCAGCCGGACCCGGTCGAGGGTGCGGGACGCGCCGAGGTCCACCGAGATCCACTGCGGGTCGGCGTACGCGCTGCCCCAGCGGGTGGTCGTGTTGCCGTCCACGGCGTTGGTGGCCGCGTGCGTGCTCCCCGGCTCCACGCTGGACGTGGTGACCGGCCTGCCCCGGGAGAGCAGGGTGCTCCCGGCGGCGGTTCCGTAGACGTTGAGGTCCCACAGCGAGTAGCCCCACTGAGTGGCGCGTTGGGTGCCGTACACCCGCAGGTAGCGGCCGGTGCCGGTGACGGTGAGGTCGTCGACGCCGCCGTCGCCGGTGGTCGTGGTGTGCACCGGTGACCAGGTGGCGTTGTCCGGCGACACCTGGACCTGGTACGCCCGCGCGTGGGCCGTCTCCCAGGCCAGCCGGACCCGGTTGATCGCGTACGAGGCCCCCAGGTCGACCGTGATCCACTGCGGGTCCGCGTACGCGCTGCCCCAGCGGGTGGTCGTGTTGCCGTCCACGGCGTTGCCCTCCGCGTGCGCGCTGCCCGGCTCGATGCTGGACGCCGTCACCGGCCGGCCCTGGGCCAGGTCGGTGGCGGGCGGCTCACTCGGGCCGTCGGTCCTGACCCGCACGTTGCGATAGCTGATGTCCATTCCGGCGCCGTCGTTCTGCAACCCGATGTAGCCGTTGGCGATGGCCCGGCTGCTGACATAATCGTTGATCTTGACGCCGTTGAGCCAGATATCGACCCGCTGGCCGTGCACGCCGATCTCGTAGGTGTTCCAGGAGCCGGGTGGGTTGAGCGCCGCCGCGCGGGCGGCCTGGTCGGGTGCCTGGAAGCTGTAGACGCTGCCGGTGGTGCGCGTCGGGTCGCCGTCGGTGGCGTCGATCTGGATCTCGTGACCGGCGGCGACCGGGCCCCACGGGTCGCCCTGCGGATCGGGGAAACCGATGAAGACCCCGCCGTTGTCGTCGCCCGGCATCATCCAGTCGACCTTGAGCGAGTAATTGGCGAAGGTACGCACCGGGTACCAGAGCAACCCCATGCCACCGTTCGACGTGAGGGTGCCGTCGGCCAGGGTGAAGCCGCCCGGGCCCGTCTGCCGCCACTGCCCGAGGCTGGCCTGGGTGCCGTCGAACAGCGGGGTGTAGCCGGGCTCCGGCCGGCAGTCGGCCGGCACCGCCCCGGCCGCCACCTGGATGCCGCCCAGCAGCATTCGAGTGAAGTTCGGGTCGACGTAGCTCTGCTCGGTGTGGCCGAGGCCGGTGTACCAGGAGCGTCCGCCGCCGTAGCTGTGGCACCAGGTGATCGGGTGATCACCACCCATCGACCCACCGGTGTACGACGACTCGTCGAGGTTGGCCAGCACCTTGACCGCCGAGCGGGGATTGGCCCGGTAGTTGTACCACTCGTCGGTACGGGTCCAGGTCGACGGCAGGTGCGCGGTCGAGACGTTGGCCCTGTCCTCGACCCGTACTGTCGCCTGCTGGGTGGCCGGGTGCGAGGCGAAGTACCCGCCGACCAGCCCGCCGTACCACTGCCAGTCGTACTCGGTGTCCGCGGCGGCGTGCACTCCGACGAAACCCCCGCCGGCGGCCACGTACGCCTCGAAGGCGCCCTGCTGGCCGGCGTTGAGCACGTCCCCGGTGGTGCTGAGGAAGACCACCGCCTGGTACTGGGCGAGGTTGGCGGTGGTGAAGGTCCCCGCGTCCTCGGTGGCGGTGACGGTGAAGCCGTTCGCAGCGCCGAGCTGCTGGATGGCGGCGATGCCGTTGGGGATGGAAGAGTGCCGGAAGCCGGCGGTCTTGGAGAAGACCAGGACCTTGCCCAACGGTGCGGCCTCGGCCGGGGCAGAGGCCACCGTCGCCGCACCGGCGGCGAGGGTGAGTCCGGCGACGACGGCGGCGGTGAGTGGCGTCAACTTCATCGACACGATCTCCTCTGGATCGTCGTGCGGATGCAGGTCTCGCACCCCGGGAAGTGCCCCGGTGTGCCCGCGTCCGCCGAAACGAGGGCGATGTCGAGACAACGCGGAGCGGCGTCACCGTGCCGGGTTGACGGCATCCGGATGAACATCGATCCACATCGTTGATGTGCAGTTAACAACGGGTGCCAGTGAGGGTCAATCCCTGCGGATGGCCCGGATCGGCCCGCCCGATCATCCGCCTGACAGAACCTCGCCGCGCACTTCGGGCTCGGGCGGCGACGGGTGGTCCTGGGCTCCTAGTCTGACGACCATGAAGACGCGCAGGCCGGTGCTGGTGGTCGCCCTCGTCACGGTCGCCACGATGGTGCTGGTGGCCGGCGGGTGCGTCACGGCCGGGATCCTGGCCGTTCGAGATGATCCTGCCGACGTGCGTTCGTGCCAGAAGTCGTTGCAGGTGGCCGAGGCGAAAGTTCGGACCGACCGCTGGGAGCCGCCGACGGAGTTGCCGGACCTCGGCGATTACCTCGAGATCCACTGGCAGTTGCGTGCTGGCGGCAACCCGTGTTCCCGAGTGCCCGGCCCGACGGACTGGGCGTACCAGGGTGTGATCAAGCTGCGTCCGAAAGACGCCAGAGCGTTGGCGGAGCGGTATGAATTCCGGCCCTGGTCCTCCGTCAACCCGGATGAGCTGTCCCACTCCAGCGAGCCCGCGGACGCGTGGCCCGCCCTCGTCCCCTTCCTGCCGACCGCGCCGACATGGCTGCACAGCACGTTGTACAACGAGGGGAATCCGTCGACACGATGGCGCGTCGGATTCCTCGACGTCGAACATCAGACGCTCTTCTTCCTGCTCAACGACCACTAGAGTGGCCGGCCCACGGCGGATAGCCGGAAGGTCCCACAGCCGGCGGTCTCTGTCCCTCGCTCGGCGATGTTGCACTCGCTGTCCCGACATAAGGCTCATTTCGTCCGCATGGACAACTGAAACTGCGTGATCGCCGCTGCTGGGCAGCCTTGTCGACGCTTGATTCAATCGGCATGCATCAATAGATTGAGAGCGGGCGTCGCCGAGGTCCCGGGGGACCGGGCCGTCGGCGGCTGACAGGTCCACCCCGAGCCGGGCATGTCGGTCGTACGCGCGACCGTTCGCTGTGGCGCACCGCCGCGCCACATCCAGGGCACGTTGCCACGTCTCGTCCGTCCAGGACGCGCCGCCGTGCCGCCTCCGCTCAGCTCGATGGCAGAAGGACCCTTCATGACGATCTTCCGTGCCCGCCCCGCCGCGACCCTGGTAGTCGCCGCGCTGGCCGCCGCCGCGACCACCACCGGAGCGGCCCTGCTCACCGGCCCGGCCGCCGCCGCCCAGGGCTGCCGGGTCGATTACACACCCAATCAGTGGCCCGGCGGATTCACCGCCACCGTCAAGGTCTCCCCGGGGGACGCCGCCGTCTCCGGTTGGACCGTCACCTGGACGTACGCCGGGGACGAGCGGGTCACCAGCGGCTGGAACGCCACGGTCAGCCAGTCCGGCTCGACGGTGACCGCCCGCAACGCGTCGTACAACGGCAGCATCCCGGCCGGCGGTTCCACCGAGTTCGGGTTGCAGGGCACGTACGGCACCAGCGGCGGCGCACCAACCGGGTTCAGCCTGAACGGTGTGCCGTGCAACGGCGCCGTGCCGCCGACCACCCCGCCGCCGACGACGCCTCCGCCCACCACCCCGCCGCCGACGACGCCTCCGCCCACCACGCCTCCGCCCACCGAGCCGCCGGCCGGGTGTGCCGACGCGGTGCTCTGCGACGGCTTCGAGGGCCAGACCGGTTCGACGCCGTCCGGTGACTGGGCCGTGGTGAGCCCGGACTGTTCCGGCGCGGGTACCGCCACCATCGACACGGCGACCGCGCACAGCGGCGGCCGGTCGGTCCGGATCAACGGCGCTGCCGGGTACTGCAACCACGTCTTCATCAGATCCACGAAGAACCTCGGCAGCGTGGGCAACGTCCGGTACGGCCGGATCTGGGTGCGACACACCACCGCCCAGCCCACCGAACACACCACGATGATGGCGATGGCCGACGCGGCCGACGGCAACAGGGACCTACGGTTGGGTGGCCAGAACGGCGCCCTGCAGTGGAACCGCGCCTCCGACGACGCGACCCTGCCCGAGCAGAGCCCGGCCGGGGTGGCGCAGAGCCTGCCGCTGCCCACCAACCGGTGGACCTGTGTGGAGTTCATGGTGGATGGCGCGGCCGGTCAGCTGCGTACCTGGGTGGACGGGACGGCCGTCCCCGGGCTGACCGCGGACGGCGCGCCGACGCACGACATCGACGGCCAGTGGTACAACCGCACCTGGCGGCCGCAGCTCACCGACCTGAAGCTGGGCTGGGAGAGCTACGGCGGCGGAGCCGACACCCTCTGGTACGACGACGTCGCGCTGGGGTCCAGCCGGATCGGCTGCTGACCCTTCGGGGTTGTGGACGAGGCCGTCGGCGACCTGCCGTCAGTCGATGGACGTGTCAAGGGTGTGACTCGGGCGTCGGGTCACACCCTTGGCGCGTCGGCGTCGGCCAGACCGGGCTGAACCGGTGCGGTCTCCTCCGCGGGTCGGCGCGTCGCACCCCGCCTGCCGGGCCGTGGAAGCGCTGTTGGTATGTTCCCGCTTATGAAAACCGTTTTCGTTAAGGCGGGCCTGTGTCTGGTCCTGGCCGCCACCGGTTGCTCCGACGGCGGAGCCGCCGCACCAGCCGCGCAGGGCCACCTGGCCACCCCGGTGCACCTGACCAACTGCGGACTGCCGGTCAGCGTCACCGCGCCACCCCAGCGAGCGATCGCACTGGAACAGAACGCCACCGAGATCATGCTCAGCCTCGGTCTCGCCGATCGGATGGCCGGCACCAGCTACCAGACCGACCCGGTGCTGCCCGACCTGCGCCCCGCCTACGAGAAGGTGCCGGTGCTGGCCAAGCTCTACCCGTCCCGAGAGGCGGTGCGGGCGGCGAACCCGGACTTCGTCTACTCGACCTACACCTCCGCGTACGCGTCCGACGCCGCCGGCTCGCGCGCCGACCTGGCCACGCTCGGCGTACCGGCGTACCTCTCCGAATTCGCCTGCGAAAAGCCGGCGGACGCGACCCAGACGGTCACCTTCGACGGGATCTTCGATGAGATCCGCGACATCGCCGGCGTCTTCGGCGTCCCGGAGCGGGCGGACAGGCTGATCCGCGACCAGCAGAGTCGGTTGGACGCCGCCCGAGGTGCGGCGTCAACGGCCGCGCCGAGCCCCGGCCCGTCACTGCTCTGGTACTACTCCGGAACGAGCACCCCGTACGTGGCCGGGCACGGCGGGGTTCCGGACGCGATCAGCTCGCTGCTGGGCGCCCGCAACACGTTCACAGATGCCAGCCAGAAGTGGCCGGCCGGCAACTGGGAGGAGATTGCCAAACGCAACCCGGAGGTGATCGTGTTGGCCGATCTGACCCGGGGTGGCGACGGCGACAGCGCTCAATCGAAGATCGATTTCCTGCGCCGAAACCCGGTGACGTCGAAGCTGGACGCGGTGGTCGCCGGACGGTTCGTCACGGTGCCCGGCTCGTCGATGGATCCGTCGATCCGCAGCGTCCAGGCGGCGGAACTGGTCGGCGCCGACCTGCACGGGACCGCCCGATGACCCCGCCGGCCGACGTCGACGTCGACGTGCTGGACCAGTCGAGCGCCCGCCGCCTGCTCGAACTGTGGAACGACCAGCAGTCCGCCTACGTCGCCCACCGCGACCTGCGGTTCGACGCGATGGCCGACGTGCTGCGGCTGCACTGCCCGGACAACCTCACGATCCTCGATCTGGCCTGCGGTCCCGGTGCGATCAGCGACCGTTTCCTGACCCGATTCCCCCGCGCCACCGCCGTCGCTGTCGACTACGACCCGATCCTGCTGACGGTCGCGCGGCGTGCTCTGGAGCGGTACACCGCACGGGTCGAGGTCCACGACGTCGACCTGGTGGCCGACGGCTGGGAGCAGGCGCTGACCGGACGGCGGATCGACGCCGTGCTCACCTCGACGGCACTGCACTGGCTCGCGCCGGAGCAACTGCTGCGGGTCTACACCGTCGCGGCGCGGTTGCTGCCCGTCGGTGGTGTGCTGCTCAACGCCGATCACCTCCGCTACGACGAATCGGCGCCCACCCTGCGTGACATCGCCGGTCGGCACGACGCGCAGGTGCAGCGGGAGGCATTCGCCGCCGGAGCGCTCACCTACTCCGCCTGGTACGCCGAGGCGGCCCGACACCCGGAACTGGCCGGGTTGGTCGCCGAGCGGGAACGGCGGTTCGCCGACCGACCGCCGCCGGCCCCAGCGTCACTGGAATTCCACCTGGCTGCCCTTCGCGCGGCTGGCTTCGCCGAGGTCGGCACGGTCTGGCAGTACCTCGACGACTACGTGGTGTTCGCCCGCCGATGAACGCCCGAGTCGCACGATCCCTCGTCTCGGCGAGCGGCCCGCTCGCGTCGACGCGACGGGACTCGCCATCCGCTACCAGCATCTCGAGAAACGGCCGGTACGTCCTTCCGGTGGCCCTGCTTCTGCTGCTGCTCACCATCGTGGCGGCGGTCAGCGTGGGTTCGGCCGACCTGCCGGTCGACAGCGTTCTGCGCGCGGTGGCCAGCCACCTGGGCCTCCCGGTCCAGCCCCTACCGCCGTTGCCGGACAGCATCGTGTGGGATCTCCGGTTACCCCGGGTGCTGTTGGCCGCGTTGGTCGGTGCCGGTCTGGCGGTGTGCGGGGCGGTCCTTCAGGCGCTCACCCGTAACCCGCTGGCCGATCCGTTCCTGCTCGGTGTCTCGTCCGGCGCCTCCACCGGGGCGGTAGCGGTGCTGGTACTCGGCATCCGGATCGGCGGCGGCCCGGTCGACCTGACCACCGGCGCGTTCGTCGGCAGCATGGCCGCGTTCGGCGCGGTGCTGCTGCTGGCCGGACGGCGGGCCGGCGAGCCGACCCGGATCGTTCTCGCCGGGGTGGCCGTCTCGCAGCTCTTCGGCGCGGTGACCAGCCTGATCGTGATCTCCGACGCGCACACCCAGGACACCCGTAGCGTGACGTTCTGGCTGCTCGGTTCGCTGACGGCGGCCTCCTGGGCGTCGGTGACGCTGAGCGCCGTGACTGTCGGCGTCGGCCTGCTGGTCTGCTGGGCCAGCGCGACGGCACTGGACGCGTTCGCGTTCGGCACCGACACCGCCCGCTCGCTCGGCTTCTCGCCCGGGCGCACCCGGCTGCTGCTGTTCACCGTCACCGCTCTGATGGCAGCCGCGCTCGTCGCGGCGAGCGGCGCGATCGGTTTCGTCGGGTTGACAGTGCCACACGCCGTACGGTTCCTGTTCGGCTCGCCGCATCGCACGTTGCTGCCCGCCTGCGCGGTGATCGGCGCGATCTTCCTGGTCTGGGCGGACACCGTGGCGCGGACCGTCTTCTCGCCGCAGGAGCTGCCGGTGGGCGTGCTCACCGCGCTGCTCGGGGTGCCGGTGTTCGCGCTGGTCATGCGACGCCGGACGAGTGCGCCGTGATCGCGCCGGGCACCGCCGGCCGGGGAGCGGATGGCAGTGGACCGGCGACCGGCAACGACCCGTACCCGGCGGGAGCGTTGCCGGCGCGGCTGGACGCGGACGGGATCGGGTGGGGCGTGGCCGGCGTACGGATCCTGGTCGGGGTGGCGCTCACCGCCGAACCGGGCGCCACGGTCGGGTTGCTCGGGCCGAACGGCTCCGGCAAGTCGAGCCTGCTGCGGCTGCTTGCCGGGCTGACGCGGCCGGAGTCCGGGCGGGTGCTGCTCGACGACGTCGCGGTGGACGCGATACCCCGGCGTGCGCGGGCCCGGCGGATCGCTGTGGTCACCCAACAGGCGGCCACCGACGTGGAGATGTCCGCACTGGAGGTGGTTCTGCTGGGCCGGACCCCGTACCGGCCCCGTCTTGCCGGGGTCGGCGGCGCGGACCTGGACCTGGCGCGGCGGGCGCTCGCCGAGGCCGGCCTGGCCGGGTTCGAGCAGCGGCGCTGGTCCAGCCTGTCCGGTGGTGAGCGGCAGCGGGTGGATCTGGCCCGCGCTCTGGTGCAGGAACCGGATCTGCTGCTGCTCGACGAGCCGACCAATCATCTGGACATCCGGCATCAGTTGGAGCTGCTGCGATTCCTCGCCGAGTCGCCGAGCACCGTGGTGGTGACCCTGCACGATCTCAATCTGGCCGCGCAGTACTGCGACCGGCTGGTGCTCCTGCAGGGCGGGCGGATGGTCGCGGCGGGTACGCCCGTCGAGGTTCTCACGACGAGCCGGATCGAGCAGGTCTACCAGGTGCGCACTGACATCGACATCGCCGCTGGCGGCCGGCCCCGGATCTGGTACCGGGGTCATGCGACGGGTGCCGACGGAGCTGACGAGGCGCGGGCCCCGACATCGCGGCACCCATCTGCGGGCCTCAGGCGGGAGGATGTCTGAACACTGTTTGGTCCGCGCGGTGCAACGGGCGGGGAAGCGCACTGCCGCGTCCGCTCTCGGCAGCCGCGCGGTCGGGGACCGAGCGGCAGCCGCGCGGTCGGGGACCGAGGAGAGTGCGACATTGGGCAGCACGTTGACCGACATCCTGGACGCGGCGGCGCACGGGTCCTTCCCGCCACCGGACGGCGGGACCACAGTGGTGCCACAGCCGAGCCGCCGGGACGCCGGAGTCATCGCCTTCACCGGGCACTCGGTGGTGTTCACCGACGAGGACCCCCAGTGGGTACGCCGTACGTTGGCGACCATCGACTGCGACCCGCTGGCGGCCACGATGAATCCGCGTTTTCTGGGCGCGCTGCTCGACCACACCCGGCGCTCCATGGACACGATCGACCTGTTGACCGTGGCGAGCAGCCTTGACGGGCCGCCTGCACTGCCGCTGACCGCGCTGGCGGACGCGGGTCATCCTCGTGAGGTCAGGGCTCGCCGTCGCCGTGACGAGGTCCGTGTCTGGGCCACCGACGGCGGGGTCGTCGTCCTCGGCCGAGGGGTGGCCGGCCGTTGGGAGGCGGCGATCGAGGTCGACGACGAGCATCGCCACCGGGGCCTCGGGCGGGCACTGGCGACGGCCGCCCGACACCTGGTGCCCGACGGCCAGCCGGTCTGGGCCCAGCAGGCCGCCGGCAACGCGCGCAGCGTGCGGGCCTTCCAGGCGGCGGGTTTTCGACCAGTGGGCGCCGAAGCGCTCCTCCTCGCGACGTAGACACTGCACCGGACGAACCACTGTGGGCCGAACCGTGATCAGCGGGATGGTTTCCGCGATCACTCCCGGGGGCATCCCGGCGGACGAAGGCAACCGCCCTCTACCCCTGATCGAGGAGAACACCATGTCGGCCCAGGCTTTTCTCTACGTCGTCGCCGTCATTTTGATCGTGCTCGCCGCCCTGCCGCTGCCCACGAGGGGTGTCTCGCTCGCGCTTCTGGGTGCCGCCTGCGCCCTGCTCGCCTACGCCTGGCCGGTGATCACCGACTGACCTTCCGGTGGGTCGTCCGGTCGGTGGCCGGCAGCCAGAGCGTGATCGGGCCGCCGGTCACCGACCTTGATTACGTTGCCTCACTGGGCCGCCGTTCGCCGTCGTTGGCGGTACGCGGCGGCCTTGGCGCGGTCCCCACAGCCGCGCATCCCGCACCAGCGCCGCCGCGCGCCTCGCGAGCGGTCGACGAACGCACGGGTGCAGTGTTCGTCGGCGCACCAGCGGAGGGCCAGCCGGTCGTCGCTGGCGTGCAACTCCAGGCAGTCACGGGCGAGGACTGTCAGGACGGCGGGCAGATCGCCGTCGCGGTGCAGCCCGTCGACGTCGAGGCGCAGCGCGGGCACGGGTCCTGCCGCCGCCTCATTGACCAGATCGCGATCTGCCGTGGCCGCGTCCGTGCCGTCGATCAAGGCCTGGACCAGGCGGAACATCGCCTCTCGGATCGCCTTCACGTGCCGCAGGCCGGCGTCGTCCACATCGGGCGCCTGCTCGACGATGCCGGCCTGGACGGCCCAGTCCGCGAATTGTGTCGGCGTGGTCAGCTGCTCAACGTCAGCGTGGCCGCGCTCGGCGAGGGTGGGAAGGAAGTCCAGTACCGGCCGATCAGCGATGAACTCGAACATCACGTCACCATATTGACCGGTGACGCGATGTGGTGCAAGAGTAAGCCAATGTCATCACCGGTCGAACAGGTGACGGAGCCGGCTCCCGGCAACCGCCGCGACGCTGCTCGGCTGAGTCGCTACCTGGTCGCGGCGCTGCTGGCCCGTACCGCTGACGAAGGCGCCAGGGTCGCGCTGGTGATCTTCGCGCTGGACCGGACGGGCAGCGCGGCCACCGGAGCGATGCTGGTCGCGACCCTGCTCCTCCCACACGTCGTGGCAGCGCCCCTGGTCGGCGGGCTGGTCGACCGGTCGCGACGACCGGCAGCCGTGCTCGCCGCCGCGATCGCCGTCTTCGCCGGCGCCCTCGCGGCCCCGGTCGCCCTGCTCGGTCACGCGCCGCTGTGGCAGACCTACCTCGTCCTCGCCATAGCGGGAGGTTGCGGACCCGCGGTGACCGGCGGGCTGACCAGCCAACTGGCCGACCTCGCCGCGCCCGGGCACGAGGCGCGCGCCTTCGCGCTGGACTCGTTGTCCTACACCGTCGCCGGCATGGCCGGACCCGCGACGGTGGGGCTGGTGGTGGCGTACGCCAGCCCGAGCGCCGCCATCATCGCGCTCGCGGTCGCCGGCTCGATCGGCTCGCTCGGTGTCGCATTCCTGCGCCTGCCCGCCCCCTCCGCCGGAGAGCGGACCCCAGCGGTCGACCTGTTTGAGGGTGCCCGCGAGATCGTGCGGAACCAGGCTCTGCGAACGATCACACTCGCCACCAGCGTCGGCCAACTGGGCCTCAGCGGTCTTGCTGTCGTTGCCACCACCCTCGCTGGGGCTGCGCACCAACCCGGCCGAGCTGGGCTGCTCCTCAGCGTGACCGCGGGTGGCGCGTTCGTGGGATCACTGCTCTGGGCGTGGCGTCCCCTGCCGGCGTCCCGCGCGCCTCTCGCGACGGTCTGGGCCATGGTCGCGGTCGGCGTACCCCTCGCGATGGCCGCCCTCGTGCACTCCCTGTCGCTGGCCGCCGCGCTGTTCGCGCTGTCCGGGCTCTTCACCGGACCGTTCGCCGCGGCGCTGTTCCTGGCCCGGAGCCAACTGGCCGCCGAGGCGACCCGTACGCAGGTCTTCACCATCGGCGCCGGGTTGAAGATGGCCGCCTCGGCGATCGGTATCGGTCTCCTGGGTCTCGCCACCGACCTGCCGGTGAGCGCCCAACTGCTGGTGGTGGCCGCCTTCCCGATTGTCGCGGGCATCGCCGGCGGTGTACTGCTGCGGCGCCCACGAGCGGTCACTGGCGGACACATCGATGCTTGCTGAGCTTCTTTCACAAGCGTAGGAAGGACACCACCCGTCGATCCGCCGTCCAGCGTCGAAGGAGATGCGTGTGACCACCTCCAGAGGGCTCCGTCTCGCCCTGTCCGTGCTGGTGACGGCGGGTGCCGTCCTGCTCGGCACGGCGGCCCCCGCCGCACCGCCGACGACGCCCGCACCGGGCGGGCACCCGTCCTGCGACCCGATCGACCCGGCGGCGTGCCTGCTGCCGTTCCCGAACGACTACTTCACCGTGGCGGACCGGAGCAGCCCCACCGGCAAGCGGGTGCGGTTCTCCGCCGCCGCGATGCCCGCCAACGTGCAGGGAACTCCGATCGACCCGACGGAGTGGAACCGGCAGGACGGGTTCAGTCCGGGCTCTCCGATCCTGGTGCGCGTACCCGGCCTCGACGCCGCGGCGAGCGGGATCGCTCCGGTCACCGACATCGGCCGCTCGCTGGCCCCGAACGCGCCGATCGTGCTGCTCAACACCCGCACCGGTGAGCGCACGCCGTACTGGGCCGAGGTGGACGCGCACGCCACCGGTCAGCCCGACCGGCAACTGCTGATCATCCGGCCGGCGGTGGCGCTGACCGAGGGCACCCGTTACGTCGTCGGGTTGCGCGGCCTGCGGGACGGCAACGGCTCGTCGATCCCGACGCCGAAGACGTTCACGGCCTACCTGACCGCTGCCGGTTCCCAGCAGCGGGACGCGCGGGGGCCGCACCTGAGGCGGATCGTCGGCGAGCTGGGCCGGGCCGGCGTCAAGCGGCACAGCCTCTACCTGGCCTGGGACTTCACGGTGGCCAGCCGGCACGGGCTGACCGGGCGGATGGTGGCGGTCCGGGACGACGCTTTCACCGACCTCGGCCGGGCCGCGCCGCCGGTCACCGTCACCCAGGTGACCGACTATTCGCCGGAGCAGGATCCGCTCATCGCCCGACAGGTGACCGGCACCGTCGGCGTACCGTCCTATCTGACCGGTGACGGCGGGCCCGGCTCCCGCCTGCACTACGGGCCCGCCGGCGGCGCCGGGACGCCACCCACCCCGAACGCCCTGCCCACACCGTCCGGCGCGACGCTGGCCGCCGACTTCGTCTGCAACATCCCGCGCAGCGCCTCGGCCGCGCGGCCGGCCCACCTCTCGCTCTACGGCCACGGACTGCTCGGACGGCCGACCGAGATCAACGCCGGCAACGTCAGGACGATGTCGAACACCCACAACTTCACCTTCTGCGCGACCAGTTGGATCGGCATGGCCGCCGCCGACGTTCCCTTTGTGGCCAACGCCTTCACCGACCTCAGCGTCTTCCCCGCGGTGGCGGACCGGTTGCAGCAGAGCTTCCTGAACTTCCTCTTCCTGGGTCGCGCGATGATCCACCCGGCTGGGTTCGCCGCCCACCCGGCGTTTCGGGACGCCACCGCCCGGCCGCTGATCGATCGCGTCGGCGGGCTGCACTACGACGGCAACAGCCAGGGCGGCATCAACGGAGGTGCCCTCACCGCCATCGCCCAGGACTGGACCCGGTCGGTGCTCGGCGTACCGGCGATGAACTACTCCACACTGCTGCAACGCAGCGTGGACTTCGCACCGTTCCAGACGGTGCTGGACGGCTACTACCCGGACAAGGTCGACCAACAGTTGGTCCTCGCGCTGCTGCAGATGTTGTGGGACCGGTCCGAGGCCAACGGGTACGCCCAGCACATGACCGACCGGCCGCTGCCGCGTACCCCGGCGCACCAGGTGCTCATGCACGTGGCCTTCGCCGACCAGCAGGTCTCGCCCGCCGCGGCGGAGGTGCAGGCGCGCACCATCGGCGCGCGCCTGCACACCCCCGCGCTCGCCGACGGCTGGTCACTGGACGTCCGGCCGTACTGGGGCATCACGCCGATCCGCCGCTACCCGTACACCGGTTCGGCGATGGTCGTCTGGAACAGCGGCGCCGCGTACGCGCCACCACCGACCAACCTCGCCCCGGCCGGGCCGGAGTACGGCGACGATCCACACGAGTTCCCCCGCGCCCAGGCCGGAGCCCAGAAACAGAAGGCGGTCTTCCTGCTCACCGGCACGGTCATCGACGTCTGCGCGCGGACACCCTGCCCGTGACGCCGGGCCCGCCGGGACCACCGTCCCGGCGGGCCCGGCGCGGCGCTAGGTCCGTGGCGTCATCCCCACGAGCAGAGCGGTGAGCACGCGATCGACGTACTCATGGGTCAGCGGTTCCTGCGTGATGAGGAACTGGAAGTAGAGCGGGCCGGACAGGATCGCCATGGCCACGGCCAGGTCGAAGTCGGGTGAGATCTGCCCCCGCTGCTGTGCGCTGCGCAGCCGGGCGACGGTCCGGTCGGCCTGCGGGCGGATGAATCGTTCGTTGAGGGCGGCGGCGACCATCGGATCGTGCTGGGCCTCGCCGATCAGGGCCCGGTAGAGAGGGCCCAGTGGCGGCTGGCCCAGGAGGTCGACCGCCGCGTGGATCTGTTGGCGCAGGTCGGCCGCGATGTCGCCGGTGTCGGGATAGTCGAGTGCGGGTTCGCCCGAGGTGAGCACCGCGTCCAGGAACAGGGCGCCTTTGGAGGGCCAGCGCCGGTAGATCGTGTGCTTGCCGACGCCGGAGCGGGCCGCGACCCCTTCGATGCTCAGTTTGGCGTAACCAATTTCCTGCGCCAACTCCAGCGTCGTACGCATGATCGCGTTGGTCCGGTCGGCGGCCCTGGTGCGGCGGTCGTCGGTCATGCCACCACTGTAGCGGCACGGCACGTGCCGTTGACAATTCACTGGGGCGTGGTCAAACTGAGCGCGATCCAAGCGACACGGCACGTGCCGTATCGGAGCCTGATGGACCGAGGGAGAGCACCATGACCGAGACGCTGAGCCGGAACGCCGACAACGACCCGCACCCCGCGTCTGTACGGGGGGCGAGCAGCCGCCGATTCGACGTCGACCGCTGGCAGCGGCGATTCGACGAGCTGCGCCACACGCACCACGTCCCCGGCGCGAGCCTGGCCGTGCTGCTCGACGGGCGGGTCCACGAGCTGGCTAGTGGTGTGCTGCACCGGGGCACCGGCGTGGCGGTCACCCCGGACTCGGTGTTCCTGTCCGGCTCGATCGCGAAGGTCTACACCGCAACGCTCATCATGCGGCTCGCCGACGAGGGGAAGCTGGACCTGCACGCGCCGGTCGTGGACGTGCTGCCGGAGTTCGCCACCCCGGATCCGGAGGCGACCAGGACGATCACCATTCGGCAGTTGCTGTCCCACACCGGCGGCGTGACGAACGACTTCAACTTCGACGGTGGCCGGGGTGACGACTGCCTCGCCCGATACGTCAACGCCGCTCGACGGGTGGCGCTGGACTGCCCGCCCGGCACTGCCATCTCGTACGGCGGGCTCGGTTACATCGTCCTGGGTCGCGTCATCGAGAAGCTCACCGGTCTGACCTGGGACCAGGCCCTCAAGAGCCTGCTGTTCGAGCCGCTCGGCCTGGAACGCTCGATGACCCTGCCCGAGGAGGCCCTGCGCTTCCGCGTCGCCATGAGCCACCTGGGCGGATCCGGCGGCTATCCCGACCCGGCCCCGTCCTGGGACCTGATGCCCCGCTCCATCGGTCCGGCGGGCAGGGTCATCGTCTCCGCCGCCGACATGGCTCGCTTCGCCCGGATGCACCTCGACGGCGGCCTCGCGCCCGACGGCACCCGTGTGCTGTCCACCGATGCTGTGGCCGCGATGCGACACCGAGCTGTCGACGTACCCGACAAGTGGACGGTGAGCGCCGACGGGTGGGGTCTGGGTTGGACGCTCTACGACTGGGACGGCGTCCCCGGCTACGGCCACGACGGCGCGGCCATCGGCCAGTACGCCTACCTGCGTGTCGTCCCGCACGCGAACCTCGCGCTGGTCCTGATGACCAACGGCGGGGCGGCCCGCCTGCTCTACGCCGACCTGTTCCGCGACCTGCTCGCCGAACTCGCCGACGTCACAATGCCCGCGCCGTTCGCCCCGGCCACCGTGCCGCAGTCGATCGACCTCGAACCGCTGCTCGGCACGTACCGGCGCGAGGGCGTCGTCCTCACGGTCTCCCGCACCGACGACGGCTCGCCGCACCTGCGTTACGAATTCGTCGACGACATGGTGGACATGTCCCCACCTCTGGAGATGGACCTGCAACCGGTCACCGCAACGGTCTTCGCCGCCTCCGGCGCGGGACCGTCCTTCAGTGAGGACTACATGCCTGTGGTCTTCTCCACCCTCACCAACGGCACTCAGGTCTGCTACGTGGGTATGCGCGCCACGCCCAAGGTCGCCTGAAAGAGCCTGGCGGGGCGCCGGCAGTGCACCGGGATCGTCGAGCCCGGCGTCGTCGATGCACCGCATCGATGGCGGCCTTGTCCCGATCGGTACCCTCTGGCACGCTCTGACAGCGCCTGACGACGTCGTCTGACATGGGGGAGTGATGAAGGACCAGCGTGCCGCCGCCCAGTCGCTTCAGGTCAGACAGGCGACCGAGAGGTTCGCCGAGCAGCTTCGGACCCTACGGACCAGCGTGGGTGACCCGTCGTTCCGGAAGATGGCCGGGCGCTCGGGCCGGATCTCGCACACCACGTTGCACGAGGCCGCCGCCGGCACCAGGTTCCCCTCCTGGGAAACGGTCCGGGAGTTCGTCCGGGCCTGCGACGCGGACGAGGCCCAGTGGCGGCGTCGCTGGGAGGACGCGCAGCGTCCCGCGTCCGATCCCGGCTCGGAGGACGGCGATGCCGCCCCGGAGGCGACCGGGCCCGTCGCGTCTGTGGTTCCCGTGCCGTCGCCCGAGCGGCAGAACCCGCTGCGGGGCCACCCAACCACCGACCAGGACGTCGCGAGGGGAGCTCGGCGCCGGCTGCCGTGGCTCGCCGCCGCCGCTGTGGCCCTGGTGGTGGCGATGGTCGCCGTGCTGGGCGTCGTCGTCCGCGGCCGGTCGTCCCGGGACGCCCCCGGCACCGTGGCGGCGTCGTCCACGCCGTCGCCGTCGCCCTCCGCGTTCTCGGACTCGCTGATCCCCGGCGACTCGAGCAAGTTCATCGCCGACGTCACCATCCCCGACGGCACCCGGGTGCGGGTGAACTCCCAGTTCGTCAAGGTGTGGGCGCTCAAGAACGTGGGGAAGGTGGCCTGGCACAACCGTTTCCTGGCGCGGACCAACCCGACCGCCGACGCCGACGGTTGCCAGGTGCCGGATCGGGTGGCGATCGGTGACACACCACCGGACGAGCAGGTGATGATCAGTGTCGAGGTCACCGCGCCCAGCCGCCCCGGAAAGTGCTGGGTGAGCTGGAAGATGGTCGACGAGAACGGCCAGGAGTATTTTCCCACCCGCCGGCCGGTGTACTTCATGGTCACCGTCACCGCCTGAACGCGCTCCCGGTCGCCCCGGCCGGTGCCGGCGTGCGATCGACTGATGTCAGCCCGGACGCCACCGAATCTGACAACACCACGTCCATCGAGGTCGGTGACGGCCTGACGGATCTGACAGCACAGCAGGGGTACCGAACAGCAGGCCAAATCTCGCAAGGTGATGTCCGTTCCGAACGACTCACCAACTGCGAGGAGGATCGACAGTGCGCCGTCCCTGGTTGTCCGTCGGGCTCGCCGCGCTCTGCGTGGCCGTCGGCGTCCCGGCCCACGCCGGAGCCGCGACATCCGGCGCCACAGCGCAGCGACCCGTCACCACGGCCGCGCGGCCGGTCGTGGACATGGAGGCCACCGTCCTGGCCGCCCAGATCGACCCCCGCCGCGCCGACAACACACTGACCCCGGGCGCGAAGAACTCCGTGCTCGCCGTCGAGCAGGCGCTCCAGGCTCAGGGCCTGCTGACCGCACAGTGGGTCGACGGCTACTTCGGCACCGTCACCGTCTCGGCGTACGCGGCGTACCAACGCTCACTCGGCTACACCGGGCTGGCCGCGAACGGGCTACCCGGCACGACGTCACTGACGAAGCTCGGGCTGAACCGTTACACAGTCGGCAACACGATCGGCCCGGGCGCGAAGGTCCCGCGCGACGGGTACGTCGTCAACGCCCGCACCCAGGCCATGCTGGCCGAGGCGCAGCGGCTGCTCGGCTACTCCCTGGTGCTCGACCAGGGCTCCTACAACCCCGGGGGCGACCCCACCTCGGCTGGTACGCACGACGGCGGGGGTGTGGTGGACATCGCGGTCACCGGCATGACCGCGGCCAGGCGTACCGCCGTCGCCAGGGCCCTGCGTCAGGTCGGCTTCGCCGCCTGGGTCCGTAACCCGGGTCAGGGCGACTGGCCGTGGCACATCCACGCCACGGCGATCAACGACACCGACCTGTCCAGCCAGGCGCAGCACCAGGTGGGCGACTACTACCTGGGCATGAACGGCCTTGCCAACCAGGGACCGGACGACGGCCCCCGGGTCCCGATCAAGACCTGGGAGCAGTACCAGCGCGGGCAGTGACCCGCACCCTCTCACCGTTTCGGAAAGGACACCATGAACGTCCGTAAGAGCCTCGCCGCCGTCAGCGTCGCGCTGGCCGCGACCACCTCGATCCTCAGCGTCGCATCGCCCGCGTCGGCGGCGGCCCGGGACGGGGTCTGCGACAGTGGCGAGTTCTGCTACTACTACAACAGCGGCAACGCCGGATCGATCTCGGACTTCACCGGCTCGCTCGACGACTACGGCACCGAGCAGCCCTCGTGCTACGACTTCAAGGGCGCCGGCGCCGGCAAGGGCCTGTGCATCAAGAACGAGGCCGCCTCGGTCTGGAACCGCAGCACCAAGACCGTGCGCGTCTACTACAACAGCGGCTACGCCGGTTCCTACCAGGACTTCGCGGCCGGCGCGAAGGGGAACCTCAACGCCACGCTGAAGAACAACAACGCCTCACACCAGTTCTCGCCGTCGGCGCGCACGAACCTGTCGTACGCCCTCTACCAGGCCAGCGGCGGCGTGGTCACGTGCGCCTTCGACGGGTACACCACCACGCCCGGCCGGCACGAGGGCATCGACATCGCCCGCAGCGTCGGCTCGGACGTGCGCGCCCTGGTCTCCGGAACGGTCACCTACGTCGCGCGGGGCAACACCGGTAGCGGCGGCCTGTCCACGATCTCCGTCTACAACTCCTCGCTCAACAAGACGGTGATCTACCTGCACACCGCGCCGAGGTCCGGGGTGGGCGTGGGCGACGCCATCAGCAAGGGCGAGATCATCGCCGACGAGTCGTGGCACGGGGTGTCCTCCAGCTCGGGCGCGCACACCCACGTCGAGGTCCGGGCGGGCCGCCAGACCCACGCGGCCGTCAGCGTCGGCGATCCCACCCTGGACAACGCCGACCCGACCGCGTTCTGGAACTCGCAGGGCTACAACGAGAGGTAGGACGCCGTGCAGCTTCGCAAGGGTCTCGCCGTCCTCGGCGCCGTCCTCGCCATGTCCACCTCGATCCTGAGTGTCGCCTCGCCGGCAGCGGCGGCCGCACGGGACGGAACCTGCGACAGCGGTGAGTTCTGCTACTTCTACAACAGCAACCAGGCCGGCTCGGTCTCCGACTTCACCGACTCTCTGGACGACTACGGCACGACCCAGCCGACCTGTTACGACTTCAAGGGCTCCGGCAGCGGCAAGGGCCTGTGCGTGAAGAACAACGCGGCATCGGTGTGGAACCGCACCGGCAAGACCGTGCGGGTCTACTTCAACAGCAACTTCGCTGGTGCGAGCCAGGACTTCGCGGCCGGCGCGAAAGGCAACCTCAACGCCACGCTGAAGAACAACAACGCCTCGCACGAGTTGCTGAGCGGGCCGACGGGCTGTAACACCGACGGCACCAACAGCAAGCTGCCGAGCAGCATCCTCGTCTACCGGGTCGGTCTCGGGCGAGTCGATCGGGTCGAGTTCAAGACGTACGTCAAGAACGTGCTGCCGAACGAGTGGATCACGAGCTGGCCGGCCGCCTCGCTTGACGCCGGTGCGATGGCCGTCAAGAGCTACGCCTGGTACTGGGCGTTGCACTCGACCCGCAAGACGCCCGGTGGCCAGTGCTACGACGTCCGTGACGACACCGGCGACCAGGTCTACCGGCCGTCGTCGGCGCAGTCGTCGACGTCCGCCGCGGTGGACCGGACCTGGTCGGCCCGGATGACCCGGAGCGGCAACATCCTGCGGGCGCACTACTGTGCGACGACCACCGCGTGCGGTGGCTGGGTGGACGGGGACTGGATGTCGCAGTACGGCTCGCGTGACCTCGCCAACGAGGGCAGGACCTACCAGGCGATCCTTCGCTACTACTACCGCGACATCGCCCTCTCCTGAGATCACGCACCAACCTCGCCGCCCGCCGCAGATCCGCGGCGGGCGGCGCGCTGGTGACCGCCGGTTACGCCAGCGGCTCGAGCGCCTCGACCAGCACCTCGAGCACATGCCGGTACGGCTGGCCGGTGGCCCGGCTCATGCCCATCTCGCAGGTGCGGTTGCAGGAGGCGTACGCGTCGAAGTCGCGCTGATTGATCTCGGCCGCCTGCGCCGCGGTGGCCCCGGCCGTGACGTCGGGGTGCAGCAGCCCCCGGTCGCCGGCGAAGGCGCAGCACCCCCAACTGTCCGGCACGGTGACGGTGTCGGCGACCGCCCCGGCCACCGCGCGCAGGTCGTCGATGCCGCCCAGGTGCACGGTGGAGCAGGTGGGGTGCAGCGCCAGCGAGCCCAGTCGTCGGGGCTGCGGCAGCGCCGGCAGGAGGTGTTCGGCGGTGAAGGTCACGCTGTCGACGAAGCGCAGCGCGCCGTAGCGTGCCTGGTCCTTCTCGGCCAGCGCGGCGGTCAGCTGCGTCAACCCGTGCGTGCACGATGACGCGTCGCACACGACGGGCAGGCGACCCGCGTCACTGGCCGTCCAGAGCGCTTCCAGGGTCCGCTGCGCCATCTCGCGGTGGCCGGCGGGGTAACCCTTGGACTGCCACGGGGTTCCGCAGCACAGGCCGGCCGCGCCGGTCGGTACGACGAGCGGCACCCCCGCCAGTTCGCAGAGGCGCAGGAACGCCGCCGCCGCACCGCCGGACGAGCCGTCCTCGGGGGCGAAGAGACTGCCGACGCAGGCTGCGAAGAACACCGCCTGGGCGTCCGGCGCGCTGCGCGGGGTGGGCCGGGGAGCGCCGGCCCGCGGCATGTCGTCTGTCCACAATGGCATCAGCTCGGTGGCGCCGAGCCCACGGATCATCCCGGTGGCGGCGCGGGTCACCGGTGTCGGCACGGCGTGCGCGGCGGTCAGCCCCACCCGGACGCCCGTCACGGCGGCCCGCCAGTGCTTCGCGGCGGTGCGGGCGGTGCGCTGGGCGCGAGGGCTGTGCCGCTCGGCGCGCAGCCGTTTCATCGCCGCCCCGGTGTCGATGCCGACCGGGCAGGCGGTGACGCAGAGGCTGTCGGCGGCACAGCTGTCCACCGCGGCGTACGCGTAGTCGGTGGTCAGCTCCCGGCGGCGCTCCTCGTCACCGGCCGCGGTGGCGAGGGCGATCTGTCGTTGCAGCACGATGCGCTGCCGGGGCGTGGTGGTCACGTCGGCGGTGGGGCAGACCGGCTCGCAGTAGCCACACTCGACGCAGGCGTCCAGCTCGGGGTCGACGGTCGGGACGGCCTTGAGCTGCCGCAGGTGCACGGTCGGGTCGTCGTTGAGCAGCACACCGGGGTTGAGCAGGCCGCTCGGGTCGCACAGCCGCTTGAGTTCGCGCATCACGTCGTACAGTTCGTCGCCGTACTGCCGGCGGACGAAGGGCGCCATCGCCCGACCGGTGCCGTGCTCCGCCTTGAGTGTCCCGCCCTCGGCGAGCACCAGGTCGACCATGTCGTCGGTGAACCGGGCGTAGCGGTCGATCTCGGCGGGGCTGTCGAAGGACTGCGTCAGCATGAAGTGCAGGTTGCCGTCCCGGGCGTGTCCGAAGATCACCGCGTCCGGGTAGCCGTGCCTGTCGAACAGGCGGATCAGCCCGTCGCAGGTGCCGGTCAGGCGTGGCATCGGCACTGCGACGTCCTCCAGCAGGGCCGTGGTGCCGGGCGGGCGGGCCCCGGCGACGGCGGTGTAGAGGCCCTTGCGCAAGTGCCAGAGGTTGGCCCGTTCGCGGGGGTCGCGGGTCAGCTCGGTGCCGGTGACGGCCGGCAGCCGGTCGAGCACGGGCTGAGCGTCGGCGAGCGTCGCGGCCAGCCGCTCCGCGCTGTCCTCGGCGAACTCCACCAGCAGCGCGGCGTGCCCGGTGACCGTCAGCCCGCGCAGGGCCGCGCTCGCGCCCGGGTCGCGCTGGCTGACCCGCAGCGCGGCCGCGTCGAGCAGCTCGGCGGTACGGGCGCCGGCGGCGAGCAGGGCCGGCAGCGCGTCGGTGGCGTCGGTGAGACCGGGCAGGATCAGCAGGCCGGTGGCGGCGTGGTCGTGGATCTCGACGGTACGGAAGACGGCCTCGGCCACGAAGCCGAGAGTGCCCTCGCTGCCGATCATCAGGTGGGCGAGCATCTCGACCGGGGTGCTGTGGTCGAGCAGCGAGTTCAGCCCGTACCCCATGGTGTTCTTCATGGCGAACAGCCGCTCGATGGTGGCGCGCGACCCCGGCGTCGAGCGCACCCGGTCGCGCAGGCGCAGCAGCCCGGCGTGCAGCTCGGGCTCGTCGGCCCGCAGCCGGTCGTCGGCGTCGCGAGCGCCGGAGTCGACGACGGTGCCGGACGGGAGCACGAAGCGCAGCGACTCCATGGTGCGGTACGCGTTGTCGGTGGTGCCGCAGGTCATCCCGCTGGAGTTGTTCGCCACCATGCCGCCCACCGTGCAGGCGGCCTCGCTGGCCGGGTCCGGGCCGAGCCGGCGTCGGTAGCGGGCCAACCGGGCGTTGGCCTGCCGGATCGTCAGGCCCGGCTGGAGCCGGATGCGGCGGCCGTCGTCGAGGACCTCGGCGTGCCGCCAGTCGGTGCGGACGTCGACGAGCACGCCTGCGCCGCCGGCCTGCCCGGCCAGGCTGGTGCCGCCGCCGCGCAGGGTCAGTGGCACGCCGGCCTCGCGGGCGCCGGCCATCAGCGCCCCCACCTCGGCGGCCGAGGCGGCGCGGACCACGGCCTGCGGCTCGAACAGGTACGGCGAGGCGTCGTGTGCCGCCGCCAGCCTCCGGGGCAGCTCGGCGCTGGCCCGGCTCGGATCGTCGAGGCGCGAGCGCAGCAGCTCGGCGACCTCGCGGGCGCGAGCGCCGGCCGCGGTCGTCGGCGGCACGGGTACGACGGTGCTCATGGGCGGATCCTCCGAGAAGGGATGGTCAGTCGGCCACCGGAGACGCGACGACAAGCAACCGGGCGGGCGCGGTGCTGGCCGGAGCCGGCAGCCGCAGCGGCTGCCGGCCGGGGGTGATGCTGCCGAGCACCGAGGCGCGCCGCGCGCCGGTGCCCGAGGGCAGGGTGCCCGGCAGCCCGTGCACGGTCAGGTAGCCCAGCAGCGCGAAGGCCAGCGCCTCCTTGGCGTCCGACGTGACGCCCAGGTCGTCGCTGGCGGACAGCGCCACGCCGGGCAGCTCGTCGGCGAGCATGCGCATCAGGGTCGGGTTGTGTGCGCCGCCGCCGGAGACGACGAGCCGGGTGACGCTGTGGTCGCGGCAGGCGCCGGCCACTGTGACCGCCGTCAGCCGGGTGAGCGTGGCCAGCACGTCCTGCGGGTCCGGTGTGGGCGCGTCGGCGAGGGCGGCCATCAGGTACGGCAGGTGGAACAGCTCCTTCCCGGTGCTCTTCGGGCCGGGCAGCCGGTAGTACGGCTCGTCGAGCAGCCGCCGCAGCAGGTCCGGGTTCACCTGTCCGGCGGCGGCCCCGCGCCCGTCGGTGTCGTACTCCTCGGTGCCCCCGCTGAAGTGGCGGGCGGCGGCGTCGAGGAGTGCGTTGGCCGGGCCGGTGTCGAAGGCGAGTGGGTCCGCGTCCGGCGCGACGACCGTGATGTTGGCGATGCCGCCCAGGTTCAGCGCGGCCGGTACGCCGGGTAGACCACCCAGCAGCAGTGTGTCGAAGAGGGCGACCAGGGGGGCGCCCTGGCCGCCGGCGGCCACGTCGCGACTGCGCAGGTCGGCCACGACCGGAAGGCCGGTGGCCTCCGCTATCCAGGCCGGCTGACCCAGCTGGAGAGTGCCCCGGACCGTGCCCGCCTCGACCCAGTGGTGCATCGTCTGCCCGTGCGAGACGACCAGGTCGGCGTCGCCGTCGCACAGTTGGGCGAGGGCCCGCGCGCCGGCCTGGGCGAAGGCCTGACCGATGCCGGTGTCCAGCACGCAGATCGCCTCGGTGGTGGTCGCCGCGGGCGGCAGGGCCGCGGCGATCCGCGTGCGCAGCTCGTCGGAGTAGGGGTGACTGAGCCGGCCCAGCGGTCGCATCCGCAGGGTGTCGCCGCTCAGCTCGAACTCGGCCGCAGCGGCTTCGATACCGTCGTAGGAGGTTCCGGACATCAGGCCGATCACGCGCATCACGTCCTCCTTCACGCCCGGCCGGCTGGCGCCGCCGCCGCGTCGTCGTCGACCTCGTCGGTACGTCCATGGTCGTACGGAGTCTCCGGGGCCGGGTGGAACCGGCTGGCCACCGCGCCGACGACCAGGGTGATCAGGACGCCGATCGGGACCAGCCACTGCGCGGCGATGGCGGTGGCGGTGGTGGTGCCGGCCGTCGTCACGTCGATCTTGACGTAACGGACGATGTAGGTCATCACCGCCACGGTGACCAGGAAGGCGATCACCGCGTCGACCTGGTTGGCCCGCTTGACGAGGCGGCCGAGCAGGAAGGCCCCGAGCAGCGCCCCGTAGGTGTAGCCGGCGATCGTCAGACCGGTCAGGTAGACGTTTCCGGTGCTGGAGCTGAACGCGCAGGCGAAGATCGCCATCAGCACCGCCCAGACCAGGGTCATCACCCGGGCGAGCCGGAGCATCGTGTCGTCGGACGGCACCGTGCGGAAGAAGCTGTGGATGAAGTCGGCGACCGTGGAGTTCGACATCGAGTTCAACGCCGACGACAAGGAGCCCATCGCCGCGCCGAGGATGCCCGCCACCAGCAGACCCGAGATGCCCACCGGCAGGGCGTGCAGGATGAAGCTCGGGTAGAGGTTGTCGCTGCTGGCCAGGCCGAGCTCCTTGAAGGTCTGACCCTTGTTGTACGACCACAGCAGCGCGCCGACCAGGGAGAACGCCGCGAACTGGATCACCACGAAGATGCCCGACGAGATCATCGCCTGCTGTCCCTCGCGCAGGGTGCGGGTGGACAGGATGCGCTGCACGATCAGCTGGTCCGAGCCGTGGCTGGCCATCGCGAAGATCGCGCCGCCGATGATGGCGGTCGGCAGGGCGAACGGGCTGGTGAGCACGTGCGCGAGGTTGAAGTTGGTGTCGAAGAGCTGGAACTTGCCGGCGTCCAGTGCCTGCGAGTAGCCGTCGAAGCCGACGGCGTGGCTGAGCACCGCGATGGCGAGGATCGCCCCGCCCAGGTACAGCCCCATCTGGATAGCGTCGGTCCAGATGACCGCCTTGATGCCACCGAGGTAGGTGTAGACCACCGTGATGAGCGTCAGAACGATGATGATGGCCTGATAGCCGACATTCAGCCCGAACTCGTCGAGAAGAAGCTTGATGGGGATGGCCGAGGCGAACAGCCGCACACCCTCGGCCAGCAGGCGGGTGAAGACGAACGTCACCGACGCCAGCCCTTGAAGTTTCAGGCCAAACCGCTCACCGAGGTACTGGTAGGCGCTGACGAACCCACCCCGCTTGTAGAGCGGGATGAGCACCGCGGCCACCACGACCCGACCGATCACGTAACCCAGGGCCAGCTCGACGTTGCCGAAGCCCTGACCGCTGTAGGCGCCGCCGGGAACACTGATCACGGTCAGGACGCTGGTCTCGGTGGCAACCACCGAGAACGAGACGGTCCACCAGGGCAGCCGACCCTCGCCCACGAAGTAGTCCTTGGCGGACTTCTGTTTACCGGACAGGCGTAGTCCGACGAAGGCGATCACCACGAGGTACAGCACGATCACGACGAGGTCGAGTTGACGCACGGCTCGCTCCCAACCAGCGGTTGTCAATAAGTGACGTTGAGCCAGCCTAACTCGAAACTTTTTGCCACCGCCCGTCCGGGCTGGTTACGCTGTGGTTTCAGCCTGCTGATACGGGGACTGTTCGCAGCAACGCTCTCGGTTCGGCCGCGGCGGCGGGTCGCGAGACGCGCTCGACGGCGAGCCACCGCCGGGCGACCGGGCCTCTCCCCGCCGGCCGGCGACTGCAGACCAGCGAGAGGAACGAGCACCCCGTGGACCTCAGCACCCTCGGCACCGAGACCCGCAACGACAAGACCGGCGACCTCGACCGGATGTCTCCCACCGAGTTGCTTCTCGCGATGAACGACGAGGACCAGACCGTCGCCGCCGCCGTCCGCCGGGCCGTGCCGGACATCGCCGCCGCCGTCGACGTCATCGTGGCCTCGCTCCGTCAGGGCGGACGGCTGATCTACCTCGGCGCGGGCACCAGCGGCCGGATCGGCATGCTCGACGCCGTCGAGATCCCACCCACCTTCGGTACGACGCCCGAGCGGGTCATCGGTCTGCTCGCCGGCGGGGCGCGAGCCTTCGGTGTCGCCGTGGAGGGCGCTGAGGACGACCCGGCCCGCGCCGTCTCCGACCTCGACGCCGTCGGCCTGACCGCCCGCGACACGGTGGTCGGGCTCGCGGCCAGCGGCCGTACCCCGTACGTGGTCGGTGGGTTGGACCATGCCCGCGCGCGTGGCGCGGCGACCGTCTCGGTGGCCTGCAACACCGGCGCGGTGACCAGCCGTCACGCCGACGTCGCCATCGAGGTGCCCACCGGTCCCGAGGTGCTGACCGGCTCCACCCGGCTCAAGGCCGGCACCGCCGAGAAGCTGGTCTGCAACATGCTCTCGACCGCCACGATGGCCCGGCTCGGCAAGGTCTACGGCAATCTGATGGTGGACATGAACGCCACCAACGAGAAGCTCGTCGACCGGGCGCGCCGGATCGTCGCCGACGCCGCCGACACCGATCTCGACACGGCCGCTCGGGCGCTCGCGGCGGCGCACGGGCACGCCAAGACGGCCATCGTGCTGCTGCTGGCCAACTGCACCGCCGAGGAGGCCGCCGCTCGGCTGCGCGCCGCCGACGACGACGTACGGGCAGCCGTCGCGGCCTGATCCACACGTCCGCGACAGCGCCCTGACCCGGGTGATGTCGACCAGCAGCACCGCGGACCCGGCCGGCGCCCTCGTCTTCCCCGGCCTCGCGCTCTCGTCAGGTCGACGAAGCGCCCCGTCCGCGACGGACGGGGCGCTTCGTGGTGTCAGTTGAGCGGTGAATCCGGAACCGTTCGGTCCTCGTCGACGTCGAGAGCGCTGGCCAGCTCGATCCGGGGGGACCGGTCCGGCGGGAGGTGGGCGAAGTCGGCGATGACGACGACATCCACCTCTCCGTCGATCATCGACTGTTCGATGGTCTCCCAAGGGGCCCGCATGACTCCTGCGAATCGGTAGGAGTTTCGGCGGAGGTGACTGAGGCACCTCGCGACGACGGGCTCTGACGGCTCGATGTCGGCGGGGATCCAGATAACGGCGATTTCCATGAACCTCTCCTGATCAACGTCGTGGACGCGAGTGGGTGATCAGGAGTTGTCGGGGCGGGGGAGGGCCCCGCTCGACGGGTCGGCTGGTGGCGCGCATGTCGACGGCGGTGACGGTGCGCCCTGCGCGCAGAGGCGAGGTGGGCGGCACACCTTCGGCCGTCGAGGTGGGTGGATCGGCGCCGCCGGCACCGACGCCGGTCGGTGCGGACGCGAGCGCCAGGACGAACGCCGGTGGCCCTGGTGCGGGCCGGGCGGGCGGGTCGGGCCGCTGTCCGGTGACGGCGGGCACCGTCTTCCTCGCCTGCCGCGACGCCTGGCCGTCGGACGTGCCGCCCTGGGACACCGTTGCCGGCACACGTGTCGGCGATGGCTGCGAGTCGGCCCGTGGCTTCGGGGACGCCGAGGCGGATGGTGCGGGTGTGGCCGTAGGCGACGAGGGTGGGGTGTCTGCCGGCCGACCTGGCCGGGCGGTGGAGGGGCTGGTCGACGGCGTCGGCACCGGAACCGCCGACGGCAGGGGCACCGGCACCTCCGACGGCAGGGGCAGCGGGTCCGTCGACGGTAGCGGCACGGGTAGCGAGACGACAGCGGTCGGCAGGGGCAGGGGGACGGTCAGCTGCACCTCGACCACGTCGGCCACCGAAACCCTGACGGCCTCCGGCGAGGTGGCGACCTCCACCAGCGGGAGCCGCGACGGCGATGGGGTGTCGGCGTGAGCGGGGTCGGCACCCAGGGCCGCGCCGAGCGCCACCGCGCCGAGCGCCACCGGAGGGAGGCTGTGCCGCAGCCGCATCAGACGCGGACCGCCGTCAGTGGGATCGCCGGCCGTACCTGCCCCGGGTCACCGGTCCGGTGCTGCTGGCCGAGCGGATGCCCCGCGCGCCCTGCCGTTCCCTCCATGGCGGGTTCTTGCCCCGCAGGATCGAGGGCTACACCTCCTGTCGATGTCCGGTGGGTGAGGTGGGCAGATCGGCACCGCATCCGCCTGGTTCACACCCGTGCCTCGGTGGGTGTCGGCGTGGCGTCGAGCGGCAGGTCACGCAGTCGCCGGATCGGCGTCGACAGGTAGATGATCGGGGACAGCACGGTGAGCGCCCCGAAGATCAGCAGGGTGGTACGGGCGCCGAGTGGCCCGGCCAGGACGCCGGCCAGCAGGCCGCCGACCGGGATGGCGCCCCAGGAGACGAACTTGACCGTGGCGATCACCCGGGACAGCAGCTCCGGCGGGCTGGCGATCATCCGGTACGTACGGGTGGTCACGCTGAGCACCACAGTGGAACTCGCGAAGATGAGGTTCCCGACGGTGAAGGCCAGGAACGCGGCGGTGCCGGTGCCCAGCGGGATGATGAGCGCGCCGGCCACGCCGACGAAGGCCGCGATGATGAGGCCGCGGGCGGTGCCGAAACGGTTGGTGAAGCGGGTCGTCAGCGCCGCGCCGATGAGCGTGCCGAGGCCGTCGGTGGCGATCAGCAGTCCGACCATGAGCGGCGACGCGTGCAGCTCACGCATCAGGTAGAACGGGAACAGGGCCAGCATGGCGCCGTTGACGAAGTTCGTCGCGGTGGCGTCCCACATGGCCGGTCGCATGATCGGGTGCCGCAGCACGAAGTGCCATCCCTCGCGGATCATCGTGACCATCGGTGGCCGCTCGGCCGGTCGCTGCACCCGCCGGGCCGGAAGGGTGCGCAGCAGCGCGGCGGAGAGCAGATAGCTGACGGCGTCCACGAAGAGCGTCGGCACCGCACCCAGCACCTGCACCGCGAGGCCGCCCAGGGACGGCCCGCCCAGCGCGTTGGCGGCGTGCGTGCCGGAGGTGAGGCTGTTGCGGGCCTGCAACTGGGCGGCCGGCACGATCTCCGGCAGGAAGGTCTGGTTCGCCACGTCGAACAGCACGTTGGCGAAGCTCACCACCAGGGCGACCGCGATCAGTTGGGCCACCGTGAGCAGGTCGAACCACCAGGCCAGGGGGACCGATGCGATGGTGAGGGCCCGGACCAGATCCAGGGTGACCTGCATGCCGCGCAGCGGCAGACGCTGCACGATCACGCCCGCCGGCAGGCTGATCAGGAGGTACGCCAGATAGCTCGCCGCCGTGACCAGGCCCATTTCGAAGGCCGACGCGTGCAGCACGCTCAGCGCGGTCAGCGGTAGCGCCAGCGCGCCGACCGCCGAGCCGAGTTGGCTGGTCGTGCCGGCGACCCACCACCGCCAGAACGCAGTAAGTCTCATAATGAAACTCACTATAGGGCCCGTCGCGTGGGCAGGCGACCCCGTGTATCCGGGTGGTCATTGGCGAGCGGTCGGGGTCATCGGCGAGCCGGCCGGGCTTGACGTTTCACACTCGCGTGACGGGTATCCAGGCGTACCAGTGCGACCTGCGGTAACAGCTTCATCGGAGTGAGGGGGCACCTGTCATGCCTGATCCACAGCCCACGCTCGTGCTCGTGCACGGCGCGTTCGCCGAGTCGGCGAGCTGGAACGGTGTGCTCGAGCGGCTGGGCGCCGGGTACGACTCGGTGGCCGTCGCGAACCCGCTGCGCGGCGTGGCGGGCGACGCCGCGTACGTGCAGGATGTTGTGCGGGGGATCGGCGGTCCGGTCGTCCTCGTCGGTCACTCGTACGGCGGCATGGTGATCACGCAGGCCGCAGCCGGCGACACCTCGGTGCGGGCTCTCGTGTACGTCAACGCCTTCGCCCCGGACACCGGTGAGTCGGCGATGACGCTGTCCGCGAAGTTCCCCGGCAGCACCCTCGCCGACACGCTGGTGCAGTACCCGGTGTCGACCGGTGGGAACGAGGTGGCGATCGGCCAGGAGCAGTACCACGCCCAGTTCTGCGCCGACGCGTCGGACGACATGGCCGCGCTGATGGCCCGGACCCAGCGGCCGATCACCGAACAGGGCCTGGGCGACAAGCTCACCGGCGACCCCGCCTGGCGATCGCTGCCCAGTTGGTTCGTGTTCGGCGACGCCGACAAGAACATCCCCGCCGAGGCGCACCGGTTCATGGCCGAGCGGGCCAACCCCCGGGGGCAGCGCGAGGTCGTCGGCGGGTCGCACGCGATGGCCGTGGCTCGGCCGAGCGAGGTCGCCGAGACCATCATCGAGGCGGTTCGGGGCGTGAGCTGACAGTCCGCACGGACAGCCGGTGGTGGGCCGACGACGAGAGGTCGCCGGCCCACCCCTGCCTACTTGCCTAGCGGACCCGCAGCTGCTGGTGGGTCGCAGCGGTGGGGGCGTGGGCCGGGTCACCGGAGTAGGCGACGTGCACCGGGTGCGCCCCTGCGGGCAGCCCGGCGGTCGGCAGCTCGACGACGGCCGCCCCACCACGGAGCGCAACCACCCGGGTGGCCCCGCCGAAGGTGACGGCAACCTCGCCGGTCACCTGTGGAGCCTTCCGGTGCGGCGACTGGGCCCGGACGTCGACGGCGAGCGTGAACGTGCCACCGCGGACGACCGAGGCCGGCGTGGCCTTCGCCCTGACCTCGACCCGCCCCGGGCCCGGAGGCGTCAGGGTGACCTGGGCAGAGCGTGACCTGGTCGGGTCGAGCACCGACGTCGCCACGACGGTCAGCGTCGACGCGGTCTCCGCTGCGGCGACCGAGAGCAGGCCCTCCGCGGAGATGCCGGTGCCGGTTGAGGTCGCTCCCCGCACCGACCAGGTCACCGCCGGGTTCACACCCGCGTTGGTCGTCACCTGGGCGGTGAACTGCCTGGCCCAGTTCCAGCCCTTCGTCAGGTTCACCGTCGTGGGCGTCACCGACACGGAGTCGACCCCCGACCACAGGTGATCCCGGGCGAAGATCGTGAACAGTTGGCCCGCCGTCATCCCGTCGTGCGCGCCGGGAACCTGGGTCGTCGCGGCGGTGTATCCCCGCGCCCGGAAGTTGTCCGCGATGGCGTTCTGGGCGTTGAGGTTGCCCTCGAAGACGCCGTTGCCGAGGAACACGGTGAGGCCGTCGTCCCCGACCGCGTTCGCGATGGTGTCGTAGTCCTGCGTGGTGAGCGACGGGTTACCCGAGAAGTGTCCGTAGAACGCGAAGGTGGTCGGGTAGTTCCGGATGACGACGCCGCCGGTCATCCCGCCGTACGAGAACCCCGCGTAGGCCCGCCCGGAGCGCTCGGTCGAGACGTTGTAGCTGCTCTCGACGAGGGGCAGGATCGTCTGGACCAGGTTGTTGGCCGCGTTGGTCTGGTTGTAGGACGCGAAGCCGAGGCTGGTGCCCGTGAAGTGGTTGCCCATGGTGACGACCACGGTCGGCTCGATCTCGCCCCTGGCCGTCATGTTGTCCAGGATGTTCGGGACGTTCGCGGGGACCATGAAGTCGGTCTCGTCACCGAAGATGCCGTGGGCGAGGTACGCGACCTTGTACGGCTCCGCCCGGTTGGCGTCGTAGTTGGCCGGCAGGTAGACGCCGAGGTAGTGGCCGCTGTCGCCCAGGATGGTGGTGTACGGGACGTAGGTGACGCTTCCCCGCTTCGCGCGGTCGGCCACCGGCACCTCGTAGTCCGCACGAGCCTTCAGCACCGGGTCGTTCTGCTTCTTGGCGTACGGCACGTGGACGGCATCGAGGACGTCGTTGTTCCGGACCCGGAACGAGGATTCGCCCGGCGGTCGAGGGTTCGTCGAGGCCGGGTCCCAGATGCGCTTGTTCTCCCAGCCCTGCGTCGGGTCCCAGACGCGGTACCAGTAGCTGAGACCGCCGGCGTGCAGCGGGAGCGAGACCGACCAGTTTCCCTTCGGGTCCCTGGTCATGTCCCGCAGGAACTCGGTGCCGCCCGCGTGGTAGCGCCCCGGCCGCCACTCTTCCGGCTGGTAGCGGGTGGTGCCGGTGCCGACGTCGAGCAGGGTCAGGTCCCCGGCGAGACGGACCTGGGTGGCGTGCGGGTTGCGGTAGACGAACGTGACGGTGTATCCGGTCGGTGAATCCCGGTCCGCCTTGATTGTCGCGCCGGGGACGGGCGCGGGCCTGCCGACAGCGGCAGCCGGCGCGGGGATCACGGCCCCGGCACCGAGCGCGGTGAACGCGAGAATCGAGATCGCAAGCCGGAGCCTGCGTCTTCCGGTCGTTTCCCTCATGCGCGAAGACTCCTTTATGGTGGTCGCTCGTCGCGGTCTGGTGCGGTGGCGGGAGTTGAGGGCTCCGATGGTCGCTAAATCGAATTAGCATCGGGAGTGTGGCTGGGTACCCCTTTCGATGTCAAGGGCGTCCGAAGCCGAGGCCGGACAGCGCCTCGATGGGCTCGCATCCCGCGACCTGCGAGTTTGCCCAGGTGGTCACCGCCCGGATGGCAAGGTGAGGGCCATGGACAGGAAGCACGTCGAGGATTGGATTGCCGCCTACGAGCGGCTCTGGCGGACCCCGGGCACGGACTCGCTGGTCACCCTCTTCACCGAGGACGCGAGCTACCGGCAGGGGCCGTACTGGGCGCCCGTCGTCGGCCTGTCGGCCATCGCCCGCATGTGGGAGAAGCAGCGCAAGGGCCCCGACGAGGTGTTCCAGCTGACCACGGAGATCGTCGCGGTCGAGGGCGACACCGCCGTGTCGCGCCAGGAGGTCCGTTACGGCGACCCGGTCGACCAGGAGTACCGCGACCTGTGGGTCATGCGGTTCGCCGACGACGGACGGTGCCGGTCATTCGAGGAGTGGCCGTTCTGGCCGGGACAACAGCCGGCCGACGGCTCCTGACCGGGAACGGTCACGGCGGCGACGCCCCGGCCACCGGGTGGCAGACCTGACCGACATGCCGTCGGACCGGTCGCACACCCACCGTGAGCTGGGGCGTCGCCGTGTCACTGTCGACGCGTCAGACCGGGGCGGCCGGGCAGCTCGCGCCGGCCGGCGGCGTGGTTCTGGTGACGAGGTACCGCTCCACCTGACGACGGGTGCACTCGGTCCTCGGGTAGCTGACGTGGCCCGACCCCTCGTAGGTGAGGAGGTGGCCCCGGCTGCCGAGCTGGCGCACCACCCGCTGGGCGGCGTCGTACGGGGTGGCCGGGTCGAAGCGCCCGTTGAGCACCAGCAGCGGCGCGCTCGTCCGGACCTGCAGTCGGTGTTGGGGGTTTGTCGCCGTCCAGCCCAGGCAGACAGCGGCGAAGCGGACGGCCAACGGGGAGGCGCGCAGGTGCGGTGCCGTGGCGCGGGACAGGTCGAGATACCGGGTCCAGTCGGCGAACCCGTCGATCGGCAGCGACCAGTCCTGGCAGAACACCGGTAGCGCGTACTCGGTCAGCTCCTCGTCGTCGTCGACCGCCACCATCGGGGACGCGAGTGGGGCCGGCTCGCCCCGCTCCAGCGCGAGCAGCATGGTCGCGAGATCGGCCCAGGTCGCGTCGAAGAAGTTGACGAAGGTCGCGAACCCAAGCTCGAACCAGCTCAGCGGGGTGCCGGTGGCCGTGTCGACGAGCGTGCCGGCATCGGCACGGCGCATCAGCCGGTCGTAGAGCGCCGGCACGTCGCGCCCGTGCAGCGCGCAGCCAGGGTTTCGCTCGCACCAGGTCACGAACTCGTGGAACAGCGCCTCGCTACTGGCCGCGCCGGCGCGGAAGTATTCCCGGACCCCCTGGCTGTGGTCCATCACGCTGTCCATGACCAGTGCGCGGACGCGGTCGGGGAACAGCTCGGCGTAGGCCTGCCCGATCAGGGTGCCGTAGGACCACTGGTAGAAGCTCAGCTGCCGCTCACCGAGCGCGGCCCGGATGGCGTCCGTGTCGCGCGCGACGCTCGCACTGTCCAGGTGGTCGAAGAGTGGGCCACTGTTGGCCCGGCAGTCGTCGCGCAACTGCCGGTTGTAGGTGCGCAGCCGTTCGAACTCCGCCGTGTTCACGGGGGTCAGGGAGGGTTGCCGGCCCAGCAGCGCCGATGAGCAGCGCACCGGGGCGCTACGGACCGTGCCCCGGGGGTCGAAGCCGACGATGTCGAAGCGGCGCAGCACGTCCGGCCCGAGCTGGCTGGCGGCCGTCAACGCCACGTCCACCCCGGACAGGCCGGGACCGCCGGGGTTGAAGACCAGGACGCCGATGCGGGCGGCCGGATCGGTGGCGGGACGCCGGGCCAGCGCCAGGGGGAAGGTCTCCCCTCCCGGTCGGGACCAGTCGACCGGCAGGCGCAGGGTGCCGCACCGGGTGCCCGGATCGTCGGGCTGTTCCGGGCACACCTGCCAGTCGACGCGCCCGCTCCCACCACCGGTGACGTCCACTGTGACCGGCCGGGCACCGCCGGTCGTCGGTGTGGTGCCCGCGAGCGACGGTGGAGCGTTGAGCGTCAGGGTGACGAGGACCGCGACGACGGCCGAGAGGCTGCCGAGAAGTCGCCGTCGTCGACGGTCGGCGTCACGCGGAGGCCGGAGGGTGGTGCTCTTCGTGGTCAACATTCGTCCAGCCTGCCGACGCCCGGTCCACGTCGGATCCATGCCGGTCCGGGGACGGTCGGCGCGGGGCGTTCACTGGTACGCCGCCAGACGTTCGGACAGCACCGCGGCCTGTGGATGACCGATCCGGTCGAGGATCACCAACGCCTGCCGCCACAGGTCGACCGAGGTGTCGTGGTCGCCCAACGCCTGATGGGTGTCGCCGAGGCGGACGAGTGTCTCCGCCCTCCCGCACGGTTCCTGGATTTCGGAGTAGAGCGTGAGCGCGCGCCGGTAGCAGTCCACCGCGCTCGGGTGTTTTCCGAGGCCGTGATGGGCGAATCCGAGACCGTCCCAGGTGTGGGCCGCGCCGAGCCGATCCTCGGCCTCCTCGTAGAGCACGAGCGCCCGCTCGCAGTAGGCGATGGCGCGGGCGTGCTCGTCCAGCCGTGCATGGCTCCAGCCGAGCGCGTTGAGCGCCGCGGCCTCGCCGAGCCGGTCGCCGGTGTGGCTGGCCAGTGCCAGCGCCCGCCTGGCGTGCGGCAGGGCCGCTCCGGCGTCACCCTCGACGTCGGACAGCCAGGCGAGGTGGAGATGGGCGCTGACCTGCCCCGGGCGGTCGCCGGCCTGGTCGTACCGTGCCATGGCGCGCCGGAGGTGGTGGTGGGCCGCACCGAACCGGCGGTTCTGGACATGGGCCAGCGCGAGGTCCCGGTGGGCCAGCGCCTCGGCGCGTGGGTCACCGTGGCGGCGCGCGACCGCGACCGCGATGGTCTGCACGGTGGCCAGGTCGTGCCACTGCGAGAGCCGCCCGAGCAGGGGAGTGAGGGCCTGGGCGAGCTGCCCGGCGTGGGCGTCGAAACCGTGCGCGACCGCGTCGTCGACGGCGGCCAGCAGCACCCGCTGTTCGATGGTGAACCAGGCCAGCCCGGCCCGGTGGTCGGCGAACGCCGAGGGTGACGCGTCGGTGGGCAGGGGCGGCGCATCGAGCGGCTGCCAGCCCGGGTCGACACGTCTCGCCGCGTCACGAGTGGCACGCAGGTAGTGGTCGAGCATCCGCCTGCGGACGGCGTCACGCTCGGCCGGAGCGTCGAGAGCGTGCGTCAACTCCTCCCCGTAGGCGCGGAGCAGGTCGTGACAGCGGAAGCGGTCGGGGGACTGCTCGGCCAGCAGGTTCGCCCGGGCCAACTCGTCGAGCGCCGGCCGCACCAGGTGCGGTGGCGCCCCGGCGAGGCTGGCCGTCGCGGCGGCGCTGACGTCCGGTGCGGGATGCAGACAGATCTGCCGGAACAGTCGGGCCGCGTCCGCGCTGAGCAGTCGGTACGACCAGGAGAGCACCGTGCGCACATCGGTGGCGGCGTCGTCGGTGGCCAGGGCGGTGAGCCCGCCCCGGCTCGCCGCCAGGTCGTCGGCGACGGCCTGGAGCGCAAACGTGGGCCGGGCGGCGGCCCGCGCGGCCACGATGGACAGAGCCAGGGGCAACCGCGCGGTACGCCCGATCAGCTCGTCGACCGCCGCCGGCTCGGCGGTGACCCGCTGCGTACCCAGTCGGCGCACGAGCAGTTGGCGCGCCTCGTCGTCGCTGGGCAGGTCCAGCGCGAGGAGCTGGGCGCCATCGGTGGCGACCAGGCCGGGCAGGGTGTGGCGACTCGTCACCAGCACCCCGCAGCGGGTCGACCCCGGAAGCAGGGGCCGCACCTGCTCGGCGTCGCGGGCGTTGTCGAGCAGCACGAGCAGCCGTCGGGCCGCGGTCAGGCTGCGGTACAGGGCGAACTGGGCCGCCGGATCCGCTGGGATCTCCAGGAGCCGCACACCCAGCGCGGGCAACAGCGAGCGTACGACGACAGCCGAGGGGGACGCCCCCTGCGTCGCGGTGCCGAATCCGGCCAGGTCGACGTGGAGCTGCCCGTCGGGGAAGTGATGGCGGTTGTCGTACGCCCAGCGCAGCGCCAGCCAGCTCTTCCCGACGCCGCCCGTACCGGTGATGACGACGGTGCCGGCCGAGCGGGGGTCATCGAGCAGCAGTGTGGTGAGCCGGGCCAGCTCCCCGGCCCGGCCGGTGAACAACGTCGGTGGGGCCGGCAGCTGTCGGGGGACGATTCGCGGCGGGGTTCCTTCCGGTGGCCGCGGTTCGGAGGCCAACAGCTCCGGTTCCGCCCGCAGGATGCGGGTGTGCAGCTGTTGGAGATCGGGACCGGGCTCGACTCCCACCTCCTCGGCGAGGAGATGGCGAAGCTTCCGGTACGTGGCCAGCGCGTCGGCACGCCGGCCGGTCCGCGCCAGGGCCACCATCAGTTGCCCCCACGGGCGCTCGCGCAGCGGGTCGTCGTCGACCTGGCTCCGCAGTGGTTCGATCAGCTCGTGATGCTGTCCGGCGCGCAGTTTGAGGTCCACGACCTCCTCCACCAGGCTGGACCGCTGTTCTTCGAGGCGCGTTCGGACCGAGCGCAACACCCCCCAGCCGGGGAGGCCCGCGAACGGCTCCCCACGCCAGAGCGCCAACGCGGCCTCGAACGACTCCTGGGCGGCTGACCAGTGACCCTGCCGCTGCGCGGAATACCCGCGCTGGGCCAGGTCGTCGAAGGCCACGCTGTCCACCGTCAGCCCTTCCAGGGCGAGACGGTAGCCGGTGGGCCCGGCGAGGATGGCGGGGTCGGGGAAGCCCGGGGAGCGCAGCGCGCGGCGCAGTGCCCAGACATAGGTCTTCACGTTGCCGGCTGCCGTCTTCGGCGGGCGCCCCTGCCACAGCTCGTCGACGAGTTGGTCGATGGACCAGCCGGTGCCCGGCTGCGACATCAGCACGGCCAGGAGGCGTACCTGCATCGGCGTGCCGAGGGCCAGCGATTGCCCGCGGGCTGAGCGCGCCTCGACCGGCCCGAGCAGGTGGTACCGCGCCGCCGGTGGCGTCCCCGCAGGGTCCATCGCCTCATCGTAGGGGCGCGAACAATCCGCTTCATCGGCTGGACGGCCGCAGCCCGCGCCCGGCTCCGTGGTGTGCTCCGTCACGCAGCTGGGCATGGTCAGGAGGTTGGGACGCCGCGAGGCGGCTGCTAGTGTCGAAATTGTTGCGGCCGCAAATTTATCAGCGGCAACTACTTTCTGGGAAGGATGCCTCCGATGACTAAGCTCTCCGTCATCTACTACTCGTCCACCGGCACTCTGCACGCCATGGCCAAGCGCCTCGCCGAGGCTGGCGAGAAGGCTGGCGCCGAGGTGCGTCTGCGTCAGGTTCCGGAGCTCGCCCCGGCCGAGGCCATCGCCTCCAACGCCGCCTGGAGCCAGCACTTCGACGCCACCAAGAACGAGGCGAAGGCGACCGCCGACGACGTCGTCTGGGCGGACGCGGTGCTGTTCGGCACGCCCACCCGCTACGGCAACGTCGCCAGCCAGCTCAAGCAGTTCCTCGACACCCTCGGTCCGCAGTGGGCGCAGGGCCAGCTCGCCAACAAGGTGTACGCCGGCTTCACCGCCTCCATGACCGCGCACGGCGGCCAGGAGTCGACCCTGCTCGCGCTCTACAACACCATCCACCACTTCGGGGGTCTGGTCGTCGCCCCGGGTTACACCGACCCGCTGAAGTTCGCCGACGGCAACCCGTACGGCGTCTCGCACGTCACTGGCGGCAGCAACGACGCCCCGCTGGGCGACGCCCAGTTCGCCGCGCTCGACCACATGGCCGAGCGGGTCGTCACGATCGCCGGCAAGCTCAACGCCTGAGTGCTGACGCCCGCCCGTACGCGGGTGCTCAGTGGGGCGAGGGCCGGTCTCCCCGGACGGGAGGCCGGCCCTCGGCGTTCTCACACCGCGATCGCCGCGACGGCGGCAAGCCGCCGTCGCTCGTCGGTGGCGGGCCGCCGGAGGCGTTCCACCTCGCGAAAACCGGCCCGGCCGAGTCGTTCGGAGATCTCGTCGACCGGCCAGCGGTAGGCGGTCAGGACCTTGTGGTCGAAGGCGCCGACCTCCTCGCCGTCGAAGACGCCCAGGACCAGCCGCCCGGCCGGGACCAGCACCCTTCGAAACTCCTTGAGCATCCCGTCGAACTCCGGCGGCGGAAGATGAATCAACGAGTACCAGGCCAGGATGCCGTCGACGGAGTCCTCCGCCGCATCGAGGCGCTCCATCGAGCCGAGGTGGAACTCGACGCCCGGGTGGGCCGCCCGCGCATGGGCGATGAACTCGGGGACCAGGTCGATCCCTGCTGCGTCGACGCCCAGCTCGCGAAGGTATCCGGTCAGGTGGCCGGGCCCGCACCCCAGATCGAGCACCCGGCCGGGCCGGCTGCCCAGGTGCCGCCGGATGAGAGCGAGATCGTCGGCGTCCACCTGCTGGCGCGTGCCGAACAGCTCGATGTAGAGCTCCGCGACGGAGGTGTAAGCCTGTCGTACCGTGTCCGTTTCCATCGCGGAACCATACGGGTCGCCGGGCCGTGTCGAGTCGGCCTACCGACTTCGGCGCGACGGTCACCGTCGCTGCGCCGCCCGGGGCGGTCGCCGCTCCCGATGCCCTCTGTGCCCAGCTCGGCCTGGGTGGAGGGGGTAGCGGCGGTCGACACTTGCCCATCGCGGCTAATCGAGTTAGCCTTAAGCTAATCACGTTAGCTTTGGTGGAGGAACGTCATGACCGAATACCTGAACATCGCCGGCAACACTCTCGCCTACGAGGTGACCGGGCAGGGCCCACTTGTCGTCCTGGCGCACGGCATGGGCGACAGTCGGCACTCCTACCGGTTCGTCGCCCCGGCTCTCGCCGCGGCCGGCTACCGGGTCGCCAACGTCGACATCCGTGGCTGCGGCGACTCCGGTCTCGGCTGGGACGGCTACAGCCGCACGGACATCGCGGGTGACCTCGTCGCCGTCGTGCGCCACCTCGGAGGCCCAGCCGTGATCATCGGTCAGTCGATCAGCGGCGGGGCCGCGACCATCGCTGCCGCCACCGCGCCGGAGCTGATCGCCGGCGTCATCGAGCTGGCGCCGTTCACCCGCGCGCAGTCCTTCGACCTGGGTGGGCTGGTGCGGGTGAAGCGCTTCCGCGCCGGCTACCTCCAACTGGCGCAGGTGCTCGTACGCGGCAGTGTGGCGAGTTGGCGCAGGTACCTCAACCTGGCGATCCCCACCAAGCCTGCCGACTGGCATGGCGAGCTGGCGCGCATCGAGGCCAAGATGAGTGAGCCCGGCCGGATGAAGGCCCTCCAGTCCATGGCCAAGAGCAGCCCGGCCGACGCCGGTCGCCAACTGCCGAACGTCACCTGCCCGGTCCTGGTGATCCAGGGCGGCGTCGACCCCGACTGGGCCGACCCGCGGGCCGAGGGTGAGCGCATCCTCGCCGACCTGCCACGAGGGCTTGGCGAACTGGCCGTCATCGAGGGCGCGGGCCACTACCCGCACGTCCAGACGCCCGACGACGTCCTCGCGCTGGCCCTGCCCTTCCTCACCCGGACGCTGACCGGTGCCTAAGGCGCGGCTCACCCCGGCATCGGTCACCGAAGCCGCGGCCGCGCTGGTCGACGAGGTCGGCTTCGACAACCTCAGCATGGGCCTGCTCGCCGAACGGCTGGGAATCAAGACCCCCTCGCTCTACAAGCACGTCGCCAGTCAGGCCGACCTGGCACACCGGATCGCCATCCTGGGGATGACCCAGGCCGGCGATGTCCTCCGTGACGCCATCCAGGGTCGCTCCGGCAGTGCCGCCCTCGCCGCCGGAGCGCAGGCGATGCGGACGTTCGTGCGGGAACACCCCGGCCGGTACGCGGCCAGCAACGCCGCCCGCCCGACCGGCCCGGACGACCCGTTCATCCCGGCCAGCGAGCGGGTGCTCGCCTCGTGGGCGGCCATGCTGGGCGGGTACGACCTCGACCCCGGCCAGGTGATCCACGCCATGCGGACGCTGCGGAGCGTCCTGCACGGGTTCGCCACCCTGGAGGTGGCCGGCGGGTTCCAGATCGACGCGTCCGTCGACGAGAGCTTCGATTGGCTGGTCAGCTTCATCGATCAGGGCCTTCGCGCCGGCGCGGCCGGTGGCAGCGACCTCGCGAGCTGACACCGGGATCGCCCGCCACCGTCGGATGACGGCGACGGGCGATCCGGCGCTTGCGCTCCCGGGGGAGAAGCGAATCGGTCACGGCGCGGCCCGCAAGGACGGCCGCTCGTTCGACGAGCCGTCGGGCCTGCTCGGACGCCGCCTGCCGAGGTGGAGGGCGGCCGCCGCAGCCAGCGCGGCCACGACGATCAGTGCGGCGAAGACCGGGTGCATGCGTACGCTCGCCGACTGTGTCGCGGCGGGTCGCTCGACCAGCGTGGGCCCCTTCGGCGACGCGACAGCGCTCTGGGTCGGGCTGCACGGGTTCGCCCAGCTTCGCGTGGCAGCGCCGCTGTTCCCCTGGCCGGCGGAGGTGCGCGACTCCATCATCGACCGGATGGCGCTGCTGCGCTGAGCGGGCGGCTCAGGCGTACGCCAGCAGGAAGTCGACGGTGCCCGTACCGCCGGGTTGACCGGCCGGGACGGGCAGGCCCGGCTCGCTGTTCAGGACGTAGAACCCGCCGCCGCCGATCAGGCGGGGCGTCACGGCCAGCATCTGCGCCGCCATGGTCGCTCCGGTCGGCCGCACCACGCTGTCCAGCAGGAGCCGGAAGAGGTTTCCGTTCAGGTTCGCGACGTGCAGAACCCGGTACGAGCGCGGGGCGGGCAGCCCGGCGCTGGTCAGGCCCCAGATCGGCACGATCTGGTTGCGCCACCGGGCCGGGTCGTTGCTGATCGCGCTGTCGTGGTTGTTCAGCTGCGTCTGAATTCCCGAGTGGATCCCGGCCAGGTGGATGTGGAGCTGATCCTGCTGACGGATCGTCGGGTCGGCCGAATTGACGCCCAGCCCGAGGTGGGGATAGACGACGTGCCCCGGCTGCCCCGGCTGGGCGTTGTTCCAGGCCTCCAACCAGTAGTTCGGCGCGCTGGCGGTGGTGATGAACGGGCACTCGATGCCGCTGATCCGGCAACTGGGCACGAGCAGGAAGTCGTGGTTCGAGCCGGACCCGCCATTGAGGATGACGTAGGTGGGAGTGGTGCGCAGGCACTGGGGAAATGGCGGCCCCGTCTTCGTACCCTCGCAGACCTGGACCCGGTCCCACAGGTCGTACCTGCCACCGGTGTCGGTGGGGTAGCCGCACAGGGCCGAGGGTGTGGGGCAGGCCGCGGCGCCGGGACCGCCGGGTGTCGAGGGGGACGGCGCGGGGGTCGGCCCCCCGTCGGCCAGCGCCCGGTCCGCGCCGACCAGTCCCAGCAGCCCTGTCGCGCCGGCGGTCCCGGAGAGTCTGACGAACTGACGCCGTGGCATTCCGCCCATCGTCACCCTCCGTGGTTGCCGTGCCGAGGCGAACATGAACGTGTCGAGATTAGGGCGATAGCCGGCATTCGGCGCATTGGCCGGCGAGCGGGTCCCCTGATCGTGTCGCCGTCGTGCGACGATTTCCGGCGTGGCAGAGACCGCGACGACGTTGACAGCGATCCGCGCCCGGATCGACGAGCTGGATCGGGACCTGGTCGGGCTGCTCGCCCGTCGGGAGGAGTTGGTCCGGCAGGCCGCCCCGCTCAAGAGCGATGGTCAGGCGGTCCGTGCGCCGGACCGGGTGGCGCAGGTGGTGGCCCGGGTCCGCACGTTGGCCAGCGAGGCCGGCGCCGACCCGGACCTGATCGAACGGATCTACCGGGGCATGATCCAGGCCTTCATCGACATGGAGACCGACGAGCACCACCGCATCACCGGCGGGTCCACGCCGGAAACGCGGTGATCGCCCGGGACCTGTGTGCTCAGGTAGCCGAGACGCTCTCGCCGTCCGGGCTGGTCACGGTGGGCGGCGGCGCGTAGCCGAGCTCGTACGAGATCTTGTCGGCGGTCTCCAGGAGCAGCGGAAGGTTGCTCCTGAGCTGGTCGAGGTTCGCGATGACCTCGATCGCCGTGATCGAGGCAGCGGCGATGACCTGCCCTCGTGAATCCCTGATCGGCGCGGCCACGCACATCACGTAGGCGTCGTGCTCGCCGTTGTCCATGGCCCAGCCGCAGTCGTGGATGCGGGCGAGTTCGGCTTCCAGGGCGTCGTGGTCGGTGAAGGTGGTGTCGGTGAACTTCTCGAAGACGACGTGGGAGAGAAGCCGGTCGCGTTCCTGCCGGGGGAGGTAGGCGAGGATGGTCTTGCCCACGGCGCTCGCGTAGATCGACACCGCGCGTCCCACCCGCGACGGCAGCTTGACGGCGTCGAATGCCGGGCTGTCCACCTTGTCGATATAGATGATCTCGTCGCCGGTCAGTTGCGCCAGGTGTACGGTATGGCCCGTCTCGCGTTGCAGCGCCCGCAGGTGTGCGGCGGCGGGCTGGCGGAGGTCCATCGAGCCGAGCGCGAGCTCGGACAACTCGATCAGGCCGCTGCCGAGCACGTAGGTGCCCGCGCCCGTCCGGCGGACGAAGCGCGCGGACTCCAGTGTTTGCAGGATGCGTAGCGCCGTGGACTTGTGGACGCCGAGCACGTCCGCAGCCTCCGTAAGGGACAGCGGGTGCTCCGCGGATCGACGGATGAGGTCGATCGCGCGGCGAATCGATTGCGCCAAGGCTGTGTCTCCCCTCGCGCGACGGTAACGCCGTCGCTGTCATTGCATATTGTGCAATATAGATGACGCGATGCGCAATCGCCACTTGACACCGTTGCACATGACGCTACGATCGTTGCAATTTCATCGACTTGACGTCACCTCGTAACAGTGGAGTAACGATGGGTAATAAGCGCGCTTATTTCGGCATCGCCAGGGCGACATGTGCCCTCGGCCTTGCCGCCACCCTCCTGACCGGTTGCGGCTCCGACGGCGATTCAGGCGACGGCGTCACCAAGCTGACCTTCGCCGCCTCGACCTTCGGCGACCCGGGGCGCGGGCCCCTGTTGACGAAGTGGCTCGACGAGTTCAACCAGAGCCAGACCAAGGTCCAGGTCTCCGCCGCCGCCGTGCCGTACCCGACCTTCGGTCAGACCGTGCTCACGCAGATGGGCAGCGGCAAGGGCCCCGACCTGGTCCGCTTCGACATGCCCGAGTTCGAGGCGGCCTCGGACGCCGGTCTCGTCGCACCGCTCGACAAGGTGATCGACGCCAGCAAGTACGACCTGCTCAAGCAGCCGGACCAGTTCATGGTCCACGACGGTGTCCGGCACGGCGTCATCTTCGAGGCGTCGAACTACGCGATGTTCTACAACGCGGAGCTGATCCCGACGCCGCCGACCACCTACGAACAGTTCACCTCCACCGCGAAGTCGCTGACCAAGGGCGACGTCTTCGGTCTGGCGTTCCGCCAGACGGAGGCCGAGGAGGCCGGCGTCTGGCAGGACATCTTCAACTACGTCTACGGCTTCGGCGGAGCGTGGTCGGACGGTAAGAACCTGACCATCAACTCGCCGGAGAACCTCAAGGGCCTGCAGGCGTTCAAGGACCTGTACGACGCGAACGTGATCCCGCGCGGCGCGGACGCTGCCACGTTCCGGCGGATGTTCGCCGAGGGCAAGGTCGGGATGGAGCTCAACAACGGCGGTTACGTGACCGCCACGCGTGGCCAGAACGCCAAGCTGAACTTCAACGTCGCGCCCATCCCGTTCCCGGTCCGCAAGCAGGGCGCGATCCTCGCACCAATCGTGATCAACGAGGCCAGCGAGGGCAAGGACGAGGCCGCCACCTTCATCACGTGGGCGCTGGAGCCGCAGAACCAGGTCAAGCTGCAGGAGATCCTCGGCGCGAGCAGCGTCGCCACCACCACGCAGCGCAGCGCGGAAGCGCTCAAGGCCACGCCGTTCCTTCCCGTCTTCGACGGGCTCACCGAGACCAGCCTGCCGCAGATCGTGCTGGGGTTCGAGGCCAAGACGCCGGACATCCGCAAGGTGGTCGTGCAGAACGTGGTCGCGGCACTGCAGGGCAAGGCCGACCTCAAGTCGGCACTGGACCGCGCCCAGCAGCAGGCGACCGAACTGGTCCGCTGACCGCTCGACACGGCGACGCCGCCGACGCAACGATCCGTGCGTCGGCGGCGTCCTTCCCCCAGAAGGACCGATCCGATGACTGTGGTCGAGCAGACCGGAGTACCGAAGACAACACCCTCAGGCCGGCCCCGGCGTCGGCCCAGCCCGCTGGGTAGCAAGTGGACGCCGTACCTGTTCCTGGCACCCGCCGCACTGTTCATCCTCGTCTTCCAGGCGGTACCCCTCGTCCAGGAGGTGTACCTCAGCTTCACCAGGACGAGGCTGCTCAACCCCACCCGCAGTGAGTGGGTCGGGCTCGACAACTTCAACCGGATCTTCGGTGACCCGGAGTTCCACCGCACCCTGCTGATCACCGTCGTCTACGTGATCACCTGCGTGGTCGTCGCGATCGGCGCCGGGCTCGCCGTCGCACTCCTGCTCAACAGGAAGTTCCGCGGCCGTGGCGTGGCTCGTGCGCTGGTGACCGTCCCCTGGGCCGCTCCGGGCATCGCGGTCGCGCTCATCGCCACCTGGATGCTCAACGCGCAGTACGGCATCGTCAACCGATTCCTCGACGCGGTCGGGCTCGGCGTCCCGGGTGGCGCCATCCTCGACAGCCCGCGCTACGCGCTCCCGGCGGTGCTCGCCACGACCATCTGGCAGCTGTTCCCGTTCACCTCCGTGGTGCTGCTCTCCGCCCTGCAGTCCGTACCGCAGGATCTCAACGAGGCCGCGACGGTGGACGGCGCCGGACGGTGGGCCACCTTCCGGGCCGTCACGTGGCAGGTCATCAAGCCGACGGTGGGTCTGTTGGCCCTGCTGATGACGATCTGGTCGCTGCGGCGGTTCGAGCTGATCTGGCTGATGACCAAGGGCGGGCCGGTCGGTGCCACCGAGACGCTCGTCATCGACCTCTACTCGCAGGCCTTCGACTCGAAGGAACTCGGTTCGGCGGCGGCCATCGGCATGGTCGGCGTCGTCATCTCGCTCATCGTCGTCATCGGCAGCCGCCTGGTCGCCCGTGCCGTGGAGAAGGGGGACGTCCGATGAGGCGCTTCCGATTCGGTGTCACCGCACGGATCGTCGCCGTGCTCGTCGTGCTCGGTGTCGCGGTGTTCCCGCTGTACTGGATGTTCGTCACCGCGCTGACCAGCAACGGCGACCTCTTCGCCGACCAGCCCCGGCTCACGCCGGACCTCGGCCAGTTCGGGGTCTTCGTGGACGCGCTCGCTGAGGGCAAGGCCGCCGGCTGGCTGCTCAACAGTCTGATCATCGCCGTCGGCACGATGGTGCTCTCCGTCGGCCTGGGCATCCCGCTCGGCTACGCGCTGTCCCGCTTCTCGTTCTGGGGCAAGGCCGTGCTGACCGTCGTGCTGCTGTTCACGCAGATGCTCCCCGAAGCGCTCATGGTCGTCCCGCTGTTCGCGCTGTTCCGCCGCTTCGAGCTGCTCGACTCGCTGACCGGCCTCGTCCTGGTGAACTCCGCCTTCGTCCTGCCGATCGTCGCGCTGATCCTCAAGGGCGCCATCGACGGCATCCCGAAAGAGTTGGAGGAGGCCGCGCGTGCCGACGGCGCCCGACCCTTCACCACCCTGACCCGCATCAACGTGCCGCTCATCGCGCCGTCGATCGCGGCCACCGCTGTCATCGCGTTCTTCCACGCCTGGAACGAGTACGTGTTCGCCGTGACGTTCATCTTCAACCCGGACCTGCAACCCGCCTCCGTCGGCATCGCCAACTTCATCGGTGAGCTGGGTACACCGATCCAGACGGTGATGGCCGTCGCCTTCCTGTTCACGCTGCCGGCCGTTGCCTTCTACCTGTTGGTGCAGAAGTACGTGGTGTCCGGCATGACCGCCGGCGCGGTGAAGGGTTGAGCCGAACGATGAAGATCGTCTCTGTCGACACACTCGTCGTCGACTTCTACCGCACGAACCTCGTCATCGTGCGGGTCCACACCGACGAGGGAATCGTCGGGCTCGGCGAGGCCACCCTGGAAGGCAAGGAACGTGCCGTCCAGGGCGCCATCGCCGAGCTGGCCGAGGCGGTGGTGGGCCTGGATCCCAGAAACATCTCGAAGATCATCTACGAGACCGCGCGGGACTGGTACTGGCGCGGCGGTCCGGTGATCATGACGGCGTTGAGCTCGCTGGAGATGGCCCTCTGGGACATCTCGGCGCGTGAGCTGGGCGTACCGGTCTCCCGGCTTCTCGGCGGCGCGACCCGCGACCGGGTCCGCGCGTACGCCAACGGCTGGTTCTCCGGTGCCGTCACGCCGGAGGACTACGCGGCCGCCGCGCGCCGGACTGTGGAATCCGGCTTCCGGGGCCTCAAGTGGGACCCATTCGAGAACTACGACCTGAGCATCACCACCGCCCAGTTGGACCGGGTGCTGGCCCAGATCGACGCGGTCCGTGGCGCGGTGGGCCGCGAGGTGGAGCTGTTCGTCGAGGGACACGGCCGCTTCGACGTCCGCCACGCCATCAAGGTGGCGAAGGAGATCGCCCAGTTCGACCCGGTGTGGTTCGAGGAGCCCTGCCCGCCGGACAACCTCGACGCGCTCGTCGACATCCGTCGCGCGTCGCCGGTGCCGATCGCCGCGGGGGAGCGGTGGTACGGGCGGCAGGGCTTCGCGCCGGCGCTGGCCCGCCAGGCGGTCGACTTCGTCCAGCCCGACGTGACGCACGCCGGCGGGATCGCCGAGCTGGCCTTCATCTCCACGCTCGCCGCGACCAGCTACGTGGGCTTCGCGCCACACAACCCGAGCGGTCCGCTGAGCACCGCCGCGACGCTGCAACTCGGGGCCACGTTGCCCAACTTCCGGTACCTGGAGATCATGGCGACCGACGTGCCCTGGCGTCCCGAGATCACCAACGAGCGGCTGGTGCTGACCGACGACGGCGACATCCTCATCCCGACCGGGATCGGCCTGGGCATCGAGGTGGATCTCACAGCGATCGAGCGGCATCCGTTCACACCCCACCCGCTGCGGATGTTCCAGGACGCCGTCTTCGACATCCGTCCCCGTGACGAGCGGTCCTTCTTCAACCTGGAGAGCGACTCATGACGCTGCCACGGCCCCGATGGTCGGCCGCGGACTGGGTCGGTACCGCCGCCGAGGCGTTGCCGGACGACGCCGACAGCGTCCTCATCGGCCGGATCTGGGACCCGTCCGGTGACGGACCCTCACCGGTGACCGTCCGCGACGGCGAGGTCATCGACATCAGCCACCGGTTCCCGACCGTCCGCGACATCTGCGAACTGCCCGATCCCGCCGCGACAGTGGCTGGGCTCGACGGGCCGAGGGTTGGCGACTTCGCCGACATACTGGCCAACACGGGGGCCGCGACCCGCGACCCCAGCCGACCCTGGCTGCTCGCCCCGGTCGACCTCCAGGCACTCAAGGCCGCCGGGGTCACCTTCCCGATCTCGATGATCGAGCGCGTGATCGAGGAGCGGGCACGGGGTGACCTGGCGCTGGCGGCGGACATCCGGCACCGCATGTTCGCCGATATCGGTGTCGACCTGCACAGTCTGGAGGCGGGCTCACCGGAGGCGGATCGGCTCAAGAATCTGCTGATCGCCGAGGGCATGTGGAGTCAGTACCTGGAGGTGGGCATCGGCCCCGACGCCGAGATCTTCACCAAGGGGCAGATCCTCTCCGCCGTCGGCACCGCCGTTCCGGTCGGCGTGCTCGCCGCGTCGACCTGGAACAACCCGGAACCCGAGGTCACCCTCATCGTCCAGTCCAGTGGCCGGATCGTGGGCGCCACCCTCGGCAACGACGTCAACCTGCGCGACATCGAGGGCCGCTCGGCGCTCCTGCTTCCCCTGGCCAAGGACAACAACGCCTCCTGCGCCCTCGGCCCCCTGATCCGGCTCTTCGACGACCGGTTCGGCATGGATCGGGTACGCGAACTCGAGGTGCGCCTGGAGGTTCGGGGCGTGGACGGCTTCCACCTGGAGGCGGTCTCGGAGATGACCCAGATGTCGCGTGATCCCGAGGAACTGGTCCGGCAGCTGATCGGGCCGCACCACCACTATCCCGACGGCGCCGCCCTGATGCTCGGCACCATGTTCGCGCCCATCCAGGACCGGGACCGCCCCGGTGAGGGTTTCACCCACAAGGTCGACGACGTGGTACGGATCAGCTGCCCAGCGCTCGGAACCCTGGTCAACCGGGTGCGGCACGCGGAGGAGTGCGAGCCCTGGCACTTCGGCGTCCGCGATCTCATGGGCAATCTGGTGAGGAGAGGACTGCTGTGAACGTGGTCAACACTGTCGATCCGCGCGACGGTAAGAGTCGCGCGACGGATCTCACCGAGACCGACGAGTCTCGGCTGGAGGTGATCGCCGGCCAGACGTCGGCGGCGGCACAGTGGCTGGCCGCCCGCGGGAGGCTCGGCCGCGCGGAGCTGTTGGACGCGATCGCCGCGTCGCTGGAGTCCCGCCGCGAGGCTCTGGTCGCTGCCGCGGAGGCGGAGACCGGGCTGAGCCAGGCGCGACTCAACGGGGAACTCACCCGGGCTGCGCTGCAGTTCCGGATGTTCGGCGAGGTGCTGCGCGACGGAGCGTACGTCGAGGCCGCCATCGACCACGCCGCCGACACACCACTGGGACCGGGCCCGGACCTGCGGCGGATGCTCGTCCCCCTCGGGCCGGTCGCCGTCTTCGGCGCCAGCAACTTCCCGTTCGCCTTCTCAGTCGCCGGCGGTGACACCGCCGCCGCGCTCGCCGCCGGGTGCCCGACGATCCTGAAGGCCCACCCGTCGCACCCGCTGACCTCGCACGCCTCCGCCGCCGCGATCGAGTCGGCCGTCCGCGACCTCGGCGGGCCCGAGGGTGTCGTCGCGACCGTGTACGGGGAGCAGGCCGGTCGCTCGCTGGTGCGCCACCCGGCGATCCGGGCGGCAGCCCTGACCGGCTCGGTCAACGCCGCCCGCGCCATCCAGGCGGCCATCGACGAACGAGAAGACCCCATTCCGCTGTACGCCGAACTGAGCAGCGTGAACCCGATCGTCGTCCTACCCGACGCGGCCGCCGTTCGGGCAGACCAGATCGCCGAGGGGCTCTTCGGCTCCTTCACGAACTCGGGCGGCCAGCTGTGCACCAAGCCCGGCCTGGCGTTCGTTCCGTCGGATCCGGGTGGTGACGGCCTGGTCGACGCGTTGCGGGCGAGGGTCGACGCGTCGGGTGGGACGGTCCTGCTCAACGAGCGCATCCGGGACGCGTACGAGAACCGGTCCACGGAGTTCGAACGGGCCGGCGCCCGGGTGATGGCGCGGCCCACCGTCGAACCCGGGGAGGGCTTCACCGTGGCGCCGACCCTCCTGGAGGTCGGCCTCGCCGGGCTGAGCGCCGAGATCGCCGACGAGTGCTTCGGCCCGCTCCTGATCGTGGTCCGCTACGACGACGACGCCGACCTCGACGCCGCGCTGGCCGCCGTCCCGCCGTCGCTGACCGGTTCGCTGCACCGCGGACCGGGCGACGACGCCGAGGTCGTCCGTCGACTGGTCGACGTGCTCGCCGCCCGCGCGGGTCGCATCGTCTTCGACGGATACCCCACCGGCGTCCGGGTGTCGTGGGCCCAGCACCACGGTGGACCGTGGCCGTCGACGAACGCCGTGCACACGTCGGTGGGCGCCACGTCGATCCGCCGGTTCCTGCGCCCGCTGGCGTGGCAGGACGCCCCGGCCTGGATCCTGCCCGAGGAGTTGCGCGACGAGTACACCGCCATCTCCCGGCGGGTCGACGGGAGGTTGCAGCCGGCGGTCGAATAACCGCCTCCGCCGGTTTCTCCCGGGCGCGTTTCCGGGCCACCTGCGACTGGCGCGCGAATTCCTCGAAGAATCAATCCGACAGAGAATTCGCGCGCCAGTTGCCCCGGTGTTGCTGAAGCGCGCCCGAATGGTGCGGGCACGATTTTCGATCCAATTTCCGCCTTGACCGTCAATGCAATTCATGGTTGTGTTTTCGACAGGGAACGATGTTAGCGATCGCATCGCTGCATCGCTCGTTACTGGTATCCCTTCACCTCACCATCGAATGGTCGGTCGACCGCTCGGTGCGGTCTGACCACACGCCGAAGAGGGAGCAGGAACATGCCCGTCGCACCTCCCCGTCCCCCGACGCCGGCACCGACACGCCGGCTGCTGCTCGCGCTGCTCGCCGCCGTCACAGTGACGGCCGCAACGGTCGCCGCTCCGGCGGCCTCGGCCGCACCGCCGGCGCCGCTGGGCCCGACCGTCAGCCGCACCGACAAGCCCCCGACCGGATACACAGTCACCTTCCGGTACCGGGCGCCCGAGGACGTCGGGCAGGTCCACGTCTACGGCGACTGGTTCTACTCCCGACCGGAGAACATCGCTTGCCAGGACTGCGGTGACGCGCGACCGCCCGCCGAGTGGCGACCCGGCGACGTCGCGGCCACCCCGTGGCACACCCAGGCCATGCGAAAGGGCCCGGACGGGGTCTGGACCCTCACCACTCCGCTGCCGGCGGGCACCTTCCGCTACGCGTTCACCCACGATTGCGCCAACGAGCTCGCCACCGGCTGCGCCCTGCACGACGACCCCGCCAACCGCTGGCAGATCCAGCCGCAGTACCCGGGAGCGCCCGGCGCGGTACGCAGCACGATCTCCGTCCCGACCAGCAAAAAGTTCCCGACGTACGACACCGGTTACCAGGCTCCGGTCGCCAGGGTCGGCCGGCTGGAGTCCCGGCGGTACACCTCGCCACTGTCGACCAACCCGGCGGGAGTCCACGACATCGTCGTCTACCTGCCAAACGGCTACGACCCCAACCGGGCCACGCCGTACCCGACCCTCTACCTGAGCCACGGCAGCGGCGACCACTCGACCGCCTGGACGATGCAGGGCGTTGCCCACCTCATCCTGGAGAACGCGATCAAGGATCGTGCGGCGCAGCCCATGGTGATCGTGTCCACCGACTTCAACGGCCTCCCCGGTGGCAACGAGGGCTACGTCAACGAACTACGGAACAACATCTTCCCGTTCGTCGAGCAGAACTACCGCGTCTCGACCCGGGCGCAGGACCGCGCGTTCGCCGGCTTCTCGGCCGGTGGCAGCCGGGCGTACACCATCATGTACAACCACACCGACCTGTTCGGCTACCACGCGGCCTGGAGCGCGGGCGGTCCGGCCGCCACACAGGCCCAGGTCGACAGCATGAAGGCGGTGGCCGGCGGCATCATGATCGGCACGGGGTTGCAGGACCGGCTGGGCAACATCGCCGAGAACTCGCAGCGCAACGCCGCTGCCCTGCGTGCCGCCGGCGTCGAGCTGGACGAGTACAACGTGCCGGGCGTGCACACCTGGCACGTGTGGCGTCCGCTGCTGAACCACTACCTGCGTACGCTGACGTTCCGGGCCACCACCACCGACCTCGTCGTCACGACGTCACCAGCGGGCGGCTCCCACCACACCAAGGTCACCGCCACCGCGACAGTCGGCACGGTCAGCACCAGCACGTCGACGCCCTCCGGCACTGTCGACTTCTACGCGGGCGACACGCACCTCGGGTCGGCCCCGGTGCACCACGGCGTCGCCCGGCTGAAGAAGACCGTCCATGGTGAGCTGACCGCGCCGGTGGTCGCCCGCTACCAGGGCGACAGGCTCTTCAACGACTCCCGCAGCACCCCGGTCGACGTCCGGTAGCGGCCGGCTCGACGCCGTACTCCCTGTGGTGGGGAAGCCCCGGCCGCGCGGCCCTGGTGAAGCCAGGGTGTGCGCGGCCGGGGCACGTCCGGGTCCGCTCGTCAGCCGGTCACGGGGTCGTGTCGGTGGCGCGCAGTCGCAGCATGGTCCAGGACGCGGGCGGAAGGGTGAGCTGGACGCTGGCGTCGGCAGCCCGTGCCGTGTCGTTGGAGCACGGCGCGGCGTGGTCCGGACCGTCGGCCGTGTTCTTGGCGTGCAGGTCGGTGCCGCCGACGGTGACGCATTCGACGATGTCGTCGACCCGCGCGCCGGCGACATCGATGGTCACCTCGGCCGGGGTGTCCAGGGCGCGGTTGACGAGGAAGACGGTCATCTCCCCGGTGGTGTCGTCCCAGGTGGAGACGGCATCGACGGCGTCGATCGCACCGAAGCGGTCGGTGGTCGTCGCGCTGCCCTCGCGGAGCACGTCCAACACGGTGCCCTGGGCGTGTCGAGCGGTGCGGGCGAAGGGGTGGAAGATGGTCTGCCGCCAGGCCGGGCCGCCCGTCTCGGTCATGATCGGTGCGATGACGTTGACCAGTTGGGCCTGACAGGCCGCGCTCACCCGGTCGCTGTGCCGGAGCAGGCTGATGAGCAGGCCGCCGACGACGACCGCGTCGGCAACGCTGTAGTGGTCCTCCAGCAGGGGCGGCGCGACCGGCCAGTCCTCGCCGCTCGGGGGCGTGGACGGGGCGGCGGACTGGTACCAGACGTTCCACTCGTCGAACGCGATCATGATCTTCTTGGTCGACCGACGGATCGCCCCGACCGAGTCGGCGATGGCGGTGACGGCGTCGATGTACCTGTCCATGTCCTCCGCCGAGGCGAGGAAGCTGGCCAGGTCGTCGTCGACCGGCTGGTAGTACGCGTGCAGCGAGATCAGGTCGACATCGTCGTACGCCTCGGTCAGCACGTCGCGTTCCCAGCTGCCGAAGGTCGGCATACCGAGGTGTGAGGAGCCGCAGGCGACGAGTTCGAGATCGGGATCGAAGCGTCGCATGGCCTTGGCGGTCTGTGCCGCGAGCCGCCCGTACTCGGTGGCGCTGCGCTGACCCACCTGCCACGGGCCGTCCATCTCGTTGCCCAGACACCACAGCTTGATGCCGTACGGCTCGACAGCGCCGTTGTCGCGGCGCTGGTCGGCGAGGTGGCTGCCACCGCGGTGGTTGGCGTACTCGAGCAGGTCGACGGCCTCGGCGGTGCCACGGGTGCCGAGGTTGACCGCCATGATCGGATCCACGCCGGCCTTGCCGACCCACCGCATGAACTCGTCGAGCCCGAACTCGTTGGTCTCCAGGCTGTGCCAGGCGAGGTCGAGCCGTGCCGGGCGTTTGTCGACCGGGCCGACGCCGTCCTCCCAGCGGTAGGAGGAGACGAAGTTGCCGCCGGGATAGCGGATGGTGGTGACGCCCAACTCGCGCACCAGCGCGAGGACGTCGCCCCGGAAGCCGTCGGCGTCGGCCGTCGGGTGCCCCGGCTCGTAGATTCCGGTGTAGACGCACCGACCCAGGTGCTCGACGAACGAGCCGAAGAGCCGACGTGGCACCGGTGCGACGCGTCGACGGGGGTCCAGGGTCAGGCGGGCCGTGTGCACGCCGTTGTCCGGCGCGCTGTCGGGGTGGGTGTTCAGGGCTGGCTCCCTTCGTGCGGGTCCGACGCGACAGCACTGCTCGAACGCCGGGACCGAGGGGTGGTGGAGGCGGTGTGAGCTCTGGACAACGTGATCGTCTTAGATTACGTTCTCGATCAATGTAAACGTTACCGATTACGTTTACGTAAGGGAACCTGGCACGTGGATCAATGTCCGGCCGCCTCGTCCGCAGCGCGCGGTCGGGCGTCGGCGGCGTGGTGACCGACGAGGCCGAAGGCCAGCTTGTCGCGGTGATTGGGGTGACCGGGTGACCACTGTTGAGCCGGCGGCAGCGACTTCCCGCACGAACTGTCGCGAACACCGGGCGCCGGGCGGGGGAGCAGGTGGTGCAGCTCTACGTCCGCGACCCACAGGCCACGATCACCCGGCCGGTGCTGGAGCTGAAGGCGTTCGCCCGCGTCGAGGCCGCCGCCGGCCAACGGGTGGCGGTGCGGTTCACGCTCCCCACCGGCCAGCTCGGCTTCTACGACCGGAGCATGGCCTACGCGGTGGAGGCCGGGCAGATCGAGGTGTACGTCGGCTTCTCGGCTGCCGACCACACCCATGCCGGCACTTTCGTCGTCGGTGCCGACTCGGACAGGTCGACGTCGAAGGTCTTTACCGGGGCCGTCGAAGTCCGGCAACTGTGATCGTTCACCCGGGTCGGGGAATTGCTCTTGACGGAGCGTGCCGTCCTGTTGTCGACGGGTAGCGTCGGCGCGAAATTCCGCCCCGGTCCGACCCCTGCCGGATGCTGCCGATTGCGTTATCCGCAACGGCATCCGAGGATCACCGGCACCCTCGCAAGCCTCCAGTTAGGACGGTCCATTCGAGGGGTTGGCTGAGGGTGAAGAGGTCTTGTGTTCGCAATACTTCTCCGTTACCTTGGCAACATCCTGGAAACGTAACCGATAACGATTGCAGTCCAGAGAGAGCGGCATGATTGAAGTCAATGCGCCGGTGACGATGAGTGATGTCGCCCGAGCTGCTGGCGTTTCCACCGCCACCGTCTCGCGCGTCGTCAACGGGCATTACGGCGTCAGCGCTCGCACTGTCGCTCAGGTGCGCTCCGCCATCGAGCAGCTCGGCTACGAGTCGAGTCTGGTGGCGACCAGCCTCCGGCGAAGCCGCACCAACGTCCTGGGCCTCGTGGCGCACAGCTTCCAGTCGTACACGGCGGAAGTGCTCAAGGGCGTGATGAAGGCGCTGAGCCGTTCGGGCTTCGATCTGATCATCTACGCCAACAGTGACCTCTACGGATCGTATTCGGAGGGTTGGGAGCAGCGGCACCTGACCCGGCTGTCGGGCACCCTCACCGACGGCTGCATCGTCGTGACGCCCTGGGGCGACATCCGGAGCCGGACGCCGGTCGTGGCCATCGACCCGGTGCGGGGCTCGACGGCGCCCTCGGTGATGGCCGACAACCTCGCGGGCGCCACCACCGCGGTCGAGCACCTGGTCGACCTGGGTCATCGGCGCATCGGGTTCATCGCCGGCCGCGACAGCCTGGCCTCGGCCTGGTCGCGTGAGGAGGGATACCGCGCCGCGCTGACCAACGCCGGCATCCCGGTCGACCCGACGCTCATCGGTCGAGGGGACTTCAACCCGGAGTCGGCGACTCCGTTGGCGCGTGACCTGCTGCGACGACCAGAGCCGCCATCGGCGATCTTCGCAGCGAGCGACGGGATGGCCCTCAAGGTTCTGGAGGTCGCCAGGGAGCTGGGCCTGTCGGTGCCGGGGGACCTGTCCGTCGTCGGCTTCGACAACATCCCGGAAACGGCGTCCACCCAGCCGGGTCTGACCACTGTCGACCAGTCGATGTATCAACTCGGGTACGAAGCCGCGCGGATGCTCAAGTCGCTGGTGACCGGCGAGTGGGACGAGCCGAGCCAGATCGTGCTTCCGACAAGCCTCGTCGTGCGCGACTCGACCGCACCACCCAGGAGCGCGGCACGGCCATGACATCAGCCCACCGGTGCGCGAGCCTGATCGCTTTCGACACAGCGATCACGGCAGGTGCGCCCGTGGCGGCAGCCTGAAGGAGGTGTACGCAGCACGCACGGCCAGGTCCACCGTTGAGTTGAGCCGGTCAGACGGGTCGCATCCGCTGCCGGCGCAGGAAGGGAGTGGAGTGTGGTTACCGGACAGTATCACGGGCGCTTACGCCAGCTAGGCGTACGCCGGCGACTCTCGGCGGCGTTCACCGCCGGGGTCATCGCCGCCGCGGCGGTGCTCCTCGCGCCGCAGCCAGCCGCGGCGGACACGCCGTGGCTGGACGTCTCCGCGGACCGCTACGCCACGTTCGCCGTTCCGGCGGCGTACGTCCAGGAGAACCTGGGCACCGTCTCGCAGGTCGTCGTCGAGGGAAACTTCGGCCCGTCGGCCAGCTGGGCGGAGTTCGGCCTGACCCGTCGGGGTGACGTCTGGTCGGGTGTTCTGGGCGCGTTGGAGCCGGGGCTCTACAACTACCAGCTCACCGCCGACGACACCTTGACCATCAAGGACCCGACGAACAGCACCAGTGTCGCGTCCAACCCGCTCCTGAGCACCTTCCTCGTCGCGGGTGACTCGGCACGATGGCTGCTCGACGCGCCGGCCGGCACCGGTGGAAAGATCGAGACGCTGACCTATCGGGCCGGGAACGCGCAGCGCTCCGCCCTGGTCTGGACGCCACCGGGTTACGCGGCCAAGGGCCCGAAGGGTTACCCGGCGCTCTTCCTCCAGTCGGGTGACGGCGTGGCCGCCACCGACTGGCTCGACCTCGGCCGAGCCAAGCAGATCCTCGACAACCTCTCGGCCGCGAACGCCATCCGCCCGATGGTGGTGGTGATCAACGATGTCGACGGCTCCGACGACAAGGGGTTGAAGGACCTCCGGAAGGCGGTCACCGACAGGTACCGGACCCTTCGCGACCCGGCGCACCAGGCCATCGCGGGCGTGTCCGACGGTGCGACCGACGCGCTGCGGGCCGCGCTCACCAAGCCGGGTCAGTTCGGTCACGTGGGTTGGTTCTCGGGCACGTCGGCGCCGGAGATCGACCGGAAGGACGCCAAGGCGATCAACCGCGGCGTCAAGCTGCTCCGCCTCTACACGGGCAACGTCACCGACCCCGCGCACAACACCACGTACCGGCTGACGAAGGCGTTGGAACGGGCCCACGTCCGCTTCGAGTTCGACGGGGTCAACCCCGACGGCGGCGCGACCTGGACCACGTGGCAGGAGAACCTCGTCGACTTCCTGCCGCGACTGTTCGGCCACGTGCGGGACCACGGCCCGAGCCCCGGTCACCAGCCGCTCAAGCGGGAGTTCACCCCGCCGCCGGCCGGCACCACCCCGACGCCCTTCGTCACCGAGGACGGGTTCGTCACCTTCGAGACGACCACGGACTTTGCTGACGCTCAGCACGTCACGGTCTGGGCGAACGTCGCACCCGGCGGCAGTTGGCTGCGACTGCCACTGACCCGCGACGGTGACCGGTGGCGGGCCACGGTCGGCCCGCTGAAGCCCTGGTTCTACTACTACCGGCTGATCGTGGACCGGGTCGCGGTCAAGGACATCTCCAACCCGACGAAGGTCACCACCGAACCGATGTGGAGCACCTTCCTCATCCCCGGGCCCGGTGCCCGACTGCTGTCGGACGTGCCCGCCGGTCGTGGCGGGACGGTCGAGAGCATGACCTACCCCAGCACGGTGGCCGGCCAGGACCGCACCGCGCTGGTGTGGACCCCACCCGGGTACGACCCGAACCGCGCGCAGCCGTACCCGGTCCTCTACCTCCAGCACGGCGGCGGCCAGAACTACACGGACTGGGTCGAGATGGGCCGCGCCAAGCAGATCCTCGACAACCAGTTCCTCGACGGCGACCTGACGCCGATGGTCGTCGTGATGGGCAACGGCAACTCGTCGAACTTCAACCGGGAGTTGCGGGAGAACATCGTTCCGACGGCCCGTGACCGCTACAACATCTCCAGCGACCCGTCCCAGCAGGCCCTCGCCGGCCTGTCGATGGGCGGCGGGCAGGCGTTCGGGGTGCTGAAGGCGTACCCGGGTGAGTTCGCCTACGTGGCGGCGTTCTCGGCCGGGTTCGGCAGCAGCACCGGCGTCGACGCGGCGGCGATCAACAACGGCACCAAGATGCTGCGCGTGTACGTCGGTGACCAGACCGACTTCGTGTACCCGAGTTTCATGACCTCGCTGACCACGATGGACAACCTCGGTATCCGCTACGAGTTCGACGGGGTCACCCCCGGGCCGCACGGCTGGGACGTGTGGCAGAAGAACCTCATCGACCTGGCGCCGCGTCTGTTCAAGCGCTAGGAGCCGTCTCAGGCGACGCCACCGGGAGCAGGTTTCCTGCCCCGGTGGCGCCCGCCACGGTACGGCTGACCCCTCCGCACCGCCACCCGAAGGGAACCACCTCAATGAAGAGAAGACGGATACTCGCCACGGTTGCCATGCTCGCGGTCGGGACCGGCCTCGCGGCCTGCTCGTCCGACGAGGGCGGCAGCGATGCGAGCAATTGCACGAACACCATCACCAAGAAAGAGTTGCCGGTCGTGACGATGTGGGGTTGGTACCCCAACACCCAACTCGTCGTCGACAACTTCAACAAGCTGAACACCGAGGTGCAGGTCTGCTGGACCAACGTCGGGCAGGGCGGGGACGAGTACGACAAGTTCCAGACGGCTATCTCGGCGGGCACCGGGGCACCCGACGTGATCATGGTCGAGGCGGACCGGATCCCGACCTTCCAGATCCAGGGCGCGCTCGTCGACATCAAGCAGTACGGCTACGACGCGGTCAAGGCCAACTACAGCGAGGGTGCCTGGAAGGACGTGTCGGTCGGTGACGCGGTCTACGGCGTTCCGGTCGACGGCGGCCCGATGGGCATGATCTACCGCAAGGACATCTTCGACAAGTACAAAGTCACCCCGCCGAAGACCTGGGCCGAGTACGAGCAGGCCGCGCAGAAGGTCAAGGACGCCGGTGGTCCGCTCTTCGGGGACTTCGGCGCGAACGTCCCGGCGGTCCTGATGGCGCTCCAGATCCAGAAGGGCGCCAAGCCCTTCACCTTCGATCCGGCGCAGCCGAAGGCGATCGGTGTGAAGCTCAACGACCAGGCGTCCAAGGACGTGCTGGACTACTGGGGTGGCCTGGCCAAGAAGGGCCTGGTCGGCACGCAGAACCAGTTCACCCCGGAGTACATCTCCGGCGTGATCAACGGCAACTACGCGACGTACATCTCGGCGGCGTGGGCACCCGGCTACCTCACCGGCGCGGGTGTCGGCAAGGGCCAGGACACCGGCAAGTTCGCGGTGGCGCCGCTGCCGCAGTGGGACCTGGCCAACCCGGTGCAGGTGAACTGGGGTGGGTCGGCGTTCTCGGTGACCAAGCAGGCGAAGAAGCCGGAGCTGGCCGCGAAGGTCGCCTACGGGCTCTACGCCGACAAGGAGTCGCTCACCGACGGCTGGACCAACCAGGTCATCTTCCCGCTGAACCTCACGGCGCTCAAGGATCCCGCCTTCGTCGACCTGAAGGTGGCGTTCTTCGGCGGCCAGCAGGCGAACAAGGAGGTCTACGTTCCCGCCGCCGACGCCTACCAGGGCGTCCAGTACGCCCCCTTCGGCCAGTACTACCTCGACGCCATGGAGAAGCAGGTCAGCGAGGTCATCAAGGGGTCCGTCACCGGCTCGCAGGCTGCCGACCGGATCCAGGAGGACGTGGCGAAGTACGCCAAGGAACAAGGCTTCACCGTTCAGTGACCGGCTGGGTGGGCCGCGCCAGCACCGGGCGGCCCACCCTCCCCCCAGCGTCCACGTCCCGGAGACCACAATGACATCCCTGACCGAGAAGCGCGCAGCGCGCGCACAGCCTGCGACGCGCAAGATCCGTGGCAAGGTACCCCTTCGCGAGCACCTGATGGGATGGCTCTTCGTCGGGCCGTTCGGGGTCGTGTTCCTGGCGTTCCTCATCGCGCCGCTGACCTACGCGCTGTATCTCAGCCTCTTCCAAAAGAAGCTGATCGGCGGCACCAGCTTCGTTCTCTTCGACAACTACGTGAAGGCGTTCACCGATCCGAGCTTCCTGTCCGGGGCGTGGTTCGTCATCCGCTTCTCGCTCGTCTCGATCCCGGTGCAGATCGTCATCGCGCTCGCGATGGCGCTCATCCTGGACTCGGTGACCACGCTGTTCGCCCGCTTCTCCCGCCTCATGATCTTCCTGCCGTACGCGATCCCGACGGTCATCGGCGCGGTCATGTGGGGGTTCCTCTACAGCAGGGGCTTCGGCCCGCTCACCGACATCTTCGGGCTCTTCGGCGCCACCGCACCGGACTTCCTGAGCAGCGACCTGATCTTCTACGGGCTGCTCAACGTCGTCACCTGGCAGTGGGCCGGCTACTACATGATCATCCTGTACGCCGCCCTGCAGGGCGTCGACCCGACGCTCTACGAGGCGGCCCGGATGGACGGCGCCGGGCGGTGGCAGATCGCGACGCGGATCAAGATTCCGCTGATCGCGCCCGCGCTGATCCTGATCCTGGTCTTCTCGCTCATCGGCACCCTGCAGTTCTTCAACGAACCGCAGATCCTGCGGTACCTCGCCGCGGGCGCGATCGGCTCGGACTTCACCCCGAACATGTACGCGTACCAACAGGCGTTCTCCCTCGCCAACTTCAACTACGGCTCCGCGATCTCCTTCGCCCTGGGCGGGATCGTGTTCATCTGCGTGTACGCCTTCCTGTTCTTCACCCGCAAGCGGAGGAGCTTCCTGTAGATGACCGAGCACACGAGCGTTCGCGCCGGCGCCCGCCGACCGCAGCGCTACCTCCCCCTGCAGATCCTCCTCGGCTTCCTGGTGATCTATTTCCTCGTGCCGTTCTGGTGGGTCATCGTCAACAGCTCCAAGGACGCGCCGGGCCTGTTCGGCGGCGGCAACACCCTCTGGTTCACCGACCAGATCGACTACCTCGGGAACCTCAAGCAGCTCTTCACCTACGACGGTGGCATTTACCTGCGGTGGATTCTCAACTCCACGCTGTACGCCATCGCCGGCGGCATCGGCGCCACGGTCCTGGCGGTGATGGCCGGTTACGGGTTCGCCAAGTACCGCTTCGCCGCCCGACGCTTCAGCTTCGCCGTGGTGCTCGGCGCGCTGATGGTGCCCGCCACCGCTCTGGTCATCCCGACCTTCATCATGTTCTCCGGGCTCGGCCTGACCAACACGGTCTGGGCGGTCATCCTCCCGTCGCTGCTCAACCCGTTCGGCGTCTATCTGATGCACGTGTACGCGCGCGACGCGGTCCCCGACGAACTTCTGGACGCGGCGCGGGTCGACGGCGCGGGGGAGGTGCGGACGTTCATCCAGATCGCCCTTCCGCTGATGCGTCCCGCGGTGGTCACCGTGCTGCTGCTGTCCGCGGTGGCGTCCTGGAACAACTACTTCCTGCCACTGGCCATGCTCTCCGACAACCGACTCTTCCCGGTCACCGTCGGTCTCGGTCTCTGGCAGGGCATCGCGTCCGCGAACAACGCGGGAGGCACCTCGCTGTGGAGCCTCATCATCCTGGGCTCCCTGGTGTCGGTGATCCCGCTGATCATCGCGTTCTTCAGCCTGCAACGACACTGGCGCGGCGGCCTCTCCGTCGGAGGTCTCCGGTAGGCCGCGCCGACGCCACCAGCCAACCCACCACACGCGCATTGATCGCCGCGCAGGACGCGGCCGGACGGATGACAGAGAGGTGTGCTGATGTCGACGACGAATCGACCGCTGCGCAGCGGGGAGTGGTTCGGTGCGGAAGGCCGCAACGGGTTCATCCATCGGTCCTGGATGCGTAACCAGGGGTTCGCGGACGACGTCTTCGACGGTCGCCCGGTGATCGGCATCGCGACCACCTGGTCGGAGTTGACACCCTGCAACGCCCACCTGCGCGACCTCGCCGAGTCGGTGAAGAGGGGCGTGTGGGAGAGCGGGGGCCTGCCGCTGGAGTTCCCGGCGATGAGCCTGGGCGAGCCGCTGATGCGACCCACGACGATGCTCTACCGCAACCTGCTGGCGATGGAGTTGGAGGAGTCGGTCCGGGCCAACCCGCTCGACGGGGTGGTCCTGCTCTCCGGCTGTGACAAGACCACACCCGGTCTGCTCATGGGAGCGGCGAGCGTCGACCTGCCGACACTGATGCTGACCGGCGGCCCGATGCTCAACGGCAAGTTCCGTGGCCAGGACATCGGCTCCGGCACCGTCGTCTGGCGTTTCACCGAGGAGATGCGGGCCGGTCGGATGAGCGCGGCCGACTGCTCCGAGGCGGAGGTCGGCATGTCCCGCAGCCGGGGGCACTGCATGACAATGGGCACCGCCTCCACGATGGCCTGCGTGACCGAGGCGCTCGGTGTGCAACTGCCGGGGGCGGCCGCCGTGCCAGCGGTCGACTCCCGGCGGTACGCGCTCGCGCACGCCGCCGGACGCCGGATCGTCGCCATGGTCGAACAGGACCAACGGTTGTCCACGGTGCTCACCCGGCAGGCGTTCGAGAACGCCGTCCGGGTCAACGCCGCCATCGGCGGCTCCACGAACGCGGTCGTACACCTGCTCGCGATCGCCGGACGCCTCGGCGTCCCGCTGTCGCTGGAGGACTTCGACACCCTCACCGCGGACGTGCCCATGCTCGTCAACCTCATGCCGTCCGGGACGTACCTGATGGAGGACTTCGCCTACGCGGGCGGCCTCCCGGTGGTGATGAAGGAACTTGCTCCGCTGCTGCACATGGACCACATCACCGTCAGCGGCAGGAGCGTGGCGGAGAACGTCGACGCCGCGCAGTGCTGGAACCGGGACGTCATCGCCACCATGGAGGAGCCGTTCCAGCCCGCCGGGTCGGGCACCGTGGTGCTGCGCGGCTCGCTCGCGCCGTCCGGAGCGGTGCTGAAGGTCTCCGCGGCCTCCGCCCACCTCCTCGCGCACACCGGCCCGGCGCTCGTCTTCGACCGGATCGAGGAGTACGTCGTCGCCGCCGACGATCCGGACCTCGACGTCACCCCCGACACGGTGATCGTCGTCCGCAACGCCGGTCCCCGGGGCTACCCCGGCTTCCCGGAGGTGGGCAACGTGCCCATGCCGCGGCGGCTGCTCGCGGACGGCATCACGGACATGGTGCGGATCTCCGACGCCCGGATGAGCGGCACCGGCTACGGCACCTGCGTCCTGCACGTGGCGCCGGAGGCGTCAGTGGGTGGCCCGCTCGCGCTGGTACGCAGCGGCGACCTGATCTCCGTCGACGTCGCGACGCGCCGCCTCGACCTGCTGGTCGACGACGCGGAGCTCGCCGTGCGCCGTGCCGCCTGGCAGCCTCCGAAGCCGGTGGCCGACCGGGGATGGGTGCGGCTCTACAGCGAACACGTTCAGCAGGCAGACAGCGGCGCGGACCTCGACTTCCTCGTCGGTGGCAGCGGCAGCGCGGTGCCCCGTCACTCACACTGACGGCCACGAACGGACGAGGCCCACGAGGAACTGATTCCATGGAAGAACGGATGGCCCGCCAGTGCGAGTTCACACGAAGGCCGCTGTGACGGCGGCCGACCGGCCACCGGTCATGGCTGACGTCGCTCGCCTGGCGGGCGTGTCACACCAGACGGTGTCCCGGGTCATCAACGGCGCGCCCAGCATCAGGCGCGAGACCCGGGAACGGGTCCTGGAAGCGATCCGACGGCTCGACTACCGCCCCAACACGGCGGCCCGCGCGTTGGTTCGGGGGCGGTCCGGGATGATCGGCATCATCGGCACGGCCAGGACGTTGTTCGGTCCGACGAGCATCCATCGCAGCGTCGAGGACGCGGCCCGGGCGGCCGGTTACTTCGCCACCTCGGTGAGCCTGTCCGAGGTGACGGTACGGGCGCTCAGCGACGCCACCGAACACCTCATGCGCGTCGGCGTGGAGGGCGTCGTGATGATCGCCGGCAACGACGAGGCCCTCGAGGTGGTGCGGATGACGCGATCGAGCGTCCCGTTCGTCGTCGTGGAGGGCGACGTGTCCCGGGCCAGCGTGACCGTCGGCGTCGACCAGGTGCTCGGCGCCCGGATGGCCACCGAGCACCTTCTCGACCTCGGACACCGGGAGATCGTGCACGTGAGCGGTCCGCTCAACTGGGCGGAGGCCCGTGCCCGACTCGAAGGCTGGCGTCAGGCGATGAGTGCGGCGGGCCTACGCCCGCCGGAGCCGGTCGAGGGTGACTGGAGAGCGCACAGCGGCTACCTCGCCGGGCTGCGGGTCGACGAGATGCCCGGGGCCACGGCGGTGTTCGCCGCCAACGACCAGATGGCCATCGGTGTGCTGCGCGCGCTGCACGAGCGTGGACGGCGGGTGCCGCACGAGATCTCCGTCGTCGGATTCGACGACGTCCCCGAGGCGCCCTACCTCATCCCGCCGCTGACGACGATCCAGCAGGACTTCGACGCGGTCGGTCGGCGGGCCATCACCGCCGTCACCCAGGCCATCGACGACACGGTGCCGCACCGCCTGCCGCTGGTCGTCCCCAAGCTCGTGGTGCGGCAGAGCACGGCGTCGCCGACAGCCACCTGACCAGCCGACGGTCCGAACCGCGGCGACGGGCGGGAGCCCCAGCCGGTGGCCGGGGCTCCCGCGACGTACGTGGTGCTTCGGGTGATCGAGGTGTTCAGAGGGTGAAGACGAGGGTGGAGATGCTGCGGGCGCCGACGTTGATGGTGGCCTGGCCGCCGTTGACGCTGGTGGGCTGGCTGGCCGCGTTGGCGTTCTGCGAGGTGAGGTAGTGCTCGGCCCGGGTCACGTTCTGCGGGGCCTGGATCACGGCGTTGTTGACCGCGCTGTTGGAGCGGTTGAGGATCACCAGGGTGATCTTCCCGTCACCCTGGTAGGCGGTCACCTCCAGCGGGGAGGCCTTCGAGCTCTTCGTCAGGGCGACCCGCTGGTAGCCGGGGCGCACGTACTTCGCGTACTGCGAGAAGGCGTACCCGCGCTTGAGGGGTGCGCCCGCGACGGTGCCGAACGCCGACTCGCCGTCGCCGATGAAGGAGTAGTAGCGCTTGCCGTACCACCAGATGTAGGCGTTCCAGTTGGCCTCCATCGACTTGTGCACGGTGCGCATGATGTCGTCCAGAGTCTCGTTCCAGACCGCCGCGTTGGCCGGGTTGCCCCAGATGTTGGAGCCGCCACCGTCGGCGGCGTGCAGGTTCCACTCGGTCATCCACACCGGCTTGTTGTGCTGCTGGGCCAGCGAGTACGGCCGCAGCCGGCCGGACTCCTCGGTGCCGTAGAGGTGCCCACCGATGTAGCCGATGTTGTTGCGGGCGGTCGCGTCGTTCAGGGTCGGGTCGGTGAAGTTGTAGTTCATGTTCACCGCCTCGGCGACCATCAGCTTGGTGTTCTGCACCTTCGTGCCCTGGTCGCGGACGAAGGTGCGCAGCTCGGTGCCGCTCCAGTCCATCGAGTCGTAGTCCGGGTGCCAGTCGGGCTCGTTCTGCACCGAGGTGACGTCGATGGGAACGCCCTGGCCACGCATGTACTGCACGTAGCTGTTGAGGTGGTTGGCGTAGTCGTCGTAGTAGTCGGTCCTCAGCTTGCCGCCGTTGACCCGGCTGTTGTTGGTCTTCCACGCCGCCGGCGCGGTCCACGGTGAGGCGAGGATCTTCACGTTCGACCCGTACGACTTCGCCGTCTTCAACGAGTTCACGTGCGTCGCCCACTCGCTGGACTCTGGCGACAACCCGGTCCGCACGATCGACAGCCCCAACTGGTTGGCACCCATCCCGACCAGCGTCTGGGTGTCCGTCGTCGACCAGGCGCTACCCCAGATCGACTGTGCGGCCCCGAACCCGTCGACGGTCTGGTACCTGGTCGCGTTGTTCACAGTGATGTCCGCCGGCCCGGTGGGGGGCGGTGGGTCGGTCGGCGGCGGAGTCGTCGGCGGCGGGGTCGTCGGCGGCGGGGTCGGCTCGGTGCCACCGGTGCAGCCCACCCCGTTCAACGCGAAGATGGTGGGATCGGGGTTGCTGCCGGTCCAGGATCCGTTGAAGCCGAACGACACCGTCCCGTTGGTCGGGATGGCCCCGTTGTAGCTGACGTTCCTGGCGGTGACCGCGGTGCCGCTCTGCGTCAGTGTCGTGTTCCAGGCCTGGGTGACGGTCTGGCCGGCGTTGTAGTTCCAGGTCAGCGTCCAACTCGTCACCGCGTCACCGAGATTGGTGATGGTGACGTTCGCGCCGAATCCACCCTGCCACTGTGACGACACGCTGTAGTTCACCCGGCAGCCGGCGGCTGCGGCTCCCGCCGGCACCGCCACCGCGACCCCGGCCGACGCCAGCAGGACGGCGCCGGCCGACACCAGGGCGACGTTCGTCGCTCTTCTGCTTCTTCTCACTGAGACTCCTCCTGAACTGGTGGTGGCATCCATGCCTCGGGAGGGCTCGTCGGTGGCGAGTGTGAGCGATGGTCGGACGGTGGGTGGTTGGGAGCGCTCCCAGACGCTTGATGCAGAAAGTTAATTCGTCCAACGATTCCTGTCAATGCAATCCGTCCGGGGTCGGCGGCCACATCAGCGGCCGCAGGCGCCGCACGGGCTGCGAGTGCGCAGGTGATAGTCGGTGGACGCGACGAGCAGACCCAACCCGATGACGAGGTACGCCGACATCGCCACCCACAGGAACGCGTCGGAGAACTCGCTGGGCGAGCCCGTCGTCACCTGCACCATGCCCATCCCGAAGTAGGCCACGATGCCCGCGCCGAGCCCGAAGCCGGGCACCAGGAGCACAAGGCGAGGGACTGTCCGTCCGGCGAGCAGTGGAACCCACCACGGCCAGACCTCGCCCCACTGATGCGCCAGTGCCAGCGGCAGCAGCACTCCGGCCAGCACCAGGCCGATCTCCAACCCGAGCAGGGAGGCGCTCTGGTCGACGCTGTCGAACCCCACCACGAACTGGGCCGCGAAGCGGGTCACGAGACCGCCCACGGCGACCCACGCGGCCCAGCGCGCCCACCGTGCGGGTGCTGAGCGCCGCGTACCCGGTCGGACCGTCCGGCAGCAGGCCGGGCAGTCGCCCCGGGTGCGCCGCTGATAGCGCCCCGTGGCCAGGGCGAGCAGCACCGCTCCGGTGACACAGGCGAGCCGGCTGACGAACGCCAACGGGTCGAAGAACGGGCCGACGGTGAACAGCAGGAAGCCCACCAGCTCCGGCAGCAGGATCGCGGCCGCCGCGACCAGCGCTCCAGCGACGGCCCAGGCGAGCCCCGCAAGTGCTGGCCGCCAGGTCGCCACCTGGTCCAGGGCAACCGCCAACCCGCCCGCGGCCGCGCACAACGCCACCGACCACCAGCCGGTGAAGCCGAGCAGGTCCAGCCCGAGCCGCCCGAACTCCGGCGCCTCGCCGACCGTCCAGGCCAGACGCACGCCCCCGTATGCCACGGCCCAGCCGAGCACCGCGTACGTCAGGCCGTGGACGGTCCTCCCGGCGATCCGTGTCGATGTCGTCATGGACCGATCCTGCCGGCGTCCCAGGGTGGGTGGGACCCGCTGGCAGGGGAAGGCACTCCCTCGCAGGGGGGAGTGCCGACGGCGCGGGCGGCGGGCGGACCCGGGGCGGTGCTGGCTATCCGGCTTGTGCCTCCGCGAGCGCGACTCCGGGCCAGACCGCGCCCGGCCCGAGGGCGGGGGCGACCTTTCCACTTCAGCATGGCGAGAATGTCAAGCAGCTCGGCAACCCGAGGAATGATCGGCAGCAGAGATAAGTTGTCTGACAAACGATAGGTAGAAAATATGATGGATTGATCAAACGATTGCGTGGATGGTGAAGCGATGTCGGACTACGGACACGAACTCCGGTTTGGGGCGTTTTTGACGCCCAGCGTGCACGACCCGGACCGGGTGGTGGCGCTGGCCGAGCAGGCCGAGGCCGCAGGGCTGGACCTGGTCACCTTCCAGGACCACCCCTACAACGCGGAGTTCCTCGACACCTGGACGCTGCTCAGTTGGGTCGCCGCCCGCACACAGCGGCTCCGGATCTCGGGGAACGTCCTCAGCCTGCCGTTGCGCCCGCCGGCCGTGCTGGCCCGGGCCGCGGCGAGCCTGGACCGGTTGTCGCACGGCCGATTCGAACTGGGCCTCGGCGCGGGAGCGTTCTGGGACGGGATCGAGGGGATGGGAGCTCGTCGGCTGACCCCGAGGCAGGGGGTCACGGCTCTGCGGGAGGCGATCGATGTCCTGCGCGGTGTCTGGGACGACACGGCCGCCGGCCCGCTGCGGCTGACCGGGGAGTACTACCCCGTACCCGGCATGCGGCGCGGCCCGAAGCCGGCCCATGACATCGATATCTGGCTCGGCGCGTACCAGCCGAAGATGCTGGCCCTGACCGGACAGAAGGCCAACGGCTGGCTGCCGACGCTGGAATACCTGCGGTCCCCGGACCGGGTGACCGCCAACCGGCTCATCGACGAGGCGGCCATCGCCGCGGGCCGCGAGCCCCGGGAGATCCGGCGGCTGCTCAACCTGTTCACCGTCGACGTCTCGTCGCGTAGCCGCGGCTTCCTCCAGGGTCCTGTCGCGCAGTGGGTCGACCAGCTCCTTCCGCTGGTCGTCGAGGAGGGGTTCAGCACCTTCCTGATCGGCCGTGACGACCCGCGCCTCATCCAGACCCTCGGGCAGGAGATCGCCCCCGCGCTGCGGGAGGCGGTGGCCAGGGAGCGCACCGGCGCCGAGGTCGGCGGTGCGCCGGTCCGCACAACCGTCGCGCTGGCCCAGCGGCACCCCGCTCTCGACTACGACGCGCTGCCCCCGTCGCTGGTCAGCAACTCCGTCGAGCCCGGTGACACGGAGTACGAGCGGGTGCGCCACACCTACAGCCGGCACGGGTCGCCGGCCCTGGTGATCCGTCCGCGGAACGCCGCCGAGGTGGTCGACGCCGTGTCGTACGCCCGGACGCAGGACGTCCCCCTGTCGGTACGCAGCGGCGGGCACGGCATCAGCGGCCGGTCGACGAACGACGGGGGAGTCGTCATCGACATGTCGAGGATGAACAGGGTCCAGGTGCTCGACCGGGCGACCCGTCGGGTGCGGCTGGAACCGGGTGCCCGGTGGGGAGACGTGGCTCAGGCGCTCGCCCCGCACGGCCTGGCCGTGAGCTCAGGCGACTACGGAGACGTGGGCGTCGGTGGTCTCGCCACCACCGGCGGCGTCGGATACCTGGCGCGCAGGTACGGCCTGACCATCGACCATGTCGTGGCCGCGGAGATCGTCACCGCGGACGGCCGTCTGCTCCGCGTCGACGACGAGCACCACCCCGACCTGTTCTGGGCCGTCCGGGGCGCCGGCGGGAACTTCGGTGTGGTCACCGCGCTCGAGCTGGAGGCGTACGAGGTCGACAACGTCGTCTACGCGCACCTTGTCGCGGACGCGACCGACACGGCCGGACTGCTGCTCCGGTGGGGCCGGTTGGTCGAGGACGCGCCCCGGGAGTTGACGAGTTTCCTCTCCCTCTTTCCCGGCCGCCGTGGCAACCCACCGGCTGCCCAGGTGACCCTCGTCTACGCCGGTGACGATGTCGAGGCGGCGCAGTCCGCCCTGAGTCCGTTCCTGGAGATCGGGCCGATCCTCGACCAGCAGGCGCAGCTCGTGCCGTACCCGGCGATCGTCGTGCCGCCGGGCAACCAGCATCGGGGGCAGGGGCTGGAGGACACCCGCAGCGGTCTGTTGCACCACGTCACGCCGCAGGTGGCCGACCTCATGGACCACATGATCCATTCCGGTGACGTGATGATCGTGCAGGTGCGGTCCGTCGGTGGGGCGGTCAACGACGTCGCCAGCGACGCGACCGCCTACCCGCACCGGCAGCAGAACTTCTCGGTGCTCGCCGCCACCGTCGGGGAGCGCCGGCCTCAGCTCGACAAGCTGTGGGCCGAGCTGTACCCGCACCTCGACGGCCTGTATCTCAGCTTCGAGAGCGACACCGATCCGGCTCGACTGCTGGATGCCTGGCCCGAGCCCACCCTCGGCCGCCTGCGTGCCATCAAGGCCAGCTACGACCCGGACAACGTCTTCAACCGGAACTTCCCCATCCCACCGGCCGAGGCAATCGGCTAGAGGTTGCCGGACAGGTACTCGCGGCGACGCTGCGGTTCGAACTTCTCGATCGCGTACCGCAGCATCACCCGTGGCATCACCCGGTAGCGGCGGGCGAGGAAGTCCTCCTCCGCCGCTCTGTCCCGGTTGCCGACCTCGCGCAGCATCCAGCCCACCGCCTTGCGCACGAGGTCGTGCGGGTCGTGCAGGAGCCGGTCGCCGAGTCGGAAGGTCCACTCGAAGTCGCCGGCCTTGATGAAGGCGAAGGTCGCCATGATGGCGGTGCGCCGTTCCCACACGAGGCTGGACTCGGCCAACCGGTCCAGGACGTCCCGGTCCCTGTGGATCAGCCAGGGGCCGACGATGTACGGCGCGGACGAGTCCACCAGGTCCCAGTTGTCGATGCTGCTGGTGTTGGCCAGGACGGTGCCGAAGATCTGACCCCGTTCCTGTTCGTCGCCCTTGGCGAACTTGCGCACCAGGATGAGCAGCGAGGTCAACCGTTCCTCGTGCGCGCCCTCGGTGAGCAGCTTCGTCGTCTCGGCCAGCGACAGGTCGCGCCAGAACCGGGCAACCAGCTTGCGTTGGTCGGGCACGGAGACACCGAGGGCCCGATCGCCCTCGCCGTACCCGCCGGGAACCATCTGGAGGAACCGGCTCGATGCCTCCGCGCGACGGGGGTCGGCGAGGCGGGCGAGTTCCCGACGCACGTCGGCGCTGGTGACCATGACCGCCCACGCTACCCGGGGCCGGCCGGCATCGCGTGGACGTCCGCACACCGGCCCGGCAGCCGCGGCCGTGAGCCGCGTGAGCTGCCCGGTGTGGGGGCTGGCCAGCACGCCTCGCCCGGGTGTGAGTGGGCGACCCGAGGGGTAGGACCAGGACTGCCGACGCCCCCTGCGGGCCGTGCCGGAACTGTCACTCCGGCGGACGCCGACCGAGAAGGGCCTTGAGCCGATGACGCAGCCGACGATGGATCCCGCGGACGCGTTGGCCGAGCTGGGCCGGGTCAGATTCGACGAGGTCAGCCTCGACGACATGCTGCTCCGGATCGCCGAGCTCGCCAAGGCGAGCATTGCCGGGACGAGAGAGGTGACTGTCACGCTGGTTCGGGGTCGGGTCGGCTGGACCGGGGCGTTCACCGGCGAGCTGGCCCGTCAGTTGGACGAGTGGCAGTACGAGGAGCACCGGGGTCCCTGCCTGGATGCCTCCGCCAGCGGTGACACCATTTCGGTGCCGGACATGGCGACCGAGGAACGCTGGCCGCTATGGGCGGAGAGGGCTCGCGCCGCCGGGGTGGGGAGTTCTCTCTCCATCGGGCTTCCGGTCCAGGCATCGGTGGTCGGCGCGTTGAACGTCTACAGCGAGTCGGTGAACGCATTCGACCCGTCCTCGATCACCAGCGCGGAGGGTTTCGGCGCGTACGCGGCGGTGGCGCTGGCCAACGCGCACCTGTACGAGAACGCCGCCACGCTGGCGGCCCAGATGCAGGAGGCGATGCGCAACCGGGCGGTGATCGAGCAGGCCAAAGGGATCATCATGGGGAGCCGGCGGTGCTCGTCCGAGGAGGCGTTCTCGCTGCTGTCGAAGATCTCTCAGGACACCAACCGGAAGGTGCGCGAGGTCGCGGAGTCCCTGGTCGCCCAGGCGGAGGGCAGGACCAAGCGGTGACTGCGCCCTGCCTGGTGGCCGCTCGTCGACAGGGCCACCCGCGCGAGGCGGGCGACCCTGTCGACAGATCGCGGAACGGCTGACGTCAGTCAGCTCTGCGAGGGCTTGCGCACCGCGTCACGTACCCGGTCGATGACCGCCAGTACCGGGCCGGCGGTCAGGTTGCCCTTCGCGGACTGGGCGCTGGGATGGGGCCGCGTCGGCGCGGACGCCTCGGCCACCCGCACGGCCGTGGCGAGGCTGCGCAGCCGGTCGACCGGAACGTGCTGGCGGAGCTGGGGAAACTCGTAGCGTTCCTCGTGCCGGGCGTGGCGGAGCACGGCGTCGCGCAGCAGGACGATGCCGGTGTCGAAGCCGTCGGCGTCCACGCCACCCTTGATCAGGGTTTGCAGGGTCTCCTTGGCCTGCCGCTCCTCGTCGAGGCGGTCGTCGACCATGGCGTCGCCGCCCCCGCCGGGCAGCGTCCGGGCGAGCGGGTGGATGACCTCCTCCTCCGCGGTCTCGTGGGCGGCGAGGAGCTTGACCAGGTCGTCGAAGGCGTCACGTCGGGTGTCGCCGGTGCCGCCGATGACCAGCAGGAAGAGCTGCTCGATCTCGGCGTGCTGGGCGAGCAGCAGGTCGACCACATCCTCCTGCGGCGGCGAGGTGTCGGTGTCAGGCATGGCTGCCTCCCTTGGCGCGCAGCGTCTCGACGGGGTGCGGGCCCTCGGTCTCGATGCGGTACTCGTCACCGAAGCGTTCCCGGTGCATGTCGATGACCTGTTCGCTCGGCGGCTGCTGACCGTCGTGCAGTTGCTGCTGCATCCACTCGAAGCGTTCGTGTGCCTCGCGGACGTAGCCCTCGCCGAGTTTCGTCAGGTCGATCTGGGTGGCCAACAGGTGACGCAGGTAGTCCTTGTTGGGCTCGAAGGTCAGCGGCTCGGGAAGGCCGACACTGCCGACGATCTCCTCCGGCTCCCGGCCGTCGTGCCGACGGAGCAGGTCGGCGGCCTGCTGGAGGTGAGCCAGCTCCATCTGCAGGTGCAGCTCCCAGACCGCCTTGATCCGGGGGTCGCTCTCCTGCTGGAGGAAGGAGTAGTAGAGCCAGCACTCGTTGTACTCGTGGGTGAGCAGCCGCTCCCACCAGTTCTCGCCCGGGTCCAGCAGTGACTCGTAGTGGGTGACGTGCTCCTGCTCGATCAGGCTGATCTCCTGGTAGAGCTGGCGCGCGATCGGCTCCATGTACTGCGGGCCGACGTTCATGTAGTAGAACATCACCTGCTGCTCGGCCGACAGGATCGTCAACGCGTGCAGCTTCGAGCGCGGGTCGACCGAGTTGCGGTCGTACGGGGTGCGGACCTCGTCGAAGGGATGCCGGTGCTCCTGGACCGTCGGTCGGCCGGGCATGACCTCGGTGAGCCCGTCGACAATCTTCTCCGCCTTGCGCCGCTCGACCATCTCGTAGAGATTGGCGTAGCGGTACAGGTGGTCGAAGTCCTCCAGTACGCCGAACTCGTACGCCTGCTTGAGGTAGGGGTCGGGTTCGTGGCGGGCCACCCAGGCGGTGAGGTCGACGGCCACCTGCTCGTAGCCGAGAGTCGTCTCCAGCACACTGGCGACGCCGGGGAGCAGCCAGTTCACGACCCGCTGTTGCTGGCTCTCCAGGTATCGGACGTATGCGAGCTGTCGGCGGACCTCCTGGTCAGGGCAGTTCCGGGCGAACTGGTGCTGGAAATTGATCGCCTCGACCTCGATGCCGTTCATCGTGATGATCCGGCATCGGGTGTAGGGGTCGACCGCCTCCGGATCGATCGGCTCGACGTTCAGTTCACGCCAGTTGCGGATCTGGTCCTCGAGTGGAATTCCTTTGTGGTCCAACGGATTGAACATGTCTCTCCTTGTCGGGGGACGGTGGCCGCGCCGCCTACGGTTGGGCGGCGACGGACGGGCCGAGTGGCTGACGCGGCGGTGCGGCACGGCGGGGCAGGGGTGGGACCACTCCGCGGAGGCGAGCACCGGTCGGTGTGGATGTGCCGTAGAGGTGGAGGTGCCCCAGCACGCCGGCCACGTCGAGCACCCGGAGGGCGAACGGCGAGGGGTCGCGAAGCGTCAGCCGTCCGCCGGCCTGGGCGACCAGGTGAGCGGCGTGGAGCAGGGCGCTGACGGCGTGCGCGCCGAGGAAGCGGACCGCCGCGAGGTCCACGACAACCAGTGGGGTGGGCGTGCGGCAGAGAACCTGCACCAGCTCGGTGAGCAGGTGGGCGTTGCTCATGTCGATCTCGCCGACGACCCTGATCTGGCTGGCGGCGCCGTCATGGCTCACCGACAGCGACATGATCGGCCGGTGCGGGCCGTACCGCGAGTTGGGTCCTGAAGACCGGAATGGGGGGTCCTGGTCGGTCACACGATGCCTCCGCCCTCGACGAGGGTGGCCGCCCGCCGCGTGCGTGCCGCGGCGAGGTGACCACTGGAGGGCGCGTGTCTTGACCCGACAAGGACCCTACCCGGGGGGTCGGGGCTCAAACCAACCCGGCGCTGCCGGACGACAACCCGTGGGCCAGCGGCATGTTGGGGTGTAGGGGAGCGCCCGGGGGGTAGGGCCCGCACATGCTGAAGCGAGCGGTGTGGCAGGGACTGGTGGCGGGTCTGGCCGGGGCAGCGGTGATGACGGCTGCGGAGAAGATCGAACAGCGGGTGACCGGTCGGCCCGACTCCTATGTTCCGGCCCAGGTTCTGGGGCGGCTGACCGGCCTGCCGGAATCCTCCGGTCAGCCGCCCCGGTGGCAGAACCTGGCAATGCACTACGGCCAGGGCGTGCTGGTCGGCGTGCTACGCAGCGTCATGGCGCAGACGGGCTTGCGGGGCGTGTGGGCGTCGACGATGTTCACCGCGCTGCGCCTGAGCAACGACCAGATCCTGGAGAACGCCACCGGCGTGGGGGCGCCGCCGTTCACCTGGCCCCGCTCCGAGCTCGCCATCGACGTGTTGCACAAAGCCATCTACGCGTTTGCCACCGGAGCTGTGGCCGACGCGCTCGCCGCCCGCGACGGGGCGGGTCCCGGGCAGCGGCACGCGGCGCTCCGTCCCGGTCGTCACTCAGACGTCGGACCGCTGCCCCGGGCGGCCTGGGCACGAAGTGCTTAGCTGAACGGATGATCACACCCGTTCCCCTCGGTACCTGGCCGACGCCGCTGGAGGCCGCGCCCCGGCTCGCCGCCCGGCTGGGGCTGGCCGAGCTCTGGTTCAAGCGCGACGATCTCAGCGGCCTCGGTGGGGGTGGCAACAAGAGCCGCAAGCTCCAGTACACCTGCGCGCAGGCGATGGCCGACGGCGCCTCCACTGTCATCACCTCGGGGGCGCCGCAGAGCAACCACGCCCGGCTCACGGCGGCCGCGGCCGCGCGGCTCGGCCTCTCCTGTGTGCTGGTGCTCGCCGGCCCGCCGCCGGAGACCAGGCGGGGAAACCTGCTGCTCGACGGGCTCGCGGGCGCGGAGATCGTCTGGAGCGGAGACCGTCCGCCCGCCGAGGTGGCGGCGGCCGAGGGCAAGCGACGCTCGGCGTACGTCATTCCGTTCGGCGGCACCTCTCCCGCGTCGGTACAGGGTTATGTGGACTGCGGTCGGGAGCTGCGGGCCCAGTTGCCGGACGCCGACGGTGTCGAGGTCGTGACGGCGCTCGGCTCCGGCGGGACGATGGCCGGCCTGGTGCGGGAGTTGGGCGCGCGGCGGGTCGTCGGCGTGGACGTCGGCGCTGTGCCGGACCCGCGGGCGACGGTCGCCGGGCTGCTCGTCGGGGAGGTGGAGCCCGCGGAGCTGCGGATCGACGGCACCCAGGTGGGTGCGGGTTACCGCACGCTGACCGCCGCCGTTCGCGACGCGCTGGAGGTGACCGCGCGTACGGAAGGGGTCTTCCTGGACCCGACGTACACCGGTCGGGCGATGGCGGCACTGCTGGCGGGCAGCTTCCCGCGCGGCGACCGGGTCGTCTTTCTGCACAGCGGCGGGCTGCCGGGGCTCTTCGGCCACCCCGAGCTGTAGGGCGCTGGCCGGGTACGCACCAGATCGAGCAGAACCTCGCCGACACCCTCGGCCCCGACCGGTACCGCGACTTCAGGGACGCGCTGGCACGTGGCATGGCGAGCCTTCCCGGGGCCGGCCAGGACACCAAGGGCTGAGCCGTGGGCATGTGTCGGCGCCGAACGGGTACGCCGCCGTGGCCCCGGGGGCCGGCGGAACGCGCAGGCTGACCGCTCTGAACGCAGCCGAGGAGCACCGACATGCCAATCGCCGGGCGGGCCCGACTCACGCCGACGGTCTCCCTGGTGCTGCTGGCGTCCATCCTCGTGTCGTTCCTGGCCGCATCGGCGGCTCCGACCCCGCTCTACGCCACGTACCAGGAACGCTGGCACTTCTCGCCGGTCACCACGACGATTGTGTTCGCCGTCTACGCCCTCGCGGTGCTCGCGTCGCTGCTCACCTTCGGCAAGTTGTCCGACCACGTCGGTCGGCGGCCGGTGCTGGGCGTCGCGATCGCGGTGCAGATGCTCGCGCTTGTCGTCTTCATCTTCGCCAACGGCGTACTGTCCCTGCTGGTCGCCCGACTCGTGCAGGGGCTGGCGGCCGGGGCCGCCACCGGCGCCGTGGGCGCCGCCATGCTCGACATCGACCGGGCCCGGGGCACGCTGGCGAACTCTCTCGCCCCCGGTATCGGAACCGGAAGCGGCGCCCTGCTCTCGGCGTTGCTCATCCAGTTCCTGCCCGCGCCGACGCGACTGGTGTACGTCGTGCTGCTCGTCATCCTGCTGATCCAGGCCGTCGGAGTCGCGCTGATGCCGGAGACGGTGAGCCCGATGGGCGGGGCCCGCCGCAGCCTCCGGCCGGACATCGCTCTGCCCCGTCCGGTGCGCAAGCCGGTCCTGGTCGTGGTGCCGGTGCTCTTCGCGATCTGGGCACTGGCCGGGTTCTTCGGCGCGCTCGGCCCAGCGCTCGTCCGCAGTCTCATGAGCACGTCCATCGTGATCGGCGGTCTCGTCCTCTTCGTCTTCGCCGTCTTCGGGTCGGCAGCCGTGCTGATCCAGCGCAACACCGCCGCGCGGACCGTGATCCTGACCGGGATCACCGCGCTCATCCTGGGCATGGTCGTCACGTTGGTGTCGGTCATGGCGAAGTCCGTCCCGGGTTTCTTCGTCGGCCTCGCGCTCGGGGGCATCGGCTTCGGCAGCGGCTTCCAGGGCAGCCTCAAGACGGTCATGCCGCTGGTCGAGGCTCACCAACGTGCCAGCGTGCTGTCGGTGCTCTACGTCGTCTGCTACGTCGGCTTCGGTCTCCCCACGGTGATCGCCGGCTTCCTCGTGGTCTACGCCGGCGGCCTGCCGAGGACCGCCGACGAGTATTCGGTCGCCGTCGTCCTCCTCGCCGTGGTCGCCCTGTTGGGGGTGCGCAGGGCCACCCGGACGGCACCGGGGTGATGCCGGAGAGCGGGTCGAGCAGTAACGAGACCAGTAGCGTGATGATCAGGAAGGGAGCGGGGGATGAGCCCGAAGGTTGACCAGGCGGACGCGGGTGCGACGTCGCGCATCGAGGGCCTCGACGTCAAGCTCGAGGTGATCGTCATTCCGGTGTCGGATGTCGACCGGGCGAAGGCGTTCTACGAGCGGCTCGGATGGCGGCTCGACCAGACGCCGCCCGGCATCGTCCAACTGACTCCGCACGGCTCCGCGTGTTCCGTGCAGTTCGGCCCCGGGCTCACGCCGGCGGCACCCGGCTCGGCCATGGCGTACCTGATCGTGTCCGACATCGAGGCGGCCCACGACACCCTCGTCGCCGCCGGTGTCGAGGTCGGTGACGTCTTCCACGTCAGCCCGGACGGACCGGTCGACGGGCCGGATCCGCAGCGGCGCAGCTACTTCTCGCGTGCCACGCTGCGTGACCCGGACGGGAACACCTGGCTCATGCAGGAGATCACCACCAGGCTTCCCGGGCGCATCGAGGGCGGCCTGACGTCGTTCGGCTCCACGAGCGACCTGGCGAGCGCGCTGCGGCGCGCGGCCGCCGCGCACGGCGAACACGAGAAACGTACGGGCGAGCATGACGACAACTGGCCCGACTGGTACGCGGCGTACATGGTCAGCGAGCAGTCGGGGGCGAAGCCGCCCGAGTGAGCTACGCCCACGCGTGGGACCTGCTGATCGACGTGCTGCCGGTGAGTCACCTGATGCCTCGCCGGCAGCACCGTCTCCGCTTACTGAGCGCGCGACGCCACCCGTGCGCGCTGTTCGTACAGGCGATGTACGCGAGTTGTACGCCGAGCGCCGTACCATTCCCCCGGACGCGATGATCTTCGATTCAAGCGGCACCGCCGGATTCAGAGCTGACCCGGGCATGCCGTGCCTCGTCGCCTGTGCGCGGTTCCCCGGCCGCCGGTAGGGAGGAGACCTCGATGACGAGTCCTGGTGCGGGCGGTGCGATGCCGTGACGCGGGTACGGTTTCTCGCCCTCGGCCCGCTGCACGCCGAGGTCGGCAGAGAGTGGCTGGACCTCGGGCCCGTCCGGCAACAGGCGGTCTTCGCGATCCTGCTGTTCAACGCGGACCGTGTGGTCACACCGGCGTCGATCCTGCAGGGCGTCTGGGGCGGCCAGATCCCGGCGACCGGCGTCAAGCTGATCCCGCCGTACATCTATCGCCTGCGACGCACGCTTCAGGCGGCGTGCGGAGGCCCCGACGACCCCGCGATCGACAGTTCCCGGATCGGCTACCGGCTGCGTCTCGGATCGGCCCGCACCGACGTCGCGGACTTCGACGAGGCGATGGAACGGGCCGCCGTGGCCGAGGCGGCCGGTGACCTCACCGGTGCCGCGGCGCTCCTGGCGAAGGCCGAGCAGAGTTGGGCGGGCGAACCATTGGCGGGCCTGACCGGCCCGTACGCCGAGAGCCGTCGACAGCACCTGCTCGAGCGCCGCATCGTCTGCCTGGAACACCGGCTGGAACTGCGCCTGCGGCTGGGCGACTGCCGCCGGGCGATCCCCGCGCTCACCGCGTTGCAGACGGAGTATCCGCTGCGGGAACGGCTGGCGATCATGCTGATGACCGCCCTGTACCAGACCGGCAGGCAGGGCGAGGCGATGGACGTGTTCGGGGCCTTCCGTACCCGCCTGGCGACCGAGTTGGGCGTCGAGCCGACCTCGGCGTTGTTCGCCGCGTACACCTCGATGTTGCGGGGCGACCTCGGCCCGGCCGTCGGTGCCGGGCCGTTTTTCCGGAGGACCCGCCCGGGGCCGTCCACGGCCACCCGCACCTGTCGGCCGAGGCGCTGACCACGCGCAGGGGCGGGGGCCGGTCGACACCGTCTCCGGCCGCTGTAGCCGGGCGTCTCACTCGGGCGGGGTCACCGGGGCGCAGTGGCCGGGCGCGACGCGTACCAGCAGTTGCCGCACCACGTCCGCGGCGGGGTGGCCCAGGTCGTCGTAGATCCGGATGGCCCGTTGCCATGCCTCGGCGGCGGCCGGCGGGTCCGCCATCGCCTCGCGCGCCTCGCCGAGCCGGACGAGGGTCAGCCCCTCGTGATACCGGTTGGCCGACTCCTGGAAGCGTTGGACGGACTGCTCGTAGCAGAGCGCGGCTCTGGCCGGGTCACCGAGCCGGTGGTACGCGAAGCCCAGACTGTCCAGCGTCGCGGCCTGCCCGACGCGATCGTCGATCGCCTCCTGTTGGGACAGCGCCTCGGCGCAGTCGACGACGGCCTGCTGGTAGTCACCGGTCAGCGCGTGCAGGTAACCCTTGACGTTCAGCGCGCGCGCCTCGGCGTACCGGTTGCCGATGAGCTGCGAGACGCGCAGCGCCTCGGCGCTGTGCTTGAGCGCCTCGTCCAGCCGGCCGTACTGGGTGCAGTGCTCGGTGTACTGGCGCAGGATCAGCGCCAGGCTGTCCAGGTCCTCAAGCTGTTCGTACAGTTCCAGTGCCCGCTGTACGTGGTGCTCGGCCGCGTGCTGGTCGCCGAGCCGCATGAGCGCGCGGGCCAGCATCCGGCTGGCCTGCGCCTGCGCCCGGACGTCGCCGATCCGCTGCGCCGCCGCGAGCGCCGCCTGCTGGGCCGCGAGCTGCTCCTGGAACATGCCTCTGGGCGCGAGGTACGCGGCCAGGGCCCAGGCGAGCTGGCAGGCGTACCGCTCGAAGCCGGTCTCCGCGGCCTGACGCAGCACCCGCAGCAGGACGGGGTGCTCGGCGTGGAACCAGGCCGCCGCGACGACCCGATCGGGCATCGGCACGTGCACGTTCGCCGGCATCGGTGGTTCCACCTCGATGGGTGTCCAGGTCGGCTGGAGCAGCACCGCGCCGGGGTGCGCGCTGTGCAGGTAGTGGTCGTACATCCGGCGCGCGGCGACCTGGCGCTCATCGGCCAGGTCGGATGCCTGGGCCAGTTCGGCGGCGTACGACCGGAGCAGGTCGTGCAGGGCGTACCGCTCGGGTAGGTGCTCGGTCAGCAGGTGCAGCCGGGTCAGCTCCTTCAGCAGCGGGGTGACCGCCGCCCGGGCGCGGCCGAGCAGCGCGGCGGCGGCGTCTCCGGTCAGGTCGGGGCCCGGGTGCAGGCCCAGCAGGCGCAGCAGGCGGGCCGCCTCGACGCTCAGCGCCCGGTACGACCAGGAGAAGATCCGGCGGACGTCCCCGTCGGCCAGTTGCTCAAGGCGGGACTCGGACTGGCGGAGTTGCGCCGCGACGGCGTCGATCGGGAAGGTGGACCGGGCGGTCAGCCGGGCCGCCACGATGGACAGCGCGAGCGGGAGCCGCCCGGTCGACTCGATCACCTCGCTGGTCGCCGCCAATTCCGCCGCCACCCGGGCGTCACCGAGTCGGCTGCGGAGCAGCCGCGTCGACTCGGCGGCGGTCAGCACCTCCAGCGTCAACGGTCGGGCGCCCTCGGCCACGGCGAGGCTGCTGAGCTGGTCGCGGCTGGTCACCAGGACCGCGCACCGGCCCACTCCGGGCAGCAGCGGGCGCACCTGGTCGGCGTCGCGCGAGTTGTCGAGGACGACGAGCATCCGACGCGAGGCGAGCAGGCTGCGGTACAGCCCGGCCCGAGCGTCGACGCTGCTGGGGATCCGGCCGACAGGTACGCCGAGCGCCTCGAGGAAGTCGACCAGGGCGTCGGCGGGGGACACCGCGTCCCCGTCGTCGTAGCCTCGGAGGTTGACGTACAACTGGCCGTCGGGAAAGCGGTCGGCGGCCCGGTGGGCCCAGTGCAGCGCGAGCGTCGTCTTGCCCACGCCGGCCATACCGCTGATGGTGACGATGTCCACAGTGGCTTGCCGTACGGCTCGGCCGCCGAGGGTCGCGTCGAGGAGGTCGAGTTCGGCGCTGCGCCCGACAAAGCCGGGCAGGGCCAGTGGCAGTTGCTGAGGGCGGCCCGGTGCCGCTCCGGCCGACGCGTCGTCCACCGGCCCGGCCGTCACGGTCTGCTGGCTGAGGCGGTGGTGCAGGATGTCGTCGTGCAACCGGGTCAGCTCGGGGCCGGGGTCCATCCCGGTCTCCTCGGCCAGCGCGCGTCTGGCCTGCTGGAAGGCGGCCAGCGCGCCGGAGATGTCGCCGATCTGGTAGAGGCCGGTCATGAGTTGGGACCAGGCCCGTTGCCGCAGTGGGTGACGGTCGAGTAGTGCCCGCAGCCGGGGGATCACCTGGGCGGCCTCGCCGAGCGCGAGCCGTGCTGCGGCGTGGTCCTCCTCGGTCAGCAGCCGCCGCTCGGTGATCCGCGCGACCCGGCCGGTGAGGAGCCGGGGCAGTGGCAGCCCGGCGAAGGCCGACCCCCGCCAGATGCCGAGCGCGCGGGCCAGCTCCGGCTGTGCCGCCGCCGGGTCGCCGGCGGTCAACGCGGCCCGTCCGCGCGCCGCCGCCGCGTCGAACCGGTCCACGTCCCGCTCGTCCGGCTCGACGCGAAGCAGGTAGCCGCCGGGTGTGGTGAGGATCCGGCGGCGCTCGTCCGCGGCGCAGTCGAGTGCCTGGCGCAGCCCTCGCAGGTAGGTGCGCAGGTTCGCGGCGGCCGAGGCGGGGGGCTGGTCGCCCCACACCATCGTCATCAGCTCGTTGGCGGAGATCGCCTCACCCGGGCGTAGCAGCAGAGCGGCCAGCACCAGCTGCTGTTTCGTCGATCCGAGGGGGACCGGCCGGCCGTCCCGTGACACTGTCAGCGGCCCGAGCAGGTCGAAGCGGAGGGGCATCCTCACCTCAGGTTGGGTGCCGGCCGGGCGAGACTGACGATCGCTTGAGCATCGATCGATGACGTTAGCACCGATTGAACATGATCTTCATGTTTGGTCGGGTGGTCGCCGGTGCGGCCCGGTCGGTCCGTCGCCGGCGCGGCCTGGTCGGTCCGTGGCCGATGTGCGCTGGCCGGTTGCCGGTCAGCGCAGTCCGCGGATGAGGTTGTCGACCAGGGTGCGGGCGAAGTCCTCGGTGAGCGGCAGGTCGCCGATGAGGAGCCGGTGGTAGCACGCGCCCCAGAGTTGGTCGACGACGGATTCGGGGTCGATGTCGGCGCGTAGCTGCCTCCGGGTCATGGCCCGGGTGAGGGTCTCGACGGCGAGGGCCCGGCGGGGGGCGGAGTAGCGCTCGCGGTAGGCGGCGGCCAGTTCCGGGTCGGTCTGCGCCTGCCCGATGAGTTGGCTGATGACCCGTCCGGCGGTGGTGTCGCGCACCAGATGGACGAAGGCGACCAGTTGGTCGGTCAGGTCGGCCACGATGTCGCCGGTGTCGGGGAACGCCAGCGTGGGCGCGACGACAGTGAAGTAGCCGTCCAGGGCGAGCGCGCCCTTGGAGGGCCACCACTTGTAGATCGTCATCCGGCTGGCCCCGGCGAGAGCGGCGACCTTCTCGATGGTGAACCCGGCCATGCTCTCGGCCAGCAGGAGCTCACCGGCGGCCGTCAGGATCTCCGCTCGTACCTGATCGGTGGGCCGGCGGCCCCGACCACGGCGTGCTGGCGGCTGGGCCTCCGGCGTGAGCTCGGCCACTGGTCCTCCCGGTTATATGGACACACTGTCTACTTGCTGATTATATGGACACAGCGTACACAGCGGTGCCTGGACGCCACCAGCACCGACGACGACCGAAGGAGACGAGGGACATGACGGGTCTACGACGGCGACGGTTGGGTGCCTCCGGACCGGAGGTGTCGATCATCGGGCTCGGCGCGATGGGCATGTCCGACCTGTACGGGCCGGCCGACGAGGCGGAGAGCGTCGCGACGCTGCATGCCGCGCTCGACGCCGGAGTGAACCTGGTCGACACCGCCGACTTCTACGGCTCGGGTCACAACGAGATGCTGATCGGCCGGGTGCTGCGCGAGCGTCGCCGGGACGAGGTGGTGCTCAGCGTGAAGTTCGGCGCACGTCGGACACCCGACGGCGGCTTCCAGGCGGCGCCGTACGACGTGTCGGCGGCGGCGGTGAAGGACCGGTTGGCGTACTCGCTGCGACGGCTGGGCACCGACCACATCGACATCTACCGGCCGTCGCGACTGAACCCGCAGGTCCCGGTCGAGGAGACCGTCGGTGCGCTGCTGGAGATGCAGCAGGCCGGCTACATCCGGCACATCGGGCTCTCCGAGGTGGGCGCCGACAGCATCCGCCGGGCCGCGGCAGTGGCACCGATCAGCGACGTCCAGATCGAGTACTCGCTGCTCTCCCGAGGCCCGGAGGCCGCCATCCTGCCGGCGCTGCGCGAGCTGGGCATCGGGTTGACCGCCTACGGGGTACTGTCCCGAGGTCTGCTCAGCGGCCACTGGTCGGCGGAGCGTGAGCTGACCGGAACCGACTTCCGGGCGAACAGCCCGCGCTTCCAGGGCGAGAACCTGGCCGCCAACCTCCGCCTGGTGGACGCGCTCGGCCGGGTCGCACAGCGGCTCGGGGTGAGCACCGGTCAGGTGGCGATCGCCTGGGTCGCGGCGCAGGGCGAAGACATCGTCCCGTTGGTCGGGGCGCGGCGGCGGGACCGGCTGACCGAGTCGCTGGCCGCCGTCGACGTGGTGCTCGACCAGGACGCGGTGGACGAGATCGAGCGGGCTGTACCGGCCGGCGCAGCATCCGGCCAGCGGTACGCGACCGCCATGATGGGCCTGCTCGACAGCGAGAAGTGACGGCGGGGGAGCGGGCTCAGGAAGCTGCTCGCCAGACCCAGTTGCGGCGTTCGTAGAGCGGCACCAGCCCGGCCCGGCGCATGTTGTTCAGCGACGGGTTCTGCTGACCGGGCGCGGGCTTGCCGGTCTCGGCGAACAGCCACCGGCATCCCGCCTCGGCTGCGGCTCGGGCACGGGCGGCGATCAGCGCCGACTGCGCTCCGAGGCCGCGGTGACCGGAGGCGGTCGCGGCGGCGTTGAGCGACGCGGCCTCGCCGTGCAGGAACAGGTTGCCGCCCGCGACCAGCTCGCCGTCGTACCAGGCCGCATAGGGTCGCCACGCCGGCTGGCCGACCGTCGCGGCCAGCATGTCGGTGAGCCCACCGGTCGGCATGCCGAACCCGGTGAGGAGCACGTCGGCCCAGGGCCGCGCCTCGGCGGCCGGCACCGGGGCAACGCGCAGACGGGTCTGCGCCGCGGCGACGTCGCCGGGTCGGGCGGCGAGCTTCACCCAGGTGCTCCCCGGCTCGAGCCCGCGCGCCGCGGCGACCTCGTCGAAGCCCGCCGGCAGCACCGACGGAACGAGCTGAAGGACTGCCTGGTCGACGCCCTGCTCCCGGTAGAAGTCGAGGACACGATCCAGGGTCTGCGCCGTGAACGGCTCGGCGGTGCCGAAGCCGAGGGCCTTGTTCCAGTACCCGCCGGAGGGATCGTTGCGCATGGCGAGAACGACACCGCCGCCGATGCGGGTGGTCGCGATCCCGAGATCGGTGTACGCGGGCCCGGGCGCCTGCGACTCGTAGGAGTGCATGAATTCGCACTCCACGGCTTCGGCGAGCGGGGTCAGGTCGGCTGGCGCGGTCATCGGCTGATTATCGTCCGGCGCGTTCCCAGGCCCGCGCCAACTGCATCCGACTGTGAATGCCCAGCTTGTGGTATATGGAGCGGAGTTGGGTGTCGACGGTGTGGAAGGAGACGAAGAGACTCCTGGCCGCCTCCTTCTTCGTGGCACCGGCGGCCAGCATCTCGGCCACCCGTTCCTCGGCGGGGGTGAGCGTGTCGATGCCCCGGCTCGGCAGCTCGTCCGACGAGGGTCGGCGGCGCGGGGTGGCGGCGAGGTCGGCGTAACGCTGGTCCGCGATCGCCTGGTCGCCAGGGGCGCCGATCCGGGCGTACAGGGCAGCCGCCTCGTGAGCGGCGTCGCGCGCTTCTCCGGACCGCGCCCGAGGGCAGTTGGCGAGGTCCAGCAGCGCGTCGGCCAGGGCCGGCCGGGCGGCGGTGGTGCGCAGGTGGTCGACCGCCGACCGGAGCGCGCCAGGGTCACCGTCGCGCAACCCTCGGCTCTGGTCGGCCAGCGCTCGCCACAGCGGCACCGGCGTCCGGACGGACACCAGCTCCACCAGCTCGGTGACCCGACCGGCGGCCTGGGTGTCGCCGGCGGCCGTCGCCGCGCGTACCAGTCGGGGGCCGAAGTGCGGCACGGGCAGGAGCGGCCGGACCGACCGGTGCAGGTCGGTGACGACCCTGGTGAGCAGGCCCGCCGGAGTGCTGAGGGAGGCATCGCGCACCGCCACACAGAACGCGATCGTCCACATCGTACGGTCGGGCCATCGGTCCTCATCCAGGCAGGTGCGGAGGATGGCGCGGGCGTCGTCGTGTTCGCCGCGGCGGTAGCGGACCTCGCCGATCACCGCGACCAACAGGGCACGCACCTCCCTGCTGAGGTTCGCCGGACCGGAGCTGAGCGTCGTGACGGCCAGCGCGGCCGCCTCGGGTAGCTCTCCCACCGCCACCATGCGCAGGCAGTCCAGCGCGGTCAGCCCGGTGAGTGAGCCGTCGGTCGCCTCGGGCGGCTGGCGGGTAGCGGCCCGCGCGTCCTGGTGCCGGCCCAGACCGAGCTGCACGAGGATGCGTTCCGCCCAGATGGACGGGGCGTCGGCGCGTGCCGCCCAGGAGTCCGGGTCGAGGGCCGCCAGCACGGCGTGGGCGCCCGGCAGATCGCCGTGCGCGAGTGAGCGGGCGGCCCGGCCAAGGGCCAGATGGCGAGCGGACGCCTGATCACCCGAGGTGGCGTGTGCGGTACCCGCGTCGCGCAGCAGGGCATCGGTGTCCGGATGTCCCGTGCGGGCCGCGATCGTGGCGACCAGGGCGAGCACCGCGCTGCGGCTGCGGTCGTCCAGGCGGAGGTGCAACGCCTCCCGCAGACCGACGAGGGCGGTGGTCGGCTGTTCCAGTGCCACGATCTGCGCCAGGCGTCCGAGCAGCAGGGTGCGGTAGCGCTCGCCGCCGCGACTCGTGGCGATCTCCGCCGCCAGGACGTGCAGCGCCTCCATCCCGCGCCCGGCCAACCGGAGCTGGTCCGCCGTGCCCAAGAGCCGGTGCCGTCGTTCGTCGGCGTCGGTGGCGATGTCGTCGGCCGGAAGCGTCCCGGCGTTGAAGGGTGATTCGGACAATGGCGTTCTCCCCGGTTGTTACCAGGCGCGTCGAAAGGCCGTCCTGCGACCGAGCCTATCCACGTCGTACGGCAGGGGCGACCAGAACGACGAACCGGCTCGACTGGGCGGAATGGCCCGCGCCGTCCGGGGTCTGACCGGCGGCAATGGCGCGATCACGTGATGTGTCGGGCGGTGATCGGCGCCAATCATCGAGTCATGGCCCAGCTCACCGAACTCCCCGGTCTGCATCGGCTCCGGGTCGTCCTGCTGATGTTCGTCCTCTACGCCGGCACCGGGGCGGGCGGTCACGCTCCGGCGTGGACCCGTCTGGTGCTGATGGCGACCGCCGCGGCGATTCCGGTCGCGATCACGGTCCAGTACGGCTGGCCCGGACTGCGTGCCCTGCTGGGTGCCTCGTCCCGGCTACGGCTGCGGGGCGGATCCGTTCCCGCGCCCAATCCGATCCAACCCGACTGAGGAGACAGCGATCATGGCGAACAGCGATCCCCAGCCGCGGCGCGGCGATCAGGGTGCCGCGCCGCTCGCGGGCCGCAACGTCGAGCTCGAGCGGCAGAATCCCGATCTGGTGGTGCCGCCGACGACCGACAGCCGGCTGGTGCCCAACCTCAAGTTCTCCTTCTCACAGGCGCACACCCGGGTGGAGAAGGGCGGCTGGACCCGGGAGGTCACCAGCCGGGACCTTCCGATCGCCACGCAGTTGGCTGGTGTCCAGTTCGGGTTGGAGCCGGGCGGATACCGGGAGATCCACTGGCACCAGCAGTCGGAGTGGGCGTACATGCTCAGCGGCAGTTGCCGCATCAGCGCCGTCGACCACGAGGGACGCAACTTCATCGAGGACGTGAAGGCCGGCGATCTGTGGTTCTTTCCGCAGGGCGTGCCGCACAACATCCAGGCGCTGGAGGACGGCGCACAGTTCCTGCTGGTCTTCAACGACGGGGCGTTCTCGGAGAACAACACGTTCCTGCTCAGCGACTTCTTCGCACACACCCCCCGGCACGTGCTGGCCAAGAACTTCGGCTGGACTCTGGAACAGATGGAGAACCTGCCCGAGCGGGAGAAGTACATCTTCCAGGGTGACGTCCCACCGCCCCTGCAACAGGACCGGGTGGTCAGCCCGACCGGTGACATTCCCCGCAGCTTCAAGCACCGGATGCTCGCGCAGACCCCGCAACGGTTCCCTGGCGGTACGGTCCGGGTCACCGACTCGACGAACTTCGCCGCCTCGGTGACCACCGCCGCGGCCCTGGTGGAGGTCGAACCGGGAGGGATGCGCGAGTTGCACTGGCATCCCACCACCGACGAGTGGCAGTACTACATCTCCGGCACCGGGCGGATGGGCGTCTTCGCCTCGCAGGCCGCCGCCCGCACGTTCGACTTCCAGGCCGGCGACGTGGGTTACGTCCCCTTCGCGTACGGCCACTACATCGAGAACACCGGCGACGAGCCACTGGTGTTCCTGGAGATGTTCCGCCATCCCCGGTTCGAGGACATCTCGGTGATGCAGTGGATGGCGAACACGCCCCACGAGATCATCGCCGACACGATCAACGTGTCGAAGTCGATGGTCGACAGCCTGCCGACCACCAAACAGGTCGTGATCTGAGCGAACCGTCCGGCCGTCCGTCCGAGGACGGACGGCCGGACCGGTGGGTCAGCTCCCCACGGGTGCCGGGGAGGTGGGAGCCGCGGCGGGTCGTCGGCGTCGGGACACCGCACCCACCACCACGTCGATGAGGAGGAAGGCGAGCAGGGTGAGCCCGAACAGGGGCAGCGTCCAGCCGATCGCCGCCGTCACCGGTACGCCGATCAGCAGCGCCCAGAGCGGCAGGCCGCGTACGCCTCCGCGGGCCGGCGGGGTGCCGGCGATCGCACGGCGGTCGGCGCGGGTGGGCCGGCGTTGCCACCACATGCGGTAGCCCCAGAAGATGACGCAGAGCAGACCGAGGGCGAGCGCGGCCAGCAGGATCTGGTTGACCAGACCGAAGAGGATCCCCATGTGGGCCTGGATGCCGAGGCCGCTCAGTTTCGCCAGCAGGGGCCAGTCGGCGAAGTCGCTTCGGGCGGTGACCGTGTCGGAGGCCGGGTCGACGGCGATCCGGTCCTTCTTGACCGGCCAGGTGTTGTCGACCTGCGTGACGGTCCAGGCGGAGCCCGGCTCCGGCGCGGGACTGATCTCAACCGGACCGGAGAGGCCCGCGCCGCGAGCGACAGCCAGGACCCGGTCGAAGGTCGCCGACGGGACGACCCCACCCGCGTCGGCGGGACCGTGTTCGTGGCCACCGCCGGTCTCGGCCGGGGCGGTGGAGCCGACGGTGAGGCTGGTGGAGATCTCGGGCGTACGGGCGCTCAGCGCGTCGAGGCCGGCGGCGAAGTTCGCGCCGGCGTAGCGGGACCAGGTCAGGCCGGTGACCGAGAGGAAGAGGAGTCCGACGGTGAGCCAGATGCCGGTGGTGGCATGCCACCCTCGGGTGCGGCGGACGCCCTTACCCGTGGACAGATCCGGCACGAACAGGTGCCGGGCGGCGGCTCGTGCGGCCCCACGTCGCCGCCACCAGAGGACGACCCCACCGAGCGCCATCACCCACAGCCAACTCGCGGCCAGCTCGGAGTAGTGCTCGCCCACCGTTCCCAGGTGCAGGTGGCGGTGCAGGTCGTCCAGCCAGGTGGTGACCGGTGTGGACCCGAACCAGGTGGTGAGCTGCCCCTGGGACTCGCCGGTGTACGGGTTGATGTAGACGGTGTGTTGGTTCTCGCCCAGCTCGGGCAGGGAGAACACCACCTTGGTGGTCTGGTCGCCGGCGCCGGGTTGCACTGTGGTGATGCTGCCGTCCGGGTGCGCGTTGCGCGCGGCGCCGATCTGCTCGGCCAGCGGCAGTTGCCGGTCACCCACCTGGGCGACCGTCAGCTGGTCGCCGTAGAGGACCGTGTCGAGTTGCGGGGTGACGGTGTAGGCCAGGCCGGTCAGTGCGGCGACCACCAGGAACGGGGCGACGAGGACGCCGGCGTAGAAATGCAGCCGTAGCAGCAGCGCGCCGAACGGCGACGTGCGACGGGCGGCTCGGGCCGGTTTCTCGGCGGTGGTGGCGGGCTCCGGCTGCGGGGTGCCGGACAGTTCAGTCAGAGACATGGTGATCCGATCGGAAGAGTCGGGAAGCACGAAGGTGCTTCCCGTACTGGTCTGGTCGCCCGGTGAGGTGTCGCATCGGCCCTGACTGGTAGTCGGGGAGAAGACGCCGGCGGTTCCCGAAGAACGGTTCTAGGCGAGGTCGTCCTCCGCGCCGGTGGCGTCGGCCCGGTCTGCGGCGGGTCGGATCAGCGCCGGGCGCCCCGTCGCCACAGCAGCCCAGCCGTCACCAGGACGAGGAGGGACAAGGCGGCAGCCGCGACGAGGACACCGGCGCTTGGACCGCCGCCGGACGCTGCCGTGGCGGCGGGCGGGGTGGCCGCTGACGCGCTGACGGCCACAATCGGCGCGGCGCTGGACGAGGGATCGGCCACCGTGAACGGGTACGACCCCTGAACCGGGTGCCCGTCGACGGAGACGACCCGGTAGGCGACCGTGTACGTCCCGTTCGGCAGGGTGTCGGTCAGCTGGACCGTGCTCTTCGCTCCGGTGACCACCGGTTCGCCGGTGGGAAGCTTCTGCTTGGCGGCGTCGGTGAGCACGATGGTGGTGAACGCGGGGTCGAGTCGCTGCATGAATTCGAGCGTGACCTCGGTCGGTGCGCTCGGCAGCGTCGCGTCCCGAGCGGGCGTGGCCGTCTTGAGCGAGTTGTGCGCCCAGGCCGGGCTGGCTGGGATGAGCACCGCCACGAGGACGGCGAGCACCGCCGCGCCGAGTCGGACGGCTGCGAGACGGGTTGGTGGCACGCTCATCCGAGCACCTGCTCGCCGATCCACCCGCCCGGCTGACATCCGGGCGGGATGGCGAAGACGGCGGAGCCGATCGGCGTGGTCCACTCGTTGAGCAGGTCCCGGTCGGCCAGCCGGCGCTGGATGGGCAGGAACTGTCGTGCGATGTCGGCCTGGTACGAGGCGAAGATCAGGCCGCTGTCCGCGTGGCCCTCCGCCGTCGGCGCGCCGTCGTAGTTGTAGGGCCGGCGCAGAATCTTCAACCGGTCGTCGGTCACGTGGGCGCGGGTCAGGTGCGAGAAGTCGGGGATGACGGTGAGGCCGTCGGCGTCGGTGGCGGCGAAGTCGGGTTCGTCGTGTTCGGCGGTCCCGGTGAGCGGGGCGCCGGTGTCGAGCCGTCGCCCGACGGCGAGTTCGCGGTCGGTCCGGCCGAGCAGGTCCCAGGTCTCCATGTTCATGCTGATCCGCCGGAGCACCACTGTGGTGCTGTCGCGCAGCCACGCCGGGCCCTCCGGGACCCAGAGCGCGGTGTCCATGGGCGCGCCGGGTTTGGGGTTGGCGGTGCCGTCGAGCTGACCGAACAGGTTGCGTTGGGTGTGGCCGCCCGGCTCGACACCGGGGCTGCGCCGGAAGCCCTGCTGGACCCACCGCACCGTCGCGAACGGTCGGCTGTCCTTGATCAGGACCCGCTGGGCGTGGGCGACGGAGATCGCATCGTCCGCGCAGATCTGCAGCAGCAGGTCACCGCCGGACCAGGCCGGCTGGAGTCGGTCGATGCGCAACGGCGGCAGTTCGGTGACCGACGCCGGCCGGCGGTCGTCGACGCCGGCCGCCCGGTAGAGGCCCGGCCCGAAGCCGAAGGTCACTGTCAACCGTGCCGGCAGCAGCCCGAGTTCGGCCTCGGTGTCGGCCAACGCGGGTCGGCCCTGGGTGAGCCGGGCGGCGTCGTCGGTGAGCAGCCGCAACATCCGGCCCAGCGCGGCCCGGTCGGTGCCGGCCCGCAGGGTGAGCGCCACGAACGACGCGTGCGCCTGCGGTTCGGTGGACACCCCCGCCTGCCGGGCACCATGGAACGGCTCGACCAGGCCGCCGACGCTCGCCACCGACGTGGCATCGGCGACGGCCGGCGGTTGCCCGCCGCCGGTACGGGTCGTGGCGATGGCGGCACCGCCGGCCAGGGCTCCTCCGGCAGCGAGCGCACCTCCGGTGAGCAGGCCGCGCCTGCTCACCGGCCGGACGGGTGGCGTTCGCGTCACGATGCCGGGCTCATGCTCGTTCCCGGCGTGGCGCTCATGCCGGGCATCGGCTGGCCGTGCCCGGGGGCGTAGCTCTCCTGCGCGCCGGTGAACGGTTTGGCCACGGCCCTGAACTGCTGGGACCGGCCGTCGGCGAAGGTCAGCGTGAAGGCCAACTCGTCGCCGGCCTGGACGGGCTTGGTGAGGTTCATCAGCATGAGGTGGTCGCCGCCGGGCTCCAGCGCATGCGTGCTCTTGGCCTTGATCACGATGCCACCCTGCTTGGCCTGCATGACCATCTTGCCGTCTTTCATGGTCATCTCGTGCAGTTCCATCGGTGACAGGGGGTTCGTGGCACCCGTCACCGTGACATCGCTGTCGCCGTCGTTGACCAGGGTCCCGAAGGCCGCCGTCATGCCCTTGTCGGCGGCCTTCACCCACGGGTCACGAATGCCGAGCACGCCCGCGTCCGGGTTGGCTGAGGTCGACGCGGACGGGCCCGCCTGCGCGGTCGACGGAGAGTCGGACGACCCGCAGCCGGCGGCGCCCACCGTCAGAATCGCGGCGGCGACGATCGCGGCCGAGCGGCGGCGTGAAACGTTCGGGCTGGTGGCGCGCATGTGTTCTTCCTCCGATGATTGCTGCTGGGAGGTTGGTCGGCCGCAGCACGGAGAAAGTTCCGGAGTCAGGGAACGTTGATCGTGAACTCCCCGGTGTGCACCTTGCCGGCGACCTGGAAGTCGAAGAAGGCCCGGTACCGGCCTGAACTCGGCGCGGTCAGCCAGAACTTGACCGTCCCGTCGATCAGCTCCGGCTCGGGGTGCACGTGCACGTAGCCGAGGTCGCCCTCACGAACCACCACCAGGTGCCCGTACGCGGCAAGGTATCGCTCCAGCTGCGCGGGCGCTGCGCTGTCGGCGCTGGCGACCTGGAAGTGGATCGGCGCCGTCACCCCCACCGTCGGGGTGCCGGTCATCGACACCGTGTACGGACCAGCCGTCGCCTTCGCCTGCGCCGGCGGCAGCGCGGTCGGGGTGTGCGCGCCGGGCACCGTGTGGTCGACGCCCAGCACGAGCGGCAGCGGCGTGCCGTTGGCGGCGGTGACGGAGAAGTCGGCGTAGACGCGGTAGCCACCGGGCCGGGCCAGCGTCATGGGGACGCTCCAGGTGCCGTCGGGTGCCATCGTCGGGTGCAGGTGCTGATAGCCGGTCAGGTCACGGCCCACGACGATCATGTGCAGCGGCTTGTCGTGGACGACCGCGAAGCGGGTCGCCGGCTGCCGGTCGGTGCCGACGATGCGGAAGCGGTAGTCGGCGCGTACCCCGGCGGGTTGGGTTCGTTCCAGCGGTTGCAGCGTGTAGCCGCCGGCGCTGACGGTCGTCCCGGTGGCGAGCGTCTCGCCGGTCGCGCCGTCACCCCGGTGCGTGTGCGGTCCGGTGCCCGCCGGGTGTTGGTGTCCGTCGTTCGCGGACCCTGCCGGGCCGGAGGCGGGCGGACCGCCGGCCGGCTGCCGGGCGGTGTTGGCGGCCGGGCCCTCGTTGCCGCTGATGCGCGCCAATCCGAACCCGCCGAGCAGCGCCAGCACCAGGGTACCGACGAACAGTGCCAGGCTGGTGTTGCTCAGCCGGGATCCGGGCGTCGCCGTGGCGAGATCCGGCTCAGCCGACGCCCCGGAGTCGACGGGCGGTCGACTGTCCGTCGTGGCGGGGGCTTTCGCGTCCTCATCGGTCGGAGTTGGATCCACCGCGACGCCGGTCCGAGCCACGACGACCGCGGTCTCCTTGCGCGCGGCCGGCATGGCACCGGGCCGCCGCTTACCCTCCGAGGTCTGCGTAGCACTGCCGGTCGTCGCGACGGTCCTGCCCGCGTCGGTTCTGCCAGCGACGGCTCCGCCGCTGGTCTTGGTGACGGCGGTCTTGGTGACGGCGGTTTTGCTACCGGCGGTCTTGCTGCCAGCGGCCCTGGCGCCGGTGCCCTTGCCGCCGGTGGTCCTGGTGCCGGGACGGGTGCCGGCGCCGCGTCGACCGGATGTCGTCGGCGAGGTACGGCCGCGGCCGGCGGGTCGGCCGGCGGGGGTCGTCCGCCGACGCCAGACGACGAGTCCGGCCACCGCTGCCGTGGCCACCGCTGCCAGGCTGGCCCAGACGACTGCTCCCGGACCGCTCTCGTCCGTCGACCCGGTCGGCGCGGCCGCTGCCGCGGACGGCGGAACGGCGGTCTCGACCGCGACCGTCGGCACCGCCGACGCCTGCCCGGATGACCCGTGTTGCTCGGCGGTGGCCAACAGCGCCGGATCCGGCTGGGTCGACGGCGGGCTCCACCCCTTCGGTGCCGCCGTCGCCGGCCCGTCGTAGCGGAAGGTCAAGGTGCCGCGTACGGGGTCGCCGTCCGAGGCGACCGACAGGTAGCTCACCGAGTACTGGCCCTTGGCCGGCAGGTGCGCGACCGCCACCGTCGCGGGGAACCCGGTCGTGTACTCGCGTGGCTCGAACTGACCGTTGACCAGGAAGTACTCGCGCACCGGCTTGTCCAGCGGCTTCGGCTCCCCGTACGACCAGCCATTGTCGACCCGGATGCCACCCGGCGCGGTGATCGTGAAGAACGCGTTGGCAGCGGCCTTCTCGGTGAAGAACAGCTGCACCGAGGTCAACGGCTCGCGCACGGTCGCGCCACCCGCCGGCGTGGACATCGCGAGGGTCCCGTGAGCTGCGGCGGGCTGAGCGGACGCGAGGAGAGCGACAGCCGAGGCGAGGAGGAGCGCGAGGAGGCCCGAGACCATCCGCCCAGGAATCTGAGGGTGACGACGCATCTGAATATCCTCACTGGGCTGAGACTTTTTACAAGAGGTGACGAACTTTTTCCTCACATGGCTAAAGCCGAACACCTCCCGGGTGGTCGGCCGGGCGGAGGGGCCGTCGCCCCTGGCCAGCTATGCTCCCGGTGGCGCTGGTTCGCCCGGTCGTGAGCTGGCCGGGCGTCGTAAGAGGGAACCCGGTGGGAATCCGGGGCTGCCCCGCAGCGGTGAGTGGGAACGACCGCCGTCATCAGCACTGGGCCAGTGGCCTGGGAAGCGACGGCCAGTAGGGGATCGGCGTGCAGCCGGTCGGGCCCGCGAGTCCGAAGACCTGCCAGTGCCGCGTACACAACCGTGTGCGCTGCCGTCGGCCTCGCGGGTGGGCTGAGCGGGTGACGTGCCGCGCTCTCTGCGTGGGCGCGTCCTCGTCAGCGTGTGCCCGTGATCCGGCGGTGTGGTTTCCCGAGGGACGGACTACCGCTGTGCACGACACCACCACCATCGCCGGCCGAGCACCGTCGGCGTCGCACCTGACCCTGTCGCAGATCATGGACCAGCACCACACCAACCTGATGGGTACGGTCCACGGCGGCCGGATCCTCAACCTCATCGACTCCGTCGCCGGTGTGGTCGCCGCCCGCCATTCCGACGGGCCTGCGGTCACCGCCGCGATCGACGAAACCGCGTTCCTGCGCGCGGTGCGGGTCGGCGACGTCGTGCACGTCGACGCCCGGATCACCTGGGCCGGGCGCAGCTCGATGGAGGTGGCGGTCAAGGTGACCGCCGACCGGTGGGACCGGGCGGTGCCGCCCACCGACGTGGCCACCGCCCACCTGGTCATGGTCGCCATCGACGACGACGGCCAACCTCGTACGGTGCCGCCGCTGCTACCGGAGACCGACGGTGACCGGCGGCGCTACCGGGAGGCGGAGATCCGCCGGGAGCACCGGCTGGCGCTGCGGCGCGCGCTGCTCGACGGTGCCGAAGACGACTGACCCGTGCGCGGTGCGCCCGTCGCGGCGCCGGCGCGGTCCGAGGAACCCGCCCCGCCGTCGATCTGGTCAACCCTCTCGACACGAAGATCCAGGCTGGAAAGGCCGCGCACGCGCGTGTCGAGCTGCCTGCGGCGCTCGGCCTGGACCTTGCCGGCGTCGTGGCGGCGGTCGGCGCGGAGGTGACCGACTTCGAGCCGGGGGACGAGGTGTACGGGCTGCGCGACGCTCGACGCGTCGTTCGCAGCGGTACGCACCTACCACGGGCATGTCGTCAGCGCGCTGGGCTGGGGATCGCATTCGCTCGCCCCGCTGTCGTTCCGAGGCGCGACCACGCTGGCGCTTCGGAAAACAAATCGCTATGGTGCTTCTGAATCAGAATCGCCCTCGGAGGTGGCTATGGCTCGCATACCCGCGCTCGAACCACCCTTCACCGCGGACGTCGAGGCCCAACTCGCCGCGATGATGCCGACCAGCATGCCGCCGATCGGCCTGTTCCGAACGTTCGCCAAGAACTTGCCGATGACCATCGCGATGAGCCACTGGGGCCGATACGAACTCGGCCGGCAACTATCCCTCACACTCCGTGAGCGCGAAATCGTCATCCTCCGCACCTGCGCACGCTGCCGCTGCGAGTACGAGTGGGGCGTCCACCTGATGGTTTTCGCCGACCGCGCCGGACTCACCCGGGCCGAGATCGCCTCGCTCACCCACGGAATGCCGGACGATCCGTGCTGGGCCACCGGCCGGGAACAAGCGCTGATTCAGGTGGCGGACGCCCTGCACGGCGCAGCGGACATCGATGATGAAGTTTGGCGATTCGCCCACGAGGTTCTGGACGAGTCGCAGTTGCTGGACCTGTTCCTGCTCTGTGGGTGGTACCACGCGATCAGCTTCGCCGCCCGGGCCGCCCGCGTCGAACTCGAGCCGGGCGCGCCCCGCTTCGCCGACGTCACGCCCTGATGGACCGCCTCCAGGGACAGCGGTGGACGCCTGCACCCGCGATGGGCAAGGTGGCAGCCCCACCACGGTCGTGATCGACGATGCCACGCTCACCGACGACGAACGGCACTCGATCGCATCCACGGCCGGCACCTCCCACACCGCGTTCATCGACACCAGCGCCGCAGACACCCCGTCTCCACGACCGAGGGCGGCCGATGGGCGACAGCGATGGGATCAGTGCCGCGCGCCAGGCGCTTGGCCGTCGCCTCGCGAACCTACGCAAGGCTGCCGGACTCACGCAGCACGGCCCGCTCCTCTCGTGCGTTATGTCCGCAGCTCCATCGCCAGACCAGACCCGCGCCACCGGCTGCACGTTAGGTCGGTGGGCGAGGGCGTCGCCTTTGACCTGCAACCTGGTCGTCGTCTCGGGCGTCCGGCTCGGTCTTGTGATTAGACGTATACGCCTATAGGTTGCCTGGGTGCCTTTGGACGCGTCACGGAACAGCCTGGTGTTGCCGATCCTCGGACTCCTCGTCGAGCAGTCAGCGCATGGCTACGACATCACGACACGCCTACGCGAGCGATACGGACACCTATCGGTCACCCGCAGCACGGTTACGTCCCTGTTGAAGGCGCTCGAGAAGGCAGGCTTGGTCTCCTCCGGGCGGCCCGAGCGAGTGGGGAATCGGCCGCCACGTACGGCCTACGAGTTGACTGCCGTAGGTCTCGCCGACTTCCGCCACAAGGTCGAGGCTGGCGTACGCGACACCCCGGCCGCGTCCGTGGACTTCGTCATGGCGGTCGCCTACGTCGGAATTCTTCCGATCGACCAGGCGGCGTGCATCCTGGACGGTCGCGCCGACCGGCTCGACCAAGAATTGGCTGCCCTTTCGGGGCTGCCCGACGGTGACGTGCTCGAAGTGCACATGCTCGAAGTCGCCTACTGGCGCACCATCGTCGCCACCGAAGCCACCTGGATCAGGACTCTGGTGCGGCGGATCTGCGCGCGCGAGATCCGCTGGCCAACCCAGCAAACCCACCAATACGGGAGTGCAGAAGCGTGAAGTTCGGTATCTATCCGGGCGGGCGGGCCGGCACGGTCTGCTCCCACCCACCCGATGTCGCCGCGATCCGCCACCTCGTCGACGACCTCTCGAATGGTCGCCCCTTCGTCATCCGCGAGTACGTGCACTTCCTCGGCGACCCAGCACCGCCGGACGTCGTCACCTCGCTCGGCGCCGAACACGAACTCGCGCACCTCACGATGCCCGACGAGTGGTACGTCGACGGAAACCGTGAGCTGGACCTCGTGGTCAGCTACATCCCCCGGGCCGCCGACCTCTCCGGATGGCTGACCTTCCTCGACACCATCATCGACCGCTACGGTCACCTGACGCGGTACCTCCAGGTGACGCTTGAGCCGAACTTCCCCATCCCGCTCATCGACGGAAGCGCACCCGGCGTGCTCGAAGCCCTGGTCCTCGGCATCCCGCACGCACGCGCCGCACTGGACCGGCGGGGTCTCCAGCACGTACGGACCGGCTTCTCCGTCGCCGAACCACCCGAGTGGTTGGGCGGCGACGACCAGTTCTGGTCGTACCTTTCCTCGGTCCCGTACCAGGACTTCGCCGCCCACGTCGACTACGTCGGCCTGGGCCTGTACCCCGACGCCTTCTCGCCCGTCGCCCCGCGGGGCAACCCGGGAGACACCGCATCCCTCACCACACACGCCCTGCACCACTTGCGGGGCGGGTCGCTGCCCCGCGCGCACATCCCGCCCAACACTCCCATCCACATCGTGGAGAACGGCACCCCGAGCGGGTCACCGCGCACCGAGCAGGCACAGTGCGACTCGCTGTCGGACATGCTCGGCGTCATCCTCACCGAACAAGAGCGTCTGAACATCACCCACTACGAACTGTTCAGCCTCAGGGACGCCGACAGCAACTCCACGGAACCCACCGGAACACTCGGCATCGTCACCGACACCTACCGACCCAAGCCCGCCCTCGCCGTCTACCGCGACATCGTCCGCACCGCTGGCCCGCTGCCCGTCACCAGACATCCCTGATCGCGGCGAACCGAAACGCGGCGAGGCGGGCGATTGTCCACTATGGCCCGACCCCCATCGTTTCGAAAGCCGACGCACCGACGCGCCATCACCGGCTCACATCGCGCCGACGCGGTACGCCGACCTACGCTCGCACAAGTAACCGCTGGCAAGGCGCGGCGGTGGTGAGCGTGCTCCCCGATCGACCGATGCGGCTGCGGGAGCCAGTGCTGGTGCCAACCAAGCACTGGGCAGGCCGCTCACACACCGGCCGGCGGTCGGCGGCCCGGCGCGAGACCGGTTTAGGGGGAGCAGGTTGGGAGCAGGCGCCCACATCACGAGAGGGTGCCCCCGCGCTCTGACTCGCAGGCTGACTGATGGCGGTAGTTCGGTGCTCTGCCCACTCGCCGGTCCACATTGCGAGGTCGCGTACCCGGCGGTCGATTATTTTTGCCGGACTTGGCCGCCCACTTCGTTGCGTTCTTTCACGCGAAGTCGTCCAGGATCTGGCGGTCAGTCGCGGTCCAGACGGGAAGCTGCGCTATCCACTCTTCTGCCTGCTCGGCGCTGTGGCCGCTACCGATCAGCCATGGGCGGGCTCTCCGTTGTCCTGCCGGCGGCAGGACTGCCGTGCGTGCCTTGACAGGAAGGCGGAGCAGCAGGACAGTCGACATATTCATCGACGTTGAACTATTTACGGCGAGGTGTGCCATGCGGAAGTCGCTGACTGCTGTGGCCGCCATCGCTGTTGCCATGGTCGCGATGATGGCCGCGATCTCACACGCCAGTGCGGCGAACGCGGCGGCCGGGTGTCGGGTGAACTACGTCGTCACCAGCCAGTGGACCGGTGGCTTCCACGCCGACATCGCGGTCACCAACTTGGGTGACCTGGTCAACGGGTGGACGCTGCGGTTCGCGTTTCCTGCAGTCGACCAGCGGCTCACGCAAACCTGGAGCGCCACCTGGGCCCAGGAGGGCCAGCAGGTCAGCGCGACCAATCTCGGCTGGAACGCGACCCTGGGCACCAATGGCTCCGCGAACATCGGTTTCGTCGGCGCCTGGTCGGGCAGCAACCCCATACCGGCGTCGTTCACGCTCAACGGCGTCACGTGCACCGGCGGCGTCCTGCCCAGCGTGACGCCGACCCGGACGACCACACCGCCGGTCGCTGACTGGCCGGCGATCGTCACCTGGCTCAGCCCGACCGCCGGCGCGGTTTACACCACGCCGGGAGCCGTCCCGCTGGCGGCGACCGCGACCGTGGGAGGCGGACACAGCATCACCTCGGTGTCGTTCCGGGTGGACGGCGTCACGGTGGCCCGGGGGGTGAGGACGACCGGTGACCGGTACGAGGCGCTGTGGACACCACCGATCGGGGAGCCCGGCACCAGCACCACCTTCGTGCTGTACGTCTCGGCCGGCACCGACCAGTCGCTGTCTGGCAGTGCGCCGCCGTTGCTGGTCACTGTGGTGACGCCGGCGTCCACCGGCACCAACCACCCGCCGGCGGTGGCGTTGAGCACCCCCGGAGGGCAGACCTACTTCCTCGAGCCGACGACCGTCACGCTGGTCGCCGACGTCGCCGACGTCGCCGACACCGATCCCGGGGACCTCGTCAGCCGGGTGGAGTTGTACCTCGGCGCAACCCGGCTGGCCGTGACGCCGACCAGCAGCGGACAGCGCTACCAGTTCCAGACGGCCCTGTCGGCCGGCACGTCGTCCACCTTCACCGTGCGGGTCCATGACTCCCACGGCGGCATCGGCATCTCGAACCCGCTGACCTTCACCATCCGTTAGCGCCTCGGCCCTTAGTTCCACTACAGCGACGGCTCGCACAAGTGGACGTGGTGCGGTCGCGCCTGGTAGGCAGGCGGTTGTGCGCATCGTTTCCCTGCTGCCGGCGGCCACGGACATCGTGGCCATGCTCGGCCTGACCGGGCACCTGGTTGGCCGTACCCACGAGTGTGACTGGCCGCCGGGGGCCCTGGCCGACGTCCCGGCGGTGACCGCGACGTCCCTGCCGGAGACCTTGACGAGCCGGGAGATCTCAGCGGCGATCGCCGGTGACGCGCACCGAGGCTCGTCGCTGTACCAGCTCGACGTCGCCATGCTGGAGGGGCTGAAGCCGGATCTGATCCTGACCCAGGATCTGTGCGACGTGTGTGCGGTCTCCTACCAGCGTGTCAACGACGCGGTTGGTGTGATCGATCTCGACACCAGGGTGATGTCCCTGGAGGCGCGGACCATCGACGGGATCCTGGACACTGTCGATGCGGTGGCCGCGCTGACCGGCACCGAAGGCCGGGCGGCGGAGATCCGAGCTGACGCCGAGCGTCGCCTCGCCGCGTTGCCAGGGCCGGTGCCCGGCGCGCCGACGGTGCTGTTCGTCGAGTGGCTTGACCCGTTGATGCCGGGCGGGCACTGGGTTCCGGAGCAGATCACCCATGCGGGTGGGCGGTCGCTGCTGCTCGGGGCGGGTGCGCACAGCACCCCGCACCCGTGGTCGGTGGTCGCCGACCTGGCCCCCGACGTGGTGGTGTTCGGGCCGTGCGGGTTCACGCCGGAGCGAACCGTCGACGAGCTGTCCGTGGCGGTCGGGCAGCCCGGTTGGGCGGACCTGCCCGCGGTGCGTGCCGGGCAGGTGTGGGTGGTCGACGGGCCGGCCTACTTCAACCGCCCCGGCCCGCGGGTCGTCGACGGGGCGGAGATCCTCGCCGGCATCCTCGCCGGCCGCCCCGACTCCCGCGCTCGGCGGGTGCCCCTCGACGTCGGCTGACGCCGTCGCGCCCGGGTGGCGGACGCGGACCTCCGATGCCGATCGCCCGGTCGCCCCCGGCATTCGCAACGCCCCGGACGGAGGGTCAGGTGCGCGCCCTCGCCGCACCGGCGAGGTCGACGATCCGGTCGGTCCAGCGGTCCAGCAAAGTCTGGTCGTGGCTGATGACCAGGACACCGGCCCGCTGGGTCCGCTGGTAGTCGCGGATGACGGCGGCGACGTGCGCCTGGGTCGAGGCGTCGAGCATCGCCGTGGCCTCGTCGCAGAGCAGGTAGTCCGGCCGATGTACGAGGGCGCGGGCGAGGCAGGCGCGTTGCAGTTGCCCGTCGGACACCGCGTGTGGCCGTCGACCGCGCAGGTCGGCGGTGAGGCCGACGAGATCGGCGAGGTCGGCCACCCGCTCCCGGACCGTCGACTCGGGCGTCCGGGTGGCGCGTAACGGCTCGGCGATCAGGTCGGCGAGACTCAGTCGGGGATCGGCAGCGGCGCGCGGGCTCTGGAACAACACGGCGACGCGGGTCCGCAGGGCGACCGGTACGGCATGCCGCACTCCCTGCACCTGCGTGCCGTCGATGCTGACCCGACCCTGATCGGGGCGGTGCAGCAGGGCCAGGACCCGGACCAGCGTCGACTTTCCGCAGCCGGAGGGCCCGCGCAGTCCGACCGTCTCGTTTCGACCGACCCGCAGCGTGACGCCGTCGAGGACGACCTGACGGCCGTACCCGACGGTCACCTCGTCGGCGAGCAGGTGCTGCGGGCTGGTCACGTGGTGGCTCCGGTGGGGATCGGGTGGTGGCAGGCCACCGTGCCGCCACCGGCGACCGGTGTCGGCTCTGGTCGGTCCGCGCAGGTGTCGGTGCGGCGCGGGCAGCGGGGTGCGAACGCGCAGCCGGCGGGCAGCGCGGTGAGCATCGGCGGGTCGCCCGGCACCGGCCGGAAGGCCCGGTCCGGCAGGGCGTCGAGCAACGCCGAGGCGTACGGGTGGGTCGGCGCGGTGAAGAGCTGGCCGGTGTCGCGGTGTTCCACGATGCGGCTGGCGTACATCACGGCGACGGTGTCGGCGACGCGTTGCGCGGCAGCCAGGTCGTGCGTGATGAGCACGACCGCCGAGCCGTTGTCGCAGCGACGTCTCAGCAGGTCGAGGGTGTGGTCGACCAGGGGTCGGTCCAGCCCGGTGGTGGGCTCGTCGGCGATGAGCAGCGACGGGTCGGGTGCCAGCGCGAGTGCGGTGACCAGACGTTGCGCCATGCCACCGGAGAGTTCGTGGGGGTAGCGGTCCAGGTCCGCCGGGTCGAGCCCGACGTCGACAGCGAGTTGGTCGGCCTCGGCGCGGTCGCGCCCGTGCGCCCGCAGCGTCTCGGCGAGCAGTCGACGTCCGGTGCGCACCGGGTTCAGGGCGGTGGCCGGGCTCTGCGGCACCAGCCCGACGCGACGCCCGCGTACCCGGCGCGCCAGCTGGCGCTGACCGCAGGTGATCAGGTCGACCGGTTCGCTGCCCGGGTCGTGCAGGACGGCGTGGCCGGTGGTCGTGGCGTTGCCGGGTAGCAGGCCGAGCAGGGCGTGGGCCAGGACGGACTTGCCGCAGCCGGACTCGCCGACGATGGCCAGCAGCTCGCCGGCCCGTACGGTGAGGCTGAGGTCGCTGACGGCACGCACCGTCGTGTCGCGGAGCCGGAACTCGACCCCGAGGTCGTCCACGGTGAGCAGTGGCTGACCCGCGGCGGCGCGGAGAGACGCCGGGGCCGAAACCGATTCGCTGGTGGTCACAGGTGCAGCTCCGCTCGGATCCGGGGATCGAGGCGGTCGCGCCAGCGGGCGGCGAGGACCGCGATGGCGAGGGTGACGACGACGATGACCGCGCCCGGTGCCAGGCTCGCCCACCAGGCACCGGTCAGCAGCGACCCCTGGCCGTCATTGATCATGTTGCCCAGTGAGGCGAGGTGCGGAGGCAGGCCGAGGCCGAGGAACGACAGGGCGGTCTCGTGCCACACCGCGTGCGGGATCATCAGGGTGGTGGCCAGCGCCAGCCGGGGCAGGACGTGCGGCAGGAGGTGCCGGGTGAGGACCCGGAGTCGGCCGGCCCCACCGCTGATGGCGGCGTCGATGAACGGTCGGGTCCGCAGGCTCAACAACTCGGATCGGACGATGCGGGCGGTGGAGAGCCAGTGGGTGAGCCCGACGGAGGCGATCACGGCACCGAGGCTGGGACGCAGCATGGCGACGATGAAGATGCCCAGCAGCAGGTGGGGCATCGCGGCGATGGTGTCCACGACCCGCATCAGGATCCGGTCCACCCGGCCGCCGAGCGTGCCGGCGATCCCGCCGATGACGCCACCGAGCACCGTGGCCACGAGGGCGGCGACCGCGCCGACGAGCAACGAGACCCGCAGTCCGTAGACGGCCCGGTGGGCCACGTCGCGCCCCAGGTCGTCGGTGCCGGCGAGGTGGGTCCAGGACGGTGCCAACCGGGTCTGGTCCAGCGCGACCGCGCTCTGGTCGAGCGGCCAGACGAGCGGTGCCAGCAGCGAGCCGGCGACCGCCACCAGCAGGACGAGACCGGCGATGACGAGACCGGTCTGACCGGGCCGTAGCCGCAGCCGGGACCGGGCCAGGTGCAGCAGCGGCGGTCGGGTGACAAGGTCAGCCATCGAGTCGCACCCTCGGGTCGGCGGCGGCGTAGGCGAGGTCGGTGGTGAGGTTCGCGGCCAGCACCACGGCGGTGGTGACCAGCGTGATCGCCGCCAACAGCGGGAAGTCGCTGCCCAGCGCGGCGGCCACCGTGACGGCACCGAGGCCCGGCAGCGAGAAGACCGTCTCGACGAGCACCGCCCCGCCGACCAGCTCGGGCAGGTGGGTGCCGACCAGGGTGAGAAACGGCAGCAGCGCGGTCCGCAGCGCGTGCCCGAACAGGATCGTCCGTCCAGGCAACCCGCGGGCCCGCGCCGCGAGCACGTGGTCGTCGCGCATGCTCTCCGCCACCGCGTCCCGGACGAACAGCACGAACCACGGTGCCTGGGAGACGGCCAGCACCGCGACCGGCAGGATCAGGTGGTGCGCCACGTCGGCCCAGGAGGTGCTGGTCGCTGTGACATCGGTGAGCCCGCCCGCCGGAAACCAGCCCAGGGCCAGCGCGAACACGGCGATCGCGGCCAGGCCCAGCCAGAACACCGGCATCGACTCGACCGCGTAGGCCGCCGCCCGCAGACCCCGGTCGAACAACCCACCCCGGCGGTACGCGGCCAGCGCGCCCAGCAGCAGACTGGCGACCAGGACCAGGGCGAGGGTCACCCCGATCAGCAACAGCGTCCAGCCGGCCCGGGCGGAGAGCACCGAGGCGACCGGCTCGTGACGACTGGTCGACCAGCCCAGGTCGCCCTGGACCAGATTGCCGATCCAGCGCAGGTACTGCACCGGCAGCGGGTCGTCGACACCCCAGTTGGCCCGGATCTGCGCCAGGTTCTCCTCGGTGGCGGTGAAGGCCGCCGCGCCCGCGTACTGCTTGGCGGGGTCGACAGGTGAGGCGGCCCCCAGGGCGAACATCCCGATGCTCGTCGCGGCGAGCACGGGCACGGCGACCAGGAGGCGGCGTCGGATCACCGCCCCGGCCCCGACCAGTCGCCCGGTGCGGGTCATGAGCGCGTCCAGGTGTTGATGTTCCACCAGATGCTGTTCGCCACCCCGTGCTCGTGCGCCTCGACCCGGGGGGTCGTGCCCTGGACGGAGGACTTCAGCACGTAGGTGTGCCGCAGGTAGGTGAGGAACAGCCACGGCACGTCGGCGGCCAACTGCTTCTGGAACTGCGCGTACGCGGCCTTGCGAAGAGCCGGGTCGATCTGGTCGCGGCCCTCCTGCAGAGCGCGGTCGGTCACCTCGGAGCGGTACGAGCCGGGGTTGAAGTAGCCCTGCCCGGCGAACTGGGAGCTGAACAGCTTGTACGAGACGAAGTCCGGGTCGTACGGCGTGCCGTAGCCCATCAGCAGGGCATCGGACTTCATCCGTGGGTCGATGGCGTCCCAGGTGAGCCCGGCCGGGGTGACCTCGATGCCGATCTTCTTCGCGTCGGCGGTGACGGCCAGGGCCAGGTCCTTGCGCAGGGTGTCGGTCGCCGGGTACATCAGCGTGAACCGGGCGGGCCGACCGTCCTTGGCCCGCACGCCACCCGCACCGGGCTTCCAGCCGGCCGCGTCGAGCAGCGCGCTCGCCGCCGTCGCGTCGGCGGTCGGCGAGCCGACTGTCGAAGGGTCCGCGAACTCGGAGGTCGGGGGGACCGGCCCGAACGCCGGCTCGCCGGCGCCACCGAGGATGCCGGACACCATCGCGGCCCGGTCGACGGCGAGGTTGAGCGCCCGGCGGACGGCCGGGTCGGCGAGGACGGGGTTTCCCATCGGCAGCATCACGCCCCGGTAGTCGGCGGTCGGCACCCGCTGCACCCGGTACGCGGTGTCGGAGTCGAAGCCGGAGGCGAGCTTCGGCGGCAGCTCGGCGGCGTCGAACTCGCCGGCCCGCATCCGCTGGGCGCGGACGTTGTCGTCGGCGACGAACGCCACCACGACCCGGTTGTTCGCCGGCCGGCCGCCGAAGTAGCGCTCGTTCGCGGTGAGCACCAGCCGGTCACCCGGCGTCCAGGACTCGACCTTGTACGGGCCGGTCCCGATCGGCTTCCGGTTGAACCCGGTGGTGTTGATGTCCTGCCCGAGCAGCAGCTTCGACGGCACGATGCCGAGGGTGAGTCGCTGGAGGAACGGCGCGTACGGGTAGCGCAGCCGGAACACGACGGTGGCCGCGTCGGGCGCGGTCACCGACTCCACCATGTCCAGGTCCGAGCGGAGCGTGGAGTCCACCGTCGGGTCCAACACCGCCTGGTAGGTGAAGGCCACGTCCGCCGCGCCCAGCGTGGTGCCGTCGTGGAACTGCACCCCGTCACGCAGTTTCGCGGTCACCGTGCGCCCGTCGGGCGACACCGTCGGCAGGGCGGTGGCCAGCCCCGGGACGAGGCGGTTGTCACCGTCGCGGGCGACGAGTCCGTCGAAGATCAGCGCGGCGCCGTCGACGCCGAAGTTGAGCACCGGGTTCAGCGCGTCGGGCTCGTCGGAGGTGGCCACGACCAGGGTCGCGCCGCCGGCTGGGCTGTCCGGTGTGGTCGGGGCCGAGCAGGCGGCGAGGACGAGCATCCCGGCCGCTGCTGTCGACGCCACAAGGCGTCGGAAGGTCGGACGGATCCGGGTCACGGAATGCTCCTGTGGTGTGGGGAACGGGGCGTGGGCGCGCAGGTGCAGCCGCCTACAGTTGATGATCACGGTGACACAGTTGCAACTCATTGGCAATTGCGAGTCATGTGCATCATTCTCGGGTGCGGCCCGTCGGACGGGGCCTCGCTCTGTCGGTGGTGACGGTCACCGGTGACCGGCTAGGGTTCCGGGATGTTCCGCGCCGTCGTGTTGATCGCTGCCGTGGTGCTCGCCGCCGATCAGGCCACGAAGTTCTGGGCCGAGTCGGCGCTGTCCGACGGGCAGATCATCACGCTCCTCGGTGAGCTGTTGCAGTTGCGCCTCGTCTACAACCCGGGCGCGGCCTTCTCGATCGGCTCCGCGTACACCTGGATCTTCGCGGTATTCGCGGCGGCGGCGGTGGTCGCGGTGACGGTGGTGGCCCGGCGGGTCACGTCGCGTCCCTGGGCGGTGGCATTGGGCCTGGTGCTCGGCGGCGCGACGACGCACCTGCTGGACCGACTCTTTCGCGAGCCGGGGTTCGCGCGGGGGCACGTGGTGGACTTCATCGACTACGCCGGGTTCTTCGTCGGCAACGTCGCCGACATCGCCCTGGTGGTCGGCGTGGGCATTGTCATGCTGCTCAACGTGCGCGGCGTCCCGCTGCGGGACCCGGCGGGCGAGCCCCGCGAGCAGGTGTCGTCAGACTCCTGACTCGACCAGGACGACCTCAAGGCGGCGCGGGCCGTGCACTCCCTCGACCCGGTTCAGCTCGATGTCGCTCGTCGCGGAGGGGCCCGAGATCCAGGTCAGCGGCGCGCGTGGGTCCAGCCGGACCAGCGCCTCCGGGAGCAGGCCGACGACCTGGTCGGTGCGGACGACACAGATGTGCCGGTCGGGCACCAGGGTGAGCGCGCGTCGCCCCTGCGTCGGGCCGGCGTCGAGGATGATGGTGCCCGTGTCGGCGACCGCCACGGCACAGCCGGTCAGGACGGCGTCCAGGCCGTCGAGCGCGGCCGGTGACAGCGGGGGCGCGTCGCGGTGCAGCTCTCCGGCGTAGCCGTCCAGCCAATGGGCGGGGGTGTCGGTGGGAACGGCGAGCCGGCCGATCTCGCCGAGCAGCCGGTGCAGCGCCCCGGTGCCACGGTGGACGACGGCCCGGTAGTCCTCCAGGCGGTCGACGAGGGTTTCGACCAGGTCGGGGTGGTCGCCGACCCGGCGATAGCCGCGGGGCACCCGCACCGGCGGCGGGCTGTCGGCCAGGGCCGTCCGGAGCCGCGCCAGGATCTCGTCACGTGCGCTCACTGTTTTCCCCACCATTCCCGGAAGGTCTGCGGCGCGGGCAGCGGCAGGTCACGCGACCGGGTCCACGCCGACGCTGGCCAGGGCAGTCGCCGCAGCGTGCGAGCGCCGGTGCGCCGCTGACGGTACGCCCCGAGAGGCCCCGCTCCGGCCCGGCCCAGGCGCAGGGCGGCGGCCCACCGTCGGGGGCTGCGCATCACCCAGGACAGCAGCCGCATGGTGGCCCGTTCGGCGGGCGGGTGCGGTGCCTGCTGGCGGAGGTGGACCAGGATCTCCGGAATGTTGATCTTCACGGGGCACACGTCGTAGCAGGCGCCGCAGAGGGTCGACGCGTACGGCAGTGAGGCGTTGTCGGCAACGCCGGTCAGCTGCGGCGACAGGATCGCGCCGATCGGGCCCGGGTAGACCGAGCCGTACGCGTGCCCGCCGGCCCGTTCGTACACCGGGCAGACGTTGAGGCACGCGGAGCAGCGGATGCAGGAGAGCGCGGGCCGCCCGACCGGGTCGGCGAGCACCGCGGAGCGGCCGTTGTCGACGAGCACGACGTGCACGTCCTGCGGGCCGTCGCCGGGGGTGACACCGGTCCACATCGAGGTGTACGGGTTCATCCGTTCCCCGGTCGAGGACCGCGGCAGCAGTTGCAGGAAGACCTCCAGGTCGGTGAAGGTCGGCAGCAGCTTCTCGACGCCGACGACGCTGATCAGCGTCTCGGGGAGGGTGAGGCACATCCGGCCGTTGCCCTCGGACTCGACGACCACGAGCGTGCCGGTGTCGGCGACGGCGAAGTTGGCCCCGGAGACGGCGACCCGGGCCGAGAGGAAACGGCGTCGCAGGTGAGCGCGGGCCGCCTCGGCCAGCGCGGCCGGTTCGTCGCTCAGGTCCGGCGGCGCGTCGGCCATGCGACGTTCGAAGATCTCCCGGATCTGGGACCGGTTGTAGTGGATCGCCGGCACCAGGATGTGCGAGGGGGTGTCCTCGCCGAGCTGCACGATCAGCTCGGCGAGGTCGGTCTCGTACGCGGCGATCCCGGCGGCCTCCAGCGCCTCGTTGAGCTCGATCTCCTGGGTCGCCATCGACTTGACCTTCACGACCTCGTCGGCCCCGGTGGCCCGGGTCAGCTCGACCACGATCCGGCACGCCTCGGCCGCGTCGCGCGCCCAGTGCACAGTGGCGCCAGCGGCGGTGACGGACGCCTCGAACTGCTCCAGCAACTCCGGCAACCGACGTTGGACGTCCGCCTTGATCGCCGAGCCGGCGTCGCGCAGCGCCTCCCAGTCGGGCACCTCGTCGACGACCCGGGCCCGCTTGGCCCGGATGGTGCGGGTGGCCCGGTGCAGGTTGGCCCGCAGTTGCGGGTCGGCGACGGCCGGCCGGGCGGCGGTGGGGAACGGCAGTGGTGTACGGATCCGCCCGTCCCCGGTGGCGGGTGCGACCGGATGGCTCATGAGCTGGCTCCCGTCTCGGCGAGAATCTCGGCGTAGTGCACGGCCCGTACGCCGGAGCGGTGGCGGTCGAGGCCGCCGCCGATGTGCGCCAGGCAGGAGTTGTCGGCTGCGGCGAGCACCCGTGCGCCGGTGTCGCGGACCCGGGCGCACTTGTCGGTGAGCATCGCGGTGGAGACGTCCGGGTTCTTCAGTGCGAACGTGCCGCCGAAACCACAGCACTCCTCGGCGTCGCCCAGCTCGACCAGGTGGATCCCGCGCACCTGGCGCAGCAGGGTCAGCGGTCGGTCGCCGAGACGCAGCATCCGCAGGCCGTGGCAGGTCGGGTGGTAGGTGACCGTCTCCTTGAACTCGGCGCCGACGTCGGTGACGCCGAGAACGTCGACGAGCAACTCGGACAGCTCGTACGTGCGGGCGGCCACCGACGTGGCCGGCGCGTGCAGGCGCGGATACTGGTCGCGGATCATCGCGGTGCACGACCCGGACGGCGCGACGATGGCGTCGTAGGAGTCGAAGACGTCGACGTAGTTGCGCACCATCGGCATGGCCTCGGTCCGGTAACCGGTGTTGGCGTGCATCTGCCCGCAGCAGGTCTGGTCGGCGGGGAAGTCGACGGTGTGGCCGAGTCGCCGCAGGATGCGGGTGACCGCGATGCCGGTGGCCGGGAACGCGAGGTCGTTGACGCAGGTGATGAAGAGGGCGATCCGCATGGCGGCTCCTCGGATCCGTGGGGGTGGGTCAGGCCGAGTCGCGCGGCGTCGCGGGGGTGGGGAGCCGGTCGAAGGCGGGCAGGTGGCGCTCCCGGGCGGCGCTGAGGTGCGCCCGCATCGCCTCGGTGGCGGCTGTCGCGTCGCCGGCGACGATAGCGGCGGCGATGCGCTGGTGCTCGGTGTTGGTGTCCGCTGCGCCGGCGACCGGGAAGTACAGCCGGTGCAGGTGCAGGTGTGAGTGCAGCCGTGTGATGGTGTCCCGCAGCAACGGGCTGCCGGAGACCTCGGCGATCAGGCCGTGGAACGTCGCGTCCAGTGCGGTGAAGGCGGCGTGGCGGCGATATCCGTCGCCGGCCTCCACGTCGATGCTCGCCGCCGCCTCGACGCTGATCCGTCGGCGCGCTTCGGCGGAGGCGTGGGTGGCGGCTCGCCCGGCGGTGGCGCCCTCCAGCAGGTGCCGGACGTCGAAGAGGTCGTCGAACTCGGCACGGCTGAGCAGTGGTGTCGTGGTGTAGCCGGAGAGCGGGCGTTTGCGGACCAGACCGTCGGCCTCCAGCCGGGCGAGGGCCTCACGGACGGGGGTGGGGGAGACGTCCAGTTCCCGGGCGAGCGCGTCGATGTTGACCCGTTCGCCGGGCGGCAGGATGTGGTCCATGACCAGCGTCTTTATCGACTCGTAGACGTCCTCGGCGAGGGTGAGTCGACGGGCGGGTCGGAGTCGGCCCTCGCGAGGTTCCTGTTGGGCCATCTCGTCTCCTCAGCGACCCCTTGACTGTGCCGGTGTGAGCGAGTACACACGAGCCGAACAGCATCCTATAGGAAATTGGGTCTTCACGACCCAGGCGGTGGAGGTCGGTTCGTGAGATTCATGCGCGTCGGGCCGGTGGGACGGGAACGCCCCGTGCTGTACGTCGATGGGCGGCACTTCGACCTCTCGTCACTCACCGTCGACATCGACGGCGAGTTCCTTGCCGGCGACGGCGTTCGGCGGGCCCGCGAGGCCACCGACCTGCCCGAGATCGACGTCACCGGGCAGCGGGTCGGCGCACCGGTCGCCCGGCCGGGGGTGGTGCTCTGCGTCGGGCAGAACTACGCCGCGCACGCCGCCGAGTCCGGTGCCACGCCACCGACCGAGCCGATCATCTTCTACAAGGCGCCCAACACCGTCGTCGGCCCGTACGACGAGGTCCTCATCCCGCGCGGATCGACGAAGACCGACTGGGAGGTGGAACTGGCGGTGGTGATCGGCCGAACGGCCCGCTACCTCGCCTCGCCGGCCGACGCCCTCGGGCACATCGCCGGGTACGTGCTGTCCAACGACGTCTCCGAGCGGGACTTCCAACTGGCGGTCTCCGGCGGCCAGTGGTCCAAGGGCAAGTCCTGTGAGACGTTCCAACCGCTCGGCCCGTGGCTGGTCACCGCCGACGAGATCGGCGACCCGCAGGCGCTGCGGCTGCGCTCCTGGGTCAACGGCGAGCCCCGCCAGGACTCCAGCACCAAGGACATGATCTTCGACGTGGCGTACCTGGTCTGGCACCTGTCCCAGTACACCGTCCTGGACCCGGGCGACGTCATCAACACCGGCACCCCGCAGGGAGTGGCACTCTCCGGCCGATTCCCGTACCTGGCCGGCGGCGACGTGATGGAGGTCGAGATCGACGGCCTCGGTCGGCAGCGCAACACGCTCCGGGACGCCTGATGCGGTGCGACGGTCTGGTGGCGGTGGTGACCGGAGGTGGCTCGGGGATCGGTCTCGCTTGCGTGCGGGCGTTCGTCGCCGCCGGCGCCCGGGTTGGTGTCCTGGACCTGGAGCTGTCCGGGCTGCCGGAGGCACCCGGGGTGCTCGGCGTCCAGGCGGACGTGGCCGACCGGTCCTCCCTCACCGCGGCCGTCGCCTCGGTCGCGGAGACGTTCGGCGGCATCGACATCCTGGTGAACAACGCCGCCATCTCGGCCGTGGGCACCGTGGAGGAGAACGACGACGAGCAGTGGAGCCGGGTGCTCGACGTCAACGTCTCCGGTGTGGCCCGAACCAGCGCCGTCGCCCTGCCGTACCTGCGCCGGTCGTCGTCCGCGGCGATCGTCAACATCTCCTCGATCGCCGCGACCACCGGTCTGCCCAAACGCGCCCTCTATTCGGCGTCGAAGGGCGCCGTGCACGCCCTCACCCTCGCCATGGCCGCCGACCTGGTGACGGCAGGCGTCCGGGTCAACTGTGTCGCCCCCGGCACCGTCGACACACCCTGGGTGGCCCGCCTGCTCGCCGGTGCGGCCGACCCGACGGCGGAGAAGCGGCAGTTGGCCGCCCGGCAGCCGACCGGCCGCCTGGTGACCGCCGACGAGGTGGCCGCCACAGTCGTCTACCTGGCCTCGCCCGCGACCAGGTCGGTGACCGGCTCGTCGCTGCCGGTGGATGGCGGCATGTCCGGCCTGCGCCTGCCCGCCCCCGTCCGGCCCGTGGCCAATCCTGCCGAATCGGGCGCGTGACATGATTGCGGCATGGGGAAACAGCAGGACGTCGGCGCGTCCGACCGTCACCGCGCGTCCGGCACCACCGCCCACCGTCCGATCGGTGGCAGCGCTGACGCTCGGCTCGCCATCGCTCAGGACCCCACGACGCCACACATGACCCTCATCGACCTGGCGTCCGACCCGTCGGTCCTGGTCCGCAAGGCGGTCGCCTCTCGGGTCGACGCACCCGCGCAGGCCCTGCGACCGCTCACCCGCGACCATGATCGTCAGGTCCGGGAGGCCGTGGCGAGGAACCCCTCCGCGTCGATCGCCAACCTCATGCGCCTGGTCAAGGACGCCGACCGGTGGGTCCGCTGGGCCGTCGCCGGCAATCCGGCCTGCGACGAGTCGATCCGCCAGGTCATGTCGAAGACCTCGGACAAGGAGCTTCGCGGGCTCCTCGCGGAAAGTCGTCAACTGGAGCCGGAGCTGGCCGCCAAGCTGATCGACGATGTGTCACCCGAGGTGCGGGAACGACTCGGCACGCACACCCACGACCCCGACGTGATCGACGCCCTGCTGGCCGATCGCACCGCACGCGTACGCAAGGGGGTCGCCCGCAACCCGCGGACCACCGCCGCGCAGCGCAGCGCGCTCGCCGTGGACCCGGTGGTCGATGTCCGCGCCGCGCTGGTGCGGGCGGTCGAGCTGAGCGAGGCGGACCTCGCCCGCCTGGTCGACGACCGCGCGGTGCAGGTCCGACTGGCGATGGCGACGTCCGACGTCGTTCCGCCGCACATCCGGGAGACGCTCACCCGCGACGCCGACGAGATGGTGGCCAGCGCGGCACGGGACTACCGCCCGGGGTCGGGCAACGCCTCCGCGGTGCGGGCGCCCCGCATCGCGCACCGACCGTCCGCCGCCGGCACGAGTCGATCGAGCGGCGGCACCTCGCACTAGCGCGACGATCGTCGCCTCCCGGTGACCCGTGCCTGCGGCCGGCGGGTCGCCTCCCGTCGCCTTTCAGGTCGTTCAGAGCGACCGGAGTGATGAGTTGTCGCATCCGCGCCCGTCATACCTACGACAGGACATGACGAGGCGGAAGGATGACGTGATGAGTGCGGACACGCGGCTGCAGGAGCTGGGCGTGAGCGGTCTGGGCGAGGTCGACGAGCCGGCGTTCTCGGGGCTGGCGCAGCGGCACCGGCGGGAACTGCACGTGCACTGCTACCGGATGCTCGGCTCGTTCGAGGACGCCGAGGACACCGTGCAGGAGACATTCCTGCGTGCCTGGCGACGGCGGGAGACCTTCGAGGGGCGGTCGACGTTCCGGGCCTGGCTGTACCGAATCGCCACCAACGCCTGCCTGGACCTGCTCGCCAAGCGCCGCCCGGAGCCGGCGACCGGCGGCGAGGTGCTGTGGTTGCAGCCCTACCCGGACCGGTTGCTCGACGAGCTGCCCGCTGGCGACGCGGACGAGCCGGAGACCGTCGCCGTCGCGCGGGAGACGATCGAGCTGGCGTACCTGGTCGCGGTCCAGCACCTCGCACCGCGTCCACGAGCCGTGCTGATCCTGCGGGACGTGCTCGGCTGGCCCGCCAGGGACGTCGCGGAGCTGCTCGGTGACTCGGTCAACTCGGTCAACAGTGCCTTGCAGCGGGCTCGCGCCGGCATGCGGGAGCACCTGCCCGCCGAGCGGCAGGACTGGACCGGCGGCGACGAGGACGCCGGCACCCGCGAGCTGGTGCGGCGCTTCACCGACGCCAGCGTGGCCACGAACGTCGACGCGCTCGCCGCCATGCTGCGCGACGACGTCCGCTATTCGATGCCGCCCACGCCGGGCCTGTACGTCGGCCGCGACGCGGTGGTGAACAGCTGGGTGGAGGACGGCTTCGATGGCATGAAGGGCCTGCGGGCGGTCCCCACCTCGGTGAACCGCCAGCCCGCCGTCGCCTTCTACCACTGGCGGGAGCAGGAGGGCGCGTACCTGCCGTTGACGATCGACGTCCTGCGCATCACCGGCGGCGCGATCACCGAGGTCTTCATCTTCCACGGCGACCAGTTCCCGCGGCTCGGGCTGCCGGAACGCCTGCCGGCGGACGGCACGGAGTAGTCCCGGTGCGGACGCTCACCCTGCCCGGCGGCGCGCGTGCCGAGGTGGTCGCGGCGGAGTGGCACGACGCGTTCGGCGTGGTCACCAGCGGGCGGGTGCAGTTGGAGCTGCGCGACGGTGAACCCGGGCCGGTCCTCGGGCGCGACGCCGGCTTCTGGCTGCGCGGCACCGGCGTCCGTGCGCTGTGCAACCCCGACCGTCGCACGGCGCGAGTGCGGGTCTTCACGCCCGGTGCCGTCACACCTCAGCCACCACATCCGGTACGACAGCCTCCGTCTGAAGGAGACGACATGAACAGCATGAAGGACACCGGGATCGTCGCCGGCCCGGCATCGGGCCCAATCCGCCACACCCACCGATTCCGTGGGCTCGCCGGCACCGGCGTGATCGCGACGGTCGCGGCGGTGGTGAGCACCACCCTCGCCGCCGCGCTGGCCCGGGCCGCCGGTGTCGATTTCGAGATCCCCGATGGTGGCGAGGTGATTCCGTTGTCCGGGATCGCGGTGGTGACCGGCTTCTTCTCGGTGGTGGGTGTCGTCATCGCCGTGGCGCTGCTCCGGTGGAGTGCTCGGCCCGCGGACCGGTTCGTGTGGACGGCGGTGGCCCTGACCGTGCTCTCGCTGGTCCCGCCCCTCATCGCCGGGGGGAACGCGGCCACCGTCACCGCCCTGGTCGGGCTGCACGTCGTCGCCGCGGCGGTGATGATTCCCGTCCTGGCACGAAGCCTCCGTGCCCGGACCGACCGACGCTGACAGTCTCTCTCGAGCGGGTGGGTGGTCACTCCGGTGGCCGCCCGCCCGGGTACGCAGGATGGCCGTTACGTATTCACATGTGTCATCCCGATTCCTCCTAGGCTACGTATGCCCCGCTTCTGGGCATACGTCGTCAAGGGAGGATCAGCAGTGCGAATCAGGAGATCAAGGTCCACGATCGGTGCGATGGCTGTGGCGACAGTGGTCGTCATCGCGGGGGGAGCGTTCGCCGGCAGCACGGCGAGCGCCGCCGAGCCCTCTCCGTTCACCGTCGTGAACGGGGCGATCCGTACGGCCACCGGCACCCCTGTCCCCGCCTCCGGCACGCACGCCTCGCTCTGGAGCAACTCCAGCTACGCCAGCACCAGCATCAGCGGCTCCGGGCGAGTGCTGATCGGAGCCATCGGGGACAACTGCCAGGGCTGGCCCACCGTCCGGGTGACGGTCGACGGTGTCGACGTCGGCCAGACCACGATCGTCAGCGCGACCAGTTACGGCACCTATCCGGTCGGCGCTGCGGTCGGCGCCGGCCAGCACACGGTGCGGATCCAGCTCGTCAACGACTTCCGGGTCGGCTCCTGCGACCGCAACGTCCACATCGCGTCCGCGCGGATGGAGACCGCGGGCACCACCGACCCGACGTTCAGCTTCGCCGTCCTGCCGGACACCCAGCAGGAGGTGCTCAACAGCTCGGACACCCGGTTCCTCAACCGCACGAACTGGTTGGCGCAGAACCGGTCGGCGCTGGACCTGCGCTTCGTGACCTCCTCCGGTGACGTGGTCAACTGGGACACCCCGGACCACGCGCAGTACGTCATCGCCCGTAACGCGATGCGGCCGATCGAGAACGCCGCCATCCCGTACGCGCTGGCTCTGGGCAACCACGACACCCAGGCGACCGGCGTCGGCGGCTCCGCCCGCGACCCCGCCCGCACCCGCGAACTCATCCGCGACACCAGCGTGTTCAACCAGTACTTCACCGTCAGTCAGTACCGCGCGGTCAGAGGGCAGTTCGAGGCCGGCAAGGTCGACAACTCGTACTCGACCTTCACGGCCGGTGGCGTGCAGTGGATGGTGCTGACCCTGGAACTCTGGCCCCGGGTCGCGGCCGTGAACTGGGCCAGGAGCGTCGTCGCCGCCAACCCCCGGCACAACGTCATCGTGGTCACCCACGACTACATCGACGGCAACGGCGCAATCGAGCAGAGTGCCGGGTACGGCGCGACGAGCCCGCAGTACCTCTTCGACAACCTGGTCAAGCAGTACACCAACATCCGGTTCGTCTTCTCCGGCCACACGGGCATCGCCGCCAACCGGGTCGACACCGGGGTCAACGGCAACAAGATCTACTCGTTCCTCCAGACGTTCCACTCCAACAGCACGAACCCGGTGCGCCTGGTCGAGGTCGACACCGCCGCCAACTCGCTGCGGACCTGGATCTACGCGCCGTACACGAACCGGTCGTTCACCGAGTACGACAGGTCGTTCACGGGTATCGGCGTGGTCCGCTGAGGCGTACCCCCTGGGCTCTGGCTGGGTGATCGACTCGGCTTCACGGATGTCGGGGTGTCCGGGGTGATCCGAAACCGCGACATCCGGAAGGCCGAGTCGATCATGGGGTGACCGGTCAGCGGATGGTCGCCCCGCGGTCGGGCTCGCCGGTCTGCTCCCACAGTGACTTCATCTCGTCGAACGCCTGCCCCATCAGCTGCACCATGGCCTGCCGGGCGCGCTCACCGTCGCGCCGCTGGATCGCCTGGGCAACGTCGGCGTGCATCTGGAGGGCCTGCTGATGCGGGTGGTGCGGCATGAGGTGGTGCTTGTGCCGGCCGGTGAGCACCTCCGCGACCAGCTCCTGGAGCCGGAGGAACATCTCGTTGCCGGAGGCGAGCAGGACGCGCCGGTGAAACTCGATGTCGAGGTGCAGGAAGCGCTCCTCGTCCCCGGCCTCGCCGGCCGCCCACATCTTCGCCGCCAGCCCGACGAGGTCGCTCGCCTCGTCACGGCCGATCCGGCTGGCGGCCAGATAGGCCGCGTGCGGTTCGACGGCGGTGCGTAGCTCGGTTATCGAGCGGAGCTGGGCCATCCGGCCGGCCGAGGCGAGACGCCAACGGATCACCTGCGGATCGAAGACGTTCCACGCGCTCGCCGGTCGGATCATCACCCCCACCCGTCGGCGCGCCTCGATGAATCCGATCGAGGCCAGCACCCGTAGCACCTCGCGGACGACCGAGCGGGACACGGCGTACCGGTCGACCAGCTCGTCGATGTTGAGGACCGAACCGGGTGCCAACTCGCCGCCGCAGATGGCGGTGCCGAGGTGGTCGAGGACGCGCGCGTGCAGCCCGGACTCGGCGGGACGGGCCGGAACGGCTGCAACCTCTGGTGAGGACGGTTCCACTCAAAGATCATATCATTTGCATCTACCTCTTGAGGTAATCAGCTTTTTCGGCCTAGCATCCGGATGTTAAGCGGATGTAACGCCGAGGTAGTTGTCCTCTCGGGGGCGGCGACCACGACAGAAGGAGAGACAAGCGTGCGACGTCGATCGATAATCGGCACTTCTCTGGCTGTGGTGGTGGCCGCCGTGAGCCTGACCGCCTGCGGCGGCGACGGCGGCGGCGAGGACTCGAAGACCGTTCGCGTGACACTGGTCAACCACGTGTGGACAGAGAACATCAAGAAGGTCCTGCCGGAGTTCGAGAAGCAGTCGGGCCTCACCGTCGAAGTCACCCAGCTCGGTGAGGACCAGCTCTCCGACCAGTACAACGTCAAGCTGAACGCCGGGTCCGACGACCTCGACGTGATGATGTACCGGCCCCTTCAGGAGGGGAAGCTGTTCGGCAAGAACAAGTACCTCGCCGACCTGAGCAAGGATGCCGAGTCCGACAGCGCCTTCGAGATCGGTGACTTCCAGGCCGGGCCGATGCAGGCGACGACCTATGAGGACAAGGTGGTCGGGGTGCCGATCATCACCGAGCAGGAGGTCCTCTACTACCGCAAGGACCTGCTGACGAAGTCGGGCTTCACCGCGCCGCCCAAGACCCTCGACGAGCTCAAGGCGCAGGCCGCGAAGATCGAGGCCGACAACCCGGGCGTCGCCGGCTTCGTCGCTCGTACCGGCAAGGCCGCCGCCGTCACGCAGTTCTCCAGCTTCCTCTTCAGCTTCGGCGGCGACTTCGTGGACGCCAGCGGGAAGGCCAGTGTCAACACCGAGCAGGCCAAGCAGGCGTACGCCTACTACGGCGGCCTTCTGCGGGAGCACGGCCCCGAGAACATCAGCACCGACATGAGCTGGTCGGAGGCGATGGCGATCTTCACGCAGGGCAAGGCCGCCTTCTACACCGAGGCCAACTCGCTCTACAAGAACGCCACCGACCCGACCAAGTCCAAGGTCGTCGACACCGTCGGCTTCGCCGCCTTCCCGGCCGGCCCGGCCGGATCGAAGCCGTACAACACCCCGTCCTGGGCGCTCGGCGTGAACGACAGCTCGGAGAACAAGGACAACGCCTGGAAGTTCATCCAGTGGGCGGCCGGCAAGGAGCAGGCGCTGGCGCAGCAGACGGCCGGCGTACCCGGTGCCCGCACCTCGGTCTGGGCGAACCCGGCGGGTACCGCCTCCTACCCGAAGGACCTCGCCGAGGCCAACACGGTCAGCACCGCCAACGGGGTCGGGCACGACCGTCCGCTGGTGGTCAAGGTGGCCCAGGCGCGGGAGATCGTCGGACAGCCGATCGTCGACGCGATCACCGGCAAGGACGCCGCCAGCTCGGCGGACACGGCGAACGCGGCGTTCCAGAAGTTCCTCGACGACGAGGCGAAGTAGCCCGACCGCCGGGCGGCGGGGCCGACGGGCTCCGCCGCCCCGCCGGGACCTGACCCGCGAACCCGGAGACCCCTCATGTCAGCCGTCATCACCCCCCGCACCGACACGCCCGAGGCCGCTACGGCACCCCCGCAAGACTCCGCCTGGTCACGGTGGGCCAACGAACACCGCAAGTGGCTCTTCGCGGCACCCGCCATGGCGTTCGTCGCCGTGCTGATCATCTTCCCGGTGGCGTGGACCGGGTACCTGAGCCTGACCGACGCCGAGGGTTCGGTGCGCGCCGACTTCGAGTTCATCGGCGTCCAGAACTACCTCGACGTGCTCACCGACACCGACCGGTTCTGGCCGGCGGTCTGGCGTACGGTTCTCTTCACCGGCGTCGTCCTGTTCTTCGAGGTCATTCTCGGCATGGCGATCGCCCTGCTGCTGTGGCGGCCTTTCCGCGGTGAGAAGTGGGTCCGCGTCGCGATCCTCCTGCCGCTGGTGGCCACTCCGGTGGCGGTCGGCATGATGTGGCGCCTGATCTTCGACCCCAACATCGGGATGGCGAACCAACTGCTCGGCTGGATCGGCATCGGCCCCCAGCCCTGGCTGGCCGGGCAGCACTCGGCCCTGCCGACGACGATGTTCATCGACATCTGGCAGTGGACGCCGATGGTCGTGCTGATCCTGCTCGCCGGGCTCACCTCGCTCTCCGACGAGCCCCAGGAGGCGGCCCGGATCGACGGCGCCAGCAGTTGGCAGCGGTTCCGGCACGTCACCCTCCCGCTGCTGATGCCCACGGTGATCGTCGCCATCCTGCTGCGCGGCATCGACGCGCTGAAGACGTTCGACATCCTCTACGCCACCAAGGGGCGCGGTGGCGGGTCCTTCCACGAGGTCGAGACCCTCAACGTCTACGCGTACGGCCTCAGCTTCGACTACAACGACTACGGCGTCTCGTCGACAGTCCTCATCATCTTCTTCCTGATCATCATCGGGGTGATGTGGGCCCTCACCTATCGCAAGAAGGGGCTGGGCCGATGAAGCCGAGCAAGCCGTACCGGGTGTTCCGCAACTCGGCTCTCGTCGTCGTGGTGTTCGCGCTGATGGCACCGCTGCTCTGGATGATCGCCGCGTCGTTCAAGACCAACGTGGACATCTACGACACGGCCAAGGCGTTCGTCTTCTCGCCCAGCCTGAAGAACTACGAGACCGTTCTCCAGCAGGCGAACTACCTCGAGTTCATCGGCAACAGCCTCTGGGTGGCGTTCGCGGCCACCACGCTCTCGCTCCTGCTCGGGGTGCCCGCCGCGTACTCGATGAGCCGGTTCACCATGAAGAAGTCCGCGCTCGTCGTGCTCATGGCCCGGGTCATCCCCGGCGTCTCGCTCCTGGTGCCCTGGTACTACGTCTTCTCGAACCTGAAGATGGTCGGCGGCTTCACCGTGCTGATCCTGAGCCACATGTTCGTGTCGCTGCCGCTGATCGTCTACATCATGATGGGTTACTTCGACGGCCTGCCGACCGAGTTGGAAGAAGCGGCGCTGGTCGACGGGCTGACCCACATCGGCGCGTTCCGGCGGATCACCCTGCCGCTGTCGGTGCCCGGCGTCGCGACCGCCGGCATCCTCTCCTTCATCTTCTCCTGGAACAACTTCATGTTCGCCCTGGTGCTCTCCGGCGCCGACACCAAGACGCTGCCCGTCGCGATCTTCGACTTCGTCGGCTACGCCAGCATCGACTGGGGCGGCCTGATGGCCGCCGCGACGGTGGTCACCCTGCCGATCATGCTGATCGCCCTGTTCGTGCAGAAGTACGTCGTCTCCGGCCTCACCGCCGGTGCCACGAAGGGCTGACCGGGACATGACGACGATCGCGAAGGTGGAGACGTTCCTGGTCGCGCCGCGTTGGCTGTTCGTCCGGATCGAGACGGAGTCCGGCATCGTCGGCTGGGGCGAGGCGACCTGCGAGGGCCGGTCCGAGACCGTGCGCACGGCCGTCCACCAACTCAGCGAGCTGCTCACGGGACGTGACGCGCTGCGCATCGAGGACCACTGGCAGGTGCTGACCAAGGGGTCCTTCTACCGGGGTGGCCCGATCCTGGCCAGCGCGGTGTCCGGTCTGGACCAGGCGCTCTGGGACATCGCCGGCAAGCACTACGGGGCCCCCGTGCACCAGCTCCTCGGCGGGCCGGTCCGGGACCGGATCCGGGTCTACGGCTGGATCGGTGGTGACGAGCCCGCCGAGATTCGCGACCAGATCAGCGCCCGGATCGAGGCGGGCCTGACCGCCGTGAAGATGAACGCGTCCGGGCGGATGGGCGCGCTCGCCTCGGTCGCCGACCTCGACGCGGTGGTGCAGCGGGTGGCCGTCGCCCGGGAGGTCCTCGGTGACGACCGAGACGTGGCGGTGGACTTCCACGGTCGGTTCACGGTCGCCAACGTCCGGCGGGTCGCCCCGCTGCTGGAGCCGTACCGGCCAATCTTTCTCGAAGAGCCGGTGGTGCCGGAGAACTCGCATCTGATCGGTGAGGTCGTCCGCAGCACCACCATCCCCGTCTCGACGGGGGAGCGGCTCTACAGCCGGCAGGAGTTCCTGCCCGTCCTGCAGGCCGGCATCGCCGTGGCCCAGCCGGACCTCGCGCACGCCGGCGGCATCACCGAGGTTCGCAAGATCGCCACGTTGGCCGAGGTGTACGACGTGCAGCTCGCCCCGCACTGCCCGCTCGGGCCGATCGCCCTCGCCGCCTGCCTCCAGGTCGGTTTCGCCACACCCAACTTCCTGATCCAGGAGCAGAGCATCGGCATCCACTACAACCAGGGTGCCGAGGTGCTCGACTACTGCCTCGACCAGACTCCGCTGACCTTCGTCGACGGGTACGTGAAGAAGTTGACCGCGCCCGGTCTCGGCATCGAGATCGACGAACACGCGGTGCGGACCGCGGACAAGCGCGGGCACGCCTGGCGCAGCCCGACCTGGCGGCACCCCGACGGCTCCTACGCGGAGTGGTGAGACCCCGACCGGCGAGAACGAAAGGCACCCCGTGAAGATCGTCGCAGCAGACATCATCGTGACCAGCCCCGACCGGAACTTCGTCACCCTCAAGATCACCACTGATGAGGGCATCACCGGTCTGGGCGACGCCACGCTCAACGGCCGCGAGCTCTCCGTCGCCTCGTACCTGCGCGACCACGTCGCCCCACTGCTGATGGGACGGGACCCGCACCGGATCGAGGACACCTGGCAGTTCCTGTACCGCTCGGCGTACTGGCGTCGGGGTCCGGTCACCATGGCGGCCATCGCCGCGGTGGACGTCGCGCTGTGGGACATCTTGGCCAAGGCCGCCGGCATGCCGCTGTACCAACTGCTCGGTGGTGCGTCCCGCACCGGGATCATGGCGTACGGGCACGCGTCGGGGCGGGACATCCCCGAGCTGTTCGACTCGATCCGCAGCCACCTCGACGAGGGCTTCCGGTCGATCCGGGTGCAGACCGCGGTGCCGGGGATCAACGCGGTCTACGGCGTGGCCGCGCAACCCAGCGCCACCGGCCAGCGCTACGACTACGAGCCCGCGCAGCGCACCCCGCTGCCCGCCGAGGAGGACTGGGACACCCGCGCGTACCTGCGCCACCTACCGTCGGTCTTCGAGGCGGTGCGCGGCGAGTTCGGCCCGGAGTTGCCGCTGCTGCACGACGGTCACCACCGGATGACGCCGATCCAGGCCGCCAAGCTCGGCAAGGCCCTCGAACCGTACGACCTGTTCTGGCTGGAGGACTGCACCCCGGCCGAGAACCAGGAGGCGCTGCGGCTGGTCCGCCAGCACACCACCACCCCGCTGGCCATCGGTGAGGTCTTCAACACCGTCTGGGACTACCAGACCCTGATCCGGGAGCAGTTGATCGACTACGTCCGGTCCGCCGTCACCCACACCGGCGGCATCACCGCGATGCGCAAGCTGCTCGACTTCGCCGCCCAGTACCAGATCAAGTCGGGCATCCACGGCCCGACCGACATCTCCCCGGTGGGGATGGCCGCGGCCCTGCACCTGGACCTGGCCATCCACAACTTCGGGATCCAGGAGTACATGAAGCACACCCCGTTGGCCAACGAGGTGTTCCGGCAGTCGTTCACCTTCACCGACGGCTACCTGCATCCGGGCGACCAGCCGGGGCTCGGGGTGGAGCTCGACGAGGAGGCGGCGGCCCGGTTCCCGTACGAGCCGGCGTACCTGCCGTTCAACCGGCTCAAGGACGGCACGGTCCATGACTGGTGAGCCGGGTGGCCGGCACGTGGTGGTGATGGGCGTCTCCGGGTCCGGCAAGACCACTGTGGCACGTGGGATCGGGGCGGCGACCGGGCTGACGTTCGCCGAGGCGGACGAGTTCCACTCCCCGCAGAACGTGGCGCGGATGCGCTCCGGCGTACCGCTGGACGACACCGCCCGGTGGCCCTGGCTGGCAGACATCGCCGGGTGGATCGCCGACCGCGGCGCGGAGGGCAGCTCGACGGTGTTGGCCTGCTCGGCCTTGCGGCGGTCGTACCGGGACGTGCTCCGCCAGGGCGCGCCGCGGGTGGACTTCGTGCACCTCAACGGGCCCGCGGAGGTCATCCGGGAGCGAATGGCGCGACGCGAGGGGCACTACATGCCGGCGAGTCTGCTGGAGTCGCAGCTCGCCACGCTCGAACCGGCCGAGCCGGACGAGTCGGTGCTCGTGCTCGACGTCTCGCTCCCGCCGCGAGCCCTGGTCGCGATAGCCGTCAGGAGGCTCGGCCTGCCCATCTGGACTGCGGCGGGGGAGCGGTAGCCGAGGCGGATGCGGACCGTCGACGCCGGCCCCTGCCGTCCACGGCAAGGCGGCCGGCGTCACCGCACTCCGGCGGCTGCGGCTGGCCGAGGGCATGTTAGGTTAGCCTGCCCTCACCTAGTGGAGTCTGCCGCCATGCCCCCATTGATCCGAGCATGACAGTCGCCGAGATCAGCGGGAGCGTGGTGCTCCGCCGCGCTCTGCGCCGACAGCGCCGCCGGGTGGTGCTCGGTATCGTGCTGCTCTGCGCCCACCAGGCCACCGAGGCCCTCGTACCGGTTGCCATCGGCGTGATCATCGACCGGGCGGTGGCCACCGGGGACGTCGCCGCGCTGCTGCTCTCCCTCGCCGGCCTCGCCGCCCTGTTCACCGCCCTCGCCTTCGCCTACCGCGCCGGCGCCCGGCTCGCCTACGCCGCCGTCGAACACGAGGCGCACGCGACCCGCGTCGAGATCGTCCGAAGCGCCCTCGACCCGCGCGGACACCGCTCGGGTCTGCGCGATGGCGAACTGCTGTCCGTCACGGCCTCCGACGCTGAGCTGTCCGCACTGGTCGTACGCGTCGCCGGGCTCACCGCCGCGGCGCTCACCGCGATCGTGGTCGCGGCCGTCGCGTTGCTCGTCGTCGACGTGCCCCTCGGGCTCGGGGTGCTCGTCGGCGTACCGCTGCTGGTCGTCGCCCTCCAGCGGATGGCGCCGTTGCTCACCCGGCGCAGCACGTCGCAGCAGGAGGCCCTCGCGGCCACGACGGCACTCGCCGTCGACCTCGTCACCGGGCTGCGTGTGCTACGCGGCATCGGCGCGCAGGACCACGCCGCCCGACGGTACGCGGGCACCAGCCGGCACGCCCTCGACGTGACCCTCCGCGCCGCCACCACCAAGGGCCTGCACCTCGGCCTCACCACCATGGTCAACGGACTCTTCCTCGCGACGGTCGCCGGTGTCGCGGGCTGGCTCGCGCTCCAGGGTCGGCTCACCATCGGCGAACTCGTCGCCGTCGTCGGGCTGGCCCAGTTCATCGCCGAGCCGGTGCAGACGCTCGGGTACTGCGTACAACTGTTCGCCATGGCCCGCGCCTCGGCGGCGCGGGTCGCGCGGGTCCTCGGCGCGGCGCCGGTCCTTGCGCCGGGCGACGCCGGACCGCCCACCCCGAGCCCGTCCCGGCTTGCCCTCGATGCGGTCTCGCACGCCGGCCTCGACGCCGTCAGCCTGCACGTCCGCGCCGGTGAGATCGTGGGCGTGCTCGCCTACGACCCGAGCGAGGCCGAAGCGCTTGTCGCGCTGCTGGCCGGCCGGGTGCACCACGCCGACTACCGGGGGACGCTGTACGTCGACGCCGTACCCGTCGAGGACCTGCACATCGACGCCGCTCGCGCCGTGGTCCTGGTGGAGCCACACGACGTGGCGCTGTTCGAGGGCACCCTGCGCGCCAACCTCAGCGCCGATGCCCAGGTCGACGACACGGTCCTGCGGGCCGCCGTGCGGGCCGCCGCCGCCGAGGACGTGCTCACCGCACACCCGGACGGTTTCGACCGCCGGCTCACCGAGCGGGGAGCGAACCTGTCCGGCGGCCAGCGGCAGCGGATCGGGCTCGCCCGTGCGCTCGTCGCCGATCCACCCGTGCTGGTGCTGCACAACCCCACCACCGCCGTCGACGCGGTGACCGAGGCGCTGCTCGCCGAAGGGCTGGCCTCGGTACGCGCGGCGGACACCCGCGCCACGGTGCTGATCACCACCAGCCCGGCCCTGCTGCACGTCACGCACCGGGTCGCCGTGATCGACAAGGGTCGGGTCGTCGCCGAGGGGCCGCACGAGCGGTTGCTCGCCAGCGACACCCGCTACCGGGAAGAGGTCCTGCGATGACCGACCCGTCGACCGCGAGCGGCCGGCAGTTGCTGCCGACGGCCACCGGCCGGCAGACCTGGGCCGCCCTCCGGATCGAACTGTCCCGCCTGCCGCTGCTCAGCGCCGTCGCCGGCACGTTGCTGGTCGCCGCGTCCGCGACCGGGCTCGTCGCGCCGTGGGTGCTCGGTCGCCTCGTCGACGACGTCATCGCCGGCACCGACACACCGCAGGTCGTGACCTGGGCGGGCGTGATCGCCGGTGCGGCGGTGCTCGCGGGGCTCCTCACCGCGGCCGGAGCCGCGGTCTCCGCACGTCTCGGCGAGACGGTGCTGGCCCGGCTCCGGGAGCGGGTCCTCGACCGTGCGCTGCACCTGCCGTCGGCCACCCTGGAACGAGCCGGGACCGGCGACCTGGTGGCCCGGGCCGGCGACGACGTGGCGGTGGTGACGAACGTGATCGCCACCAGCGGCCCCGCCTTCCTCGGCGCGACGCTGTCCATCGTGTTGACCGCGCTGGGGCTCTTCGCCCTCGACTGGCGGCTCGGCATCGCCGGGCTGGCCGCCGCACCGGCGTACGCGCTGGCGCTGCGGTGGTACCTCACACGCTCGGCGCCGTACTACGCCCGTGAGCGGGTGGCGACGGGCGAGCGTACGCAGGCGACGGCCGAGGCGCTGCGCGGCGCGGCGACGGTACGCGCCTACCGGATGGAGGACGCGAACGTCGCCCGGATCGCGGCTCGCTCCGGCGTCGCCCGCGACCTGTCGCTGGAGATCTTCGGCCTGTTCACCCGGTTCGGGCTGCGCATCAACAGGTCCGAGTTCGTGGGGCTGGCCGCCGTGCTGCTCGCCGGCTTCCTGCTGGTCCGCGAGGACCTGTCGACCGTCGGCGCGGCGACCACCGCCGCCCTCTACTTCCACCGCCTCTTCAACCCCATCGGCCTGCTGCTGTTCGAGTCGGACTCGGTGCTCCAGGCCGGCGCGAGCCTCGCCCGGCTCGTCGGGGTGACCACACTGCCGGACACCGCGTCGCCCGACGGTCGCCGGCCGGCCCGTCCGGAGCGGCCCGAGCCCGCGGCGCTGGAGGTGACCGTCGCGCAACACCGCTACGACGACGGACCGGTCGTGCTGCGGGACGTCGCCCTACGTCTCACGCCCGGGGAGCGCGTGGCGCTGGTCGGCGCGAGCGGCGCGGGCAAGAGCACCCTCGCCGGCATCATCGCCGGCATCGTCGAGCCCAGCCAGGGTTCGGTGCGCCTGCGCGGCGTGCCGTTGGCCCACCTCGGCGAACACCAGCTCCGGCGGGAGATCGCGCTGATCAGCCAGGAGGTGCACGTGTTCGCCGGACCGCTCGCCGAGGACCTGCGCCTGGCCGACCCGGACGCCACCGACGCCGAGCTGACCCGCGCCCTCGACCTCGTCGGCGCCACCGGGTGGCTGCGTACCCTGCCGGACGGGCTGGCGACCGCGGTGGGAGAGGGCGGCCGGCAGCTCACCGCGGCGCAGGCCCAGCATCTCGCGCTGGCCCGCCTGGTTCTCGCCGACCCCGCCGTCGCGGTCCTCGACGAGGCCACCGCGGAGGCGGGCAGCGCGGGCGCGCGCGACCTCGACCGGGCCGCCGTGGCGGCCACCGAGGGCCGTACCACGTTGGTCGTCGCCCACCGGCTCAGCCAGGCGGCCACCGCGGACCGCATCGTCGTCCTGGACCAGGGTCGCGTCGCCGAGCACGGCACGCACGCCGAGCTGCTCGCGGCCGGTGGCGGCTACAGCAACCTGTGGCGGTCCTGGCGTACGCCCGAACCGGTGCCGCCGCCGGCCCGGAAGAGCACCGAGCGGATCCTGGACCACGGTCACCCGAATGTGGGAGCCCCGGGAACTTTTCCGGACCCGCCGGCGACAACCAGAGTGCGCGGCTGACCGGCGGCGTCCCGACGACGGCCTCTCGGCCGAAAAGGAGCGCCCGTGGCACACAGGACGGTGGTCTGTGCGGACCGGCGGCGTTGACGACGCCCAGGTCACCCGGTGGGCGCAGGAGGCGGGCCAGGGCGACCGGCAGGCCGCGACGGCGTTCATCCGGGCCCTCCAGGACCAGGTCTGGCGGTTCCTGTCGCATCTCGCCGGGCCGGGTGAGGCGGACGACCTGACCCAGGAGACGTTCCTGCGGGCATTGCGCAACCTCCCCGGCTTCGCCGGCCGCTCGTCGGCCCGCACGTGGGTGTTCACGATCGCCCGACGGGTCGCCGTCGACCATGTGCGCACGGCGGTGGCCCGGCCGAGGCTGGCGTCCGTGCCGGACTGGCAGGCGGCGGCCGAGGCCGCCGGGGCGATCACCGCCGGGGCCGACGAGAGCGTGACGGTGCACCAGCTGATCGCCGGCCTGGCCCGCGAGCGCCGCGAGGCGTTCGTCGCCACCCAGGTGCTCGGCCTGTCGTACGCCGAGGCGGCGGAGATCTGCCAGTGCCCGGTCGGCACGATCCGGTCCCGGGTGGCCCGGGCCCGTGAGGATCTCGCCGCGGCCTGGCAGCTCGACGGCGCCCCGAGCCACGACCGGCGGACAGGCTGAGGGTGGGCACGGTCCGGTCACCGAGGTACGCGTGGATCTGCGCGGTGACCCGGCCTTAGGAGGTCTGGAAGAACCGGCCGAAGTGACGCGGTCGTCTGGCTGGTCGCCTGGCACGGCCCCTCTTCCACATGTGGACTCCCACCACAGACACGTGCCGAGCCGGAGGCCGATTGCACCCGGCCCGCGGCCAATAGTCGGCACCGCCTCACAGGGCGTCCCGACGGACGCCGACAGGGCCGGCCCGGTCCCCTGTGGTGCGGGAACCGAACCGGCCCTGTCCGGTCTCGTCGGATCACCCCAGGCGGGCCTCAATGGCCTCGATGATGCGCGGACGAAGCTCGGCGGCGCGGATCACGGCGTCCACCGAGCCGACCTCGACGGCGCGGTGGATGTTGTGCACCCGGTCGAACTCCGCGGCCACCTCGCTGAGTTTCTCCGCGCGCACCGAGGACCGCAGCTCGTCGAGTTCCGCGGTCAGCGCGGCGCGTTCGGTGCCGCTGGCGGCCGCGACACCGGCCTCCAGGTCCCGCACCCGCGGGTCGGCAGCCGTACGAGCGTTGACGTCGGCGGAGAACACCACAGCGGCGGCGGGTGCGCCACCGAGCACCGAGGCGAACGAGCCCTCCAGCGCCAGCACCGTCATGTTCGGGTTCAGCGCCTTCGAGAACACCACGAATGCGCCGCCGTGGTAGCGCGAGATCACGCAGAAGACGATGGGCCCCCGGAAGTTCACGATCGCCCGGCCGATCTCGGCGCCGTACTCCAGTTGCAGCTTGCGCATCGACTCCGGTGAACCGTCGAAGCCGGACAGGTTCGCCAGCACGACGAGCGGCCGGTTGCCGCTGGCCGCGTTGATCGCCCGCGCGGCCTTCTTCGACGAGCGGGGGAACAGCGTGCCCGCCGTGTAGGTGTCCGGACCGTCGGTGGGCGGGAAGCCGTGCCGGGGCACCGACCGGGACTCGATGCCGAGCAGGCAGACCGGGATTCCACCGAGGTGGACGTCCTGCACGACGGCGGTGTCCGCGTCCGCCATGCCGGCCCAGCGCTCCAGCACCGGGTGGTCCTGGTCGGAGAGGGCCCGCATCACCGTACGGATGTCGAACGGCTTCTTGCGGTCCGGGTTGGACTCGACGGAGAAGATCTCCCCGACGGTGGCGAAGGCGCTGCCCGCCACGTCGTGCGGGAAGCCGGAGATGTCGCGGTCGGCCGGGTCGGTGGTGACCGCCCGCCGGGGCGCGTCCTCGCCGGGCGCGACGTAGGAGTGGTCGTAGTGCGCCATCACCACGTCGCGTGCGGCCGTCAGATTCGGCGCCCAGTACTGCGCCTGCCCGTTCGGCCCCATCACCCGGTCGTAGCCGCCGATGCCGAAGTTGTCCTCAGCGGACACACCACCGGAGAAGTCGAGCGACTGCTTGCCGGTGAGCACCATCGCCGAGTCGGGCGTCATCACCAGGATGCCCTTGGTGTGCATGAGCATCGTCGCCTCGGCGTTCCAGTACGGCTGCGCGCCGACGTTGATGCCCGCGACCACGATGTTGATCTCACCGCCGGCCTGGGTGAACTCGACGATCCGCTTGAGCGCCGCGGCGACCCAGTCCATGTTCTCCGTACCGGAGGTCATCGAGATCCGGGCGCCGGCGGACAGCGCCCACCACTCCAACGGCACCTGCATCCGCTCGGCCAGGTCCAGTGCGGCGATCACGCGCCGGCACTCCGGCTCCGACAGGGCGCCCAGCGACTTCGTCGGGTCGCCGAGCAGCACCACCCGGGTGACCCCCTGGGGGTAGCGCTCGGTCGGCGTCGTGACGACCCCGGCCACGATGGCGGCGCTGTTGCGCCCCTTCGGCCGGTCCACCGGCACCAGCGCGTGGTCGTCGTCGAGGTCGTGCTCGACGAAGTCGCCGAGCCGGCCGGTCAGCTCGTACGGGTACACGGTGTTGCGGCTGCTGGCCCGCAGCACCTTGAGCCGGTACTCGTCGAGCGGCTCGAGCGGCTCGACCGGCGGCTCCCCGACGGCCAGTTCGGCACCGCCCGCGGCGTCGAACGAGATCCGTACGGCGATCTTGGAAAGCTCGCCGGTCCGGCGGTCGCGCTGGCGCGCGATGAACAGGATCTCCTCCAGGCCGGCACCCGTGGTCGTCGGGCGGACCCGCCCGGCGATCATCTCCATCTCCTCGCGGGTCAGCTCGCTCGGCGGCCACACGTAGACCACGATCCGGTTGGTGTTGAAGCGCGTCTTCGACGGCCGCCGCGACTGGGCGCGCCGGATCGAGTCGAGGCAGGCGGCGATGGCGTCCTCGGCCGTCGGCAGCGCGACCAGGCGGCCGTCCTGCTCGCGAAGCTCGGTCAGGTCACGCACCTGCGCGAACGCGACGAGGCGCTCGTCGGCGCGGTTCTCCCGGGCCACGCACTGGAAGAGGTAGACCTCCTCGTCCGACGACGGCAGCCGGGTCAGGTCGAACTTGTGCAGCCGCTCCAGCTGCATCCGCTGCGCGATGTACGGGTGCAGCCCACGGATCAGCCGGTCCTCGGTCAGCTGGGCGCCGGACGGACGGAAGGTGAAGTGGTGGTGCATCACCGCCCCGCCGCGACCCGCGACGGTGGTGGTGACCCGACGGACCTGCGGCGGCAGCGGGTGCGCGGTGATGACCTCGGCCAGCGCGGCTGCCATCGCGTCGAAGTCCTCCGGCTGGTTCTCCCAGCCGAGGTAGATGTCGGCGTCCACGGCGTCCTCGCCGCCGGCCAGCTCGGCCAGCCCGCGCAGGGCGCTGCCCAGCGCGTCGAAGCTGACCGCGGCGGAGACCACGCTGGAGTCGGTGCGCCCGGCGACCACGAACGTGCAGCCCGCGACCTCGCGGGTGAGCACGCCGGTGAGCGACCGGTTGCCGTAGTACCGCCGGGTCAGCACCTCCAACATGACGGCGTTGTCGAGGTGGTCGCGGACGAGTCGCTGGCCGAGCAGCCGGACCAGCGGTTCGGTGCTGCGCACCATCGCGGCGACGCGCTCGGCGCGGTCCGGGGCGTCCGGGTGCGCGTCGAGGTGCCGCAGGTGCCCACGAACCTCGGCGTAGACGCGGGCGCGGTTGCGGCGCAGCAGCGGTTGGGCGAACCAGGCGAACACCACGCCCCGGGCGAGGTCCGCGACCACGGGGAAGCGGACCTGCGTCGCGGCGATCAGCCGCTCCAGCGCGAGGCCGGCCGGCTCGCGCAGCGTCTCGTCCGGCGGGGTCTCCAGCAGCCAGGCGCGCAACAGCGCCGCGACGACCTGCGCGTCCGCGGAGGCGCGCTGCTGGGCGAGGAAGATCCGGAAGACGGCGGCCTCGAGGGCGGGGGTGCGGTCCAGGTCGGTGACGCCGTACCGGCCGAGGGCCTTGCCGAGCCGGGTCTGGAAGGCGTCCGGCAGCCCGGCCCGCTCGACGTCGAGGCTCTGCAGGTAGGTGTGGAAGTACTCCCGGGCACTGTGGACGTGCGCGGCGCCGCCGTCCTCGCCCGTCGGCCGGTTGCGGCTCAGTTCGGCGAGATCGGCGAACACCTCGATGAGGTCGAGTTCGGCGGCCAGGGGTCGCTGCCCGGCTTCGGCGGCCGTCCGCCGCGCGGTGAGGTAATCGTCGAGCACCCGGCGGTCGTCGTGCGGATCGACGTCGAAGCCGAGCAGCAGACCCCGCAGGTCCTCCTGGCCGCGCCTGCTGCGCTCGTACGCCGGGATGTCCGTGGCGGCGGTGGGCAGGTCCAGTTCGACGGTTTCGGTGCTGGCGTCGTCGGCGGTCTGCTCGGCGTCGTCCGCGAGCGGCTCCAGGCGCAGCAGCGGCGCACCGGCCTCCACCTGACTGCCCACCGAGACGGCGCACTCCTTGAGCCGCGCCCTGAACGGCGCCCGCAGCACCGTCTCCATCTTCATCGCTTCCAGCACCAGCACCGGCGCGCCCGCCTCGACCTCAGCGCCGACCTCCAGCGGAGTGGCGACGACCAGCGCGGGCATCGGGGAGCGCAGGACGCCACCCTCGTCCCGGCTGACCCGGTGCGTCACGCCGTCCACCTCGACCAGGTGGGTCGGCCCGTACGTGCCGGTGAGCAGGCGGTAGCGGATGCCGTTGACGACGATCTGACCGGTGTGCCGGTCGAAGCGGTCGAGCTCGACGTCGGCGGTGCGTACGACGGGGCCGGTCTCGATGCCGACCCGGAACCGGTGCGCGCCGACCCGCGCCACGCGGGTGCGGTAGCCGACGCCGCGCAGCTTGAGGTCCAACGGTCGGCCGCTGGCGTGCTGCACCTGCGGGCGCCCGCCGGCGGCCGTCGACAGCAGCCGCTGACGCTCGACGCGCTCCTCCTCCTCGTACGCCTCGATGGCGGCGGCGGCCAGGGCGACGGCGGAGTGGCGGTGCGTGACGAGGCGGCCCTCCGCGCGGACGCGGTCGATCCACCCGGTGTCCGCGCTGGCGTCGATCACCTCGGGCTGGTCGAGCAGGTCGAGCACGAAGCTCTTGTTCGTGGCCCCACCCTCGATGATCACCGTGGTGTTCGCCATCGCCCGCCGCAGCCTGCCGAGGGCCTCGTCGCGGTCCCGGCCGTACGCGATGATCTTCGCGATCATCGAGTCGAAGTCGGCGGGGATGGTGTCACCCTCGCTGACGCCGGTGTCCACCCGGATGCCGGGGCCGCTGGGCAGGTCCAGCCGGGCGATGCGGCCGGGGGACGGCGCGAAGTCGCGGTCGGGGTCCTCGGCGTTGAGCCGGGCCTCGATGGCGTGCCCGCGCTCGGCCGGCGGCGCACCGTCGAGCCGCCCGCCAGAGGCGACGTGCAGCTGCGCCTTGACCAGGTCGAACCCGGTGGTCAGCTCGGTGATCGGGTGCTCGACCTGGAGGCGGGTGTTGACCTCCAGGAACGCGAACAACCGGTCACCGGGGTGGTAGAGGAACTCGACCGTCGCCGCGCCGCGGTAGCCGACCGCCACGGCCAGACGCTCGGCCGACGTCTTCAGCTCGGCGGCCTGCGCCGGGTCGAGCACCGGCGACGCCGACTCCTCGATGACCTTCTGGTTGCGTCGCTGCACCGAGCAGTCGCGGACGCCGAGGGCCCACGCGGTGCCCTGCCCGTCGGCGATCACCTGGACCTCGACGTGCCGGGCCCCGGTGACCAGGCGCTCCAGGAAAACGATGCCGCTGCCGAAGGCCCGTGCCGCCTCCTGACTGGTGCGCTCGTACGCGTCGACCAGCTCGGCTTCGTTCCTGATCACGCGGATGCCGCGTCCGCCACCGCCGGCGGTCGCCTTCAGCATCAGCGGGTAGCCGATGTCGGCCGCCGCCGACCGGGCGGCGGCGAGGGTTTCGACGGCGCCTCGGCTCCACGGCGCGACCGGCACGCCGACCTTCTCGGCGATCAACTTCGAGCCGATCTTGTCGCCGAGTTGACGCATGGCGTCGGCGCTCGGGCCGACGAAGGTGACGCCGATCTTCTCGCACAGCTCGGCGAACGCCGGATCCTCGGCGACGAAGCCCCAGCCGACCCACGCGGCGTCGGCCCCGGTCTCGGTCAGAGCGCGCTCCAGCACCGCCAGGTTGAGGTACGGGCGGGCGGAGGCCGGGCCGAGGTCGTAGGCGATGTCCGCTTCGCGGACGAAGGTGGCGTTGCGGTCGACATCGGTGTAGAGGGCGACGGTTTCGAGCTGGATGCCGGTCTCCGCGGCCAGCTCGCGGACCGCGTGGATGAGCCGCATGGCGGCTTCACCACGGTTGACGATGGCGACACGGTTGAACACCCGAAGAACCCCTTAGCTAGACCTCGACCTGCGTGCGGGGAGACGACGGCTCCCAGCAGTGATCACCTTTCCGGGTGGCGGCGGCCAGCGCTATGGCGCAACCACCGAACCCACTGTCCCTCAGTTGTAGGAAGTCGACAAAACTTTTTGGCACCCCCGGGGCTGCGTCGATCGGCTCCGGCCGCCCCGGCAGTTGATCAAGACGGTGCGGACGATTCACGCCCGCAGCCTCCCGTGTCCACCCCCGGGTGATCGGCTGACCAGGAAGATCATCGCCGGTCCGGTCGACAACCGGCCCGGCCCGACCCTCCCGGCCCAGGCCCGGAACGCACCACGAAAGGAGCGGCAATGAGGTCACCGCACCTCGTACGCCCACGTCTGGCGCTGCTGCTCGCGGCGGGACTCACCGCGGTCGCCACGCCGGCAGGCGTCGCCCACGCCGCGACCGCCACGGTACCGCCGGCTGGCACTCCGATCACCATGACCTCGACCGAGCAGCTCGCCCCGGGCGTCACGTACGGCTCGTTCGAGGTGACAACGCCCCGGGGCGTCACCGTCGGCTACCTGCTCACCGCCGACCTGCAGAAGAACAAGGTCTCCCTGGACCTGCTGCACCCCGACGCGGTGGCGCAGCGCGCTGTCGTCTCGGCGATGGCGAACGAGCAGGGTGCCGTCGCCGGCGTCAACGGCGACTTCGTCAACAACAGTGAGACGCACGCCGGCGTCACTCCCACCTACTCGTCGTCCGGTCCGGAGATCGCCGACGGTGAGGAGTTGACGTTCGCGGTGCCGACCGCGCAGCGCTTCGGCCCCGGCCTGGCCCCGGCACCTCGACCCGGGACGTGTTCGGCGTCGGGGTGAACGGCAAGGCGCGCGTCGACACCCTGAGCCTGGACGGCGAGGTGCGCAGTCGGCAGGCACTGATCGGTCCACCCCGCTTGGATTCGCCCCGTCCGGCCTCACCGGGCGGGGCGAATCCGCGTACCCGAGACTGTCGGCCCGGGTCGGATAATGAGCCCGACCGAAGGGGCCTGATGACGATTCTCGACAGCCGTGCGCTCAACCGTGCGACGCTCGCCCGGCAACTGCTGCTCGACCGCGCCGACCTGCCGGTGCTCGACGCCGTCGCCCACCTCGGCGGCCTACAGGCCCAGGAGCCGCAGGAGCCGTTCATCGGGCTGTGGTCGCGGCTGCGCGCGTTCGACCCGGCGGTGCTCTCCGACCTGCTGACCCGGCGACACGTGGTGCGTACCCACCTCATGCGCCGCACCGTCCACCTGCTCGTCGCCGACGACGTCGTGGCCTGGCGCACCCGTCACGACGCCATGCTGCGCCAACGCGTGCTCGGGGTCTACCGCGGCGAGCTCGACGGGGTGGACCTCGACGAACTCGCCGCTGCCGCGCTCGCTGTGATGGCCGACGGTGAGCCCCGCTCGATGCCCGAGATCGGGCGGGCGCTCGGCGAGCGCTGGCCGACGCCGGGGCTGCGGGTGCTGGGCGAGATCGCTGTCGCGCTGCTCCCGATGACGCAGGTCCCGCCGCGTGGGGTGTGGCGGGCGAAGGGAGGCGCCCGTTACGTCCTGCTCTCCGCCTGGCTCGGCCGGGACGTCGCTCCGCCGGCCGCGACCGGGGTCGACGAGGTCGACCGGCTGCTCGTCCGCCGCTACCTGGCCGCGTTCGGCCCGGCGGCCACGGCCGACCTGCGCGCCTGGTGCGGTCTCGCCGGGCTGCCGGCGGTGGTGACCGGCATGCGGGACGAGCTGGTGACCTTTCGCGACGAGCGTGGCCGCAAGCTCATCGACCTTGCCGACGCGCCGCGCCCCGACCCGGACACACCCGCCCCGGTGCGGTTCCTGCCGGCGTTCGACAACGCGATCCTGGGATACGACGACCGCAGCCGGATCATCGACGACGCGCACCGTCTCCTCTCGGTGGCCGGCGAGCGCGTGGTGCTCGTCGACGGCCGGGTCGCGGCGACCTGGACCGTCGAGTCGGGCACGGTGACCGTCAGCCCACTAGGCTGCTTCTCCCGGTCGGAGCGGGATGCCGTGACCGAGCAGGGGCAGGCCGTGGCGTCCTTTCTCTCCGACCGGGAGAGCGACCGGGTCCAGGTCGGTTCGTCTCCCCGGTGACCGACCAGCACGGTCGAACCCGGGGAGACGAAGGCGTCAGTCGACGGTCGGCGGAGCCGTCCTCGCTGCCTCGGCGAGCGCTGCCGCCGCGCCGGCGTACGGGTTGTAGCTGTAGGTGCGTGGCAGGCCGCTCGGCACCGTGAAGTACGCCGCCGCCAGCTTCGCCGGGTCGCTGGCGATCTCGCCACGCGCGGCGGCGTCGTTGCCGTCGTCCCAACCCCAGGGCGCGTTGGCCGAGTTGGTCGAACAACTCCAGGTACCGACGCCGCAGTCGCCGGACGTGTCACCGGCGAAGGTGCCGAGGCTGGCGAAGAGGCTCGTGTTGGACCGCTGCGCCCACAGGCCACCGGTGGCGAAGATGTCGATCAGCTGATACCGCACGTCCCGGTCGTTGCCGCTGCTCGGAGTCTCGGCGAGGGTCGACGGGTAGTAGACCAGGCCGTCGCCGTTGATGTCGTACTGCGGGTGCGCCTTGAGGCCGTGCCCCTGCGCCTCCTGCGCCGTCACCGGGTGCTGGAACGTGTCGTGCGGTGACGCCTGGAACCTCAGGGTGCCGTCGACGCTCTCCCCGCCGCTGGTCCAGGTGCTGCCGGTCGGCGTGTAGGAGAAGAAGTCACTGTGCGCGACGGTGACAGCCGAACGGAGAACGCCGTACGTGGAGCCGTCGCGTTCGATCGCGAACAGCACGCCCTCGCCGTCGTTCTCGTGCTCGGTCTCGAAGAACGGGTGGTCGGTCCAGTCGCGAGGGTGGAAGAAGAAGTACGTGATGTACCAGTGGGTGCTCGTCTCCACGACGGAGTAGTACGCGTACGCGGCGAGTGAGGTGCCTGCCTGGCCGGCCCGTTCCCAGTTGTTGCGTCCGTCCAGGTCGCCGTCGAAATCGACCCGGGTGACGTAGTCCGACTGCCCGCTGAGGGCGTGGCTGCCGGTGGCGTCGACGTCCTGGTAGTGGATGGGCGCCCAGCGGAGAGCCAGTTCGGCCCGGCTGACGGCGGCGTCGGCGGGACTGGGTGCGGCCAGCGCGGCGGTCGTCAGCACCACAGCGATCAGTAGCCTCACTCCCCGGGGTCGCCGGTTCGTGCTGTTTGCGTCGAGCATGGTGTGCTCCCGTATCCAAAGGAATAGATCCCGATGGATCATTCTCGAGGCGAGCGCCCGGCGGATGTCGGTTCGGCGACCAGAAAGCGGACGGTGCTCGACGACTCCGGGATCGGCTTGTATCGATGCTGGTCGACTGCCATGCTGTGATTCGGTCGTGCTCGGGGAGCCAGCGCGCACCCGATCTCCTCCGGTCCGCGAGGCGCGCGAGGTGGCCCTGTCACCCGTGCCGGGCAGCCTCGTCGATGACCGGAAACCCGAGCGCGCACCGGCTACCACCTCGGTCATCGGTGTCCGCTGACCACGGAGGTTCCGATGCTTCGCATGTTCCTCGCTGTCACCAGCATGGCCCTGGCCACCTGGACCGGGACGACCAGCGGCACCGACGCGACGCCCACCCTGTCGGCCACGCCGTCGCCGTCGCCGACCATTGCCTGCCCGCCGGCCCTGCCGATCACCGGGAGCGTCGCCGGGGTCACCACCACGAGCGTGACCATCTCGTACTCGATCTTCTTCCGGCCGCCCTGCGGCTACGACCCGCCGATGACCGTCAGCCTCTTCGCCAGCCGCGAGGACGCCCAGCAGTGGCGAACGCCGGTGGCCGAGGCCGTTTCCGGGCCGGAGCGCTTCGGTTCGGTGACCATTGGGGGTCTGACGCCCGACACGGAGTACTGGTACCGGTTCAGCGACCCTGACGGCAAGCGCGACCCGTACATGATCGGGCCGGCGCGGACCGCCCCGCTGACCACGTGCCGAGCGACGGCCACGATCGACGCCCGCTGGGGCGGCGGTTTCGTCGCCACGGTCACGGTCCGCAACACCGGGACGCAACCCTTGGATCGCTGGCGCGTCTCCTGGCGGTGGGCCGAGGACGAGCGCGTCCAGACCGTCTGGGGTGGAGTGGTGGAGTCCACCGGCGCCGACGTGTCGGTCCGCAACGCGTCCTACAACGGAGCGCTGGCCCTGGACGGGGCAACGACGTTCGGGCTGCTCGTGACTGCCAGTGCGGTTCCCGACGGGCTGACCATGAGCTGCGCCCGGTGAACGACGTCCGCCCCGCTTCCGGCGCGGCGGCGGGAGCGGGGCGGCGTCGGGTCGGTCAGGGCTTGCGGGCCACGGCCCCGTAGGCGTCGATCCCGACCGCGTCGGCGTCGTCCGGTCGCCACAGGGGGATCGGCACCAGGCCGGGCTCCACCTTGGTCAGCCCGGCGAAGCAGGTGTCGAGCTCCTCCGGGCTGCGCAGGATGTACGGCACTCCGCCGCTCTGTGCCAGCCGTTCGGCACCGGCGACCACGGCGGGGCTGGTGTCGGTGCCGTCCCAGAGCACGAGATAGCTGCCGGACGGCATCGCTGCCATGGTCCGCTCGACGATCGACCGCACCTCGGCCAGGTCGGGCTCGTAGCCCATCACGCCCATGTACATCACGGCGATGGGCTGGCTGAAGTCGAGCGTCCGCGCCGCCTCGGCGAGGATCTTCTCCGGGTCGTGGTAGTCGGCCGGGACGTAGGTGGTGACACCCTCCGACGTCGTGCTGGCCAGCAACGCCCGCGCGTGCACCAGCACCATCGGGTCGTTGTCCACGTAGACGATGCGGGCGTCGGGCGCGATGCCCTGGGCGACCGCGTGCGTGTTCTGCATGCTGGGTAGGCCGGTGCCGATGTCCAGGAACTGCCGGATGCCCGCCTCGGCCGCGAGGTAACGCACCGCCCGTACCAGGAACACCCGGGACTGCTGTGCCATGAGGACGATCTCCGGGTAAACCTCGGCGACAGCGTCGCCGGCCGCCCGGTCGGACTGGAAGTTGTCCTTGCCGCCCATCCAGTAGTTCCAGATCCGTGCCGCGTGCGGCACGTCGGGCTGAAGCTTCGCGGCGAGTTCGGGGTCCGGGCCGGCCATGCCAGGCTCCTATCGAGGGGTCGTCAGCTGGAGGTCACCACAGCGGTACGACCCGGATCGTACTCCGACTGTGTCCACACTCGACCACGGGTGGACCGACCGCCAGCGGGCAGCCGACCAGGGACGCGGTCACCGGTGAACCACCCCGTTCTGGTACGCCCACACGACGGTCTGTAGCCGGTCCCGCGCGCCGATCTTCGTCATGGCACGCCCGAGGTGCGACTTGACGGTGCTGGTCTCGATGAAGAGCCGCTCGGCGATCTCGACGTTCGACAGGCCCTGCGCCAGCAACTCCACGATCTCGGTCTCCCGCGCGGTCAACTGGTGCGCCGCCGCCGCGTCCGAGCGCGGAGCGGGCGTACGCCTGGCGAACTCGGAGATCACCCGACGGGTGACGGCCTGGTCGACGAGCCCGTACCCGCTCGCCAGGCGGCGGATGGCCTCGATCAGCTCCTCGGGCTCACAGTCCTTGAGGATGAACCCGCTGGCGCCGGACTCCAACGCGCCGAAGACGTACTCGTCGAGGTCGAAGGTCGTCACGACCAGGACCGCCGGTGGCGTCCCGCTCGCCTCGGCGACGATCTGTCGGGTCGCGGTGAGCCCGTCGCCGTGCGGCATCCGGACGTCCATGCAGATGACGTCCGGTTGCAGCCGGCGGGCCAGCTCGACGGCGGCGGACCCGTTCGACGCCTCGGCCACGACCTCGATCTCGCCGGCCTGCTCCAGGATGACGCGAAAGCCGGCGCGGACCACCGCCTGGTCGTCGACGAGCATCACTCTGATCATGCTGGGGCCTCCTGCTTCGGACGGGGTACGGCGGGACCGTTCGTCGGGAGCGTCGCGGCGACCGACCAGCCACCGGCCGCCGTCGGGCCGGCGGTGAACGTCGCCCCGATCAGCTGGGCCCGCTCACGCATCCCCACCAGGCCGACGCCACCGGTGCGCGCCGCCGGTACGCGTCGCGGCGCGGCAGGTTCGTTCACCACCTCCAGCGACACCGAGCGCGGCTCGAAGCGGAGCACCACCCGCGCCGCAGCGCCCGGGGCGTGCTGGCGTGCGTTGCTGAGCGACTCCTGCGCGATCCGGTAGAGCGCGACGTCGGCGATCGGCGGCACCTCGCGCTGCTCGCCCTCCCGCACGAACTCCACCGGGCCGGCGAGGGTGCCCGCCGTGCGGACGAGGTCGTCGAGCATTCCCAGCCCCGGCACCGGAGTGGCACCGTCGCCGCCCTCGTGCCCCGGCCTGCCGCGCAGCACACCGACGACCAGCCGCAGGTTGTCCAGGGTCTCTTTCCCCTGGCTCCGGATCCAGGCCACACCGGCCTTCGCGGCGGCCGGGTCCCGGTCGATCAGCCGCTCGACCGCCGCCGCCTGCACGACCATGCCGGAGAGATGATGTGCGGCCACATCGTGCAACTCCCGGGCCATCCGGGAACGCTCCGCGCCGATCGCCGCCTGGACCTTCGTGCGCTGCTCCCGGATCGCCTCGTCCGCCCGCACCCGGACCAACTCCACGTAGCGCCGGTAGGTGGCCACGTAGCCGCCGACGAAGGCCGCGCCGGCGTAGGTCAGGGCGCTCGCCGAGACGTACGCGATGGCCGTCACCAGATCCGGTGTCACCACGACGGCCGCCCCGATCGACTCCACCACCACGACCGCGCCGACGGCCAGCAGCGCACGGCGCACCGGCAGCAACAACCCGACGGTGTACGCCGCGACGAACGGTGCGAGCCCCCGGATGGTCACCTCGGGCAGGGAGATGCCGATGATGGGCAGTTGGAGGCCGACGACGAGCGCGAGGCAGAGCAGCGGGCGGACCCGGCGCAGGCACAGCAGCACCGCCTGCGCGCAGCAGATGGCGACGAGCAGCCAGGCCCGCGCCGGGTCGAACGACACGCCCTCTTCCGGTGCCACGACCCAGAACAGCGCGGTGAGCAGTACGAACGTCAGGCCGGTCAGCGCCGCGGCCAGCAGGCAGTCCCGGTGGAACACGTCGTTCACCCCGAGCCGGGTGAGCCGTCCGTCGAGCCACTTCGTCAGTCGCGGTGTGCCGGGTTCGGTGTCGTCGTGGTCCCTCATGCGGTGCGCATCCTTGCTCCGGATCGTCCCGGGTCGGGCGGGTCAGTAGGAGATGCTAGGCGCGAGCAGGTGGAACTCCACGGCGAACCAGCCCGCACCGGCGAGAGCGAACAGGATCAGGCCGCTGCCGGTGATCCGCCGCCAGCCGAGGTGCCGTCGCACGTCGTCGACGAGCCGGACGGTGGCGGGCAGCACTCCGAGCAGACCGACCAGTTGCAGCACCTGGATGGCGCGCAGCGCGGGCCCGGGAACGTCCTGGAGGCTCATGATGCTGCCGATGCTCAGCACCCAACCGGCGAAGGCGAGCAGCGTGCCGGCGACGGCGAGGCGGCTCAGGATCCGCGCGGTGCGCCCCGCCCGTTCCCGGGGAGCGTGCCCGAGCCGGCGGCGGACGATCGCGCCGACCGGCCAGGACAGCACGGCGAGCAGCAGCACGACGGTGGACAGGGCCAGCACCGGGACGGCCACGGCGGAGGAGCGGGCCGGCGCGACGGGCAGCAACGCCAACGCGGGATCGACACTGATCGCCTCGACCCGGTCGTCGGTCGCCCGCATGGCGATCGTGCGCTGCCCGTCGACCTCGCGCCAGACCCAGGGGGCCACCTCCTCGTAGAGGGCGGAAGAGGCCGACAGCGGGCCCGGGTCGACCAGCAACCGGTCGCCGTCGGTAACGCTGACGGTGGTCCGACCGACCAGCCCGATCGCCGTCAGGAAGTTGCTCCCGATCGCTCGCGACGACTCGTACGTGCCGGCGGCCAGCGCGGCGTGTGCGGTGGTGGTCGCCGGGTCCACGCCGACGGTCTGCTGGTCGGCGGGGGCGGGGAAGTAGCGGTCGGCGAAGCCGTTCACGACCGAATCGCGCAGCTCGTGGCTGTCCAGGGCGCCGGAGCCGTTGCTGTTGAGGGACACGAAGATGCCCGCGCGGTCGTCGGGGTAGATCTGCAGGTGCGAGTGGAAGTACTTGGTGTCGCCGCCGTGGCCGAGGATCCGGTGGCCGTTGCGGTCCTCGGCGAAGAATCCGAGGGTCATCCGGGGCCCGTCGGCGAGCGTGCCCAACGACGTCGCGTCGAGTGCCGGCCGCTGCATCAGCTCACGGGTCGGTTGGTCGAGCAGGGGCGCGAAGCCCACCGGCTCGCCGAGCTGGGCGAGCATGAATCGCGCCATGTCCGTCGCCGGGGCGCTCAGCGCACCGGGCGGAGGCGTGCCGACGATCTCGAACGGCGCGGCAGGCCCGGCGGAGGTGTCGTACCCGTTGGACATCCGGTCGCGCAGCACCGCCGGGAGGGGCTGCGCGAAGGTCGACGACGGCATTCCCGCCCGGTCCAGGACGTTGCGTTGGACGTACTCCTCGAAGCGCGTCCCGCTGACGCGTTCGACGATGTAGCCGGCGAGCGCGTTGCTGTAGTTGGAGTACGCGGGGACGGTGCCGGGCTGGTAGATCTGCTCCGGTGGGTCGGTCATCAGGGCCCTGCGCAGGTTGAGGTCGCTGCTGTCGGTGCCGATGAGGCCGGCGATCCGCTCCTCGAAGCCGGCGGTGTGCGTCAGCAGGTGCCGCAGGGTGACGGCCCGCTCGTGGCGGAGAGGCAGTTCGAAGTCGAGGTAGGTCCTGACGTCGGTGTCGAGGTCGAGCTTGCCGTCCTGCACGAGTTGAAGCACCGCGGTGGCGGTGACGAGCTTCGACACCGATCCCATCCGGAACAGATGGCGGTCCGGGTCGACCGGTACGGCCGGGTTCCCACCGGAGCCGGTGTCGGCGTACCCGTACCCCCGGGTGGTGAGGATCTTGCCGTCGTTCACGACGGCGACAGTGGCTCCCGCGATGCCGGTGCGGTCGAGTGCGGCGGGCAGCAGGCCGTCGAGCCAGGCGTTGACGTCGGTGTCGGTCAGGGCGGCGGAACCCGCCCCGCTCGCGGCGGCCGGTGCCGCCGGAGCGTCGATGGGCGGTGCGGGGTTGTGCTGCGTGGCGCCGCAGCCGGCGAGGCTGACGGCGAGGACGACAGTGCTCGCGAGCACCGCGCCGAGTCGGACGACGGGCCGGTGCCGCCGGAACGGGAGAAGAGAGAGTGGACGCATCGTCTGCCAGTGCCTTCCCAGCGAGCGGGTGTCCGGAGCGGGTCCGTACGGCGTCACCCGTTGCCGTGGAACAAGCCTGTTCGACTGATCGCCCCGAGCCATCTGGCGGGAGACGGCAATGCGCCTACGACTTGAGGAGGAGGGCGGGTGCGCCGATGGTGGGCAGAAGCGCCGCCCCGTGGCGTGAACCACCGCCCGCACCGGTGCATCAAACCCTGTGACAGACCCCGCGGAGGAAGGACCACCCATGCGCGGCAACCTGCTCGTCGGCGCGATGCTCACCCTCACGTTCGTCGCCGGTTGCACGTCACCGGTTGATCGGGTCGGCGGCGACGCCGGGCCCGCCGGCTCTCCGTCCACCAGCGCGAGCCCGCCGAGCTCGTCGGTGTCGAGCGCTCCGGCGACCGGCAGCGCCACCCCGGGTGCTCCGGCCACCCGCACCTCCCGGCCGGCCTCGCCGGTGAGCGAGATCAGGCGGACCGACTGGCCCAACGCGGTCATCCGCGATCTGACGTTCTGCGGCGAGTCCGACGACTCGGTGAAGTTCCGCAACGGCTCCAACGGCTTCGACATCCCCTGCCGGATCCTGCCGAACGGTGCCCGGCCGGTGTACGCCGACTTCGTCACCGAGGAGCCCGCGAACGCGCCGTCGACCGAGGACGCGCTCGTCCTCGTCGAACTGGGCAACCCCGGCGCGGCGCGGCGGCAGGCCCTCGTGCCGGTCCAGCTCTCGTACGACGGCCGAGAGCGGTACGCGCGGCCGGTCATTCTGGGAGACGATTCCAGTCCGTTGGGCGACCGGGTCATGACGTTCGTCTCGTACCGGGTGGTGGACCAGACCGTGCAGGCCACCGTCCGCAAGCTGGACGGCGGTACCGAGACGCGTCGCTGGCGCACTGTCAACTTCGGCGGCGAGTGGGAACGGTACTAGCGTTGCGTGACCCGCGACGTGTCCACTCGCAGCGTGCCGAGGATCTCGTCGGTGCGGTCGACGTCGTCGATCTGCTTGACCTGGACGTACACCCCGAAGGTGCCGGCGGCATCGACCAGGGTGACCTCGCTGAACGACGTTCGGGTGCCCCCGCATCGCGCCCAGTGCCGGACGGTCCCACTGAACGCGGCGACGCTGACCGCCCGACCGGCGACGGGCGTACATCCGCTGTGATCGGGCAGCGCCGGTTGCTCCGCTGGGCGCAGGGCACGGCGCACTCCCACGAAGACCCCCGGTGTCACGCTGTCGACATCGGACCAGTCGCTGAGGTCCGCGCCGACGAGCAGGCCGGGGCGGCGCTCGTCCGGGAGACCGATCACCGCCGGGTCCCAGCCGCCGTCGCGCAGTTGCCGCGCCCAGCCGTCCGGGACGGCCACCGACACAGCGCCGGTGGCGTCATCCACCCGGGTCCAGCCGTGCGGCGCGGTGGAGGCGGTGGCGGATCCGGCCATGACCAGCGTCGCGGCCACGATGCCGACGGCGGCGAGGAGACGGCGGATGCGCCGCGGCGGTGTGCGGGCCGTGAGCTGTCGGCTGACCAGCAGGCCCTCCAACGCCGAGGCGTACGCGGCAGCGGTGGGCCAGCGACGGCCGGGATCGCGATGCAGGGCCCGGCGGACGGCGCGCTCGACGGCGACGGGCACGCGGGGTGCCGCCACCACCGGCTGCCCGGGTGGCGAGCCGGTCAGCATGTGGTGCGTCAGCGCGCCGATCGCGTACACGTCGGCGCGCACGTCGATCCCGCCGCCGGGGACGAGCTGCTCCGGCGCCATGTAGGCGGGCGTGCCGGCGACCACCGTGAACCCGGACGCGTGCGCGAGCGTCTTGGCCAGCCCCAGGTCGGCCACCAGCACCCGGTCGCCGGCCGGGGTGTTGTCGAACAGCACGTTGGACGGCTTGAGGTCACGGTGCAGCACGCCGTTGTCGTGCAGCACCGCCACCGCTCGGGCGATGGCGGCGGCGATCCGCAGCGCCTCGCGCACCGGCATCGGCGCGCCGGTCAGCCGGTCGGCGAGCGTGCCGCCGGCGGCGTACGTCATCACCAGGTACGGCCGGCCGTCGGGCAGCTCACCCACGTCCAACACCCGGACCAGGTGATCGGAGTCGACCTGCCGCATGAACCGGGCCTCCTGGCGGAAGCGCCCCCGGATGTCGGCCCGCTGTGCCCAGTTGTCGGCGAGCACCTTCACGGCCACCGACGAGTGCAGCTCGTCGTCGTACGCCAGCCACACGGTGGCGAACGCACCGGCGCCGACGGGGCGCGCGATCCGGTACCGACCAACCTGCGGCGGAATGGACACGGTCGTATTATCCGGCGACCGGGACTCCGGTGACGCCCACGAGCGGGGGAGCGCGGGTGGTGAAGGAATCTGACACCGAGGAGCTGGCGAGGCGGGCGGCGGCCGGTGACAGCACCGCACTCGACGCGCTGCTGGCCGCGATCGGTCCACGGGTGCTGGAGCAGTGCGGGCGGTTCCTGCCCTGTCGGCAGGACGCGGAGGAGGCCGCGCAGGACGCGTTGTTGCAGGTGGCCCGGCACATTCAACGCTTCGAGGGGCGGTCGCTCTTCTCCACCTGGTTGCACACCGTGGTCGCCAACTGTGCCCGCCAGACCTACCGCTCGCTGCGCCGACGCGCAGCCGAGCGGCCCAGCGCGCTGCTGCCCGTCGACGTGCCCGACCCCCGGACGACGAGCGTCATCGCCGGGTCGCGCCTCGACCTGTTGGACGCGCTGGACCGGCTGGAGGCGCACCGGCCGGAGCTGGCCACGGCCCTCGTGCTCCGCGACCTGTGTCAGCTCGACTACCAGGAGATCGCCGGGCAGCTGGGCATCCCGATCGGCACGCTGAAGTCCCGGATCCATCACGCCCGTCGCCACGTCCGGGAGACGATGCGGGACAGCTGAGCGATGCGTACGGCGTTTCGTGGGTTTGCCCCCGATCGAGAGACATCGTTTGACTTGTGTGACGAATGCATCTTTGATGGTCGATGTGCTTGTTCGGCGTGGTCGGGCGCTTCGTCGTCTGGGTGGGCCGGTCGGTGCCCTGAGCCTGGAGGACTGATGCGAGTCAACCCACTACGCCCACGACGACGGCTGTTGCCGGTGGCGATGGCGGCGGTGACGCTGCTGAGCCTGGCCGTCGGTGTGCCGGCGGCCGCCGCGGCACCGTCGACAGTCGTCGGCGTGGCCAGCGGACGTTGCCTGGACGTGGTCGGCAACGTCAGGACCGCCGGTGCCGGCATCAACATCTACGACTGCAACGGCCAGGCCAATCAGGCGTGGACCCTCACCTCCGCCGGTGAGCTGCGGGTCTACGACGACACGATGTGCCTGGACGTGGTCGGTCAGGACACCACCGCGCCGGCCGCCCTACAGATCAACAACTGCACCGGTGGGGCCAACCAACGCTGGCGGACCACTACCTCGCAGACGATCGTCGGCGTCCAGTCCGGTCTGTGCCTGGACGTGAACGGCGCCGGCACCGCCAACAGCACCACAGTCGGTCTCTGGACCTGCAACGGGCAGTCCAACCAACGGTGGACGACATCCTTCGGCAGCGCCGACAGCCAGCCGCCGACGGCGCCGGGCAGCCCTCGGGTCAGCGGCCTGACCTGCAACTCGGTGACGTTCGCGTGGAACGCCTCGACGGACAACGTCGGCGTGGCCTTCTACGACATCTACCACGACGGCCAGTTGATGACGTCGGTGAGCGGTACGACGCTCTCCACCAACCTGACCGTGGTGGCCGGGGCGACCTGGGGCCTGTACGTCAACGCCCGCGACGCCGCCGGCAACGTGTCGCAGGCGAGCGCCACCGTCTCGATCACTCCGCCGCCCTGTCAGGCCGACAGCCAGCCGCCCACCGCGCCGCAACAGCTCACCGGCACCGCGTCGGGCACCACTGTGACGCTGCGCTGGACCGCGTCGACCGACAACATCGGCGTGCGGGCGTACGACATCTACCGGGCCGGCGCGAAGGTGGGCACGGTCACCGGCGCGCCGCCGGCGACCACGTTCACCGACAGCGGCCTGACGGCGAACACCTCGTACCAGTACTACGTGGTGGCCCGGGACGCGCAGGACAACGCCTCGTCGCGCAGCGGCACCGCGACGGTGACCACCGGCGCGGCGTGCGCCAACCCGGTGTGCGGGGTGCGGCAGGTCACCACCGACACCGACATCCCGTGGGGTCTGGTGACGTTGCCCGACGGCAGCGTGCTCTACAACCGGCGCGACGCGCACGACATCATCCAGCTCAACCCGAGCACCGGGGCCAAGACCAACCTGGGCACCGTGCCGAACGTGCAGAGCACCGACGGTGAGGGTGGCCTGTTGGGGCTCGCCATCTCGGGCAGCTACTCCAGCGACCGTTGGCTCTACATCATGCACACCTCGCCGAGCGACAACCGCATCGTCCGGATCAGGCTGGAGAACGGGCGACTCAACACCGCCAGCGAGCAGGTCCTGCTCAGTGGCATCCGGCGGAACAAGTACCACGACGGTGGTCGCCTGCGGTTCGGCCCGGACGGCAAGCTGTACGCCAGCACCGGCGACGCCCAGAACGGCAACTACGCCCAGGACCGGTCCAGCCTCGAAGGCAAGATCCTGCGGCTCAACCCGGACGGCACCGTCCCCTCGGACAACCCGTTCGGCAACTACGTGTGGAGCTACGGCCACCGCAACCCGCAGGGGCTGGCGTTCGACTCGCAGGGCCGGCTGTGGGAGCAGGAGTTCGGCAACTCGGTGATGGACGAGACCAACCTGATCACCAAGGGTGGAAACTACGGCTGGCCGGCCTGCGAGGGCACCAGCGGCTCTTGCGGCACGGCCGGGTTCATCGCGCCGGCACGCACCTACCCGACCGCCGAGGGCTCCTGCTCCGGCATCACGATCGTCCGCGACGCGCTCTACGTGGCCTGCGCCCGGGGCGCCCGGATGTACCGGGCGGTGATCAGCGGCAACAGCCTGACGAACGTGCAGACGTACTTCAGCGGCACCTACGGCCGGCTGCGGACGGTGGAGCCGGCTCCGGACGGCGGGTTGTGGCTGACCACCACCAACGTCGGTGACAAGGACAGCACCCCGAACAACAGCAACGAGAGGATCCTGCACGTCACGCTCGGCAACTAGGGCGTGTGGGACGGCCTGCGACCCGGCTTTCAGTTGCTGGTCAGGAGCACGAGTTGTTGGGTGGCCCGGGTCATCGCGACGTAGCGGTCGACGGCTCCCGAGACGCCGCTGCCGAACGCCTGCGGGTCGACGAGGACGACCAGGTCGAATTCGAGGCCCTTGGCCTGATCCGGGCTCAGTGACCGGACCCGCGACGTCGGCGCGAAGGTCGGGTCGCCGATCACGCAGGCGATTCCTTCGGCGTGGTCGGCGAGCCAGGTGTCGAGGATCGACCGCAGGTCGGCGGCCGAGCCGTGGACGACGGGGAGCCCGTTGTCGCGGATGGAGGTGGGCACGTTGGCGTCGGGGAGCACGCCCCGGATGACCGGTTCGGCCTGCGCCATGACCTCCGCCGGCGTCCGGTAGTTGATGCTCAACGAGGCCACCGTGACCCGGTCGAGCCCGACCCGCTTGAGGCGTTCCGGCCACGACTCGGTGAACCCGTGCCGGGCCTGGGCGCGGTCGCCCACGATGGTGAAGCTGCGCGACGGGCAGCGGGCCAGCAGCATCTGCCACTGGGCGTCGGTCAGCTCCTGCGCCTCGTCGACGACGATGTGGGCGAACGGGCCGGCCAGCAGGTCCGGGTCGGCGTCCGGCAGCGCGGCGTCGTCGGTCAGGACGTCGCGCAGGTCGGGTTGGCGCAGCATCGACAGCAGGCCCTCGCCGTCGTCGTAGGTGTCGGCGGCGAGCAGCTCGTCGACGACCCGGGCCATGTGCTCGCGTTCCGCTGCGGCGGCCGGGTCGCGCCGCCGGTTGCGGCCCGCCCCCTCCGCGTCGCCGAGCCGTTGCCGGGCCGCGTCGAGCAGCGGCAGATCGGACACGGTCCAGGCCCGGGGCTCGTCGCGCTGCAGCTTGCGGACCTCCTCCGGGCTGAGCCACGGCGCGCATTTGCGCAGGTACGCGGGCACCGACCACAGGTCACCCACGAGATCGGCCGCGTCGAGCAACGGCCAGGCACGGTTGACGGTCGCTCGCAGCTCCCGGTTGCGCAGCAGCGAGTCGCGGAGCACGGCGTCCGGCTCCTCGCCGTCGTACCGGTCGATGAGGATGGTCAGCAGCTCCTCCCAGATCTCCTCGCGCGCCTCGTTGTGCGGGGTGCCCGGACCCGGCGCCTGGAACGCGTCGGCCCAGTCGTCGGCGCTCAGGCGGACATCGGAGTCGCCGACCGTGATCGTCATCGGGGCGACCGGTGGGTCCTCGTAGAACCGGACGGCCGCGTCGATCGCCCGGACCAGCTCGGCCGAGGACTTCAACCGGGCCACCTCCGGGTCGGCGTCGACGGTTGCCGTGGCACCCTCGGCGACGAGGTCGCGCAGGGTGCAGGTCTGCACGTCCTCCTCTCCGAGGCTGGGCAGCACGTCGGCGACGTAGGCCAGGTAGGGCTGGTGCGGCCCCACGAAGAGCACTCCACCCCGGCGTTGACCGAGGCGCGGGTCGGAGTAGAGCAGGTATGCGGTGCGGTGCAGGGCGACGACGGTCTTGCCGGTGCCCGGACCGCCGTCGACCACGAGGGCGCCGGCCGACCCGGCCCGGATGATGGCGTCCTGGTCGGCCTGGATCGTGCTGAGCACGTCGCGCATCCGGGCCGACCGGGCGCCACCCAGGCTGGCGATGAACGCGGACTGGTCGTCGAGCGCGACGGCGTGCCCCACGAACCCGTCCGGGGTGAACACCTCGTCCCAGTAGTCGCTGATCCGGCCGCGGGTCCAGCGGTACCGGCGGCGGCTGGTCAGGCCCATCGGGTTGGCGTGGGTCGCCCCGAAGAACGGCGCGGCGGCGGGGGAGCGCCAGTCGAGGAGCAACCGCCGACCCGTGCTGTCGGTGAGGCCGCGACGTCCGACGTACACCGGCTCGGGGTTGTCCGCCTCGACCACGTGGCCGAGGCACAGGTCCAGCCCGTAGCGGCTCAGCGAGCGCAGCCGAGCCGTGAGCCGGCGGACCTCCTCGTCCCGGTCGACGGCCTGCCGGCCCTTGCCGCCGGGCGCCCGGCGAGCGGCGTCCAGACGGTTGGACAGCTCGGCGTTCAGCTGCGCGAGGCCCCGCGCCATGGCCGCGAAGTGCCGTTCGTCGTGCGCGATGAGCGCCGGGTCGGCCTTCGGGGCGAGGTGATCGGGGAGATCGAACACGGAGGTAGGCAAGGAATCCAATTCATGACTTCCATTTCGGCAGAATCTGGCCTCGGCCGACGATTCTGCGTCATAAACCGGGTCTTGCCGCAAGCCCCCCAGTGCGCTATAAGTTGGAAGTGGCGGGAGACCAGAGGTCTCCCGTTTTCCGTGTTCAGGGCGCGTCGACGACCTCACGGCCGAGCGGCCAGAACGCCGCCGGAACGAGCTTGAAGTTGGCGATGCCGAACGGAATCCCGATGATCGTCACGCAGAGGGCGATGCCCGCGAGGATGTGCGAGAGCGCCAGCCACCAGCCGGCGAGCACCACCCAGAGGACGTTCGCCAGGCCGGAGCCGACGCCCGCGCCCGGCTTGGGCACCACGGTGCGGCCGAAGGGCCACAGCGAATAGACCGCGAGGCGCAGCGAGGCGACGCCGAACGGGATGGTGACGACCAGGACGAAGCAGATCAGCGCGGCGATGCCGTAGCCGGCCGCCAGCACGAGACCTCCGCCGAAGATGAGCCACAGCACATTCAGTACGAAACGAATCATTACTCCAGCATGAAACATGCTCGCCACCCGGTTACCGCGCCCCGTTCCCTCAACGGGGTACGGCCACCACGTGACCCTCGGGGAGGGGCCTTCCGCCACCATCGGAGAGCTGGGCGAGGGCCTCGTCGCGGCTGTCGAAGATCGGAAACGCCTTGTCCAGCCGCATCGTGTGCAGGACCGTGCGGACGAACCGCGACGGCCCGGCGAGGCAGAGCGTGACACCGCGTTCGCGGGCATCACGGTGGGCGCGCACGAGCAGACCGAGGCCGGTCGAGTCGATGATGTGCACCCGGCTCAGGTCGACCACCACATGCCCGCCCACATCGGCCACGTGCCGCAGCGCCGTGCGCAGGTTGTCGCCGGTGTCGAGGTCGATGTCACCGGTGGCGGCGATGACCGTCGTGCCGTCGAGGTGGTCGATGCCGAGGATGCCACCGGGGCCATGCCCGTCGCACGAGGCGTGGCCACCGGTCGAGGCGGGCAGGAGGCTGCAGTGCGGGCAGCGGTGCGGCCCGGTGGCGAAGGGCGAACCGCTCCAGCCGTGCTCGGCCACCAGGGTCCAGACGACCTCGGCGTCGGGGAGCACGCACGCGGTGCCGCGGATGGTCTCGCCACACGTGTCGCAGATCAGGGTCATCAGATACTCGTCCGGGACGACGGTCATGCTGCTGGTCCTTCCTCATTGACGATCGAGAGCACCTGATCCAGCCGGGTGATGTGCAGGATGCGCCGTACCCGGGGGTTCGGATCGCGGACGGTGAGGGCCGCGTCGGCGCAAGTCAGCCGCCGGTGCACGTCGAGCAGCAGGCCGATGGCGGCGGCGTCGAGGTGCTGGCAGTCGGACAGGTCGAGCACGACCTGCGCGGGGCGCAGCGCCAACAGTCGGTCGAACACCGCGCCGACCTCCGGCAGACAGGCCAGATCGAGCTCGGTGACGCGAACCTCGACCAGCGGCAGCGTGTACCTCGCGGGCAGCACCGGCGTCGCCATCGCCGTCCCCCTCTCCGTCGACCCTGCTTCCTCCCCACGGTGCTGGGCGGGGTTGGCGGTCACTGCAAGGCTCTGTGACAGTTGTGTGACAAAACCGCCGGCCGGCGGGCACGGTTGGCCGGCGGGCGGTCGGCCGAGGATGATTCCGGGATGACGGCCGTACTGGTGATCGAGGACGACGACCGCATCCGGCTCGCGCTGCTGCTGGCACTCGAGGAGGAGGGCTACGACGCCCTCGGCGCGGCCACGGCCGAGGAGGGTCTGCGCGCCCAACGTCACCACCCGGCCGACTACGTGCTCGTCGACCTGATGCTGCCCGGCCTCGACGGCTTCGAGTGCATCCGGCAGCTGCGCCGAGACGACGACGTTCCGATCGTGGTGGTCAGCGCCCGTGACGGCACCGACGACATCGTGGCCGCCCTCGAAGCCGGCGCCGACGACTACGTGGTCAAACCCGTGGCCATCCGGGAGCTGACCGCCCGCCTGCGGGCCCTGCGCCGCCGTGCCCGGCCGGCGTCGGCGCCGGAGCCCGTGCCGGCGGTCGCCTTCGGCGAGTTGGAGATCAGCCCGGAGGCGGGGGAGGTGCGCCGGGCCGGCCAGCAGGTGACTGTCACCCGCACCGAGTTCCGGCTGCTCTGTGAGCTGGCCGAGCACGCCGGTCGGGTGCTGTCGCGTCAGCAGTTGCTGCAACGGGTCTGGGGGTACGACAGCGGCGACGAACGCCTCGTCGACGTGCACGTCGGTCGGCTGCGGCAGAAGATCGAGCCGGACCCGGCGAACCCTCGGCACCTGGTCACCCTGCGGGGCCTCGGCTACAAGCTGCAACGATGAGACGCCTCGGACTGCGTACCCGGGTGACCGCCGCGTTCGCCGTCGGCGCGCTCCTGCTCTCGGCGTCGATGGCCCTGATCTCCTACGAGCTGACCCGACGGTCCCTGCTCGACGACCGCGAACGCATCGCCCTGCGGGCCGCCTACTTCGACGCCGCCGTGGTGCATGCCGGCCTCGACACCGACACCCCCGACGTGGTGGAGGTGCTCCGGTCGTTGGACACCGGCGGAAGCCGTCGGCCGGTGCTGCACCTCAACGGCGAGTGGTACGCGAGGGCCGCCGACCCCGGCACCACGGCCGCCATCCCCGACGAACTGCTCCGGGTCGTCTCCGCCGGGGAGCCGGCCCTGCAGCGTGTCCGCGTCGACGGGCAACCGGCCCTGGTGGTCGGTGTGCCGCTGTCGGCGTCCGCAACGTACTTCGAGGTCAACTCGCTGCGCGAGCTGGAGCAGACCTTCCGGGTGCTGGCCCTCGCGCTGACCAGCGTCGCGGTTCTGGTCGCCGGGTCCGGGGCGGCCCTCGCCTGGTACGCCACCCGACACGGGCTGCGGCCGCTGACAGCCGTCGCCGACGCGGCCGAGAGGATCGCCGCCGGTGACGTCACCGCCCGGCTCGACCCGGCCACCGACCCCGACCTCACCCGCCTCTCCTCGTCGTTCAACCAGATGGTCGACCGCCTCGCCCTGCGCATCGAACGGGACCGCCGGTTCGCCGCCGACGTCAGCCACGAACTGCGGTCCCCGTTGCAGACCCTCGCCGCGGCGGCCAGCGTCCTGGCCCGCCGTCGGGAACACCAGGACGAACGGACCGCCACCGCCGCCGGGCTCGTCGCCGACGAGGTCGACCGTTTCCAACGGCTCGTCAACGACCTGATCGACCTGGCCCGCAGCGACCAACCGGCGCACCGTGCCCCGGTGGACGTGGTGGAGCTGGCCCGGGAGACCTGCGACGCGTACGAGTTGCCGGGCACCCTCGTCCGCCTGGCACCGGACGTGCCCGCGACGTGGCAGGTCGAGCGGCGGCGGGTCGCCCAGATCCTGACGAACCTGCTCGACAACGCGGCCACCTACGGCGGTGGCCCGGTGGCTGTTCGCCTGAACCGGGACGGGGACAGCGGCGTCATCGAGGTCGACGACGACGGTCCGGGCGTTCCCGTCGAGGACCGCGAGGCGATCTTCGACCGGTTCGTCCGGGGGCGAGCCGCCCACACCCGTGGCGCCGGCGACGGCACCGGCCTGGGGCTGGCGCTGGTCGCGCAGCACGCCGCCGCGCACGCGGGGCAGGTGACGGTCGCCGACCGTCCGGGCGGGGGCGCCTGTTTCCGGGTCACCCTGCCCGGGAGCCTGTCGTGAGGCCCCGCCGTCTCGTCCCGTTGGCCCTCGTCGTGCTGCTGAGCGCATGTGGCATCCCCACCGACGACACCCCACGCGCGGTGCCGGCCCCGCGAGGGCCGTTGAGCAGCGCGGCTCCCGCCGACACCACCGCACCGGCCGGCAGCGCCGTCGAGACGCTCTGCCTGGTCCGGAACAACCGCATCGTCCCCGTGGTCCGGCGCGTCGACAGGGCACCCAGCGTCGCGGACCAGTTGCGACACCTGCTGGCCGGGCCCAGCGGGGCCGAACGGGACAGTGATCTGACCAGCGCGCTGCCGGGTGCGGTCAACGCGGCCGGCGCGACAGTTACCGGGTCGCAGGCCGTCGTCGCGGTCGACGAAGCCGCCGAGGTGGGCGGTCGCAGCGACGAGGTCCTCGCCTTCGGCCAGATCGTCTGCACTCTCACCAGCCGTGAGGACGTCTCCGCTGTGGCCTTCCTGCGCGACGGCAGGGCGCTGGGCGTGCCCCGGGCCGACGGTTCCCTGTCCAGCATGCCGCTCACCCGCGGCGACTACGCCCCTCTCATCAGCGAACGCTGAACGCGAGGTCTCGGGGTCGCTCGGTGGAAGACCTGAGACGAAAGCCAGGGCGAGGCGAGTGAGGACCGGGGTGGCGCTGGCCCCGTCGGACCAGCGCCACCCATCACGCCGCTACCTCAGGGCGAGGGTGCGGGCGTCGGCGGCGATGACGCTGGCGACCTCCGCCGGCACCAGCTTGCCGGCCTGCCGGTCGGCGTAGGTGGCCAGCTCGGCGTACTGGGCGTGGGCCAGCTTGGTGGTCATCGCCGTGACGGCGGCCGGGTCCGCGCCCGAGGTGAGAATCAGATAGCCGAGGCCAGCCTGGCTCACCGTCACGGTGAAGGTGCTGGTCGCCGTGGCGGTGCCCTCGGGACCGGTCGCCTCGGTGGTGATGGTGTGTCGGCCGGCGGTCAGCTTGACCAGGTCGAGCTTGCGCCCGGCGGCCGACCTCTTGCCGTCCAGCATCACGGTGATGGTGTCGGCGTTGGTCGCGGCGACCGCGATCACCGGTGACTGTGCCCGGTCCAGCCGAGCACCGTTGGTCGGCGAATCGATCCGCACGCTCGGGTCGGCGGGGGCCCGCTGAACGAACGCCGAGTTCCAGCCGACGAGCTCCGCCGCCCGGTTGGTGATGATCGCGTCGGTGCCGATCCGCTCCAGCCGCTGCCACAGGCCGGCGGAGTCCATCGTCCAGGCCATCACGGCGACCCCGGCCGCGTGCAGCGGGGCGACGACCTCCGGCTTGGCCAACAGCGCGTTGCCGTCCGGGTTGTACGCGGTCAGGTGCAACTCCTTCGCGATCGCCACCGGGTCGGCGTCCAGGGTGCTGCGGAGCAGGCCGAGCGGCAGCTCGGGGGCGATCTCGTAGGTGTACTTCAGCGCGTCGACCTCGAAGCTCTGGATGAAGACCCGGCCCATCATCTGCTCGTCCCGGATCACCTGGATGATCGTGGCGACCTCGTCCCGGGTGTGCTTGCCCTTGATCTCCACGAGCAGGTTGCCACCCCGCGTGCGCAGGTCGGCGAGCTGCTCCGCGAGAGTGGGCACCCGCTCGCCGACGTACTGCGGGCCGAACCAGGAGCCGGCGTCGAGCGCCTTGATCTGCGCGGCGGTCAGGTCCCGGATGTTGCCGGTGCCGTCGGTGGTCCGGTCGACGGTGCCGTCGTGCAGGATGAACGGGACACCGTCCCGGCTCGGTTGGACGTCGTTCTCGATCCAGTCGGCGCCGCCCCTGCGGGCGATCTCCTGGGCGACGAGGGTGTTCTCCGGCGCGGCGGCGGACGCGCCCCGGTGGGCGATCACGGTGAACGGGCTGCCCTCGGGGCGGAGGTAACCGTTCGGCGCCAGCTCGGTGACGGTGACGTCGTCGTACGACACGGTCGCGCCGTTGACGAAGAGCCCCTGGACGCCGTCGGCGGAACGCTGGAGGCTGCTGGTCCGCATCGCCTCCCGCCCGTCGAAGATCCAACGAGCCTGGTTGCCGTGCACCTCGACGGCGACGCGCACGTCCCGGCCGGTGCCGGCGGCGGACAGGGCGGAGGCGGTGTTCGTCACGACCCAGGCGTTGGCGGTGGTCCGCTGGGCGAACTCGAGCCCGTTGGCGGCGGTGGTGCCGCTGCGCATGGTGGCGATCCACCAGGGGGTCACGCCGCTGGCGGGAACGTCGATGCCGAGCGAGGCCCAGCGGGTGGCGGCCGAGACCGACTCGAAGCGCATGGTCGCCTCGAGGCGGAAGTCGTTCAGGTGTCGACCGAAGGTGATTTTGTTGTTCTCGCTGGAGCTGGCGGAGGTTCCGTACAGTCGGCCGTTCTCGACCTTCCAGGTGCCGTCGACCGCGTGCCAACCGGCGGGCAGCGACCCGGCCGAGAAGTCCTCCGAGACGACGACGCTGCCCGGCTCGGCCGTGGCGGGTGACGAGGTGGCGACGGCGACCGCGACGGCAGCGCCGGTGACGGCGAGAGCGGCAACGGCGGCGGCGGCCCGGGTGCCCAGGGCGCCGAGGCGTGACCCGGCGCGGCGCGGCGACGGTGATGCGGGTGGGACAGTCATGGTCGCGACGGTACGAAGCACGCCCGAACTGATGATCAATCACGCATGGCTGCCGCCGGAACGCCGGGTGTACCGCGCTTGATCCGGCGTGCCGGACTGGTCAGTTCGGCAGGCCGGCGCAGGCGACGCCGTCGATCGTGCACGCCTTGGGCGCGGCGCCGGTCAACGATCCATTCACCCGGAACGTCACCCGGACCGAGGCGTTGCCGGGGACCTGACCGGTGTCCGGGTCCGGCACGAACGTCCACACCGCACCGTCGCGGCTGGCCCGCGCCCCCTCGACCCCGCTGACGCCCAGCGACTCCCGGGGCAGGGTGACGACCAGCGTCCACCCCGGTGCCGCGACCGGGCCCGGATTGCTGATCGTCACTGCCGCGCCGTAGCTGAGCAGCGCGTTGTCAGTGATGGCGAAGTCCGCGCCCAGGGCCGCCGCGGTGGGTTCGGGGGTGGCGCCGGTCGGTGTGGGCCGGGTCGACGACGGGACCGCCGGTGGGACCGACGAGGCCGAGACGGACGGGGACGCGGCCACCGCGGGGCTGGTGAGTGCCGGTCGCGCCTGCGCGCGGGGGGTGGCGGACGGCGACTCGCCCACCTGCTCGACCGATGGCGGCGGATCGAGGGTCACCGGCGTCAGCTTCTCCGGCGTACGCAGCACCCCGACGACGGACACGGCCGTCGCGATCAGCACCCCGAGCGCCGCGACGACGGCCACCCAGGTGGCCCGCGAGACGTCCTCCCGACCGGTGAGCACCCGCCGTGCGGCCGTGACGATGGCCACGACCCGATCCAGCAGAATGATCGCCACGGTACGGCGTGGTTGGGGTGGTGTTGCCGGCACTGCCAGTTTCTCCTTCACATAGTCGCCGGGTGCGTGCCCACGGTCCGTCCGGGTCGCGGTCAGCGTCTGCCCGGTCACAACCCGCGAAGCCCGACGAGTATCGCCTCGAGCAGGTCCTCGGTCGGCAGCTCCGACAGCGTCGGCGGTTCGTGCGTCTCGATCAGCCCGGCCGCGAGCAGGTCACCGAGCAGCACCCGGACCGTCCCCAGCGGAAGATCCAACTCGGCGCCCACCTCGGCCACCGACACTGGATGGTGACACAGCTCGACGATGCGCGCCTGTTCAGGGAAGAGCGGTGTAGGGGGCGTGACCCCCCGCCGGGCGACGACCAGCGAGATCAGGTCGAACTGGCCGCGTGCGGGCGCGGTACGCCCTCCGGTCATCGTGTAGGGCCGGGCGACCGGGCCCGCGTCGTCGTCGTACCACGCCTCGTCAGCGGCGCCGCTGGAGTGCACCTGTGTCCCCGATCGTCACCGAGGAGGCCGGGCCCAGCGTGATCGGCAGGTGCTGCTCGGCCTGCCCCACGAAGAGCGCCACCTCGTACGCCATGTCACCGACCTCGACGTCGTCACCGGCGATCCGCACGGTGAGGATGGTCCCGTTCGGGATGGTGGCGATGAACAGGAACGCCCGCGACATCTGCACCACGACCTGACGCAGCTGACCCGCGTCACAGGTCCGGGTGGCGGCCAGTCCCAACGCGATCAGTCCGGCGACCACGCCGGAGATCTGCTCGGCCAGCTTCGCGCCCACCCGCCGCGAGCCACCGAGCGGCAGCCCGTCCGGTGAGAGCACCACTGCGAACTCCGCGCCGTGCACCCGGTCGACCAGGTCGTTCAGGGCGTCGGTCAGGCCGTTGTCGGTGACCACTGCAGACGTCATTGTTGTCTCCTCGCTGTTCTGGCGACCGGCAACTCGACCGTGTCGAGGCTGGTCCTGCCGTGTTGCGGGCCGGTCGGCCCGGGGTGACGGACCCGCGTCGGTAGCCCGCCGTTGCCGACCGGGCCGGTCAGGTCGGCGTCGGTGTGGGCCGGTGGGTACGGGCTGCCGGGTGGTGCGTTGGCCGGGATGCGGCCGGTGTCGGTGACCGTGATCAGCCGGGAGGGTAGGAGCACGACAGCGGCCGTCCCGCCGCGCCGGCTGGGGTGCAGCGAAACGTGGGCACCGCAGCGGCCGGCCAGTACGGCGACCGCGTACCAACCGGTGCGGCCCGCGGGCGGGCCGTCCGGTGGCGGATCGCCGAGCAGGTGGTTCGCCTCGGCCAGCGCGGCGGCGTCCAGGCCGGGCCCATCGTCGACGACGATCAGGGCACATCCCTGCGGTCGGTGCTCGCCGCTGACCCGGACGGTGGTCTCCGCCCCGGAGAAGGCCAGCGCGTTCTCGATCAGCTCCGCCAGCAGGTGGATGACGTCCGTGACGGCCGGGCCGGCGAGCGACCACGGCCAGTGGGGCGCGATCAGGACCCGGTGGTAGTCCGGCACCTCGGCGACCGCGCCGCGCGCCACGTCGAGCAGTGGCACCGGGCGTCGCCAGCGGCGGGCGGGTGTCGCGCCGGCCAGGGTGATCAGCTTCTCCACGTTGCGGCGGACCCGGGTGGTGAGGTGGTCGAGTTGGAACAGCTCGCCGGTCTCCTCGGTGGACCGTTCCCGACGTTGCATCCCGTCCAGCAGGCTGAGCTGGTCGCGCAGCAGGACCTGGTTGCGTCGGGTCAACCCCAGGAACAGCTCCCGCGCGGTGTCAGCCTCCGGCGTCGCCGGGTCGCGGGGTGCGGCCGGCGTGCCCGGTTCCGGAGTCGAGGGATCGGTGTTGCTTCTGGTCAGTTCGTCGGTCAGGCGTCGGACGGTGCCCGCCCAGCTCAGCAGGAGCACGAGCACGACGATGAGGCCGAGCCCCACGACGGCACCGGTACGCGCGATGAGCATGGCGGCACCGGGGGTGGCCCGCTCGACGCTGCCGCGGGCGGTGTTCGTCACCACTGTGTGCAGCGCGCCGAGGGCGGCGTCCGCGGCGGCCCGCCAGTCCTGGACGGTGACACCGGCCAGGGCGTTGGCGGTGCCGCCCTGCAGCAGCCGGTCCTCCAGGGCGAGCAGAGCCGTAAACTCGGGCCCGGCCGCGAGGCGCTGATGCTCGGCCCGGCCGTCGGGCGGAAGCCCGGCCACGGCCTCGGTGTGCGCGTACCGCTGAATGCTGACCAGCGCAGTCAGCCGGCGCTGCTCGTCGGCGCCGAGCCGGGCGGCGGCCAGGCCCGCGCTGAAGGCCGTGTCCTCCCGGGCCAGCAACTCCCGGGCGCGGGCCAGCGCGATCACCGCGCGGGTGTCGGCGGCCAACCCGCTCTCGTACGCGGCCCACTCCGGGCCGTACACCCCGAAGGCGATGTCGATGACCTCGTCGTACCCGTCGACTGCCGCCCCCTGGTCGAGCCGCCCGGTGTCGACCAGGGACCGGGTCGTGCCCAGGCCGTCGAGCCGGCGGACCAGCTCGCCGGCCCGGTCGCGGACCGTGCCGGCGCTGAGCAGCCGGAGGTCGCGGCCCTTGGTGAACGCGCGGATCTCGGCGGCGGCCCGGTCGGTGCCTTCGCGGGCCCCGACCAGCTCGGGGGTCGTCCGCCCCGCCCCGGCGATCGTCTCGGCGGTGATCCGGCGTTCCGTCTGGAGGCTCAGAATCAGGCGGTCAATGGGCTGGCCCAGCGTGTCCGCCAGCGCCCGCACGCGCAGCAGGTCGACGGCGTCCTGGCTGGACACGTAGGCCGCGTACGACCAGAGCGTGACCAGCACGGCGGCCAGCACGGCCAGCCTGGTCCGGATCAGCCGGACGTCGTCACGGGTCATCGGGTCGCCCGCTGCGGCCACGGTTGCCCGGCCGTGTCGCTGGCCCGGTCGGCGACGAGGGTGCGCAGCAGCGCCAGCAGTTCGGTGCGGTTGGCGCAGTTGAGCCGGTTACGCATCCGCGCCACGTGGTGTTCGACAGTCTTGGCCGAGATGAAGAGCCGATCGCCGATCTCCCGGTAGGTCAATCCGGCGAGCACCAGCTCGGCGACCTCGTACTCGCGGTCGCTCAGGCCGTGTTGGGTGGGGCCGGCGATCCGCGCCGTGCTCGTACCGGCCGTCGGGGTCTGCCCGGTCTGCCCGCCGGAGGGCCGCCCCTGCAACGCTCGGGCGCATTCCAGCAGGGTGGTCATCGCCCGTCGGTCCGCGGTGCGGATCGCGGCCTGCCCGGCGAGGCGGGCGCCGTCCCAGCACAACCCGGTGTCGTGCAGCCCCCGGGCGGCGGCCTCCACCCGGATCGGGTCGACGACACCCCGGAGCACCTCCACCCAGCTCTCCGCGGCGGCGGCGACCACTGCCGCGTACCGGCTGTGGCCGGCAGCGGCCAGCAACGCCGTGACGTGTCGGTCGGCGATCGTCGGCTCGCCGGCCAGGATGGCGGCGTGCAGCTCGCTCCAGTGCAGCGGAACGCTCCACAGCGGTGGGTCGTCGAGGCGGTCGAGCAACTCACGCCCCTGGTGCAGGTACGGCTCCAGCCGGGCCAGGTCACCCAGCCGTGCGCCCGCGATGGCCAGCTCACCCAACGGCAGCAGGGTGAACAGGTCGACGGGGTGCCGCACCACGGCCTCCAGCGCCTGCTCCCAACCACGCTTGAGCGCCCCGAGGTCACTGTTGCGCCGGCCGATGCCCATCCGGATCGCGGCGGCGAAGAGCTGGTCGCGTGACTCCAGTGGCCGCCCGTCGAGCGTCACAGTGGCGAGCCGCTCGCCGGCGGCGTGGATCTCGCCACGGACCATCAGGATCCAGGCCTGCAACAGCCGGTGGCGACGGGCCATCAGCGGGCCTCCGACACCGGCGCCGAGGGCGCGGTGCAGCACCCGTTCGGCGATCTCCAGCTCACCGCAGTGCACTGCCGTCAACGCGGCGAGCGCCGCCGGGCTGTCCGGCAGCAGCGCCGCCCGGCCGTCCGGCTCCAGCAGCGCGGCGGCCTGCACGAGCGCGGAGAGCGCGGCGGTCGGGGGGCCGGTCACGCTCTCCCGTACACCGTTGGCCATCAGTCGGGCGGCGCTGGCGTGCAGGGTCGGGGGGTCGCCTGCCGGGTCGGCCGCCGGTGACTCGGTGCGGGCGGCCGGGTCACCGATGGCCAACCCGCCGACGATGGCGAACGCCGCCGCCGAGGCGGTGCCCGACCACCGGAACAGCTCGACGCTGCGACCGATGTGACCACGGTGAGCCAGGGCGGTGGCGGCGACCACGGCCGCCTCGGAGCGATCCGGGGGAGCGGCCGTGGCCAGGAGGCGGTCCGCCAGCCGAAGCGCGTCGTCGAGGTCGCCGGCGAGCGCGGCGGCGAGCGCCTGCTGCGCGTTGGGCGGCCGGCCGGCTGCCGTGGCCGCCGCGAACAGCTCGGCGGCGAACGCCGGCTCGTCGGCCAGCGCCTCGTCCGCCGCGGCGGCCAGGGTCGCGGCCGGGCAGTCGCCGAGCGCGCCGAGCGCGCGCAGGGAGCGGACCAGCGGCAACACCGCGCCACCGCGGGCGAGCTGCAACTCGGTGAGCCCTCGCCAGACCGCTGTCCGGTCGGTGGTGGGGCTGAGTGTCGCGACGGCTCGCCGGACGATCGGTGCGAGCCGGCCGTCCGCGCCGAGCAGCCCAGCCGCCCTCGTCGTGGCGATCAGGTCGTCCACTCCGGCCGGGTCCCGGCCCAGCAGCGCGCCGAGCATGGTCACCGGCAGCGACCCGCCGGCCGCGACAGCGAGCAGCAGTCGTCGTACCCCGGGGGGTTGGACGTCCAGGTCCGGACCGAATTCGAGGATGACGGAGCGGGGTGGGTCCACCGTGCCGGTGCGGGTTTCCGCGCCGGCCAGGCCGCGGGCCAGCCGGGCCACGTCGCGGGGTACGCCGGCGGTCTGCGTGTGGACGAAGTCGACCAGGTCGGCCGGGCGGCCCAGCTCGGGCGTGCTGGCGAGATGGGCGGCGGTCTGCTCCCGGGTGAACGGTGTGAGCAGCACGGCCTGCCCGTCGCGTCGCAGAGCGTCGACCAGCTCACTGAAGGCCGCCGAACGCGGCCACGGGCGGTGGGCGACCACCAGGCGGTGTCGCCGGCCCGCGACCAGACGCAACAGTGCTTCGGCCCGTGCGTCGTCGAGCAGGTGCGCGTCGTCGACCAGCACCACCGTGTCGGGGTCGACCGGCTCGTCCGGCTCCGGGGCGGTCGTGCGGACGGCGATCCCGGCGCGCTGGTGAACGCGCTCCAGCTCGGCGAGGAACGCGGTCTTTCCGTGACCGGCCGGGCCGGCGACGCCGACGGCGAGTGGGCCGCTCGGGTCCTGCGCGACAGTGTCCAGTAGCGCCTGCAAACCCCGGTCCAGGATCAACCCTGGCGCGGCGAGGTCCTTCATGATCATCGGGGTCATCCTTCGCGTCCGCGGCCGCGGGCCAGCGCCAGGCGGGACGGCTTCGGCAGTTCCAGTGGGAGGACCCGCACCGGGGGCCGCGGTGGCGGATCGCCCGGAACGGTGTGATGAGGGCGGCGTGGTGCCGGAAGGGTGGCCCGCCCGGCGCCGCTGACCGGAGCCGGGACTCGAGCCGGCGGTGGCTGGCGAGGGCGTGGTGACACCACCTGGCAGGCGGCCATCGCCGCCCCGGTGGCGGCGGTCAACTGTGCGTCCGGCTCCACCTCGACGGGCACCGCGAGAGCCGCGCCGATCAGTTCGGCCACCAGCGGGACCCGGGTGGAGCCGCCGGCCAGCAGGACGCCGTCGAGTTGCGCCGGGGTCAGGTCGGCACTGCTCACGGCCCGGAGCAGGAGGTCGACGGTGGCCTGCACCGTCGGGCGGATCATGGCCTCGAACTGCGCCCGCGTCACCGGCACCCGCGCCGGGCCGCTCGGCAGGGTCAGCATCACGTCGGCCGTGAGGTCGACGGTCAGCACCCGCTTGACCCGGTCACACTCCGCGCGCAGCCCGCGCAGCGCGGCCTGGGCGCCGCGACGGCCGGTCGCGGCCAACTCCCGGGCCAGCACGGTACGGGCATGCTCGGCGAGCGCCTCGTCGAAGTCGGCGCCACCGACCGAGTCGAGACCCTGCGGGGTGCCGAACGTCTCGTACGTGCCGCGCGGGGTGCGGCGCACCAGAGCCGCCTCGAAACTGTTGCCCCCGAGGGCGTAGACAACGGCAGTGCTTCCCGCGAACCCCCGAGCGGCGTGACTCTCGGCGACGGTGACCGTGCGGGGCAGCAACGTCACGTGCCGTAGGCCGAGGTCCGACAGGGCGCGGTGCAGCACCTCCCGCCGGTACGGGCGCCACCCTGCCGGGTGGCTGAGCACGATCGCCTCGGCCGCCCCGCCCTCCAGGGCGTGGACCCGCTCCACCACCCACGCCGCCAGTTCGGCGGTCAGCGTCTGCGGCGCGCACGGCTCGCCGCCGAGCAGCACCGGCACGTCGTCGCCGATCCGGTGGACGAAGTCCCGGGTGATGCGGCTGCCGTCGTCGGTCACCGGCTCGCCGACGCGCAGCGAACCGTCCTCGACCAGGCACAGCACCGAGGGCATGAGAGGTGACCCGGCGCTCAGTGGGACGGCTTCGGGACGGGTCCAGGTCGCGCCGCGTCGCCGTGCGACGGCGGCGGCCGTGTTGCTGCTTCCGATGTCTATCCCCAGGACGTACGGCATCGTCTCTGTCTCTCCCCGTGAGTCAGCCGGTCGGTGGCGATGGCGTCGGCTGCCCGACGACCCACCCCCGGCGAACCCCGCGGGCTCCTACGTTCGTACCAGAGATCAGACCCTGGTCGGGACCCTAATCTCGTCGGGACGGTTTCCCCCTGTCCCCCTAACGTACGAGGTGGCGCAGCCCCTAGTTCAACCGGCCCGGATGCGGGTTCAGCCCCGATGCCCGGGGGCGGGCCCCGGCCATAGCGTCGTCACCGTCGACGTACGACACCCGCCAATGCCACATCCGAGGAGAACCGGCACATGGACTCGCAGCAGACGCTCCACGACTTCGTGCTCGACCTACTGACGAACCCGGATGCGCGGTCGGCCTTCGACCTCGACCCCGAGGGTGCGTTGCGGGGCGCGGGGCTCACCGACATCACCGCTGCGGACGTGCAGGACGTCGTGCCGCTGGTCGTCGACTACGCACCGGGTGCCGGTCTCGCATCGTTGGCCTCGCCGGTCGGGCAGCTCGGGCTGGACCCGCTGCTCACCGACACCACCGACGTGGTGGGTCAGTTGCAGAGCGTGGCGCAGCAGATCAGCGTCACCAGCTCGCCCAGCGGGGTGGACGTCAAGGCCGGCGTGCTCGGCGCCATCGCCGTCGACCCGTCGACCGCCGCCGCCGGGGTCACCGTGCTGCCGGGCATCGGTCTGGGTGTCGGACCGTCCGGCCTCGACACCGACCTGGCCGGTGTCTCCGACGTGGCGCACACCCTCGACGCCGACGTGGTGCAGCCGGTGGACGCGATCGCGGACCCGGTGCTCGGCGACGTCACCGGCACCGTCGGTGACCCGAGCGGTCTGCTCGGCGACGTCACCGACTCGAACCTGATCGGCGGCGACCTGACCGGTGGTGTCCTCTCCGGCACCCATGGTCAGCTCGGCGGGGTCGTCAGCTCCCTCGGTGTCGACGACACCCTCAGCGGGCTGGGCCTCGGGCACGGCGACGGCATCGTCGGCGGGGTCCCGCCGCTCGACGTGCCGTCGACGGTGGGCGGCGTGACGCACCAGGTGGACAGCCTCCTCCCCGGTGTCACCGACACGGTCGGTGACGTGACCGGTGGGGTCACCGATGGTGTGCTCGGCGGCGACTCGCACGCCTCGACCGATCACGGGCTGCTGGGTATCACCGGCGGTCTGCTCTGATCCGGATCTCCGGTCGGAGCGAAGGGCCGGATCGTCTCGGGCGATCCGGCCCTTCCCGGTTCCACATCCGGTCCCTCTTGATAATTGAGCCGAAATCCGCACACTTGGTGCGGTGATGGCCGGGATCTGGTTGGACGTGCTGGACGAGATCGCCCGCACGTGCAGTGCACACGGTCGCGGTGACCTACTCCAGACGGTGCGGCAGAAGCGTGCGCAACTGCTGGACCCGACGCTGCGTGTCCTGGTCATCGGCGAGCCGAATCAGGGCAAGAGTCAGCTGATCAACGCGATCATCAACGCCCCGGCCTGCCCGGTCGGCGACGGCCGGACGACGGTCCTGCCGACCGTGGTGCGGCACGCCGAGGCCCCCACCGCGGCCGTGGCCCAGGCGCCGCCATCAGAGCCGGGCCAGCGCAGCGGCGCCGTCGACGCGGTGGCCGTCGAGCGGACCCCGGTGGCGCTCAACCAGGTCGCGGCGGGCGTTGCCGGCCTGGTCGGTCGCCGGCCGGGCGGCGGCCCGGCGTACGTGGAGATCGGACTGCCCCGTGCGCTGCTCGGTGCCGGGTTGGTGCTGGTGGACACTCCCGGCACCGACGAGGTCGCCGGCATCGGCGCCGCCGCTTCGGTCGCCGCGCCGGCCCGCGCGGACACCGTGCTGCTGGTCTCCGACTCCACTCGGGAGTTGTCGGTCGCCGAGCTGAACATGCTGCTGCACATCATGCGCTCGCATCCGAACGTGGTGGTGGTGCAGAGCAAGACCGACCTGGTGGCGGACTGGCGGGCTGTGGCCGAGCGCAACCGGCAGCACCTGGCCGAGGCGGGGGTTCCGGCGACGCTGATCCCGGTTTCTGCGGCGCTGCGACTGCGCGCGGCCGCCGCCGACGACCGTGGGCTCAACGCCGAGTCGGGCTTCCCCGCGTTGATCGCCCGCCTGCAAGGTGACCTGGCCGGGAAGGCCGACCACCTGGCCCGGGCGGCGGTGCAGACGGTGGCCCGGACGGTGGTGGAGCAGTTGGCCGCGCCGCTGCGCGCCGAGTTGGAGACCCAGGAGGCCGAGGAGCAGTCCGGGCCGATCTCCCGGCTGCACGCGGCGCAGCGCGAGGTCGACGAGTTGCGCCGGTGCTCCACCCGGTGGCAGAACACGCTGACCGACGAGATCACCGACCTGCTGGCCGACCTCGAGTACGACCTGCGTGACCGGACCAGACAGATCCTGCGCGCGGTGGACGAGGCGTTCGACACGGCGGACCCGTTGGTCGCCTGGGACACCTTCCAGGACTGGCTGGAGCGCAGCCTGGTGGAGGCGGCGGAGGCGAACCACGAGTGGCTGATCCAGCGCTGTGACTGGATCGCCCGGCGGGTGGCCGCCAACTTCGACAGGTACGGCTACGACGTGCTGCCGCCCTGGTCGATGACGATGCCGGACGACATCGGCGAGCGACTGCCCGACCTGCAACGGCCGACGATCGACAGGTTCACCACCGGTCAGAAGCTGTTCACCGGCATGAAGGGCTCGTACGGCGGCATGTTGATGTTCGGTCTGGCGACCACCCTGGCCGGCATGCCGATGATCAATCCGGTTTCGGTCGGCATCGGGGCGCTCTTCGGCGGCAAGAGCATCCGGGACGAGAGCAAGCAGTTGCTCCGTCGGCGACAGGCGACGGTCAAGACGGCCATCCAGCGGCATGTCGACGATTTCTTCGTCCGGATCATCCGAGACTGCCGCGACGCCGCCCGGCAGGTGCAGCGGATGCTGCGGGACCACTTCACCGGGCTGACCGAGGAGCTGCAGGAGGCCATCGTGCAGTCGTTCCGCAGCGCGAAGCAGGAGGCCGACACCGATGCCTCGGTGCGCGAGCAGCGGCAGCGTGAGATCCGGCAGAAGATGACCAGGCTGGCGGCGGTGTACGAGCAGGCTCAGCAGCTGACCGGCGCCCGTTCCGCCCCGCTGCTGTTGGAGCCGCAGGCATGACTGTGGGAGTGCGCCTGGACGAGGCGGCGTGGGGGTTGCTGCACCAGGCCATCGAGCTGTACCAGGACAATCCCCGGGCCGTCGCCGAGCTTCGGCAACAGGTGGCCCGGTTGGAGCAGCCGCTGCGGATCGCCATCGTCGGCCCGTGGCGATCGGGTAAGTCGACGGTGCTCAACGCGTTGATGGGCGAGGAGGTCGCGCCGGTCGAGCGGGCGGACGGAGCCTTCACCTGGTACGAGGACGGCGCCGCGCCGCGTGCCACCGCCTACCCGGTCGGGCAGCCACCGCAGGAGTTGGCGGTGGTGAAGTCGGCCACCGGGCTGCGGGTGGATCTGGGCTGGGGCGCGGGGGAGGTGCGGGACATCGTCGTGCGGTGGCCGACGCGGGCGCTGCGGCAGATCACGCTCATCGACACTCCGGCGGTCACCGGTGGCGCCGAGCAGGGCCGGTCGCCGGTGTTGGAGCGGGTGCTGCGCGACTCGGACGCGGTGTTGTACCTGACCCGCGACGGTCGCGACAGCGACCTGCGGGTGCTGGAGTCCGCACGGGACAGTGCCGTCGGGCAGTCCGCTCCGGTCAACGTGATCGTGGTGCTGTCCCGCGCCGACGAGACCGGTGGCGGCCGGATCGACGGGCTGCTCACGGCCCGCCAGCTCGCTCGCCGGCACTACCGCGACCCGAGGGTGAACGCGCTCAGTGTCAACGTCGTGGCGTGCAGCGGCATGATCGGCCTGGCCGGTCGGTTGCTCGGTGAATCCGATTTCGCCGCGCTCGCGACCCTGGCCCAGGTGCCTCGGGCGGAGCTGGACGCCCACCTCATCTCCGCCGACCGCTTCCTAAGTGGTGAGCTGCCGGTACGGCTGGACACCGAGGTGCGCGCCGCGCTGCTGGGCCGGTTCGGGGTCTTCGGTGTCCGGCTGGCGGCCACGCTGGTGCGCAGCGGGTTCGACAGCCGGGTGAAGCTCTCCGCCGAGTTGATTCGGCGAAGTGGTCTCACCGAGCTGCGTGAGTCGGTGACGCGGTCCTTCATCGATCGCCGCGACGCCCTCAAGGCGCGGTCCGCGCTGGCCGCGGTGGAGGCGCTACTGCGGGCCGAGCCGATCCGGGGTTCCGCCGAGCTGGTCGGCGCGGTGGAGCAGATCCTCGCCGGCGCGCACGAGTTCCGGGAGCTGCGCCTGCTGGTGGCGCTGCGCAACACCCGGCTGGGCTTCGACGCGGAGCTGGCCGCCGAGGCGCAACGGCTCGTCGGCGGCGACGGGGTGGGCCTCGCGGCTCGACTCGGTGTCGAGCATGAGGCCGACGTGCGGCAGCTCTGGGAGGTCGCCGCCGAGGCGCAGTGGCGGTGGCGGGACCGGTCGGAGGATCCGCTGCTCCCATTGGCGCAGCGCCGCGGCGCCCAGGTCGTCGTCCGTAGTTGCGAGGGGATGATCGCCGAGCTGGCCGCGGGCGGGCGCTGAGCACCTGTCGGCCGGGCGTACCTGCGCAGCCGGCGTCGGGTCGCGGGTGAGGGACGGCAGTGGCGGCCGTCCCTCACCCGCGTCGCGCCGGGATCAGCGCGGCTCGTACGTCTGACAGTCCGCGATGTCCTGGCCCGGACCCACCCGGATGGACGGCGCGTGGCACTCCAGCTCCGCGTTGTGCTGGCAGTCGGACCGCTTGCAGGCGCCGACCTGGGCGATGACGCGGTCCAGCCCGCCCTTGGCCGAGGTGTCGATGAACGTGGCGCAGCTGGCGTTCTGCTGCCCGATCGTGATGGCGAACGCGTGGCAGCCGTCGTGGTTGTAGCCGCAGTCGGTGACGGTGCACTCGTGTACCCGCGGCATCTCCAGCATGTCGGTCATGACGATCTCGCTTCCGTCGGTGGCACCGGGTCATCTCCATACCCGGGTCCGACCGGACAATTCCCCATCCTTTGGCATGTTTTGCATAGGCCAGCCTTGCCTAATCGCCGATGACGGCGACTCAGGCGCAGGCGTTGGCACCGGAGTCCTCCGCCGGTGGATCGTGGCCCGAAAACCGTTATTCGATCTCACCTCACACGGTCGTGCCTGACCTGCGGAGATAACGCTCTCACGGATGCTGGGAGAGTGCTTGACGCGCCCGTGATCCGACCGCAACGATGCATTCACATGTCTCGTCCCACCACCGCCTGGCGTGATCGGCGCACGCCGTCCCCCGCACCGCGAAAGGACCCCACTGTGCGCAGATCCCTGAGATCGTGGCTCGGCCTCGCGCTGAGCGCGATCCTCGTGGCGGGCGGCATCGTCGCCTCGCCACCCACTGCCAGTGCCGCACCGTTCACCGTGCTGGTCTTCAGCAAGACCGCCGGGTTCCGGCACGGATCCATCACCCCGGGCATCGCCGCGATCCAGCAACTCGGTGCGGCAAACGGCTTCACCGTCGAGGCCACCGAGGACGCCGCCCAGTTCACCGACGCCAACCTGGACCGGTTCGCCGCGGTGATCTGGCTCTCCACCACCGGCGACGTTCTCAACGCCGCCCAGCAGGCCGCGTTCGAGCGCTACATCACCGGCGGCGGTGGGTACGTCGGCGTGCACTCCGCCTCCGACACCGAATACGACTGGCCCTGGTACGGGGGACTGGTCGGGGCGTACTTCGCCTCGCACCCGGCCGAGCAGACCGTCACGGTCAAGGTCGCCGACCAGGTGCACCCGTCCACCGCAGGGCTGCCGCAGCGGTGGAGCCGGTTCGACGAGCTGTACAACTACCGGACCAACCCCCGGGGCAACGCGCACGTGCTGGCCACCCTGGACGAGACCACCTACACCGGCGGCAGCATGGGTGCCGACCACCCGATCTCCTGGTGCCAGAACTACTCCGGCGGCCGAGCCTGGTACACCGGCCTGGGCCACACCGACGCCTCGTACAGCGAGGCGAACTTCCGCCAGCACCTGCTCGGCGGCATCCGGACCGCGGCGGGGGAGGTCGACGCCGACTGCGGCCCCACCGTCACCAGCAGCTTCCAGCAGGTGGAGCTGGCCAAGGGCGCGGCCGAGACCGGCGAGCCGATGAGCCTCACCGTCCTGCCCGACCGGGGCGTGCTGCACACCTCCCGCAACGGCGTGATCCGGCACACCGACGCCGCCGGAAACACCAAGATTGCCGCCACCCTGCCGGTCTACACCGGCGACGAGGAGGGTTTGCAGGGCATCAAGGCCGACCCGAACTTCGCCACCAACCGCTGGGTGTACGCCTACTACGCCCCACCACTGAGCACCCCCGGTGGCGGCGCGCCGGCCACCGGCACCCCGGCCGAATTCGCCGTCTGGGAGGGTGTCAACCGGCTGGCCCGGCTCACGGTGAACGCGGACAACACCATCAACCTGGCCAGCGAGACGTTGATCCTCAACGTGCCGACCAGCCGGGGCATGTGCTGCCACGTCGGCGGCGACATGGACTTCGACGCGGCCGGCAACCTGTACCTGTCCACCGGTGACGACACCAACCCGTTCGACTCGGCCGGCTTCACCCCGATCGACGAGCGGGCGGGCCGCAACCCGGCGTTCGACGCGCAGCGCACCTCGGCGAACAGCAACGACCTGCGCGGCAAGGTGCTGCGGATCAAGCCGAGCGCGGCCGGCGGCTACACCATCCCGGCCGGCAACATGTTCGCCCCGGGCACCGCGCGAACCCGCCCGGAGGTCTACGCGATGGGCTTCCGCAACCCGTTCCGGATGAGCGTGGACAAGGCCACCGGCATCGTCTACCTCGGTGACTACGGCCCCGACGCGGGCACCGCGGACCCGAACCGGGGGCCGGCGGGCAACGTCGAGTTCGCCCGGATCGACCGGCCCGGCTTCTACGGCTGGCCGTACTGCACCGCCCGCAACGACGCCTACAACGACTACACCTTCCCGTCCGGGCCGTCCGGGGCGAAGTTCAACTGCGCCGGTGGGCCGGTGAACAACTCGCCCAACAACACCGGCATCACCCAGCTGCCGCCGGCCGTTCCGGCCTGGTTGCCGTACGGCGGCTCCGGCTCGCCGCCGGAGTTCACCGGCGGTGGCCTCTCGCCGATGGGCGGGCCGGTCTACCGGTACGACCGCAACAACACCTCGCCCGTGGCGTTCCCCGAGTACTACGACGGGACCTACTTCGCCGGTGAGTTCGGTCGTCGCTGGATCAAGAACATCAAGCTCGACGCGTCCGGCCAACCGTTGAAGATCAACCCGTTCCCGTGGACCGGCACCCAGGTCATGGACATGGAGTTCGGCCCGGACGGCGCGCTCTACGTGCTCGACTACGGCACCGGCTGGTTCAACGGCGACGCCAACTCGGCGCTCTACCGCATCGAGTACGCCCGCGAGGGCAGAGCCCCCGTCGCCAAGGTCTCGGCCACCCCGACCAGTGGCACCGCGCCGCTGACCGTGGCCTTCTCCTCGGCCGGCACGCTCGACCCGGACGGTGACCCGTTCACCTACGCCTGGGACTTCGACAACAACGGCACCACCGACTCGACCGCGGCGAACCCGAGCTTCACCTACACCACGAACGGGACCCGCAGCCCGACGCTGACGGTCCGGGACACCACCGGAAAGACGGCCACCGCGAGCGTGGTCGTCACTGTCGGCAACAGCGCCCCGGTGGTCACCGTCAACACCCCGTTGAACGGGCAGACCTTCAGCTTCGGGGACGCCGTGCCGTTCTCCGTCACCGTCACCGACGCCCAGGACGGCGCGATCAACTGCGCCCGGGTGAAGGTGAACTACGTCCTCGGCCACGACTCGCACGGCCACCAGCTCGGCAGCGTGCAGGGCTGCACCGGGGTCATCCAGACCTCGAAGGACGGCGAGCACGACACGGCCGCGAACATCTTCGGCATCATCGACGCCGAGTACACCGACCTGGGTGGAGGCGGCCAGCCGGCGCTGACCACGCACACCCAGGCCGTCCTGCAACCTCGGGTACGCCAGGCCGAGCACTTCGGTGACTCGTCCGGCATCCAGATCGTCGCCGGGGCAGCGGGCAACGGCGGCGCGGCGGTCGGCTACGTCGACAACAACGACTGGATCTCGTTCCGCCCGTACAACCTGACCGGTGTCCAGTCGTTCAGTGCCCGGGTCGGCGCACCGGCCGGTGGCGGCGGCACGTTGGAGTTGCGGGTCGACTCGCCGACCGGGCCGTTGGTGGGTTCGGCCACCGTCACCTCCACCGGCGGGTACGCCAACTTCGCCACGGTCACCGGTGGGGTCACCGCCCCGACCGGCACCCGGACCCTGTTCCTGGTCTTCAAGGGCACCGGCCCGTACTTCGACATCGACGAGTTCACCCTCTCCACCAGCCCCGGCGGTCCCGGACCTGACCCGGACCCGGACCCGGATCCCGAGCCGGGCGCCAACCTGGCCCGGGGCAAGCCGGCGCGCGCGTCCAGCTTCGAGGGCGCGTTCACCGCGGCCAACGCGTTCGACGGCGTCGCCGGAACCCGGTGGGGCAGCGCCTTCGGGGACCCACAGTGGATCGACGTGGACCTCGGCGCCACGTACGCCATCAACCGGGTCAAGCTGACCTGGGAGGCGGCGTACGGCAGTGGCTACCAGATCCAGACCTCGCCGGACGGGGTCAACTTCACCACCATCCGTACCGTGACCGGCGGCGACGGCGGGGTGGACGACCTGACCGGACTCAGCGGCTCCGGCCGGTACATCCGGCTCCTCGGCACCACCCGGGGGACCGCCTGGGGCTACTCGCTGTTCGAGTTCGAGGTGTACGGCGGTACCGGAACCCCGACCGGCGGCAACCTGCTGCTGAACAAGCCGACGTCGACGTCCAGCAACGAGGGGGCCGACGTGGCCGGCGCCCAGGCGGTCGACGGCAGCCTCACCACCCGCTGGTCGAGCACGTTCTCCGATCCGCAGTGGATCCGCGTCGACCTCGGCAGCCCCACCGCGATCGGTCGGGTCAAGCTGAGCTGGGAGGCGGCGTACAGCAGCGCGTACCAGATCCAGACGTCGAACGACGGCACCACCTGGACCACAGTGAAGACGGTGACCGGGGCCGACGGCGGCGTGGACGAGCACACCGCCCTCGGTGCCAACGGCCGCTACCTGCGGATCCTTGGCACCGCCCGGGGCACCGGGTATGGCCACTCGCTCTGGGAGCTGGAGGCCTACGCCAGCTGAACCACCACCGATGACGTGGCCGGCACGGATATCCGTGCCGGCCACGTCCCTTTCATCTGCTTGTATATACCGACTGTCGGTATATGCTTCCTGGCATGGCTGAGGCTCCGTTGCGGGAACCGACGTTCCTGGTGCTCACCGCGCTGGCGGAGACGCCCATGCACGGCTATGCCGTCATCGAGGACGTGCTGCGCATCTCCGACGGCCGGGTGCGCCTGCGCGCCGGCACCCTCTACGCCGTCCTCGACCGACTCCGCGCCGACGGCCTCATCGAGGTCGAGCGCGAGGAGGTGGTGCAGTCCCGGCTGCGCCGCTACTACCGCCTGACCGCGTTGGGCGCCCGGCGGCTCAGCGAAGAGGCGGCCCGCCTGCGACACAACGCGGACGCCGCTCGGGTGCGGTTGCGCCGCGGCGGCCTCCTGACCGACGGGGGTGCGGCGTGAGCGGCGACGAGCTGGAACACGGTTATCGGCGACTGCTGGCCGTCTATCCCTGGGAACACCGTCGGGTGTACGAGGACGAGATGCTGGCGGTGCTCCTCGCCGGTGCGCGACCGGGTCAGCGGCGCCCTGACGCCGCCGACGTGCGGAATCTGGTCGGCGCCGGCCTGCGGGCGCGGCTGCGGGTGGGCGCACGGGGGTTCACCGAGCCGAGCTGGGCCGCCGCGGCGACGGTGACCGGCCTGCTGGTGGGAGTCGTCCTGCTGGCGTTCGCCAGCAAGACGCTGCTCGATCAGCTCGTTCACGCGCCGGGCCTGCCGTCCGGGTTCGCGCCGAGAGGCCCGGATCTCGTCGACTGGCTGCGCGTCGTGGGCTGGGCGGGCGTCTGCGCCGCGGTGCTGGTCGGGTGGCGTTGGCTCGCCGCCGGCCTGGCCTGGGCCGGCGTGCTCGGCTGGGCAGCGCTCGTCGCCCCGCAGACCAGCGGCAACCCGACGTACGTGGTGGACATGCTGCCGCAGCTCGCCCTCGCCGTGGTGGGTGCCGCCGCGCTCACCGTGCCGGCACCGCGGCGTCGGGCGATTGCGCTGCTGGGCGTACGCCGACTGCTGGCACTGGTGCTCGCGCCGACCGCGATGGTCGCGCTTTTGGTGGCGAACCGGGTGGGCAGTCCCACGTACAGTTTCGTCGATGGGGTGTCCTACCAGGTCTTCTACGGCCTTGAGGCGAGCAGTGAGGTGGTTCTCTGGCTCTACGTCGCGGGCCTGGCGGCCGCCGCGTCGGCCATGGTGATCGCGGTGGCCACGCTCACTCCGGAGGTACGCCGGCGGATAGTCGTCATGCTCCTGCCCGTGGTGACCCTCGACCTGGTGATCGACAGAGCCCTGGCCGGGTGGGTCACCTCGACGATGAACATGGGGCACGCCATTCCCCTGGTGCCGGCGCAGTGGACGATGCTGGTGCTGGTCGCGCCGGTGACCTTCCTGGCCGGGGCGTTGCTCGTGCGACGCCGGGAGGAGACCCTGCGCATGGTCGCCCTCGGCCGCAACGCGGACCGCGAGCAGCCGATGGGTGAGTGAGGCGGAGCGCTACTCATCCGACTGTGGGTCTGCTGTCACCATCGCGGAACACCGCTCGGCTGAGATAGTGCCGGGACTGCCGATCGAAGCGTTCGAGCAGATCTCGGGCAGCGGGCGGGACAACGGAGGTTGCCGGCTCGCCGCCGGTGAAGGCCGCCACCGCAGCGAAGTCGGTGAAAGTCATCGCGGTGAGAAATTCGCTGCCCTTGGCGGGATCCAGTTCCTGCTGGGAGCGGCGCAGAACCCGAAGCTCCTGTAGCCCAGCCACGCCCCGGTCGAGGATCGCGGGCGCGATGTCCTGCGTCAACAACCGCTCGTAAGCGTCAGCGAGAGCGGGCTTCGTCCATCCGCTCCACAGTCGAAGAATCATGACAGGATGCTGTCATTGCAGTAGTAGGGTGTCAATCTTCGGTAAGGTTCAGCCGGTGGAAGAACGCAAGCAGGATGGGGTCGACGCCTACCGTCTGCTGATGGCCGACGTGTACGAACTGGCAGGCGAGTCCCGGCGCTCAAGCGAAGATCTCGCCCGGGAAGAGGGACAGACCGCCGCCCGATGGCACGTGATGAGCGTGCTCTCCGACGGCTCCCGCACCGCCGCGAGTGCGGCACGCAGACTCGGCCTCGCTCGGCAGAGCGTGCAGCGGGTGGTTGACGACCTGGCCCACGCCGGGATGGTGGAGTTGCACGACAACCCCGATCACCGCCGCGCGCCACTTGTGGCACTCACGGAAGCGGGGCGTGTCACGCTCGCCGCACTCGTGAAGCGCTCGGACGCTGACCGCCGCGATGCCGTGGACCGAGCCGGCCTCAGCCTTAACGATCTCGATAATGCTCGCGTGACACTGCGGAGGTTGGTGGACGCCCTGCGGAGCCGGTGAACCGTCCGAGGTTCACCTCGATCGCCCGCGGGTTGTCAGTCGTCGGCGACTGACACCGGCTCCGAGCCGATGCAGCGCACCTTCAACTCGTACTCCCGGGTCGCCCCCTGGAACGTGACCTCGACGTCGTCGTCCGGACCCCGGTCCACGTCGCGGACCCGGTAGCCCTGCGCGGGCGCCCAGGATACGAGGCGTACGCCGCCGACGCCGCACTCGGCGACCGCGGTACCGCCGTCGGTGGCGAACCCCCGCCGGGCCCCCGAGCTGGCGCTCGGCGCGGTGCCCGTCGTGCCCGGCGCAGTGCTCGTCGTTCCCGGCGTGGCCGGGGCAGTGCCCGGCCCGGGCGTGGGGACCGGCTCCGGCGAGGCGAGCGCCCGCTCGATATCGGCCTCGCTGCGAACCCCACCCGGGGTGCCGGTGAGGCTCTCGCCCACCAACCGGATCGCGCCCAGGCCGATCAGGGTGGCGATGGCGGCGGTGGCCACCCACCCGGTGGCGACGAGGATCGAACGACGGCCCATCCCCTGACTATCCCCGATCCGTCCTTGTCGTTCGCACATCCCAACGCTAAGGCGTGGTTAACGTACGCCGTACCGACGGCGGCAGCGGTTAGCCTGCCAGCTGTGGCCCGCCTGTTGCTCATCGAGGACGACCTGACGATCCGTACCCCGCTGATCCGGGCCCTGCGCGAACGCGGCCACGCGGTCGCGGCGGCCTCGACCGCGATGGCCGGGCTCCGCGACGCGCTGGAGGACCGACCCGACCTCGTCGTGCTCGACCTGGGCCTGCCCGACCTGGACGGACGCGAGCTGCTGCGGATGTTGCGCGCGGTCAGCCCGGTGCCGGTCATCGTGGCCACCGCGCGCGACGACGAGACCGAGATCGTCCGGGTGCTCGACGCGGGTGCCGACGACTACGTGGTCAAACCGTTCACCGCGGCGCAGCTCGACGCCCGCGTCCGGGCGGTGCTGCGGCGGGGCCCCTCCGGCTCCGACGGGCAGGTGCCGGCGCTCGTCGTCGGTGGGCTCCGCGTCGACCCCCGGGCGCGGCAGGTGACCCTGGACGGGGTCGCGGTCGAGCTGACGCCCCGTGAGTTCGATCTGCTGCACCATCTCGCCGGCCGGCCGGGCCAGGTGGTCACCAAACGTGAGCTGCTCACGGAGGTGTGGCAGATCCCGTACGGCGGCGCCGACAAGACCGTCGACGTGCACCTGTCCTGGCTGCGTCGCAAGTTGGGGGAGAACGCCCAACAGCCTCGCTACCTGCACACGGTGCGTGGTGTCGGGGTGCGTCTGGAAGCCCCGGCGGCGCAGCCGTGAGGGCGCGTCTCACGCTGCTGGTCGCCGCGGTCAGCGTCCTCACCCTCATCGCGTTCCTGGTGCCGTTGGCGTTGCTGGTGCGCACCGTCGCCGAGGACCGGGCCACCGTGCGGGCCACCGCCGACGCGCAGAGCCTGGTGCCGGTGGTCGGCACCGCCGACGCGGCGACCATCCGGCTCACCGTCGAGCAACTCGCCGCGGAGTCAGGTCGACCGGTGAGCGTCTTCCTGCCCGACGGCACGGTGCTCGGCGCCCAGACACCGCGTACGCCAGCGGTGGCCCTCGCCGCGCGCGGACAGAGCCTCACCGGTGAGTCGGCGGCCGGCCGGGAGGTGGTCATCGCCGTGCAGGGCCGGGCGGACGGCACCGGGGTGATCCGGATCGCGGTGCCGCAGCACGAGCTGACCGCCGGGGTCACCCGGGCCTGGCTGGTGCTGGCGCTGCTCGGCATGATCCTCGTGCTGATCGGGCTGCTGGTCGCCGACCGGCTGGCGCGCACCCTGGTCCGGCCGATCAGCGACCTCTCGGCCGTCTCACACCGGCTGGCCAACGCCGAGTTGGACGCCCGCGTCACGCCGGCCGGCCCGCCCGAACTGCGCGAGGTGGCCGGCGCGCTCAACCACCTCGCCACCCGCATCCAGGTGCTCCTGGTGCAGGAACGCGAACAGGTCGCCGACCTGTCCCACCAGCTGCGTACGCCGCTGACCGCGTTGCGGCTGGAGGCGGAGTCGTTGCGTGACCCGGACGGCGCCGCCCGGATCACCGCCGCCGCCGACGGGCTCGAACGCGCGGTCACCGGGCTGATCCGGCAGGCCCGGTGGCGGCACGCACCGACGCGAGCGGCCTCCTCGGACGCGTCGGCGATCGTCGCCGACCGGGTCGCGTTCTGGTCGGTGCTGGCCGAGGACACCGGCCGCGCCGTCACCCTCGACCTGACGCCCGGCCCTCTTCCCGTCGGTGTGGCCGCCGACAGTCTGACGGCGGCCGTGGACGCCCTACTCGGCAACGTCTTCGCGCACACCCCCGACGGAACGCCGTTCGCCGTGCGGCTCGCCCGTGCGGCGGGCGAGGCGGGCGAGGGCGAGGTGGTCCTCACCGTCGCCGACGAGGGGCCGGGCATGCCCGCCGGGGCGATCCGGCGGGGCGCCAGCGCGGCCGGGTCCACCGGCCTCGGCCTGGACATCGCCCGGCGCGCCGCGCAGGCCGCCGGCGGTCGACTGGAGTTGCGGGCCGGCCCACACGGCGGCGCGCAGGTGCTGCTCCGGCTCGGCCCGCCGACGTCGCCACCGGACGCATAGGCCCGGCGGTGCCGGGTAGCTGCCAGTCATGGCGCGGTATACGAAACCCGAGCTCAGAGAGCAGATCAAGGAAGAGATCCAGGCCTCCGACAAGGGCGGCAAGCCGGGGCAGTGGTCGGCGCGCAAGTCGCAGCTGGTCACTCAGGAGTACAAGCGGCGCGGCGGCGGATTCCTGGGCCAAAAGGACGAACGACAGAAGGCGCTCCAGCGCTGGGGCAACGAGAAGTGGCAGACGAAGGAGGGCGACACCCGTGCCCGCAAGGACGGCACGACGAGTCGCTACCTGCCCAAGAAGGCCTGGGACGAGATGTCGGAGAGCCAGAAGCAGGCGACCGACACGAAGAAGCGCGAAGCCTCTCGAACGGGCAAGCAGTACGTCTCCAACACCGGACCGGCCAAACGGGCGCGTCGGGACGCCACAACGGCCGGCCGGATGACGGAGATGTCGGTCGCGGAGGCGGCCAAACTGGTCCGCGGCCTCGAGACCCGACAGCTCAAGACCGCGTTGCGCAACGAGCGTGCCAGCAAGGACCGCAAGACGCTCGTCCAGCGGTTGGAAGCGGAACTCAACCGGCGCGGTTAGCCGGGTACCTGTGGACCCGCCGCTCCCGTGCCGCGGATGCGGCGCCGTGTGGTCGAGCCCGCTCGTGCGCCGACGAGGTCAGGGCGCCTGCCCCGCAGCTCCGAAGCCAGTCGAGGTGATCCGGTCGTCATCCCGGCGGCGCAGGATCCGCATCTTCGTGGTGGCCCCGGTGCCGGTCAACGGCACTACCGCCACCGGCGGGGGCACCACTGCGGAGACGCTCGCCGGCGCGATCGTGACCCCGAGGCCGGCTGCGACCAGGTGCGCCAGAGTGTTCCAACTGCTGGCGACCTGGACGACGCGCGGTGTGTAGCCGGCGTCCAGGCACGGTCGAAGGTTGCGCTGGTAGGCCCGCTCGCCGGCCGTCCGAGGGAAGAAGACGAACAGGTCGTCCCGCAGCAGCGCGGCGTCGATGCTGGGGTCTCCCGCGCGCGGGTGGTCGGCCGGCAGGACGGCCACGAAGGTCTCGGTGGCGAACGTGGTGCCGACCAGGTCGTCGTGGTCGTCCGGATCCCGGACCACGCCGACATCGATCTCGCCGGTCAACAGCCGGTCGACGATCTGCGCCGTGAACGCCTCGTGCAGACGTAGGTGGACGGCCGGATGACGCTCCCGGAACCGACGGATCGGCCCGGCCAGCCCGAGCTGGATCGCCGAGCTGACGAAGCCGATGTCGAAGCGCCCCTGCTCCCCGCGCCCGATGCGGCTCGCCTCGTGCACGTCGTCGGCGACGGCGGCCAGCACCCGCCGACATCGGATCAGGTACGCCTCACCTGCCGGCGTCAGCGCCACCGACCGGGAGGTACGGGCGAACAGCGGCGTACCGATCATCGCCTCGAGCTGGCGGATCTGCTGTGACAGCGGCGGCTGGGCCATCCGCAGCCGCGCCGCGGCCCGACCGAAGTGCAGCTCCTCGGCGACGGCGACGAAGTACCGCAGATGGCGCAGTTCAGGATCCATACGCCAAGGATACGAATGGCTCGGAACAAGATATTGGACGTTCGGTTGGCGGGGGCCAGAGAATCGGACCATGAATCCGAGCACGCTGACCGTGACGTCCATGACGACCGCCGAGGAGGCCGCGGCCTTCCGGACGCTGAACGAAGAATGGATCTCCCATTTCTTCACCATCGAGGAGTCCGACCACAAGACGCTCGACGACCCGTTCACGTCCATCGTCGACCCGGGTGGCGACGTGCTGATCGTCCGGGACGGCCGGGAGATCGTCGGCTGTGCCGCGGTAGTCCGCAGCTCGGCGGACGTCTTCGAACTGTCGAAGATGGCGGTCACTCCGGCGGCCCGCGGCCGGGGCATCGGCCGCCAGCTCATCCAGGCGGCGATCGCGCGCGCCCGCCAGCTCGGCGCGACCACCCTGTTCCTGGGCAGCAACACCAAGCTTGCGAACGCCGTGCACCTCTACGAAGCTGCTGGCTTCGAGCACGTCGGTCCGGAACAGATCCCGCTCGCGCCGTACGCCCGCGCGAATGTCTTCATGCGGATGGCGCTCTGACCGGTTCAGGCCGACGCGCGGTCCCGAGGGGGTGGCGCAGGATCGTCGGCTTAACCCGGCCTTAGCGTTCGGACAGCGCGGTGCTATCCCGATCTGACCGATCCTCGGAGTCGACAACCGAGGAAAGGTGGACACCACGATGAAGCGCACGAACCTGCTTCTGGCATCGGTCGGCGGGTCGGCGGTACTGGCGGTGGCCGGGGTCGCGATCGGCGTCAACGCCGCGAACGACTCGCGCACCGGCGGCACGTCACTCGCCGCGGCGACCGTCGCGCCGCCGACCGCCACCGTCGCACCGGAGACCACCGGTTCGCCGTCGGCCGACACCCCATCGGGTACGCCGTCGGCCAGCACGCCGTCCGGCACGCCGTCGACCGGCAGCGCGCCGGCGGGCAGCGCGGTCGACGAGAAGCGCGCCGGTGAGATCGCGCTCGCCAAGGCTGGTGGCGGTCAGATCGTCGAGGTCGAAGCCGAGCAGGAGAACGGCCGGCCGGTCTGGAGCATTGAGATCGTCGCCGGCGAGACCGAGCACGAGGTGGACGTCGACCGGGACAACGGTTCGGTGGTCAAGGCCGAGCAGGAGCCGGTCGACCACGACGACGACGCCGACGACAAGGACGACGACAAGGACGACGACGACAACGACGACGACTGACCGGCCACCGCCGCCCACCCGGGTGCCTTCCGGGACGGGCGGCGGTGCCACGTCCGCAGGTACCCCCATGACGCGGTGGTCGTACCGTCCTCTCGGACGGGCCGACCACGCGTTCGTCCGAGGTACGCGAGGACCGTCAGATGCCGACGCGTTGCTCCTGGACCGTCGGCTGGTCGTGGTCTGTCGGCTGCTCCTGGGCGAACTGGGTGCGGTACAGCTCGTGGTAGCGACCGCCGGCCGCGAGCAGGTCACCGTGACGCCCGCGCTCGACGATCCGACCGTCTTCCACGACGAGGATCTGGTCGGCCGCCCGGATGGTGGAGAGCCGGTGCGCGATGACCACGCTCGTACGGCCGGTCAGGGCCTCGGCGAGGGCCTCCTGCACCGCCGCCTCCGAGGTGGAGTCGAGATGCGCGGTGGCCTCGTCGAGGATGACCACGCGCGGACGGGCCAGCAGCAGTCGCGCGATGGTGAGCCGTTGCCGTTCACCGCCGGACAGGCGGTATCCGCGCTCACCGACCACGGTGTTCAGCCCGTCGGGGAGTGAACGGATCAGGTCGTCGAGTCGCGCCCGCCGGAGCATCTCCCACATCTCGTCCTCGGTCGCGTCCGGCCGGGCGAATGCCAGGTTGGCGCGGATGCTCTCGTGGAAGAGGTGCCCGTCCTGGGTCACCACACCCAACGCCGTCCGGATCGACTCGGCGGACAGTTCGCGGACGTCGACGTCGGCGAGTTTCACCGCGCCGTCCTCGACGTCGTAGAGCCTCGGCACGAGCTGCGCGATCGTCGACTTGCCCGCCCCGGAGGACCCGACGAGCGCGACCATCTGCCCCGCTTCGGCGCGGAACGACACCCCGTGCAGCACCTCCTCGCCGCCGCGGGTGTCGAGCTTCGCCACGTCCTCGAGAGACGCGAGTGAGACCTTGTCCGCCGACGGGTAGCCGAACCGGACCCCGTCGAACTCGACAGCTACCGGCCCTTCCGGCAGGGGTCGGGCGTCGGCCCTGTCGAGGATCAGCGGCTTGAGGTCGAGAACCTCGAACACCCGCTCGAAGCTCACCAGCGCGCTCATCACCTCGACTCGAGCACTGGCCAGCGAGGTCAACGGTGCGTAGAGCCGCGAGAGGAGCAGCGCGAGGGCCACCACCGTCCCGGCGTCCAGGCTGCCCCGTAGGGCGTAGATGCCACCCAGCCCGTAGACCAGGGCCAACGCCAGCGAGCCGACCACGGTCAGCGCTGTGATGAAGACCCACTGGAGCATCGCGGCGCGGATGCCGATGTCCCGGACCCGGCGTGCCCGTGCCGCGAACTCGGCGGACTCTTCGGCCGGCCGCCCGTACAGCTTGACCAGCGTGGCGCCGGGCGCGGAGAACCGCTCGGTCATCCGGGTGCTCATGGCCGCGTTGTGCTCGGCAGCCTCCCGCTGCAACTGGGCGAGCCGCGAGCCCATCCGCCGGGCCGGGAGGACGAAGATAGGCAGCAGGACGAGCGCCAGCAGCGTGATCTGCCAGGAGAAGGTGAGCATCACGGCCAACGTCAGCGCCAGCGTGACGGCGTTGCCGACCACACTCGACAGGGTGTCGCTGAAGGCCCGCTGCGCGCCGATGACGTCGTTGTTAAGCCTGCTGACCAGCGCACCGGTGCGGGTCCGGGTGAAGAACGCCACAGGCATGCGCTGAACGTGGTCGAAGACGGCCGTCCGCAACTGGACGATCAACCCCTCACCGATGCTCGCGGAGAGGAACCGCGTCACCAGACCCAGCCCCGCCTCGGCGAGCGCGATCACGGCGATCAACACCGCCAACCGGATCACCACACCGCCGTCGGCGCCGTCGACGATCGCATCGACCACCCGGCCGGCGAGAACGGGCGCCGCCACGGTGAGAACCGCCGTCACCACACTCAACAACAGGAATCTGATGATCAGGGCGCGGTGTGGCCGGGCGAACCGCGCGATCCGCTTCAGGGTCGCGCGGGACAGCGGTCGCTCGTCCTGCGCGTTCATCGCGTGGTGCAGAGACATCCACGCGGTAACTTCCATGCTCATTCGTTACCTCCGATACGGCAGGTTAGGACCTCACCCGAGCTTGAGGTCAAGCCGCCGCGCGGGGCTGCGGCCACGGGGTGGGGCACGGCGGTCGTCGCCCAGGAACCACCGGTGTCGTCCACGACATCCGGTACCGCGCTCCACCGCCATCGCGGGCTGCTGTCAGCCGGTCGCACCGAGGGCAGCGCGGTGCCCGCGACGTAGCTGGCTCCGCTGCGAGCGGGCCCGGCAAGGCCAATCGGGCCTGACTGGGCTGTCCGCCGGCGCGGCCGGCACGGGACCTGTTCGGGGTGGGCCTCTGTTCGGCCCGGCCGCGTGATGGGTGCCGGCCGCTTCCGCGCCTCGGCTGTCCCAGCGTCCGTCTGGCGTACCGGCTCGACGTCAGGTGCTCGGCCTGGGCTGCTCCTATGTTCGTCGGTGGTAGTGGTTGCGGCGGGGGAGTTGCTCGGGGTCGAGCCAGGCGGGTGGGACGAACTCGGGGTGCCCGTCGTTGCCGAGCCGGACGACCCAGTCGCCCTGATGGAACTGTCGGTGGTGGTGGCCGCAGAGCAGAACGGCGTTGTCGAGGTTTGTCGGGCCGCCGTCGGCCCAGTGGTGGATGTGGTGGGCGGCGCACCAGCGGGGTGGGCGGTCGCAGCCGGGGAAGGCGCAGCCGCGATCGCGCAGCACCAGGGCGCGGCGGAGCGGTCCGGTGATGAGTCGGCGTTATCGGCCCGCGTCGAGGACCTGGCCGGTGCCGCCGAGGACGGCGGGCAGGATGGTGGCGTCGCAGGCGAGTCGGCGCACCGTGCCCGGGGTGAGGGTGAGCCCGACGTCGAGCGCGCCGGTGGACAACTGCTGGGTCAGCCCGTCGTAGCTGGTGGTGACGACGACCTGGGCGGCGTCGCCACCGCTGTCGGGCAGCTCACCTGCCCGCAGGGCGAGTCGGCACACGTCGGCGAGGGCGTCGTGGCGTCGTTGACCGGGGGATCGGGAGTCGTCCGGCCCGGACGGGGCGGTCAGTGGGTCGATGGCGGCCCGCAGCAGGCCGGCGGCCTCGGCGTCGAGGGTGCCGCTGAGTCGGAGGCGTCCGTCGGTCTGCTCGGAGAGGGTGAGGTGCCGGTCGCGGGCGGCGCGGGCGGCTTCGGCCTCCAGGGCGGCGCGGGCGGCGGCGTCGGCCAGGTCGGGGGCGACGTGGTCGAGGATGCGGGTGCCGAGCTTGCGCAGGTGAGAGGGGTCGAACTGCCCAGCCCAACCGACCAGGACACCGACCGCCCTGTCGGCGGTCTCGGCGTCGGCCGACCTGTCGACGGTGTCCATGGTGTCGGCGATGACCCGGGCCTGGTCCAGGGTGATGGTGCCATCGGCAAGCGCTTGTCGGATGCCGGGGTGGCCGGTCTCCACGGCGCTGGCGAGGTCGACCAGGCGGCGTGCGGCGGGGACGGTCAGCCGCAGACGTTCGCGCAGCCAGACCGCGGTGCAGGAGGCGCCCTGAGCGCGTGCCGTGCCGCGGCCGTCCAGCTCGCGGACCAGGGCGAGGGTGACGGCGGCGAGGCGTTGTTGAAGGCGGTGCGCGGCGTCGAGCGCGGTGATCAGGTCGCGCTCCGCAACGGCCCAGGTGGCGGCGTCGACGCAGGCGGCGACCGCCTCGTCTGCCTGCGCCAACTCCTCGACCACGACCCGAGACTAGGACAGGTGTACGACAGTTTCAGTCGCGATGATCGATTGCTTGGACCGGGGCTTGCGGGCAGGGCCACGCCTGGCGGCCGGGAAACGCCCTGGGTGGCGGGGTCATCGGCGAACGGCGAACCGTGCCGGCGACCCCGCCACCACCACCGGCCTATCCGATGCGGAACTGGTCGCCGTAGACGGCGAACACCAGCGGCGTGTTCAGGTTGAAGTTGCCGTTGTTCAGGAACACCCGCTGGGCGGTGTCGACGCGGGAGGTGTCCGAGTGGGCCGCCTCCTTCTTCATCTCGATGACCCGCTCGTCGAGGAAGGCGTTGAGCCAGGTCCGCTCGTCGCCGCCCTGGGCCGGGGGCTTGGCCCGGTTCAGGGCGCGGTTGCGGATCTGGCGCATGCCCTCGTACCCGTGCATGACCGCCGCGTCGTAGTAGGCGAACTGACCGAGCGCCCGGACCTGGTCGTTCTTGCCGTCGCGTACCGATGGGTTGAAGTAGACCCGGTCGCGTTCGGCTTCCTGGGCGGCCTGGAACACGGAGTCGTTGGCGGCGGTCCGCCAGTCGCGGGGGAAGTTCGGGTCGAGGCCCGAGTGCGACGGGGTGCCGTTGACGGCACGCAGCGCCGGCAGGTAGCCGGCCAGGACGTTGCCCGGCTTGGTGTTCGTGTACGCCTGGACCAGTTCGAGCATGTCGCCGGTGCCGGAGCAGAAGCCGATGATGCCGGCGGTGTAGCCGCGTCCGTCGCCGATGTCCTCGATGTAGGAGAACTGCGCGCGCCAGTCGAGGGAGGAGTTCTCGGCAGCCGAGACGAGCTGCATGGCGACGTCCTTCTTCGCCGGGTCGTCGAGGTTGGTGCCGGTCGGGGTGGTGGGCGGGGGAGTGGTGGGAGTGCCGCCGCCCGGCAGGGTCCACCGCTGGTTCGTGGTGCCGCCGCACGTCCAGATCTGCAACCGGGCGCCGTTGGCGGTGCTCCGGTCGGTGACGTCGAGGCACTTGCCGGAGGCGGTGTTGACGAGCGCGCCGTTGCTGGCGGTCCACTTCTGCGCGCCGGTGTTGTTGCAGTCGTACAGCTGCACCTTGGCGCCGTTGGCGGTCGACGCGGCGGTGACGTCGAGGCACTTGCCGAGCGCCCGGATCGAGGTGTCGCTGTTCCCGACGGTCCACGTCTGGGCCGCGCTGCCGTTGCAGTCGTAGAGCTGGACGGCCGTGCCGTTGGCCGAGCTGGCGGCCGCGACGTCGACGCACTTGCCGCCGAGGCCGGTGATCGGGCCGGCGGTCGCGGCGCTCGCCGACGGCAGGCCGTAGCCGACGGCGGCGACGCCGACCAGCAGGGTGCCCACGACGTAGGCGGCTGTTCTCTTGTGAACCATGGGTGTTCCTCGGGGAAGGGGCGGCGTGCCGCCAGCCGGTCGGTTCGCGGTGCCCTACGGCACCGAACTGCCGCGCCGGGCCAAGCATCAGGAAACTGTATTAACAGATACCAGTACGTCGATTCGTCGTCAATCGACGACAGCGAGGCGTGACGGCGTCTGTTCATCCCGTCGTTGGCGGGACGTACCGGGTGGTGGCTATCGTCGGGCCGTAACTGATCAACGGGCCGGTCCGTCGGAACCAGCACCCGTCCGACGGACAGAAAATGGTCATGGAGTCGAGTCTGCGTGCCCGGGTGCGAGCCGGTGACCCCGGCGCGTTCGCCGAGCTGTACGACGCGTACGCGCGCTCGGTGTACAACCACGCGTTCCGGCTGACCGCCGACTGGGCCACGGCGGAGGACGTCATGGCCGCCACGTACCTGCAGGCCTGGCGCTCCCGGGAGCGGGTCACCGAGGAGGGCGGGTCGCTGCGTCCCTGGTTGCTCGGCATCGCCACCAACGAAGCCCGTAACCACGCCCGCAGCAACCGTCGCTACCGCAGGGTGGCCGCCGCGCTGCTCGCCGCCGACTTCACCCTGCCCGACCACGCCGACGAGGTCGCCGGCCGCCTCGACGACAGCCGACGCATCGCCGCCGCCATCGACGCGCTGGCCCGGCTGCGTCGATCCGAGCGTGAGGTGCTGACCCTGTGCCTGTGGGAGGGCCTCGACTACGAGTCCGCGGCGGAGGCGCTGGGTGTTCCGGTCGGTACGGTGCGCTCGCGGCTGTCGCGGGCCCGCGCCCGGCTCCGTACCCTCGTCGACGCGCCGCCACGCGCCGCGCGGCCACCGGTCGTGGACGCCTCGCTCGTGCGGGAGGGCAGCCAGTGAGCGCGCCGGACCCGGCCGAGTGGGCGGAGATCGCGCCCCACCCCGGTGACCACGACCTGCCGACGGGCCGGCACGAACTACACCGCCGCCGCCTGCTCGCGGCGATCACGCAGGAGCCGCGTACCCGAAGAAGGGCTTTCGTGTCGTCGCGGCTGGCGCTCGCGGCGGCGGTGTTGGTCCTGGTCGTGGCGGGGATCGGCGGAGGGCTCGCGACCCGGTCCGGCGACGCGCCCCCGGCCGTGCTCTCGTCGCCCGAGGCGACCCGTCCGGCCGCTCGGCCGGCGCCGCCGGGCACGGCCGCCAAGAATCGTGGGTACGGCACGGTGCGCCAACTCACCGACACGGCTGACCTGGTGGTCCGCGGCGAGGTGGCGTCGGTGACGGACGGTCGGGCGGTCTACCGGGTGGCGGAGGTGCTCTACCGCGTTCCGGCCGCCCCGGTGCCCACCGAGATCATCGTGGCCGCGCCACCGGCCGGGACAGTCGGCCGACCGAGCGTCCTCTACCTGGGCCTCGTCGACCCGACTGCGCGCGTCTACCACCCGCTCGGCGGGGAGTTCGGGATCTTCGACCTCGCCGGGGAAACGGCCACCAGCCGGTCACCGGCGATGTCGGTGACCGGTCTGCGGGGCGAGGACGACACCGCGGTGGGTCGCGCGTTCGTCACCACGCTCGCCGAGCTGCGTCAGCTCGCGCGCGAGCGGCGCTGACCCCCGAAAGTGAGTCCGCAAGAAAAATGGAACCCGGTGCCCGGGACGCACAGATAGAAGGCGTGAGCAGTGCCGCGTTCCGAGCGAGACGGCCCGGGACGGCACCGAGACGCGAGGAGCGTTCCATGGCAGTCGACCTTCGCCGTACCCGGCCGCTGTGGGCCACGGCCGCCGCCGTGCTGTCCGCCGCGGCCCTGGCCGCCTGCGGCAGCGGCGGTGACGCCGACCGGGCCGCCGGGCCCGCCCCGAGCAGCGCCGCCCCGAGCAGCGCCGCCACGCCGACGGACGTCGCGCCCCCGCCGATCCAGGGCAAGCTGCGCGGGTACGCCACCGTGCGGCAGCTCAGCGACACCGCGGACCTGGTGGTACGCGGTGAGGTCGAGGAGGCCGGATTCCGGGTCGACGAGGTGCTGCGCGCGACGACCGGATCGACGGTGCGGGCCGGGGCGCGGATCACGCTCGCCCCGCTGCCCGCCGGTGTGCCGGACATGGCGCACATGTCGAAGCTCGAAGCCGGCCAGGTCGTGGTGCTCTACCTCGCCCAGGACCCGGCGGCCCCGACGTTCCGGACGCTCAGCGGCGACTTCGGCGTGTTCGACCTGAACGGCTCCGGCGCGGAGGCCGTCGCCACGACCCGCTCGCAGACCATGGCCGTCAGCGGCCTCAACGCCGAGGACCCGGCCGCCTCCGGCCGCGGTTTCCGTACCACTCTCGGCCAGCTGCGGGCCGTCGCCGCTCGGGCCAGGTAGGAGCGCTCAGGCCGGGTAGGAGGAGTGGGCACGCGGACGGCACCCGCCGAACGCCGTCCGCGTGGTCACTGTTCCCGGTAGGTGGCCAGGTCGAAGTCGGCGTGCACGCCGTCCCCGCCCAGGTCCTGCACCCACAGGCCCAGGAATGCCCCCGTGAAGCCCCACGCCGCCGGCTCACCGTCGATGATCAGCGCGGCGTGCTCGTCGGACAGGATGGTCGCGTCCAGCTCGACTGGTAGCCGCTGCCAACCGGCACCGAGGTCGTAGTCGAAGCGCACCGCCGGCCCGTCGAAGACGGCCCGCAGGCCGACCCGGGTGACGCCGTCGACATCGACGGTCAGCTCGGGGTACGCGGTGCGCCGTCCGTTGTCGGAGCTGAGCAGCTCCAGCACCGTCCGGCCGTCGTCGGCCCGGGTCAGGTAGAGGTGGTGCCAGTTGAGCGTGTTGTAGTAGGCGGTGATCCCAGCGAGCTGACGGTGGTCGGCCGGTGCGAACTCCACCACGGTCTCCAGCGAGCACTCCGTCGCGCCGACGCGCCGCCCGACCAGGCTGGGCGCCTGTCGCCCGACCGGCGACTGCCCGCCGTGGACCCGCAGGTACGACGGGCGGGTGTGCAGGTCGACCCAGTCCGGGGTGGCCGGCCGACGCAGCGTCGACCAGCACCGGCCCAGCTCGGGGGCGTCGAAGTGGTCCGTCTCGGGCTCCGCCGGCCACGGGTGCGCGGGCAGGTCGGGTGCAACGACGTCGTTCGCCGGCACCCCTCCGGCGATTCGCGGCCAACCGCCCGACGGCCACTCGACCCGCTGGATCGCTGTCTCCCGACCCAGCACGCAGTTGCCCAGCGGAGAGTACGGGCGACCAACCAGGTGGGCCAGGTACCACTCGCCGTCCTGCGTCTGGACCAGACTGCCGTGCCCCGCCTTCTGCAACCGCAGGTCGGGCCGCCCGAAGGAGGTGAGCAGCGGCCCGTCCGGGTCCACCTCGTACGGTCCGAACAGCTCCCGGGACCGCGCCACGGTGACCTGGTGCTCCCAACTGGTGCCGCCCTCGGCGGTGATCAGCCAGTACCAGCCGTCGTGGCGGTACAGGTGCGGACCCTCGGTGAGCCCGGCTGGGGAGCCGGTGAACAGGATGCGGGGGCTGCCGACCAGACGGCGTGCGGCCCGGTCGTACTGCTGGATCTCGATGCCACCGAAGCGATCGCGGCCGGGCCGCCAGTCCGCGCTCATGCCCAGCAGCCAGGTGGTGCCGTCGTCGTCGTGGAACAGTGCCGCGTCGAACCCGCGCCCGTGCAGCTTCACCGGATCGGACCAGGGGCCGGTGATGTCCTCGGCGGTGACCAGGAAGTTCTGTGGATCCCAGTAGCCGCTGGCGAAGCTGGCCACGTCGCTGTAGACGAGGTGGAACCGACCGTCGTGGTACGTCAGGTCGGGCGCCCACACCCCGTTGGAGTCACCGCATCCGCGCAGGTCGAGCAGGCGGCGGTCGGTGATGATCCCACCCAGGCTGCGCCAGTTCACCAGATCACGCGAGTGGTGCACGAGCACGCCCGGATACCACTCGAAGGTCGAGGTGGCCAGGTAGTAGTCGTCGCCGACGCGCAGGATCGACGGGTCCGGGTGAAAGCCGGCGAGGATGGGATTGCGGATCGACCGGGTAGCGGTCGCCACGTCAGCGATGTCGGTCGCCACGAGCACTCCTCTGGACGGGCTGTCTGGAACTTCCGGAAAATCGGGTCCTGGATCACTGGAAGCTCTCCTTACGCTAGCCGGTCCTTTCGCAATAGGACAGAGGTCTTGACCGCTGGGACAACAGCTCGTAGCGTGCCGGCCATCGATCGGCATTACCGGCGAAGCATTGAAAGTTTCGGAGATCCATAGCTCCGCAGGGGGGACCGTGGGTACGGAGAACGGCCGAAACGTCACCATCGCCATGATCGCGCGGTTGGCCGGAGTTTCCGTGCCCACCGTCTCCCGGGTCATCAACGGCCGATCCGACGTCGCCCCCGACACCCGGGAACGCGTCGAGGAACTACTGAACCGGCACGGCTACCGTCGCCGCTCGCCGTCGCGGCGTACCGACGCCGCCCTCATCGATCTGGTCTTCAACGACCTGGACAGCCCGTGGGCCGTGGAGATCATCCGTGGGGTGGAGGACGTCGGCCAGACCAGTGGCGTCGGCACCGTCGTGTCGGCCATCCACTGGCGCATCTCCTCGGCCAAGCAGTGGCTGGACAACATGCGGACGCGTTCCACCGAGGGAATCATCTTCGTGACCTCGATGGTGAATCCACCGTTGCAGGCCGAGCTGCGCCGGCTGCACCTGCCGGTCGTCATCATCGACCCGGCCGGGGTCGACCCCCAGGAGTCACCCACCATCGGCGCCACCAACTGGGCGGGCAGCCTCAGCGCCAACCAGTACCTGATCAGCCTCGGTCACCGCCGCATCGGCTTCATCGCTGGGCCGCCGCACCTGATGTGCAGTCGGGCTCGGATGGACGGTTACCGCGCCGCCCTCGGCGCCGCCGGGATCCCCATCGACGACGCCCTGATCCGCCCCGGCAACTTCTATCACGAGGCCGGCTTCACCGCGGGCACCCAACTGCTGGCCCTGCCCGACCCGCCCACCGCCATCTGCGCCTCCAGCGATCAGATGGCCCTCGGCGTCTACGAGGCGGTCCGTAAACGGGGTCTGCGGGTGCCCGACGACATCAGCGTGGTCGGCTTCGACGATCTGCCGGAGGTGCGCTGGTGCTCACCGCCGCTGACCACCGTCCGGCAACCCCTGGCCGAGATGGGCATGCTGGCCGCGCGGACCGTGCTGCGCCTCGCCGGCGGCGAGCGGACCGAGAGCCCTCGGGTCGAACTCGCCACCGAACTCATCGTCCGCGACAGCGCCGCGCCAAGACGATCGTGACCCTGCCTAGTCGCTGCGCAACGCGTCGTCGACGCCTGTCTCCCGGCGGCCGAGGTGCGCCGGATCCCGACCGGAGAGCAACTCCAGCGCGGCCTTCAGGCAGGCGCCGTTCTCCCGGTACGAACTGAACCACCACGTCTGGGCGTACCGCTTCGCGCTGTCGTCGCCCACGCCGTTGGCGTCGATGCCGAGGCGGCGGCACAGCGCCACGGCGCGCGGAAGATGGAAGGTCTGGGTCACCACCGTGGCCCGCCGCACCCCGAAGATCCGCTCAGCGCGCGCACATGAGTCGTAGGTGTCGAAACCGGCGTAGTCCGGCACCACCTTGTGCGCTGGCACGCCCCGCTCGACCAGCCAGTTCCGCATCGCGGCCGGCTCGTTGTAGTCGGCGTTCATGTTGTCGCCCGACACGAGGATCGCCCGCACCTTGCCGGCGTCGAACAGCCGCCGCGCGATCTCCAACCGGGCGGCGAGGACGGGTGAGGGCGTGCCGTCGGCGTCCACCTTGGTGCCCAGGACCAGGGCGACCGGGGCGACCGGCACCTCGGACTCGCCGTAGAGGTGGCCCTGCGCGATGTCGCGGATCCACGTCACGCTGGCCATCGTGCTGCCGGTCAGCACCACGGTCCCCACCGCGAGCGCGACGACCGTACGACGGACCAACGGGTGCTTCCCGTACCAGCGTCTGGCCGCGCCGAATCGTCCCCGCATGCCGCAAGGCTATTGCGCCCGCGCTCGCGGCTGTCGTCGGCGTCGCTGTCGCCCCGGTGCGGCAGCCGAATCAGCGGTCAGCACCGGGGTATGTGCCGCCCGTCGTGGTCGGGGTCGCGTCGTGAGTCGCCTTTCCGACTGACCTGCGGCTCAGGGGCGTGCGTCTGCTTCGGTATCCGGGTCACGTGCCCAGCAACCGACGGGAGGGCAGATGGTCGCGGCACCCGAGTTGAGGACGTCAGCGGTGTCGGATGGGTTCGCCTGCGTGAACTGTGGTGACACCGTCCACGGCAGGGCCAACACGCGTCGGCGTGGTCCGGACATCGCCTGGTACGCGCACTGTCCTCCGTGCGCGGCGCTGGTCGCGGACCAGATGGAGCCTCTCGGCGTCCTTCCGGCCGAAAGCGGCGTCGACATCCACCGGTGCCGCGGCTGCGGCAACCACCGGATCTGCCGCAAGGGTTGGCGGACCCGCTGCCACATCTGCCTCGACGAGCGCTCCTCGGGATCAGCGCTCGACAGCGGCCGGGAGCTGCTTTCCCGGCTGTCGGCGGAGCCGGCACTGGCTCACCAGGTACGCCAGTTCGCCGATGTGGCCACCGACGATGCTGTCTCACCGCGCGCCGCCGCCGAGTTCCGCGCCGCGGTAGCGCTCGGCAATGATCTCGACCGCCGTCGCGGCGACGGCTGGACTGATCTGGCCGGGGACGTTCACGGCCTACCCTGGTTCGGGCAACGGCGGCAACCCATGTCGCACGGGACCTGGGGCGTGCATCTCCGGTGCGGGTCCTGGCAGCGGCTGACCGGCCCGGGTAAGGGCTGCGTCACCTGTCCGCCGGAGGCCGGTGACCGGTCGTTCGCGGCGTTGCGGGACACGCCCTACCTGCTCTACCTGTTCAGGCATCGCGGGCTGCTGAAGTTCGGCGTGGGCGGGATGCCGAGGGTGCGGGAGCATCTCCGTGGGGGTGCCGAACTGCTGGAGGTCGTCGAGGGCCGGCACGCTGACGTCATCGCCGCCGAGGCGATCCTCAAGCGCCGTAAGCGGGAGGCGGCGAAGCCGCTGCGGGAGTGGCGGAAGCGGCGGATGCCGACCAGCTTCGGCAGGGGTACCGAGGTGGTCCGCACCCGCGTGCGGATCCGGTTGACGGACGTCCTGCCGGACGGCGTGGATGTCAGCGACCGCTTCGGTCGATAGCCGCCTCCTCGGTCCGTAAGGTAGCCGAGCTGCCGTCGCGAAAACCTCAGAGGCGGCGGTGTCGGTGAGCGGCAGCCCCTCCAGAGCGGCGGAGAAGGCGATTGTCTATGGACAATTGCTTACTGTTAACGTTAACGTGACGGACAGTCGTCAATGCTCGACCGATCTCAGGCCGCTGTGACGGAGCTGTCGCCATTGGCCCGGGGCGTGACAGATGACGATCGTGGCGTGGGGCGGGTGGCACGTGGCCGGCGCGAGACGGCCCGAGACCACCACCGGGCGACCCGCGCGCCACGCGGCCGAGGCGTGAACGGCCACCGGGATTCCAGGGCACCGCAGCAGCCGGGACAGTCGTGCGACGACGACCGGCCCGCCCACCTGCCAGCGCACCGCTGAGCAGTGGCCCGCAGTTGGGCCGCCCTGATGGCGACCGTCGATCCCGGCCCTGGCCGCCGGGTTGCGTCCCGCTGTTCGGAGTCCGGGCCCGAGCAGCGGGACGCACACCCGCACGACCAACCGACGGGGTACGCCGCCGTCGGTCACCGCGTCAGCTTCGGGACCACCGTTGGCTGTTCGAGCCGTTGCAGCTCGACAGGACCGCAGGGGTGCCGTTGGCGGTTCCGCCGGCGTTGGGCGTCAGGCACAGGCCGGACTGCGCTCCGGTCACCGTGCCATCGGTGTTGACGTTCCACTGCTGGTTGGTGCCGCCGTTGCAGTCCCAGATGATCACCCGGGTGCCCGGCGAGGTCCCGGCGCCCTCGGCGTCCAGGCACTTCGTGCCGTACACCTGGAGTTGTTTCGCGGCGGTCGGCGTCCACTGCTGGTTGGTGCCGCCGTTGCAGTCCCACAACGTCAGTTGGGTGCCGTTGGTATGCGACCGCGACGGGACGTCGAGGCAGCGGTTGGCGGCGGCGTTGCGCAGCGGCGCGGACGTGCCGGCGGGTGGCGGCGTGGTGGGGTTGGTGGTGTCGAAGCCGAGGAACCGGATGGCCTGCGCGGCGTCGAACGGGATGGAGTGGCCGTACCCCTGGAAGCTGATCGCCTCGACGGGCGCCGTGCCGCCGGTCCCTCCGTACCGGGTACGGACGGCGCTGGCCTGCGGGGAGTCGGTGAAGCTGGGGGTCTGCGACACGCCCTGCACGTTGGTCCACTGCTTGATCTGCTCGCCGAAGTTGACGTAGCTCAACGTGGTGTCCGTGGTGCCGTGCCAGATCTGGAACCGGGGTCGCTTGCCGGAGTAACCGGGGTAGGCGTTGCGGACCAGGTCACCCCACTGCTGCCCGGTCCGGACGATTCGACCGCCGGAGCACTCGCTGTTCCACTCCGCGCCGTTGGTGGTGGCGAAGCACCCGAACGGGACCCCGGAGGAGCTGAACCCGGCGTGGAACAGATCCGGGTAGAGGCCGACCATGACGTTGGTCATCATGGCGCCGGAGGAGAACCCACCCACGCCGATCCGGTTGGCGTCGACCGGGTAGCGGCTCCGCACGTGGTCGACCATGGACTTGAGGCCCACCGGGTCGCTGCCGCCGTCGCGCCGCAGGGCCTGCGGTGACGATACGTCCCAACACTTGCTGCTCCGGGTCACCGACGGGTAGATCACGATGAAGCCGTAGCGGTCGGCGAGGGTGCTCAGGCCGAAGCCGCTGTGCACCGCCGGACCGCTGCCCGTGCAGTAGTGCAGGGCGAGGAGCAGGGCCGGCTGAGCCGCGACCCGGTCCGGCACGTACAGGTGCATCTGGAGGTTCGTCGGGTTGGTGCCGAAGTTGGTCACCTGGGTGAGCGTCGCGGCCGACGCCGGGGTGGCGACCGTGACCACTGCCGTCATCGTCGCCAGGGTCGTCGCCAGCGCGGCGGCCAGCAGTGCGATCCTTGATCTCATCGGCGGCTCCTCTTGTCGTGAGTGGGGGACCCGGCGGCGGTCCGGCGCAGGCGCGTCGACGACGACGTACGGGTGGTTCCGGGCGCGCGACGGCCGCCGCGGGTCACCGGCGGCTGCTGACGGATCCTGATGCGACGTCCACCTGCCCAGGGACGTCCTGGCCACTGAGGTCGAGCCAGCGATGGGCCTCCCGGTGAGCCGCGCGCGCTGATCGCCTCGCATCGACTGTGAGCGATAACATGCCGTTCGTCAACCTGTAATGTCCGATGATTGTCGATCACATGTCGGGGCGTTCACGGCTTCCACGGCTTGAGATTGTCCAACCGACAGTGCCATTGTGGTACGTCGATGAACAGCCGCGCGCGGGGCTGACGTCCGTCCACTGGGCAGCCGGGATCCAGAGGTGATCTCGGGGGGCGGTGACACGAGCGATGGACCAACCCGAGTCTGCCGTCCCCGAGATCGCCCGTCACCGGTCGCACCCTGACCGGTCGGGCGGCTAGTCTGCGCGAAGGAACCCCGCCCATGCGTAAACCGAAGACCCGAGCAGCACTCCTGGCGGGCTTGCTGCTCGCCGCGAGCGCGCTCGCGGGCCTCAACCCACCAACCGCCAGCGCGGCGGCCGACCCGGTCACCGTGACCGTCAACACCCGCGCGGGACTGGCGAGCGTCCCGGACACCGCTCTCGGCGTCAACCACGCCATCTGGGACTCGAACATCGGCACCGCCGAGACATCGGACCTGCTCAGGAACGCCGGTGTGCAGATGATGCGCTACCCCGGCGGCTCGTACGCCGACATCTACCACTGGAAGGATCACACCGCGCCCGGCGGTTACGTCGCGCCGGGCACCGACTTCGACACCTTCATGGCGGCGGTCCGGCGCGTCGGCGCGCAGCCGATGATCATCGCGAACTACGGCACCGGCTCGCCCGCCGAGGCAGCCGACTGGGTGCGGTACGCCAACGTGACAAAGGGCTACGACGCGCGTTACTGGACCGTCGGCAACGAGAACTACGGCAACGGCCACTACGGATCCGCGTGGGAGGCCGACGACCACCCCGACAAGAGCGCCACACAGTACGCGAGGCTGGTGGTCGAGTACGCCGACGCGATGAAGGCGGTCGACCCGAGCATCAAGGTCGGAGCGGTGCTGACCATGCCGGGCAACTGGCCGGACGGGATCACCGCCGGGAGCGATCCGGGCCCGTGGAACCAGACCGTGCTCTCCATCGCCGGCCCGAAGATCGACTTCGTGGACGTGCACTGGTACCCGGGCGGCACCGCCGCCGAGTCGCTGGCCCGCGTCAACCACCTCCCCGACGCCACCTACCTGCTGCGACAGCAGCTCGCCCGGTACGCCGGCCCGAACGCCGACCGCATCGGCATCAGCTTCACCGAGCTGAACGTCGACGCCGGCCGGAACACCCAACCGGCCGCGCTGTTCCTTGCCGACGTCTACAGCGGCCTGCTGGAGAACGGCGTCTTCACCGCCCACTGGTGGAACGTGCACAACGGCATGGGCACCGTGACGCAGGTGGCCGGTCAGACCGACTACGGCGACTTCGGGATGCTCTCCAGCGGAGCCTGCACCGAGGACGGCTCGGTCTGTCAACCGCCGCTGAACACACCGTTCGCGCCGTACCACGGGCTGAGCATGATGAAGCTCTTCGCGAAGACCGGCGACCAGTTCGTTCGCGCTGGCACCGACGAGCCTCTGGTCACCGCCCACGCCGTCCGCCGGAGCAACGGTGACCTCGCCGTGCTGCTGGTGAACAAGGACCCGGACAACGACCACCCGGTCACCATCGACTACTCCGGGTTCACCCCGTCGACCGTCGCGCCGACGGTGTCCACCCTCGCCAACGGGGCCACCGGCATCGTCACCAGCCAGTCCGGCTCGGCGACCAGCCGGACGCTGCCCGCGTACTCGCTGACCACGCTCGTGCTGCGTGCTGCCGGCACCACCGCCGGACGGCCGGCGACACCGGGCCAGCCGACCGCGAGCGGCGTCACCGACCGCGCCGCGACGATCACCTGGCCGGCGTCCGCCCCGGGCGCCAGCCCGATCGCGAAGTACGAGGTGTACCGGCAGTACGGCGCGGTCAGCGAGCAGGTCGGCGAGACGACGAGCACCTCGTTCACCGTCGACAACCTCGTGCCGGGCAGCAGGTACACCGTCAACGTGCTGGCCCGCGACACCGCCGGGCGGATCTCCTGGGCCTCACCGCCGCTCACCTTCGCCACCGGCAGCCCTGCCGCCAGTACGTGCACCGTCCGCTTCAGCGCCAACAACGACTGGGGCAACGGTTACGTCGGTGGCGTCGAGATCATCAACAACGGGTCCAGCCCGATCAACGGCTGGACGCTCACCTGGACCTGGCCCACCGGTTGGCAACAGGTGAGCAGCGGTTGGAGCGCCACCTGGGAACAAGTCGGCACCGCGGTGCGGGTCACGCCCACCACCGACAACCGGCAGATCGCCCCCGGTGGCACGGTGAGCGCCGGCTTCGTCGGCGCGTACGGCGGGCCGAACGTGCTGCCCACGGCGTTCACCCTTAACGGCACCATCTGTAGCACCAGCTGACACCACTGTGGTCCGGTCGACCCGTTCGCCTGGTCGGCCGGACCACCACGTGCCGCACCCGCGAGCCGCGGTCGCTGTGTCACGGCGAGTCGGCGCTGTCGAGTCGACGGCGCAACTCGGCGATCTCCACCGGATTGTCGTCGGTGAGCTGGCGCAACGCCCGCAGCCAGGTGTCCCGGGCCGCCTCGACGTCACCCGCGTCGTGCAGGACGTCGCCCAGCCGGGTCGACGTCTCAGCCACGCCCCACCGGTCATCCGACTGCTCGTAGAGCTCCAGCGCCCTCCGATAGCAGGCGCCTGCCTCGTCGGAGTCACCCCGCTGATGGTGGACGTAGCCGAGGCTGTCCCAGGTCTTGGCCGCCCCGGTCAGGTTGCCGACCTCCTCGTGCAACGCGAGGGCGCGCTGGCAGTGGTCGGCGGCCCGATGATGGTCGCCGAGACGGGCGTGATCCCAGCCGATGGCGTTGAGGGCCTTCGCCCGCCCGACCAGGTGGCCGACCTCGCCGAAGAGGGCGAGGGCCCGCTCGTCGCACTCCAGCGCCTCCCGGTGCTGGCCCTGCCCCTCGTACACCCAGCCCAGGTAGAGCGCGACGTACGCCTCGCCGACCCGGTCGCCAAGCCGCCCGAACAGCTCGCCGGCGCACCGAAGGTGGTCCAGCCCGTCGGCCAGCTCGCCGAGCTGGTGCAGCGCCAGGCCGAGATCGCGGTGGCCGTGTGCCTCCCCGACGAGGTCACCCACCCGCGCCGCCGCGGTCACCGCGGTCCGCTGGGCCGCGGCCAGATCCGACCATCGCGACAGCCTGCTGAGGTAGGTGGTGACGGCCCAGGCCAGCCGCCAGGCGTGACCGTCCAGGCCGGATTCGGCGGCCTGGTCGATGGCGGCGAGAAGCACGGGCCGTTCGGCGTCGAGCCACTGCTGTGCCTGCTCGCTGTCGGTGAACGACGCGACGGCCGTCCCGGCGGTCGGCGGTGGCAGGTCGATGCGGTCCCGATGCGGCTCGATCGTCAGCGCGGCAGCGTGAGCCGTGTGCAGCCAGTGGTCGTACAGCCGGCGCACCGCGGGTGCCCGGTCGTTGTCGTCCAGCAGCTCGCCGGCGTACGCCCGCAGCAGGTCGTGGCACGTATGGCGATCCGGGCCGGTGAGGTCCACCAGGTGGGCCCCGAGCAGCTCGTCGAGCGGTTCACGCACCTGCGCAACGGGCAGCCCGACGAGGCTGGCCACCGCCGGCAGGCTGACGTCCGGGCCGGCGTAGAGCGCGAGAAGGCGGAACAGCGTGGCCGCCGGCGCGCTGAGCGCCCGACAGGACGCGGCGATGACCGACCGCACGTCGGCGACGGCGTCGCGGTCGGCCAGGGCGTCCAACCCAAGGTGTTGATCGGTGAGTTCGTCGGCCAGGTCCTGGAGCGACAGGGCCGGGTTCGTGGCGGCCCGGGCCGCCACGATCGAGAGGGCGAGCGGCAGGCCGGCGCAGGCGGAGACGATGCTGGCCGCCGCGTCCGCCTCGGTCGAGAGCCGGTCCGGGCCGAGCCGGCCGGCGAGGAGGTCAAGGGCCTCGTTCCGGCTCAGGCAGCCGAGTGGCAGCGGACGGATCCCTTCGGTCGCGACCAGGCCCGACATCTGATTCCGGCTGGTCACCAGGACCGCGCAACTGGCCGAGCCCGGCAGCAGCGGGCGGACCTGATCGGGGTCCCGGGCGTCGTCGAGCACGATCAGCATCCGTCGGTCGGCCACCAGGCTCCGGTACAACCCGATCTGGGAGTCGAGGTCCGCCGGCACGGCGTCCGTCGCGACGTCGAGCGCGTCCAGAATCGCGCGTACCGCGCCGGCCGGGCTCATCGGCGGTTCGGTGGGATGAAAGCCGCTGAGGTTGACGAAGAGCTGACCGTCCGGGTACCGGTCGAGGTGGCCGGCTGCCCAGTGCAGCGCGAGCCAGGTCTTGCCGATCCCGCCGGTGCCGCTCACCGCCACCGCGGTAGCGGTCGTTTCCCCGTACGGCAGCAGGGCCGCGTCGAGCTGCGCCAGATCCTCGGACCGGCCGGTGAACGACCCGGACGGCATCGGCAGTTGTCGGGGGACCGGTGAGCCGGCCGGGGGCGGGTCCGCCGCGACATCCGGCGTCAGGATCGACCGGTGCAGCTGCTGAAGATGCGGGCTCGGCTCCACACCGAGTTCCTCGACCAGCAGGTCCCGAAAACGCCGGTAGTGTTCCAGCGCCTCGGCCGAGCGGCCGGCGCCGGAGAGCGCGAGCATCATCTGGCCGGCCAGACGCTCGTTCAACGGTTGCCCCGACCCGAGCCGCGACAGGTCCGCCAGCACCTCGTCGTGGTGGCCGACCCGCAGCGCCGCATCGACGCGTTCGAGCTCCGCTGTGAGCTTCTCCTGCTCCAGATCCGTCCGCACGCTGTCGAGCCAGAATGCGTCCAGCCCGGAGAACGGGTCACCGCGCCAGAGACCGAGTGCCCTGTCGAACAGGGCGAGGCGGTCGTCCTCGGACCGTTCGGCGCGGGCCCTGTCCCGCAGATGGCGGAAGCGGTGCAGGTCCACCGCCAGCTCGTCGGCGGCCAGCAGATAGCCGCCGGACCGGCGAGTGATCGCCGCGTCGGAGACGTCGGCCAGACTGCGGCGCAAGCGGTACAGGTAGCCGTAGAGGGTGTCCCGGGCGCGTTGCGGTGGGCTGTCGCCCCAGACCCGGTCGATGAGCTGGTCGACGGAGACGGCCCGATTGACGTCGACGAGCAGCGCGGCCAGGACGCATTGCTGTCGGGCGTGCCCGAGGGCGACCGGGCGGTCGTCGACGGTCGCCACGACGTCCCCGAGCAAGCCGAATCGCACCGCCACCCGCGTCTCCTCCCCGAGGCCCCGTCAATGCCTTACCCCGGTGGGACCAGCGGATACCAGATCCGTCCCAGACCGATCCCAGACCCGACGCCGATAGTCGGTCGGGACAGCCCAGGACGGGCTGGAAACGAGATGGAGGGCAACGACATGGGATGGCTGAAACGACCGCTCGTCGTCACCGCGACGACCGCGGCGGTCCTGCTGGGCACGGGCGGCATCGCCCACGCCGGAACCGACCGGGTGGCCACGATGTCCGGCGCGAAGGTGACGTTCACCAGTTACGGTGACTCGTTTTCGGTCTGCGACACCTCGACCGACGGGTTGAACGTCTACAACGAGTACAAGTACATCCGCAAGGACGGCAGTCTCCAGCACGACATCGAGTACAACGGCCTCGGTAGCGGGACCTGCGCCTCGTACGACCACAACTTCGGTGAGGGCCGCAGCGTCACCTTCCGTGCCTGCGCCGACATGCCGGGAATCATCCCGGACCCCTGCAGCAACTGGGTGGTGGGCGTCGCATGAGGACGGTCGGGAAGCTCAGTGTGGTTGCCGTCGCCGCGACGGCGACGATTCTCGCGACCGGAACCAGCGCGTACGCCGGGACCGACGCGTCGTCCTCGGTGACCGGCTCGTCGTCGCGGTTCATCAGCTACGGAGACAAGTTCGAGAACTGCGACACGTCCTCGGACGGCCTGATCTCGTACGTGGCCTTCGAGTACGTCCGCATCGACGGGTCCCTGCAGACCGGCTCGCACTACAACCCGGGAAGCAGCGGCGACTGCTCGCAGTGGGACCACAACTTCGGCGAGGGACGCACCGTCCGCTTCCGCTCCTGCGTGGACCAGCCCGCCTGGGCCACCGACACCTGTGACCGGTGGCGCAGCGGCGTCGCCTAGCGTCGGGTGACCTGGTCGCCGACCACGGCGACAGGTCACTGCCCCGCGCGAAGGACGCTCAACGGCCCGTCCCCGACCGATGTCTGGTCGGGGACGGGCGGGCGTAAATCGATCATTGTCGGCGTTATGCTGCGGGACCGGGCAGCGGGGGGAGAGGTGGTCGATCATGACGCAGTCGCAGTCGCAGTCGCAGCCGGAGGTAGCCCTGCAACCGGACAGGCCGAACGCGGCGCGGATGTTCGACTACTACCTCGGCGGGAAGGACAACTTCGCCGCCGACCGGGCCGCCGCCGAGATGGTGTTGCAGGTAGCGCCGTGGATGCCCGAGGCTGCCCGGCAGGGCCGTGACCTGATCGCCCGGACGGTCCGGCACCTCGTGCAGGAGCGGGGCATCCGACAGATCATCGACCTCGGGTCCGGGCTGCCGACCCGGGACAACGTCCACGAGATCGCGCACCGCGTCGACCCGGACGTGCGGGTCGTCTACGTCGACAACGATCCGGTGGTCTGTGCGCACGGCCGCGCCTTGCTCGCCGGCTCGCCGTCGGTGTCGGTGGTCCAGGCCGACCTGCGCGATCCCCGGCAGGTGCTCGACCACCCGGAGATCAGCGCCGCGGTCGACCTCGGTAGCCCGGTCGCGGTGCTGATGATGTTCGTGCTGCACCTGGTGCCCGACGAGCAGGACCCGCAGCGGATCGTGGCCACCTACCGCGACGCGCTCGCCCCCGGCAGCTACCTGGCGCTGTCGCACGCCAGCACCGACACGCACCCCGACCTGATGGCCCGGATCTCCGCTGTCTACGCGCGAGCGAACAGCCCCTTCGTGCCGCGGAGCCACGCGGACATCTCCCGGTTCTTCGGCGACTTCGTCCTGGAGTCGCCCGGCCTGGTCAACATGTGGCCGTACGCCGAACCGCCCTCCACCGAGGACCCACAGGTCGCCCGCACCGGCTACAGCGGCGTCGGCCGCAAGCCGTAAGCCGGCCTGCGCCACTCGGCCGAACTACCGCTGCGGCCTGGTCCGCTCGGATCCCGCCGTTGAGCGCCGCCCAGAGCAGGGTGCCCACCATGAGCAGCGCCGCCCCACCACCAGATCTTGGACAGTTTCCGTTACGCCGTAACGGAAACTGTCCAAGATCTGCTCGGGCCCTGGGCGAGAACGCCTCCACCGCGTTTCGGGGTCTCTTGCCAGCCGCGCCGGTGGTTACACTCCGCTGGGTAGGTGACTACGTTCAGGCAGTTCTCGCCGGGGTGATCTGACGAAGCGTTCTAGCGGGACTCGAAGGACCCCGAGGGGCCGGCGCTCGTCTTCGGGCCGGTGGCCTGGCGGGCGTTCGTCACCGAGGTAGCCCGGCGGCCGTAGCCCTCAGCACGCACGGAAGCGCCCGCCCCCAACGCGAGGGGCGGGCGCTTCGCCGTGCACGGGTCGGTCAGCTGACCACCGACCGCAACGGCACCTTCGCGTCGCGCAGGGCGCGTACCAGATCCCTCGCGAACGGGTGTTCGTCCACCTGGAGCCCCCGCGGGTTCGGGATCACGACGTACGCCGAGCCGTTCTTCTCGGACGCCTGCGCGTCGGTGCTGAAGCGTTCGACGATCGCCCGGGTGCGGGGCAGGTCGCCGGCCGCCACCTGGATGGTGATCGGCCGCCATCCGCCGCCGAGGTCCGGCGTCACCGGCGCGGCGGCGGCGCTGGCGCGCGCCGCGCCGACGCCGGCCGGTCGCCGCGCGTCGGGCGCGGTGGTCGCCGGGTAGAGCAGCGTGTTGGCGACCAGGTGCAGGCCATTTTCGTTGTACGCGCGGAAGAGCGGATTGAACGCGAACAGCACCGCCCGACCGGCGCCGGTCGGTTCGTCGACGACGGCCGCCGTGCCCTTCAACGTGTCCGCGCCGACGGTGAAACCGTTGGCCCAGAACGTGTCGCCAGTCGGGTAGGTGAGCACGTTCGTCCCGGTGGTGCTCGGGGTGAGGATCGGGTCGCTGTTGTTGAACTCGAAGTCCTCCGCCGGGCGACCCACCGCCACCGGGCTGTCCTGGTCGACGTCGACGCGCAGGTGCGAGCCGATCACCAGGTAGTCAGCAGGTTTCGTCTTCTCGGTGGTCGAGGTGAGCCCGGCGGCGCGGGCGATGCGGGTGCCCTCGTTGCGCAGCCCGAGGTAGGTGTGGCCCTGGCCGATCCAGTCACGCAGGTTGGCCTGCCCGGTGGCGGTCAGACCGCCGGTGGCGCTGCTGCCGTCCGGCACCACCAGCACGGTACGCCCGGTGAACGCCTCGGTGTTGTCGTTGATGTCGGCCGTGGTGACCGGAGTGAGGTCGAGCCCCCACCGCTTGCCGAGCACGTAGCGGGCCTCGCCGTGCGAACCGGAGGTGGTGGAGATGCCGGTGCCCTGGAACAGCCCCACGTCGGGCAGATCGAGGCGGGTGCCGGAGGGCCGACCACCCGGGGTGAGCGTGACACCCAGCCTCGTGGCCAGCTCGTCCACGGTCCGGCTCACCGTGGTGGCCGGGATGGCGACCCTGCTGGTCGTGAGATCCCGGACCAGGGGTACGCCACGGCCGAGCAGGGTGAAGGTGAACTCCGCGGCGGCGGCCGAATCCAGCGGGTACGTGTACGAGCCCCAGGGCCACGCCGCACCGGTGCGACCGCCGGAGACCTTGCGCACCAGTTCGGCCTTCGGCCGGACGGTGTCTCCGGTGTAGATGGTGTTGATGCCCATCAGCAGCGGGTTGCTCCAGGACGACACGTCGTAGAAGTACGGGAACGGGACGTACGGGTCCTCGCCCATGACGGCCTGGATCCAGTGCTTCTGCGGCTGGTCCATCGGAATCCAGTACGCGCCCTTGGGCACTGTCACGTTCGTGGCGCTGCGCCCGCCGAAGACCCGCGCGGTGGGCACCCGGGTCGCCCTCTGCACCTCGTACACCTCGACGTCCATCCGGCGTAGCCGCTCGACGAGTTGGCGGACGTCGGCGAGCTGCCGGTCGGGCAGCAGGAAGTACGAGCGGATGGTGAGGTCCGGCACCGGGAACTGCACCTCGTTCGTGGGCTGCACCACCTCGTTCGGCTCCAGCGTGCCCGCCCTGCCCTGGGCGAGCGCGTCGGTCCAGATGTCGAAGTAGCCGTCCAGCACCTCGCGCTTGTTCGCGGCGGCCCAGCCGAGCGTCGACCACTGGGTGTGGAACTGCTGCTGGACCCGGTCGGCCACCGCCGACGCGCTACCCTTCTCGTACGTCATGCCGGCCGCGCCGAAGCCGGTGGTCGGCACGGTGTCGCCGTAGCCCATGAAGAACATGTCGTACGTGTCGTAGTTGAAGTAGCACTCGGTGGTGACGGTGTCGTCGCAGGCCCCGTTGAAGCCGAAGCCGGCCTTGTTGGCCTCGCCGATGCGGTTGATCCAGTCCACCGCCTCGCCGGCGATCTCGTGGTGGATCGGATCGGCGTTGGGCGGGAAGAAGTACTGCCGGCCGCCCATCTCGTGGGCGTCGATGAGCACCTGCGGCGGGTAGCGGCGCAGCAGTTCGAGCTTGCCGTCGGTCTCCTGTTGGGTGCGGGCGAACCAGTCCCGGTTCAGGTCGAAGCCGAACTCGTTCTGCCGGCGGGTCGCGTCACGGCCGTCCGGGTTCTGGGTGGGGACGATGATGGTGACCAGGTTGTCGTTGCGCCGGGCGACATCGCAGGACAGGCCCGCGGCCAACTCGTACAGCGTCTTGAGCGCCGCGTCGGCGCCGCTCTTCTCTCCGCCGTGCACGTTCGCGGTGACCCAGACGATGGCCGGGCTGTCCTTCGCCGTCCGGGCGGCCGTCCGAGCGCTGGTCCGGCGTGGGTCGCGCAGGTCCCGGATGTCGTCGGCGATCTCGCGAAGCGCGGCGGGCCGCACGTGACGCTCGTTGGACACCACCGCGTACGGCAACGGCTGGCCGAGCACACTGGTGGTCATCACGCCGGTCACGACCCGGTTCGAGGCGCGATCGACCGCCCCGAGGTAGGTCCGGACCTCGTCGTTGGTGACGACCCGCTCCTGTCCCGCGCCGAGCGGGAAGCCGAGCACGGCGTCCGGGCTGGGCACTGTGGTCAGCCGGGCGGTCGGGTCGCTGCTGCACGGGGTCGGCCGGGGCGCGCTCGCGGCTGCCGGGCCGCTGAGCAGGGGAGCCGTACCGAGCAGGAGCGCGATCGTGGCGGCGCTGGCCAGCCGCTTCGCAGGGAGGGTCCAGAACGGACGCGACGATGGGACCATCTCTCGGGTTCCCTTCCTGGGGGAAAGCCTCGCAGTGGCCGGAGCCTATGGACGGGCGGACGCGACGGTCAAGCTCTGATCGACTCCGGTGACTGCGCGGGCTGCCGATGGTCACGCCGGCTGGCAGGATGACGCAGTGGGGTTGGCCTTCGCCGGAAGGAGAAGACGTTGCCCGCGTCTCAGGAGACGATCACGCTGTCGGTCTGTCCGGATCTTCCCTCTGCCGATGCTCGACGTTCTCTGGGGTCCTGGCTTCGCGCCGAGGACCGGCTGCGTGAGGGTGTGACCACCGCGCCCGCCGCGGCCGCCACCGACGTGCTGGTGGTCGCCGTCCACGATGGCGGTGCCGTCATGGTGCTGGTGCAGTCGATCGCCGGCTGGTTGACCCACCGCCGCGACGACGTGACGGTGCGGCTCACCCGTGCGGACGGCTGGTCGGCCGAGTTGGACGTGCGCGGTGCTCGTGACATGGATCAGGTGACGGCGCTCATCGCGAGCGCGGTGCGTGCTCCGGCCGATCACCGGCCGAGGGTCGAGACGAACGACCGCTGAGCCGCTTCGACCCGACCAGGTCGACCGGCTGCCCGAACCAAACAGTCGTCGATGCGTCAATCGCCTCGACGATGACCGATATCGATCGCCGCACCGTGACCCGATGCCGAGCTCCGAAGTGGATCGATGTCGGGTTCTCGACCCAGCGCTACCGCCCGAATCCCCTTGCCCGGACAGTGCACTGCGCCGGAGGAGGTGGGGACGTTGGGGCAACCGACGGGCGAGACCGTCATGATCCGGGACTGGTTCAGTGTGCCGCGGGTGTCCGCCGAGAACCGGGCGGCGGTCTACGGCCTACGGACCCAGGATCCGCGGGTGGAGTTCGTCGCGCTGACCGTACGGTACTGGGTGGACGCGCACGCCACCCGCTCGATGACCCGCGACCGGGTGGTGCAGGCGATGACCGGCCGCATCTCCGCCGACAACGTCTGGGACCTGGTCGCGATGCTGACGAGGCTCGGGCTGACCGAGAAGTTCTTCGACCTGGCGGCCTCCGACGTCGACGCGGACGGCGCGTTCCGCCGGTTCCTGCTCGGCCTCGACCCCGCGCTGCTCGACGCGATGCGCCACTACGCGGCCTGGAACGGCATCAATCCGAAGCTGTTCCTCGACGGCTTCCTGGTGGGCGTCGGGGAGTCGTTGGCGACCGTGGCGGTCGACCTCGGCAAACTCGTGCAGCTCGTCGGTCGGCTCCAGCAGGAGCAGTTCACCACCCTGATCGTGCTCACCGTGGACCCCCGGGCCGGCCTGCGACGCCTAGCCGAGCAGGCCACCGTCGTCCGCGAGGCGCTGGCCGGCGTCGTGGCCGCGCTGGACCCGAGCACCGTGCCCGAGCGGCTGTTGACGCTCTGGCGCGGCTGGGCGACGGAATTCGGGCGGCACCTGGAGGATCTCGACCCGTTCGCCGCCGGCCGGCTGCTCGGCCGGATCGCCGGCGACCTGTTCCAGGTGCTGACCGGCCTGGTCCACCTGGTCCGGCTACTCGGTGGCGTGGCGGTGCGCGCGGCGATCCGGTACGTGCCGCTGCTGATCGTGGGCGCCCGGGAGGCCGCCGCCGAGGTCCGTCTCCTGACCACCCAGATCGCCGCGCTGCTCGTCGCGATCGGCCGGGCGGCACTGCTCGCCACGCCGCAGGTGGGCCTGGCGGTGCTGCGTACTCTGTTCCCCCCGAAGGTGCTCGACGCGTTGTTCCGGCAGGGCCGGGCGCTGCTCGTCGACGCCGAGTTGACCCTGACGGTGTTCAACCAGGCCGCACACGCCGAGGCGTTCGCCGGGGCGGGTGCGGGCGCCCGGCTCAGCGCGCTGATCAGCGCCGACGGCAAGCCGGTCCTGATGGCGTGCATGTCGGAGACCGTGTCGTCGGCCGGTCGTTCGGCCACCCGGGCGGAGCTGAACCAGGCGCTCGACGAGATCATCAAGCGGGTCGAGGACCTGCGCGAGCTCAAACCCCCCAAGACCCCCCGCGACATCCGGGCCGCCGCGGTGCGGGCCGCCATCGCCCGCCAGCTCGAGCAGCGCCTGACCACCGTGTTCAACCGGGCATTGCAGACCGCCGCGTACGAGGAGTTCCGCGCGCTGCGCAAGGCCGGGCAGGCGCAGCCCTGGCGGCTCGGCCAACAGGTACACCGGCGGATGGCGGCCGAGACCGCCCAGTTGGTCGCCCGCTCGCCGGGATTGCAGCCGTTCGCGGAGAAGTCGCTGGCCACCGTCGTCGAGGCGGTCCGCGCGGCCAACCCGGAGCTGGCCGCGGCCCTGCGTGGCTCCGACGCGGTGCTCCGGCAGACGGTCGCCCAGCTCCTGCTCAGCCACCCGGACCGGGACCTGCTGCTGCGTCTCGTCGGGTTCACCAGGAGCCCGGCTGCGGCCGGCGCGGAGAAGGCGTTGGCCACCCACCTCGCCGAGCGGTTCGGCTGGAAGGCGTCCACCACCGTCGGTGAGCTTCGCAGCGACCTGCTGTTGGTCGATGCCGAGGCGGCCCGGGTCACCAACGTGGACTGGACCGCGTCGACGAAGCTGGAGCGCTTCGAGAAGACGTGGGGCACGGTCGCCGACGACCTCGGCGAGGCGTTCGACGGTCGCTGGGAGGCGATCGCGGACGCCTACCGGCGGGCCAGCAAGGGCGGCGTGCCGGCTGAGGTCGTCGCCGGCCTGGAGGAGCTGACGGCGCACGCGGTGCGGGAGACCGTCGTCCGGCAGGCCGCCCTGAGTCAGTTGTTTCCCGGGTTCTTCGTCACCTCGCACGAGATGACCTACCAGGGTCTGCACGCCCTCTACCAACTGCCACTCTAGAAGGAGCACCGATGGGTGAAGTCGTCGTCGCCGAGGCGGACCTGGCGACGCTGGGGTTCAGTACCGCGCACTCCGACCGCTACGTCTACTCCAACTACTTCGTGCCGGTCCAGCTCACCTTCGACGACGGGCAGACGCCGCTGCTGCCCTTCTACGTCAAGCAGGCGTTGATCGAGGCGATGCGGTACGGCGGGCTGTCCCAGGATCGGCTGCCGCACCTGCTCAAGGAACTCGGTCTGTCGGGGCTGTGGAAGGCCAACGACATGGACGCCGCCGACGCGGCGTTGCCGGGGCAGGACTCCGGCATGATCCACCGGGAGCCGCCGGCTCGGCGTCAGAGCATCCTCGGTGACCAGGAGGCGGAGTTCGTCGCCGGTCTGCTCCAGTCCGACGTGGGCATCGCGTTCCTCGACCGGACCCGGATCCGGCCGGTGGGCTTCGCGCTCGGCGAGCACGTCTACGCGCTGGCGCTCGCGCCCGGCGAGGAGGCGGTGCTGGAGCAGCGCACCTACACCAAGCGTGAGCTGACCCTGGAGGAGCAGGCCGAGACCGAGAGGCAGACGGACGTCGAGCTGACCAGCGCGCTCACCACGGAACTGCAGGAGGGCTTCGAGCGGCAGAAGTCGCTCACCGACACCTGGGGGCTCAACGCCAGCCACACCGGCCAGTACACCAGCCCGACCGGCGTCTGGGGCACCTTCAACGCCAGCCACACGATCGGCTACACGCGCAGCGTGACGGCGGCCAGCCAGGAGACCAGCCGCCGCGCGGTGAAGGACAGTCAGACCGCCACCTCCAAGGTCGCCGCCCGCTACCGCACCCAGCACAAGACCGACTTCAAGTTGGTGAGCGAGACCGGCATGGAGTCGACCTCGAAGCGGACCGTCCGCAATCCCAACCGGGTGACGCCGATCACGCTGCACTACTTCAAGGTGCTGCAACGCCTGGAGCTGGCCCACGAACGCTACGGCGCCCGGGTGTGCTGGGCGCCGACGGTGAAGGACCCGGCGCTGGCGTTCGCCAAGAAGATCACCGACGGGCGCCAGCGGATCAGAGACAACGCTCTCGCCGCGCTGCCCACCATGCCGGTCAAGCCGGTGCGCCCGGCACCCGGCGTGCCGGCCGCCGTGGAGACCCGCACCATCCACTCCCCGGTGGTCACGCTCGACAAGTGGGGCTTCACCGGCGACATGAGCGCCGACTACGACATCGACGTCACCTTCGACAGCGGGTGGGAGTGGGACGGCGACATCGAGAGCATCCGGCAGAGCCTCAACCTGATCACCCGTCGGCCGCCGTCGGGCATCGCGGCTCGGGTGGTCGGCGTTCCGGTGGTCACCGACGCCAACGGTCAGCCCGCACTGCGGGTACGCATCCACGTCGGCGCGGCCAGCTGGCTCGCCGGTCCCGGCGCCGACGTGCAGCTCGCCGCCACGTTCCGGCGTACCCCGACGCTGGTCGACCAGAATGCCGACGACGCCGCGTACAACGCGCTGGTGGCGGGCTATCTCACGGATCTGCAGGACTGGCAGGACACCCGCGACGCGGTGTTGGCGGCGGCCGAGGAGGCCGGGGACGAGTTCGAGGCGCGGCTGCGCGGCGGCTACTCACCGGTCAACGAGATGGTCTCGCAGATCGTCGACGCGCACTTCCCGGCCAGTGTGCGGGACGAGGCGTGGGAGATCGACTTCTGGCACCGGGTCTTCGACTGGGAGCGCGCCTCGTTCGTGTCGTACCCCGGCTGGTGGTCGGCCGGTGACGCCCGTGCCCCCGAGCGCGACCCGAGTGACTTCCTCAACGCCAGCTGGGCCAAGCTCTACCTCCCGGTGCGGGCCGGGATGGAGCTTGCCGCGCTGCGATGGATCTTCGGCAAGGCGGTGGCGACCCGGCTCGCGCCGGCGGTGGAGGAGCAACTGGCCGCGTTCGTCGACGAACTGGCCGCGTTCCGCACCAGTCACCTCGGCACCGGCGACGAGATGCCCGACCTGGGCAGCGAGTGCCAGGAGGTGCCGGAGCGGGTCTACTGCCTTGCCAAGTGGGCCGAGCTGATGCCCACCGACGGCACTCACCTGGAGGTCGTGCAGGGTGCGACGACCGCGGCCGACGCGGTCACCAGCAGGGAGATCACGGACGCGGAGGCGCTGCGGGCAGCGCTGCTCGACGGCGAGGTGCAGACCAACCGGCTCAAGACCAGGGCGTACGACCAGATGACCGGGGCCGCCGACGTCGACATCCACCTCGGCACGTCGGGTAACAGCAGCCCGACGGCGTGACGCAGTGCCGGCCCGCCACCAGCCGAGGAATCGGTCGGCGGCGGGCCGGGTGGATCGGGTACGGCTACCAGGTCGTCAGACCGAGGCCGATCGTCTTGGTCAGCGTGGCGTTGTCGTCGTCGCCGTCGAGCGACCAGATCATGGCGCCGCCCAGGCCGGCCCGTCGGATGTAGAGCGTCTTCTGCAGCACGACAGCCGGGTCGTCGTACGTCCACAACGTCGTACCGTCGAAGAGCCAGGCGTGCCCGGCGCGCAGGTCGCGGTGCACGGTGTAGCCGTTGCCGGCCAGGGTCTTGAGGTTCTTGTAGTCCTCGTAGCCGGCCTCGAAGGTGGCCGGCGCTGGCCCGGTGGCCGGCTGGAACAGACCGTTGCCGCCGCCGGTGATGCCGGTCCAGCCGCGACCGTAGTAGGGGATGCCGAGCACCAGCTTGTCGCGCGGCGCTCCTCGGGCGATCCACCCGTCGATGGCGACCTCGACGGAGAAGTCCGGGTTGTCCGGGGCGCCCGCCGGGACGCGCAGCGCCGACTGCTGGTTGGCCCGTGCGTCCCAGCCGCCGTGGAAGTCGTACCCCTGCACGGTGGCGAAGTCCAGGTACTTGAAGATCTTGCGGCCCTCGTAGCCGGCATCCATGAAGGCCGGGCTGGCCGGCAGGAACGCGGTCAGCGGGTGGTGGGCGCGGGTCGTGCGCCCGTACGCGTCGAGCTGCCGGCGGAACTCGGCGAGCAGCTTGGTGAAGTTCTCCCGGTCCTCGGGGCGGATGACGTTGCCGGGCTCACCGTCCGAGCCGGGCCACTCCCAGTCGAGGTCGATGCCGTCGAAGACGCCGGCCCCGGCACCGGCGGTGGTGCCCGGCAGGTTGCCCTTGAGGTAGAGGTCGATGCAGGACGTGACGAACGCCTTGCGGGACGCGTCGGTGGCGGCCGCGTTCGAGAAGTACGTCGACCAGCTCCAGCCGCCCAGCGAGATCAGCACCTGCAGCTTGGGGTGCTTGGCCTTCAGCTTGGCGAGTTGGCCGAAGTTGCCGTTGAGCGCCTGGCCCGGGGCGTCCGCGACACCGTCGACGCTCTCCTCGGCGGGGACGGGGCGCTGGTAGTCGGCCCAGGCGTCGCCCTCACCCGGCCCACCGTCGACGTAGCAGCGACCGTCCTCAGTGACGTTTCCAAAGGCGTAGTTGAGGTGGGTGAGGCGGCTCGCCGCCCCGGAGGTTTCGAGCTTCTTGACCGGGAAGGCCCGGCCGTAGATGCCCCACTGGGTGAAGTAGCCGACCCGGTGGTAGCCGGCGCGTTCCGGTTTGCCGCCCGCGTTCGCGGCGGTCGGTGGGGCGGCGGTGATCAGCAGGGTCGTCAGAGCGACGACGGCGGCGAGACGGCGGTGACGGAATGGTCGCATCGGCACACTCCCACAGGACATCAAGCAGCATTAGTTAAGAGACTTATCTGATTGATGAAGTTAAGCCGGTCACCGTCTGCGGTCAAGAGGCGTCCGTCCGCACGGGGGATTGTGAACGCGTTACCCGGTGGTAACGATGTTGTGCCATGGACTCCGCCCTGACACTGATCGGACTACCCGTCGCCCTCGGCATCATCATGCTCGGTCTGGGTCTCGGACTCACCATGGCGGACTTCCGCCGGGTGGCCCAGCACCCGCGGGCCGCCGTCATCGCCCTGGTCTGCCAGGTGCTCGTGCTGCCAGCGATCTGCTTCTGCCTCGTCCTCGCGTTCGACCTGGCACCCGAACTGGCCGTCGGCATGATGCTGCTCGCCGCGTCACCGGGCGGCACCACCGCCAACCTCTACAGCCACCTGTTCGGCGGGCACGTGGCCCTGAACATCACCCTGACCGCCATCAACTCGGTGCTCGCCGTGTTCACCCTGCCGATCCTGGTCAACCTGTCGGCGGCGTACTTCCTGCCCGACGGCAGGAGCATCGGCCTGCAGTTCGACAAGGTGCTCCAGGTCTTCGCCATCGTGCTCGTCCCGGTCGCGATCGGCATGCTCATCCGGGCGCGGGTGCCACAGGTGGCCGAGCGGCTGAACCGCCCGGTCCGGATCTTCTCCGTCGTCGTCCTCGTCGCGGTGATCGCCGGCGCGGTGCTCGGCGACCGGGAGAACATCGCCGACTACTTCGTCTCGGTCGGCCTGGCCGTGCTCGCCTTCAACCTGCTCAGCCTCGCCATCGGGTACGGGGTGCCGCGCCTCGCCGGTGTCGACCGGAGCGCCGCGACGGCCGCCGGTTTCGAGATCGGCATCCACAACAGCACCCTGGCCATCACGATCGCGCTCAGCCCGGCGCTGCTCAACAGCACCCAGATGGCGATCCCCGGAGCCGTCTACGGCATCGTCATGTTCTTCACCGCGGCGGCCTTCGGTTACCTGGTGAACCGCGCCGGCGCCCGGTCCGCCCCCGCCCTGACGCCCTGAGGGCCGGCACCCTGTCGCCCCGACGGCAGCCGTCGAGGCGACAGGGCGGACCGCAACGCTCAGCCGACCTGGTTGTTGTCCTTCTGCTCGCCCCACCCGTGCCAGCGGTCGATCTCGATCAGGGCGCTGACCCGGGCGCGTTCCCGACGCGGGTAGGCGTTGCCCGTGTAGTGCTTCGACAACCGGTCGATGTCCGCCAGGCCCTCGTCGGCGCGCAGTTCGACGACGTGCCCGATGATGCTGACGTGGGTGTACCAACCAGCCTCGTCGAGCACGGTCAGCGACACCCGGGGGTCGTTGCGGACGTGCTCCAACCGGCGGCGGCTCTCGTCCATGTTCACCAGGATCCGGCCGTCCTCCCACAGGTACCAGGTGGCGGCGGACACCGGCTGACCACCATTGCGAAGTGTGGTCATCACTGCCGGGTTCGGCTTCCGGAGCATGGCGATCGCGGCCTCGGGAAGCGGTGGCTTGGACATGAAGTCTCCTCGTCGCGACAACGTTTACCCCTGCACGTTACGCACCTGCCCGCCCGATCGCGCTCGGATCGCGATCGCGGCGCGGCGGGCCCGGCCCACCCCGCCGCCCGGCTGCCACCGACGGCGGCGAAGATGGGGTCATGAGCATCTCCGCACTGCCCAGGCGTGTCGTCGTCACCGGCGCCACCGGAAAGCTCGGCCGCGCCGTCGTCGCCCACCTCCGGGCCGCGGGTGTCGACGTGCTGGCGGTGGACCGCGCCGGCGGTCGCGACCCCCGCGACGTGGACGGCGAGTTCCTCCTGGTCGACCTGACCGACTACGGGCAGGTGGTGGAGGCGTTCACCGGAGGCGCCGACGAGCACGCGGGCGGCGTCGACGCGGTCGTGCACCTGGCGGCGGTCCCGGCCCCCGGTCTGATGTCGAACGCGACGACGTTCGCGAACAACTCCGCCGCCACGTACAACGTGTTCGCCGCCGCCCGCGCGGCCGGGATCAAGCGGGTCGTCTGGGCGTCCAGCGAGACGGTGCTCGGGCTGCCGTTCGACACACCGCCGCCGTACGCGCCGGTCGACGAGGAGTACGCGCCGCGCCCCGAGTCGACGTACTCGTTGAACAAGGCACTTGAGGAGGAGATGGCCCGGCACTTCTGCCGATGGGACCCGGAGCTGGTCATGGTGGGTCTGCGCTTCTCCAACGTGATGGACGTCGAGGACTATGCGCCGTTTCCCTCGTTCGACGCCGACCCGCAGCTGCGCCGGTGGAACCTGTGGGGCTACATCGACGCCCGCGACGGGGCCCAGGCGGTCGAGCGCGCGCTCGCGCACGACCAGCCCGGTGCCGACGTCTTCGTCATCGCCAACGCCGACACCGTCATGAGCCGGTCCAGCGCCAGCCTGATGGCCGAGGTCTACCCGGGCGTCGAGATCCGCAAGGAGCTGGGTGAGCACGAGACCCTGCTCAGCATCGACAAGGCCCGCCGGGTGCTGGGCTACGAGCCGCGGCACTCATGGCGAGACCACGTCGACGTGCTGTAGGTGTCGGGTGGAGGCTCATAAACAGTTTTGACGTTACGAAACATCGATCGTTGTTAACCGGGCTGTTCGCACTGCCGCGTCTCCTCCTACCTTTCGGCGCAGCCCTCCGAATTCGACGTCACCCGGACGCGAATCGCGGAGTCGGCACCTTGGAGGAGATCACCCGTGTTGCAACGACTCCCAGCCGCTGGCTTCGCGCTCGTTCTGGCGCTGGCCGGGGCCATCGGCGTCGGTGGCCCGGCCCAGGCCGAGCCGACCGGCACCATCAGGTACGCGGACGGCCCGAACGCGGTGGCCGACCGCTACATCGTGACGCTGAAGTCCACGGCGTTGGTGGCCTCTGCCGTCGACACCAAAGCCCGCGAGCTGACCGGCCGCTTCGGTGGCCAGACCCGACACGTCTATGCGTCGGCCCTGCCCGGCTTCTCGGTGACCATGGCCGCGAAGCAGGCGCAACGACTGGCCGCCGATCCGTCCGTCGCGTCCGTCGAGCAGGTCCAGCGCATCGGCGTACTCGACACCCAGACGAACCCGCCGAACTGGGGAGACGACCGGATCGACCAGCGCAACCTGCCGCTGAACCAGACCTTCACCTACCCGGCCAACCCGGGCCAGGGGGTCACCGTCTACGTCCTCGACACCGGCATCAACGCCAACCACACCGAGTTCACCGGCCGGGTGCGGCAGGGCACCGACATGGTGGACAACGACAGCACCCCACAGGACTGCCACGGACACGGCACGCACGTCGCCGGCACCGCCGTGGGCACCACATACGGAATCGCGAAGAAGGCCGGCGTGGTCGCCGTGCGGGTGTTGAACTGCCAGGGCAGCGGAACGAACGACGACCTGATCGCGGGAATCAACTGGGTACGCGCCAACGCGCAGAAGCCAGCGGTGGTCAACTACAGCATCGGCTGCGGCAGCCGGTGCACCAGCCAGGCGATGGACAGTGCCGTCACCAGCCTGATCGGCTCGGGTGTGCAGTTCGTGCAGGCAGCCGGCAACTCCTCGGACGATGCCTGCTACTACAGCCCCCAGGCGGTCACCGCGGCCATCACGGTCGGCAACAGCACCAGCTCCGACGCACGCAACAGCAGCAGCAACTACGGCTCCTGCCTGGACATCTTCGCTCCTGGCACCAGCATCGTCTCGGCGTCCTACTCCAGCAACAACGGCAGCGCCACGATGACGGGCACCTCGATGGCGTCACCGCACACGGCCGGTGCGGCGGCGTTGTATCTCGGAGCGAACCCCACTGCGACTCCCGCCCAGGTTCGGGCGGCGCTGGTGGACAACGGCACCACCAGCAAGATCACCAGCCCGGGCAGCGGCTCGCCGAACGTCCTGCTCTACACCGGGTTCATCGGTGGCACCGATCCCGGTCCGGGCAGCCCGTCGGTGACCAACCCGGGTAACCGCACCTCGGCTGTCGGCCAAGCGGTCGACGTGCAGGTGCAGGGCAGTGGGGGAACCACCCCGTACACCTGGAGCGCCTCGGGGTTGCCGGCCGGCCTCACCATCAGCACGTCCACCGGGCGGATCACCGGCAGCGCCACCACGGCGGGCACCTCGAACGTGACGGTGACCCTCACCGACGCGGCGGGCCGGACCGCGCAGGCCACCTTCACCTGGACGGTGACCAGTGGTGGCGGTGGCTGCACGCCGGCGCAGCTCGTCGGTAACCCGGGCTTCGAGAGCGGCACCTCGCCGTGGACCGCGACGGCGAACGTGATCGGCACCTGGTCGCAGTACCCGGCGCGCTCCGGCACCCGTAACGCCTGGCTGAACGGCGGCGGCCGGGTGCAGACCGACACCGTGTCGCAGTCGCTGACGATCCCGGCCGGATGTGCCACCGCGACGCTGCGGTTCTGGATCCGGATCACCACCGCCGAGTACGAGAACCTGGCCTACGACCGGTTGACGGTCACCCTCGGTGGCACCACGGTGGCCAGCTACTCGAACCTGGACAGGACCACCGGCTACGTCGAGAAGGCGATCAACGTCGGCCAGTTCGGCGGGCAGACCGCCACGCTGACGTTCAACGGGGTGGAGGACTGGTCGTACCAGACCAGCTTCGTGATCGACGACGCGACGATCAGCGTGAGCTGACCGACGGCGCCGGAATGGGAGTGAGTGGCCGAAGGTCACTCACTCCCATTCCCAGCGCATGCCCACGATCCCCGGCGGGACGTCGGATGCGATCAGGTGGGCCCCGTGGGTGGACCCGATCCACGCCTCCCAGACACCCTGGTCGGGCGCGTGCAGGCCCCGTCGTTCGAAGCGGTGACAGCGGGCCGGTACGGCGTCGTGGTCGAACTGCACCTGCAGGACGTACTCACTGACCGGGGTGGAGAATCCCCGGTAGTAGTTGTCCGTCGGCTCCTGCGAGGTGCTGAGAAAGTCGTATTCGATGACCACGGTGTCGCCCTGGGCCAGCATTCGGTCGAAGATGATCTCCGCGACGAGCAGGCCCGAGCTGTGGTCTCCACGGACCCGGCCGACCCGACAGTTGCGGACCGCGTTGATCCGGGTCGAGGCCGTCAGGTCGTCGGAGCGGAAGATGCCCACCGTCCGCGAGACCCGGTCGGTGTTGGCCCGCAGCACCTGCCGGCAGGTCAAGCTGATCTCCTGGCGTCGGTCGCCGACCACGTAGAGGTCGTGCAGGCTGAGCCGGGTCAGCTCGTGGTACAACCACCGGTCGACCTCGGCGACCATCTTGGCGACGCTGGTGCCGTCGCTGAAGAGGCGGTCGATCTCAATCGTTCCCGGTGGTTGGCTCAGCCAGCGGCCACGAGGCCGGCGCGGGCCGAGTTGCACGATCAGCGACTCGGCCGGCAGCGACAGGATCGCCTCGAGGAGCCGGACCGCTTTGATCGACTCCGGGCGCTCCGGCCGGCTGCGACCGCGTCGCCAGTAGCTCAACGTGGTGAGACTGACGCTGACCCCGGCCGTCGACAGCTTCTCCTGGATCTCCTCCAGCCGCATGCCGCGGTCCTCGATGGCGAGGTGGAGGGCCGCCGAGAACGGACCGGTACGCAGCGCGTGCGCCAGGTCCCTGCCCAGCTCGCTACGGGCCTTCTCCATGTCGGCTGAGTATGGTCACGTCGCAGCCCTCGCGCCAGCGGTGCCGATGTCTCAGCGCGCCGCCTGGTAGGCGCGACCGACGGCGGTGGCGGTGCTGCCGGTGCGGAACAGGCCGGTCTGGTCCTTGTCGGTGGCGGGCAGGCCGAACCACGCGTACCGCTGCAGCCAGGACAGCCCACCCAGCATCTTCGTCGCCGCGGTGAGGAACGCCGCCTGCTGTGCCTGGGTGGGGAAACGGACGCCGTTGGAGAAGTCGATCAGGGCGAACTCGGTGAGCCAGACCGGCAGGTCGTACCTGTCGTGCACGGCCTGGAGGTACGACTTGAGCTGGTTGACCGCGTTGGCCGTGGTGAAGTCCCCGCCGTACCAGTGCAGGGCGATGAAGTCGACCCGGTAGCCGCGCTGCTTGGCCCCGGCCATGAACCGGTCGAGCCACTCGCCCGGCCGGTCGCCGCCCCAGGCCACCGCCGGGCTGCCCAGCGGCAGGCCGGTGGCCTGCAACTGCGGCCACAGCTCAAGCGCCTGCTCGACGGTCATCTCGGCCTGGCCCTTCAGGTCCGGCTCGTTGAAGCCGAGCAGGTAACGGCCGTTCTGCTTGGCCTGTTGCAGATTGCTCGCGGTGACGCTCTTCGCTCCCCAGATCATCGGGACGAACTCGGTGCCCTGCGGGCTGGTGACGCCCTGGTGCTTCACGTCCCAGGTGTAGTACCAACTCGCCCCGGAGCTGGCCAACGCCTGGTTGACGCCGTCGAAGGTCCACACGCCGACGCCTTTGCGCTTGGAGGTCACCGCGGTGGCCGCCGGGGCGACCGGACGCCGGGTCGTCGGCTTCGCCGCCGGCGTCGACGGGGGAGCCGTCCCCGTCGGGCTCGCCGTGGCGGCGGGCGTGGTCGCGGCGGGGGTGCCCGGCAGCGGGCTGGCGGACGGTGGCGCGTCGAGCGCCTGCGTCGCCGCCGGGGCGGGCGTCGGCCCGGTCGGCTGCACCACGACGAGCACACCCGTCACCAGTACGGCGACCGCGGCGGCCGCCAGGAGCGGCCACAGCAGCCGCCGCGCGCCGATCGGGAGGCGGCCGAGCACCCCGCGTGGGGGCTCCGCGTGGACGCCCCGATTTCCCCTTGCGGCGTCCGCTGCACCCTGGCCGGTTGCGCGCATCGTCTCGACTCCCTCGTGTGTGGTCGCAGCACTGTTCCATGCCGCGCTGGCGGGGGAACCCGCCAACTCCTCACCTCAGGAGACTCGCCAGCCGTACCCGGATAACAGTTTCGTCGCCGGCGCGGCACCGAATGCACGTGGTCCGGGCCGTCCGACCGCAACCGCTGGCTCAATGGACCGACGGTACCCGGAGATCGAACAACGCTGGTAGGTTCTGGGCCCCCTTGGTCAGTGTCTGCAACGGAGATCGCATGCCGCCCGCTCGATCGATGTTCCTGGCCAGTCGGCGGCATGTGGTCAGGGCTGCGATCATCGCGGTCGCCGGGGGCATGGGTGCGGTGTACGTGCTGCGCAACGTGGGACCACCGGCTGACAAGGCTGACGTGGTGTGGCAGGTCGACCTGGGTTTGTTCTCGGCCATGCTGACGGCGGTGACCATCGTGTTCGCGGTCACGATCACGCCGCAGACCCGGTGGCCGTCCTTCAGCGACCTGATGCGGGCGATGGCCGCAACGTCCTGGCTGGCGACGGCCACCGTCGGGATCACGTGTGCGGCGGCGGGCGACATCTGGTCCCACTCGGGTCTCGCGGCAGTCGGGGCGGTGCTCACGGTCGTGCAGCTCGGCTTCGGGCTTGACTCGCTGTGGGTCCTGATGCGGTTCCGGTCGGCGGCGGGACGCCGGAGGATTCTGATCAGGCTGGCCACCCGGCGGTTGCATCGGGCGGCGGCTGACGGCACGCCGACGATGGAGCACCACGAGTTGACCGACCTGAACGACGAGATCGAATACTCGATCGATCGCGGTGACGTGGCCGAGATCGCAGCGCGGGTCACCGAGATCGTGGACGGATGCCCGGACGATCGGACCGCCGATCAGGCACGCTACCGGCTGGCTCTGCTCACCCACCTGCTGGAGCGGCTGGGTCGGTCGGTGCTGTTCGAGTCGCTTACCGGTGACGCGGCTCGCGCGGCGGTGCCGCCGTTGGTGCGCGGTGTGCTGCAGACCAGCTGGCGGCTCAGCGAGCTGACGTTCCCGAATCGGACAGCCACCGAGCGGGACGAGGTGGCTGCCGCGGTGGCCCTTGGGCAGGTGTGCCGCGTGATCGCGTGGCTGCAGCAGTGCGCTCAGGAGCGTCTGCAGACCGACCCGGGCGACCCGGGGAGCCGCCAGATCGGAATTGCGCTGAGCCAAGGTCGGCAGCGGATCGTGCAATTCGTCGACCCGGACCCGCCTGGCCTGTTCCGGGCACCGAACGACCCCTGGCCGTACGGGTTCAGTGATCCTCGCGCCGCCATGCTGTGGTTGTCGACCCTGTGCGAGTTCGGCGGCAGCCAGGCCGGGGTTGGGCTGTACATCCTCTGCGAGGTGCTGACGGGCGAGAAGTTCTTTGGCAACTACTGGGACGACGCCTGCGTGTTCAGCGAGATCGAGCGGCGGGTCGGTCCGTTCGGGGAGCATTCGGCCAAGGCCAGCGCCCTCGTCGCCGGGTGTGGCGGCCTGGGTACCGTCAGCCTCGACCTGGCCGCCACCGTGATCGCGGGGCTTCGCAACCGCAACTTCGTCCCGCCCGCGGGCTGGGAATCCGATGCGAACTACTCGACCGACAAGCGGTATCTGCGCAGCCAGTTGACGATGTTCGCCACCTACGACTGCCTCGCCGATGAGGACGCCGCGCTCGACTGGGTCGCCGACGCGCTGCTCAGCGCGCCGACGAGACGGTGCGTGGAGAATGTCGTCCAGGACGCGTACGTCCAGCACGCTGAACCGAGCCGGATTCCCATCCGGTCCCTGGGTGAACGCCCTGGAGCGGTCGTCCTGGCCGCGCTGATCCGGCTGGCACTGCACCGACCGCCGCAGGCCGAGGCGTTTCTGCGTCGGCTGCCGCCGCCCCTGTTGGGTGGGGCGCTGCAGCAGGCCCGGTTCAGCCTCCGTGCGTCCACCCCGGCGGAGCCCGTGGCCTCCATCTGGACGGCGAGCGCTCGGCGGCTGCTGCCCTCGCGACCGGAGCAGGAGAGGGAGCTGATGAGCATCGTCATCGAGGTGCTGGCCCGTGACTGACGACAGGGATACGCAGTGGGTGGAAGCCACGAACGCGGTCGAGGCGGCCGAGACGGTCTGGATCGTCCAACTGGCGGAGCGTTGGCTCGTCGACCCGGCGACCGCCGGTGTCCGGGACGCCTTGGACCTGGCACTGTTCCGGCGGCTGCTGAGAGCCCCACGGGGCATCGCGATCCGCCGGCTCCTGCACTACGACCCGCCGAGCGACCTTGGCGGCGAAGTCGGGTACGAACGGGCCAAGCTCGAGCATGAGGACTGGGTAGCCAGGGTGCGGCGGCAACTGGCCTACGTCGGCGCGGCTGGAAGCATGAACCGCAACGACCCACCGGACTGTGACTACCTGATCCGGCTTGTCATCCTTCCGAGGGCGGGACGACAGGCGACCGTTACCCCACCGGACGGGATCTGGATCGACTCTGCACCACCGGACCAGGTGCTCGAAGCGTGGGCCGCCGACGGCTTGATCGTGCTCGACCCGCACGAGGTGAACGTCGTCGGGCCGTACAGCGACCGCAACCCGCTATGGGTGGGCATCATGACGTGACCAGCAGTGGTCACAACTTCGGGACGACCGGTTGCGGAAACTGGGCCGCCCATGACTTCAGCACTGCGGCGGCCTGGTCGTGGAGCGGGCCCTCTGCGGTCTCGACGCGCAGGGTGCGCTGGGTGGATTCGACGGTCAGTTCGCGGTAGAGCTGAAGGTCCTCGAATCCGTAGGTGCCGACATCGTGACTCGAAGCGCCGCAGACGAGCCGTGGAATCTGCGCCCAGTAGCAGGCGACCAGGCACATCGGGCACGGCTCACTGCTGGCGTACATGGTGGCGTCGGGCATGAGGTGGCGCTGAAGCTTCCTGCCGGCCGCACGGAGGGCCATGACCTCGGCGTGCGCGGTCGGGTCCCGTGATTCGACCACGCTGCTGGTGCCTTCGGCGATGACCGTCGTGCCGATGACGACGATGGCGCCGAATGGGGTCTTTCCTTCGTCTTCGAGTGCGTATCGCGAGATCTCGATCGCCCGGCCGAGGAACTCCGAGTCGGTCGGGCTGAGGCTTGCCGGCATCGTCGTATCCTTCGCGGGTTGTTCGGTGTCCGGTCAGCGTTGACGCTCACACGGGGGTGTCGCAAGGCAGGTGCGTCGGTAATAGCACAGGACCCGCCGACAGTGGTCCCACGCCCGGGACGGCACGACGCGCGACGGCCTGGTCAGCGCCGAAGGGTCGCGGACGGCGGCTCACCGAACCGACTCCGATACTCGGTCGCGAACCGGCCGAGGTGGAGGAAGCCGTGCTGGAGCGCGACCGTGGTCACGGATGTGCCCGGCGCGGCCGAGCGGAGCGTGCGGTGGGCCGCGTCGAGGCGGCAGGCCCGCAGGTACGCGGTCGGGGTGGTCCGCAGCTCGCGGCGGAAGCAGTCCTGCAAGCTGCGGACGCTCACCCGCAGCGCCTCCGCGATGTCACCGACGGTCAGCGCCTCGCTGTGGTGATCGGCGATCAGGGCGCAGGCGCGCCGGACGAGCCGCCCCGGGTTGGGGTGGTGGGCCGGCTCCGTCAGCAGGTCGGAGTGGCTGTGCCGGTGGGCGAGCAGCAGTTTTCCGATCAGCCCTTCCGCGAAACGGTCGGCGACCTGCGGATTGTCGAACAGGGACGCGTCCGCCGGCCGCGACAGCTCGTCGGCGAGGAACGTCACCCCGCGCGCCCACGCCTGCGCGGTTGGCGTGGTCATCACCATGCCGGCGTCGAGGCGGATCGGTTCGTCCACCGGGCGGCCCAGCAGGCGGGCGAGTTCCCGGTCGACGGCTCGCCGGTCGGCGTAGAAGATCCGGTGTGGTGACCCCTCGGACCAGCGCATGTCCGAGGAGTCGTACGGGGACAGCACCGAGGCGACGTCGGGGGTCGAGGTCACGGTCTGACCGGCGTGCCGGACCAGCGTGCTCCCGGCGGCGGGGATCTGGACGAGGTAGAACGTCTCCAGCGCGGGCGGTTGGATGCGCACCGCCTGCCCGTAGTCGAGGTCGATGATGCCGACCGCACCCGCCCGGCGGGCCGCCATCCGCAGGTGGACGTTGCGTACGCCCGCCTCCGGGGTGAGCCGGTGCGGACAGAAGACCCGGCCCACCTCGGCGCGAGCCCGGTCGACGTCGTCCGTGCGGACCGTCACCGCGTCCATCCGACACCTCCGGGCGTCCCGATGCGCCGACCCTAAGGCGTGACCGGGCCGACACGGACCGGAGTGCCGTCGACCCGACAGCAGAACGGGCGCGACAGCGTACGGCGGATATCGGCTGCGCGGCGCGGATAGCGACCTTCCGGGATCGCTCGTTAGCGTGCGACCACCGCTGGCGTGGTGTTCGGCGGCGGTTCACCCGGTGGAGGAGATCATGAGGATTGCCGTCGTCGGCGCCGGATTCGCCGGTGTCAGCGCAGCCAAGGTGCTGCGGCAGAGCGGATTCGACGTCACAGTGTTCGAGCGCGCGCCCGACGTCGGCGGGGTGTGGAGTCGTACCCGGCGATACCCCGGCCTGCACACCCAGAACGACAAGGGCACCTACCACCTCTCCGACCTGCCGATGCCCGCCGACTACCCGCAGTGGCCCTCGGGTGAGCAGGTCCAGCGGTACCTGGAGAGCTACGTGGAGAAGTTCGGGCTGGCCAACGCGCTGCGCCTGTCCACGGAGGTCGCCTCGGCCGAGCTGGTCAACGACGAGACCGGGTGGCTGGTGACCTCGCGGCCGGCGGGCGCCCCGGACCCGCTGACCGTGGAACGGTACGACCACCTGATCGTCGCCAACGGCATCTTCTCGGATCCGTTCGTTCCGTCCTTCGACGGGCAGGCGAGCTTCGCGGCTGCCGGAGGGCGCGTCCTGGCGACGGGGGAGTTCCACGACATCGAGGCGGCCCGGGGCAGGAACGTCCTCGTGGTCGGGTACGGCAAGTCGTCCTGCGACGTGGCGGTCCCGGTGAGCGAGGTCGCCGCCCAGACCCACGTGGTGGCGCGCGAACTGCTCTGGAAGATGCCCCGCAAGCTCGGTGGAGCGCTCAACTACAAGTACCTGCTGCTCACCCGGATGGGTGAGGCGCTCTTCCGTTACCTGCACCTGAAGGGCTTCGAGCGGTTCCTGCACGGCCCGGGGAACGGGCTGCGCCAACGGATGGTCGACAGCGTCGGCTCGGTCGCGACGCGGCAGTTCAAGCTGCGCGAGCTGGGTCTCGTACCCAACGGGAGCTTCGAGGACATCGCCCGCAGCACGGTCAGCCTCGCCACCGAGGGCTTCTTCGAGCGGATCGCCGACGGCCGCATCGCCGTACACCGGGAACAGGTGATCACCGAGTTGCTGGTCGACGGGGGCCGGCCCGCCGCGCGCCTGGCCGACGGCACGGTGCTCCCCGCCGACCTGGTGATCTGCGGTACGGGCTTCCGCCAGCACGTGCCGTTCTTCGACGACGCGTTGCACGCCCGGCTTCAGGACGACGCCGGCAACTTCATGCTCTACCGACAGATCCTTCCGATCGGCGTGCCTCGGCTGACGTTCGCCGGCTACAACTCGTCGTTCTTCAGCCCGCTCAGCGCGGAGGTGGCGGCGGTCTGGACGGCCGCGTACCTGCGGGGTGGCATCACACTGCCGACCGAGGTTCAGATGCGCGACGAGGTGCGCGCCCGACTGTTCTGGATGACGAAGCGCACCAACGGACGGCACGCCCGGGGCACGAACATCATCCCGTTCTCGATGCACAACGTCGACGAGGTGCTCGACGAGTTGGGGCTCAACGTGGGCCCGCTGACCCGGGCGCGGCAGTGGTTGTTCCCCGTCGACCCCGGCTCGTACCGCAGGGTGACGGCGCAGATGATCCGGCGTACCGCCGACCCGGTATCCGCCATCGGCGGCGAAGGTCTGTTAAAGATGGATAAAGTACGCAGATAGCGGACCGGTAGACGAGGGAGGCTCGGGGACGATGGCAGGCCAGCAGGGTCACCAGCATGGGGTGCCCGTGCCGGCGGCCCTGGCCGGCTGAGCTGTCCCGACGTCCGTGCTGAGGCGCGCCGAGTTCTTCCGTGGTCTCGGGGACAGCAGGAGCCCGAACTCGGCGACCGTCCTGGAACTGCTCTTCGACATCGTCTACGTCTTCGCGCTGGCCCGCCTCGCCGGGCGGGTCGCCGACGACCTGACCATCGTCCGGCAGACGCTGCTGTCCGAGGCGGGCCAGACCGTCCTGTTCTTCACAGCGATGTGGATGATCTGGTCGCTCAACGCCCTGCTGGCGAGCACCTACGACCCCCGACGCCCCGACCTGCAAGCCGTCCTGCTGGCGACGATGTTCGGCACCCTCGTGCTGGCGGTCACCTTGCCGCAGGCGTTCGGCCAACGTGGCGTGATCTTCGCCTGCACCTACGTGGTCATCCAGGTCGGCCGACCGCTCTTCCTGGCGTTCGCCTTGCGGGGCCACGTGGTGCACACGTTCTCGCTCCGGGTGCTGACCTGGCACGTGGCGTCCGGCGTGCTCTGGATCAGTGGCGGCATCAGTGGCGGTCTCGGTCGGGGCATCTTCTGGACCATCGCTCTCGCCATCGAGATGATCGGCGCCGCCACCACGTACCCCTTGCCCCGGATGGGCGGGCCGCAGCTCACCTCCCTGGGGGTCACCGTCTCGCAGGCGCACCTCGCCGAGCGGTACAACCAGTTCTTCATGATCGCTCTCGCCGAGGTGGTGCTCGAAGCCGGTGCCGCGGTCAGCTTCCCGGGCTTCTCCACCGAGGGAACGATCACCCTCGTCGCCTCGTTCGTGGCGGTGGTCTCGTTCTGGCGGATCTACTTCTACCACGTCAGGTCCGGTCACGCCGCGACCCCGAGTGGGGAGGGGATCCAACTGTCGCGCTGGGCGAGCTACAGCCTGCTGTTGATCGTCGGTGGCATCATCTGCACCGCCGTGGGCTTCGGACAGATCATCGAGGATCCGCACCCGCCGATCGACTGGGCGCTGGTGGCCATCGTCTTCGGCGGCCCGGTGCTGTTCCTGATCGGGCGGAGTTTCCTGGAGCAGGACAGCCGGATCGCGCCGCGCTGTCGGGCGCTGTTCCTGGGTGCGGCGGCACTTGTCGTGGCTGCCCCGGTGATGGTGTTCCTCCCGCCGGTCGCGGTGGCGGCATCCGCGGCGGTCATCCTGGCCGGCATCACCGTGTTCGACCAGCGGGCCCACAAGCGTGGGTCGGAGACCAACCCGACGCTGTGACATGTCATTGCGGGTCGGCGGCCACCCCGCGTATGGTCGTCGGGCACGCCGTCGAGTGGGAAGGAGGTCAGAACGATGTCCGATGTTCTGCGCCCCCTCCGCGCTCCGGCGTCCGCGCGGATCTGACCCGGGGCGCGCGCTTCCCGGAGGACCAACCCATGACTGATCTGGTCATCCGCCCGCTCGTCGCGGGCGAGGAAAACCTGTTCGACTCCATGCCCGACCCGCTGCCCCACCTGCGCCAGGTCGCGTACGCCGACGGGATCGCCGGTGGCGGATACCGTCCCGAGACCACCTGGGTCGCGCTGCGTGCCGGCCGGGTGGTCGGTCGGGCCGCCTGGGTCCTCCCACCGGGTGCCATCGGTGCCCCGTGGCTGGAACGGTTCGACCTGGACGCCGAGCCGGAGGTGGGCGCCGAGCTGCTGCGCGCCGCCCACGAGGCGCTGGGCGGTCCCGGTCTGTACTACGCCGCGCTGCCGGCGCACTGGCGGCGTCGGCCCGAGGTGCTGGCCGTGGTGCGGGCGCCCATGGCGGCCGCCCGCCTGGCCGGGCTGGTCGAGCGGGGGGAGCGGCTCCGCTGCTCCTGGACGGGCACCCCCCTGCCGGCATCCTCCAATCGGTACGACTTCCGTCCGCCCGTCGACGTGGCGGAGATCAACGCCCTGGTCGCCCGGATCGCCGAGCCGGACGTGCTGACCGGCGTCGAGAACGCACTAGCGGTCGGCGGCGTCGACCTGGCCACCGACCCGCTGGCCTGGCTGGGCGACAAGACCGAGGAGTGGCGCGTCGCGGTGGACGCCGGTGAGCCGGTGGGCCTGGCCGGAACGGCCGGAGACGCCTGCTACCCCCTGCTCGCCTACCTCGGCCTGCTCGACGAGGCCGCCCGGCCCGAACTGCTGGCCGAGGCGGTCCGGGTCCTGGCCGCCGGCGGTGCCCGCGAGGTCATCGCCGACGTTGACGCCCATCGGGTGGCGGTGCTGGCGGAGTTGGAGCGGACCGGCTTTCGGCAGCTGCGCACCCGGGTCGTCTTCGCGCCGCCGAACACCACCGAATAGCTGACCGGGTGCGCCCGGTCACCCGGGCGCACCCCCTCAGCCGGCGTCGAGCGCGGCCCCTGTCAGCATCTGACCATGCCGGAGATCATCGCGCTCCTCGTCGGCGGGTTGGTGCTCGTCGTGGCGGCGGTCGCCGGGCTCTACCTCTGGCCGGTGGGCCGCCGTGGGTTACGGATCGCGCCGGCCCGACCGCTCGACTTCGACACGGCCACCCGTGCCGCCGCGGCCATCATCGCCGCCGAGACGGCCGATCCGGAGGTGCGACCGGAGTCGCGCAGTCGCCTGCTGAGCCACGGTTCCCGTACCGGCCGGGCCGTGCTGCTGTTGCACGGGTACACCCTCGCGCCCGAGCAGTACGAACGGCTGGCCGAGGAGTTCTTCGACAGTGGGTACAACGTCTGGGTTCCTCGGGCGCCCCAGCACGGGACCGTCGACCGGCGGGCCCACCACCGGGTCGAGGCCGATGAGCTGACGAGGTACGCCGCGCAGGGGTGGGCTGTCGCGGCGGCGCTGGGAGACGAGGTCGGCGTCGTGGGGATCTCCGGGGGCGCCGTGCTGGCCGCCTGGCTGGCCCAGGTGCCCGGAAACGTCGTACGGCATCTGCTGTTGCTGTCGCCGTTCTTTGCTCCGAATCCGCGACAGGCACCGGCCTACGCGGTGAAACCGCTCATCACGCTGTACGGGCGTCGCGTTCTGCGGGATCGCGTCACGTCGCGGGGATACTCCCTCGCCGCCGTCACCCAGTACCTGACGATCGCGCGTACTCTGCCGAAGCCGCCGCGGCGGACCGGTCTGCGGAGCGCGGCGGTCGTGATCAGCCCGCTCGACGGTGTGGTGGACCTCAGGGCGGCGGTCGACGTGCCGCGCCGGATCGCCGACGCGAACGCGTCACCGCTGCGGGTGTGCACCCTGCCGGAGACGTTGGGCGTCGAACACAACACCCTCAACCTCGCCGCCCTCGGCGCCGAGGGCGACGAGCTGCGCCGGCTCTACGTTGCGCTCTACGAAGGCGCACCAGCACCAGACCCCACACCAACCCACCACTAACCCCCCCCGCCCCGCCCCCGGCCCGCGCCCCCCAGCCCGCGCCCCCCAGCAACGAACGACCCCTCAGCCGACGACGGCGAACAACCGCCGCCGCGCCCCCAGCAACGCGACCGACGCCAGCACCAGCCCGACCCCCATCGTCACCAGCAGTGGGCTGGGGTCGCCCGGCAGCAGCGCGGCCACCGACCGCGACGCGGTGCCCAGGGCGAGGTAGAGACCGGCCCAGGCGGCCGCGCCGATCGTCGCGCAGCCGAGAAATCGGCGGTACGACATCCGCAGCCCGCCGGCGGCCAGTGGCAGTAGCGCGTTGAAGACCGGCAGGAACGGCGCGACCACCATCATGCGGCCGCCGCCTCGACGCAGGATTCCTTCGGCCGCTGTCCAGCGCGCCTCGCCGATCCAGCCACCGATGCGGCTGTCGCGCAGGCGGTCGGAGTAGCGACGGCCGATCAGGAAGCTCAGTGACCAGCCGGCCAGGCAACCGATCAGCACCGCGGTGAAGGTGGCCAGCCCGGTGCTCGGGCGGCCGACGCCGACGGCGGCGAGGATCGCGACGTCGCCGGGAACGAGGACACCCAGCAGGGGTACGGCGTCGAAGAGCATGACGAGCCCGAGCGCACCCATCAGCAGCACAATCGGTAGTTCTCCGATCTGGGCCAGCCATTGCGTCATGCGTCGACGCTATGGCCGTGGTGCCACTTCGGACATCCGGTCGTAGCCCCCACTGACCCCTGGTATCCACCTCGGGGTCGCCCCTGAGTCGGGGGTGCGCCTCAGGCGGGGCGCAGCACCTGCACGTGGCGTAGCGACGAGTCGACCGACGGTTCGGTGGAGGTGGTGGGTACCGGGTAGTCGGCCAGCACGGTCAGGCGGTCTGTCGGCAGGTGTCCGCGGCCGGGGTCGCCGACCAGCACGTCGGCGCCCGCCGCGGCGACCCGCTGCAGGAAGGGCAGTATCCGGTCGGCCATCGCGCGGTCGTAGAAGACGTCTCCGGCGACGACCAGGTCGACCTTCGCTTCGGTGCTGTCGAGCAGGTCGTCCCCGGTGGCGTCGACGGCGACGTGGTTGGCCCGCGCGTTGAGGGTGACGGCGGCGACGGCGTACGGGTCGATGTCGTTGGCGGTCACCTCCGCGGCGCCGGCGAGCGCGGCGGCGATGGCTACCAGCCCGGACCCGGCGGCGAGGTCGAGCACCCGGCGGCCGGCGGCCAGCTCCGGGTGGTCCAGGAGGTGGCGGGCCAGGGCCTGTCCCCCGGCCCATGCCGACGCCCAGTACGGCGCCGGCAGCGCGCGTCCGGCGGCGGCCTCCATCCGGGCCCACCAGACGATCGCGTCCTCGGCCAGGTGCAGCCGCACCTCGGGGACGAACGGGGCGGGCACCAACCGGAGCCGGTCCAGACCAGCACCGGGCGCGTGGATCTCGCGTTCCAGCTCGGTCATCGCGTCGGCTGCGGCATCCCTCATCGGCGCAAGCATGCCGCAGCGGCGGTGGGTCGGGGCGGGTTTCGCATGCCGCCGCGCAGAGTTCACCCGAGTTCGGTCAAATACCTACGGCACTTCGGCCAGCGGATCGGGGTTTTGCCCGTTACTGTCGGACAGGTACGGGCGATCATCGGCCAGAGGCCGAGGGTCAGCCGCTTTGAACAGGGAGAGATGCATGGCAACCGGCACGGTTAAGTGGTTCAACTCGGAAAAGGGCTTCGGCTTCATCGAGCAGGACGGTGGAGGGCCGGACGTGTTCGTCCACTACTCCGCCATCGCTTCGAGCGGCTACCGGGAGCTCAACGAGGGCCAGAAGGTCGAGTTCGAGGTGACCCAGGGGCAGAAGGGTCCGCAGGCGGACAACGTCCGCCCGATGTAGCTCCGTGCCGGTGACGGCGGCCGGTCTTCCGGCCGCCGTCGCAGCGCACTCAAGACGCCACCGGGGCGGCGGGCAGGTCCCGCCGCCTTCGGATTGGTCCGACAAGCAGAATCAACGGGGTGAGCGCCAGCCAGGCGGTCATCACGACAATTGCCGTCTCGACGCCGTATCGTGCGCCGATGGCACCGGCCAGCACGGCCGCCAGCGGGATCGTGCCGTAGTTGAGCAGATGCATGCTCACCGTCACCCGGCCCAGCAGGTGGTGCGGCGTGTAGGTCTGCCGGAAGGCGCCCTTGACCACGTTGCCGATGGCCACCCCGAGACCGATCAGCAGGCCACCGAGGGCCGGCCAGGCCAGCCCGACGCCGGGCGCGGCGAGCGGGATGAGCAGCGCGGGCGGTCCGGTGAGCGCCGCCGCGATCAGCACCGCCCGTGCGGTGCCGCAGCGCCGGGCCACCGTGGTGGCGAGCAGCGCGCCGATGATCCCGCCGGCGCTCATCACCCCGACGAGCCCACCCACCAGGCCCGGTTCGAGACGCAGTTCGCGGACCAGGAAAACCACCAGGACGGCCTGGTAGCCGGTCAGCCCGATGTTGCTGGCCGCGCCGAAGAGCGTCAGCACCCGCAGGTACGGGTCCCTGATGACGAAGCGCAGCCCCTCGGTGATGTCCCGGCGCAGCGACCGGGACCGCTGCGAGGGTCGTGGGCGTGGTTCGTGGGTGCGGATGCGCAACAGGAACATCGCGGAGAGCAGGAAGGTGAGCGCGTCCAGCAGCAGCGCGGCGACGGCGCCGACGAGTTGGGCGATCAGACCGGCGAGGCCGGGTCCGACGACGTAGCTCACGGTCTGGGTCGCCTGGAGCTTGGCGTTGCCCTCCGGCAGTTGCCCGGGTCGCAGCAGCACCGGCAGGTAGACCTGGTCGGCGGTTTCGAAGAAGACCCGCGCGGCGCCCGCGCTGAGGGCCACCGCCAGCAGGTGCGCGACGGTGAGCCGGTCCAGCACGGCAGCCAGCGGCACGCTGAGGAAGGCCACCGCGCAGAGCAGGTCGCAGATCACCATCACCGGTCGGCGGGGCAGCCGGTCGACCCACGCGCCGGCCGGCAGGCCGATCAGCAACCAGGGCAGCCAGGCCGCCGCGGTGAGCACCGCCACCTGGAAGGTGCCGGCATCGAGAACGGCCACCGCGACCAGGGGCAGCGCGACGGTGGTGACGTTGCTGCCGACGCTGCTGACCGCCTGGCCGGCCCAGAGCAGCCGGAAGTCGCGGTGCCGCAGCAGCCCTCCGGTCGGCCGGACGTCGGTGTCGTCGCGGTGGGTGGTGACGGTCACGGTCGGGCCGGTACGCCGTGGACGAACACGAAGACCGGCCTGCGGTCGGCGTCGTCGTCGGGTGGCTCCCGGTCGGCCCAGCGGCCGAGGACCTCGACAACCTCGCGACTCAGCTCGGCCAACTCCTGCGGCGTGAGGCTCAGCCAGTGGTCGGTGGAGAACGGCGCGTCGTTCCAGGTGGCCTGGGTGCCCTCGTCGGCGGCGTGCCAGGCCCGGGCCAGGGCGACGTGCCGGTCCAGGTTGAGCGAGGTGGCGGCGTCGGCGACGGCGCGGGAGGCCGGGTCGGCGTCGAAGTCGGCATTGGACCAGCTCAGCCTGCGGGTCACCAGGCGCCACCACCGCTCGCGCCGGTCCCGGGCCAGCTCGGGCGCCTCGGCGACCAGGTCGGCGGCGGCGAGGACCTTGAGGTGGTGGCTGACGTTCGCGGGGGCCTGGTCGGTGCGCTCGGCGAGCAAGCCGACGGTGGAGGGCCCGTGGACCTTGAACACGTCCATCAGCCGGCGGCGCAGCGGGTGGGACATGGCGGCCAGCACCCGGGAGTCGGTGATCTGGCGTACGTCGGGGCTGTTCATTCCGACAGCCTGACATCCACAACGACTGTTGCGCAATGTTTGTTGCCCAACAGTCGTTGCGGATTGCGTCAAGAGGGGCGGCCCGGCGGCTACGAGCCGCCCCTCGCTCAGGCGACGAGCCGGCGGGCCAACTCGTCGGCGACCTGCTTGGCGATCGTGGGCGGGATCGCGGCGGCGATCTCCTCCGGCGTCAGCCCGGCCAGCACGCCCTGGATGATCGCCTCCTCGTCGGTGAAGTCCCGGTTGGACAACTCCGTCAGCGCGGCCTGCAGGGCGGTGACCTGCAAGCCGAGCGACTTCAGGGTCGGGTGGGCCGGCCGGAAGTTCGGCACGGTGGCGTCCTCACCCATCGCCATCCGGGTGTAGATCTGCCCGATCGGGTTGCGGCCGTCCAGGACGGTGAGGTTCTTGTGGACGGTGGCCAGCCAATTGTGCTCTTCGGGGGTCATGTCGTCGTCCTCCAGGAGTCCGATGGAACTGAGGTAGCGGCGGAACAGGGGTCGCTGGTCGCGGCCCGCCCTGATGGCGTCACGGAAGAAGCTGAAGTGGGTGTGCCAGCGGTGTGAGCTGTCGCCGGTGGTGCGCTTGCCGAGGCGATCCCACCGCTTCACCGTGCTGCCGTCGGGGCTGTAGATGATCTCCCGGATGTCCCGGGTGTCGGCCGCGTTCGCGACGCACTGCGCGACGCACCAGACCGAGAAGCTGGGCAGGGTGTTCGATCGGCCACCGGAACGGACATCGAACTGGCCGACGTCCAGCGCCGACGCGTCGAGGGTCAGCCCGGCCCGGTCCCGGGGCGACTCGACCACCGAGTAGTCGTTGGGGACCACCCGGTCCGATCCGCAGTGGTAGCCGCCCCGGTGGGCCGAGTCGCCGACGATGCCGACCTCGCCCGGTTCCAGGTCGTCGGGCCCGGGAGCGTTGTCGAGGTGAGTGAGGAGCAGACTTCGGACGGCCAGAAGGTTAGCCGGGGCCCGGGTCATGGGGTCCCCCTTTCCGAGAGGCGGGGACCGGGCACGACGTCACACCGCGTACGCGGTGCTGGGCTTCGGGCGAGCCCGGCCTACTGGTGCACGGCGCCGGGCGTTGACTCCACCATAGCCCGCGTTTTCGGTAAACGCCCAGCTCAGGAGGGGTCTGTTCAGATTGGAGGTTGGTGCGGCGCAGAGTGGACGATCGGCAGCAGCAGCGCCGAGGGATGCTCCGGGTCGTGCAGAACCTGCCGCCAACCGGCACGCAGCGTCACCGCCGAGCCGAGCGGTTCTCCGGTGCCGGGGTTGCGCGCCCACCGGGGATGGGCGCCGCCGGAGACCTGCACCCGCAGTCGGTGCCCGACGGCGAAGCGGTACGCGGTCGGCCAGAGCGGCACCGGAATCCGCAGCGCCCCGGAAGGGTCGGCCGGGAAGTGCTCGGGCGTGACCCGCACCAGACCGTCGCACACGTTCCACGAGCGACCCCGCCGGTCCACGTCGCACAGACGAACGAAGACGTCCAGATAGGGCAGCTCGCTGCGCAGGTGGATCTCGGCGCGGACCGGGCCGATCACCTCGACCGGCGCGGTCAGCGGGGCGCTGGTGTAGGTCAGCACGTCGGGGCGGGCCTCCACACCCCGGTTGTCGACCGGGCCGGCCCGTTGGGCGACGAGCAGTGGACCGCCGAGTGACGGGGTGGGGTCGGCGGGGTCGTAGTGGAGCGCGTCCGGAGTCGACACGACAGGTGGGCGCGCCGCCACGTCGCCACCGGGTTGCAGGTGCCAGGCGGTCTCGACCGCCGGGGGTGGCCAGTCCGGCAGGTCCCGCCAACCGCCACCGGCGCCGCCGACGTGGATGCGCACGGGCGGCCGGGCCGCTCCCGCCGGTACGCCCGATCGGGGCACGGCCGGCAGATGCTCGTCGAGCCAGGCCAACCCCTCGCGCAGCGCGCCCACGAACAGTCCGGGGCTGCCGTGCGTCCAGGGGCCGATGACCAGGCGCGGCGGTGTGCCGGCGGCGCGCAGCACGGCGTGGTCGTCGAGCTGGGCGGGCAGGAAGATGTCGTGCCAGCCGGTGACCATGACCACCGGTGCCCGCACCTTCGCGACCTGGTCGGCGAAGACCCGGGTCCGCCAGTACGCGGCCTGCGGTGTGTGGTGGCGTAGCCACTCTTGGAAGAACGGAATGGTCACGCCGGTGGCCACCCGGTCGGCCTCGGCCAGGGGGAGGTGCTCCAGCGCGGCGGCCAGGCGGGGTTGCCCGCGCTTGAGTTCCCACTGCCGGGCCAGCCACGGCACGGTCTGCGCGTGCAGCAGCTCCGCCCAGGTGAGCACGGTGTCCAGGGCGAAGGACTCCCCCGCGTACGTCGAGTCGCGGGTGGCCGAGGCGGTCACCACCGCGACCATGGCGCGCAGTTCCTCGTCGGCGTCGGCGGCCAGGGCCCACTGGGCGAAGCCCTGGTAGCTGACCCCGAACATGCCCAGTTGCCCGGACCACCAGGGCTGGCGACGCAGCCAGTCCAGCGTGTCCGCGCCGTCGTCGCGCTCGTGCACCAGCGGGGCGAACGTTCCACCGGAGCCGCCGGTGCCCCGGCACGACTGGATGACCGCGTGTCGACCTCGGGCGGCGAGCAGCCGACCGAGCAGCCGCAGCGGCCCACCCCGCCCGTAGGGGGTGCGGATCAACACGGTCGGCGCACCGTGGACGGCCGGGGCGTAGTGGTCGGTGCGCAGCACCACGCCGTCGCGGGCCCGTACCGCGAGGTCCCGGCTGACCCGCACCGGGCCGGGGCGGGTCGGGGGTAGGCGCAGCGCGGCGCTGGCGAGGCGGGCGACGAGGTGCGGCACCGGTCAGCCCGTCGGGCGGCGGGGTGACTCCGGACGGGTGGCGCGCACCGCGTCGCGGTGCCCGCGCAGCGACTCGCTCATCTCCTCCATGAACCGGTGCACCACCTCCAGCTCGTCCTCGCTGAAGCGGTCCATCACCGTGTCGGTACGGGCGCCCAGCGGCCGGAAGAACTCCATGGCCAGCGCGGCGCCCTGGTCGGCGTAGTGCAGCAGCACCTTGCGCCGGTCGACGGTGTCCCGGTCGCGGCGGATGTGCCCGGCCCGTTCCAGCCGGTCGATCAGGGCCGTGACCGAGCCGGAGGAGAGGTTGAGCTGGTCGCCGAGACGACCGGGGGTGATCGGGTCACCGAGCAGCTCGGCGTCCATCACCGCGATCAACGCCTGCAGGTCGGTCGGGTTGAGGCCGTGCAGGTTGGCGAAGGCGTGGCCGACCTGCTGGGCGTCCACCGCGTACCGCCGGAGGTTGTTGGTGATCTCCGCGACCAGCTGCTCGCGGCGCGTGTCGCGCCGTCGGTACATGCCGTGAGTCGCCACCTCGCGCCGCTCTTCCCGTCGTCGATCCCCCGGGTTGCAGCATAGAACAGCCCCGGATAATCTCGGCCATCAAGATACTCGGCTTTCGAAAGACCTTGAGGTCACCTGATGTCTGTGTTCACCAGAGTCGCTCGTGGCCGGCTGGCCGCCTGGCTCACCGTGGCCGCCGCGATCGTCGTGGGCGCGGCCGTCTTCGGGACACCTCAGCCGGACAACCCCGCGCCGGTCTCCGCCACCGGCCTGTCCGCGCAGTGGCAGTCGACCCAGGTGCAACGTCTGCAGGACCAACTGCCCTCCAGCGACGTGCAGCCGGCCATCGTGGTGATCAGTCGCGGTGACGGCGGCGCGCTGGGCGAAACCGACCGGGCGACCATCGGCGCTCGCGCCGATGGTCTGCGCCGCTTCGCGGTGGGTGGGCAGGTCAGCCCCGCCCAGGTCTCCCCGGACGGCGCGGTGGCCCTGGTCGCCGTGCCGCTGGACACCGCCGGTGGGCAGGAGGTCGTCACCGACGCGGTGAGCCAGCTGCGCGCCACCCTCGCGGACCTGCCCGACGGGCTGACCGCCGAGGTGACCGGCGCCCCGGCGTTCACCGCCGACCTCTCCTCGGTGTTCGACGGCGCCGACGTCACCCTGCTGGTGGTGACCGCCGCCGTGGTCGCGCTGCTGCTGCTGATCACCTACCGCAGCCCGTTCCTGTGGATCGTGCCGCTGGTCGTGGTCGCCGCCACCGAGCAGCTCACCCTGCGCGCCGTGGACGTCATCGTGCCGGGTGTCGGCATCAACCTCCAGCAGGGTCAGGTCACCGGCATCGCCAGCGTGCTGGTCTTCGGCGCCGCCACCGACTACGCGCTGCTGCTCATCGCCCGCTACCGGGAGGAGCTGCGCCGCGAGGAGGACCGGTTCGCGGCGATGCGCGCCGCGTTGCGCCGCACCGCGGAGCCGATCCTCGCCAGCGGCGGCACCGTCGTGCTCGGCGTGCTCACCCTGCTGCTCAGTGAACAGGAGACCAACCGGGCGCTGGCCGTGGCCTGCGCCACCGGTGTGGTCTTCGCCATGCTCTCGGCCCTGTTCGTGCTCCCCGCCGTGCTGGTGCTCTTCGGTCGCGGCCTGTTCTGGCCGTTCGTGCCCCGGGTCGGCGGCCCGGCACGCGAGGGTCGGCTCTGGGGTCGACTCGGCGCCGCCGTGCAACGCCGCCCGGTGGTGGTCGCCACGCTGGCCACGGTGCTGCTCGGCGGCCTGGCGCTGGGTGGTCTCGGCATCCGCACCGGCCTGTCCGAGACCGAACAGTTCCGGGCCCAACCCGAGGCGGTGACCGGCGCGCAGACCCTGGCCAGGGCCTTCCCCGCCGGCAGCACCCAGCCCGTCGCCGTGATCACCACCCCGACGGCGGTGCGGGCGGTCACCGACGCCGCCAGCGCGGTACCCGGTGTCGCCTCGGCGCGCCCCGGCGACGCCGGCGCGGCCGTCGCCCAGGTCGACGTGGTCCTCGACGCCGAACCCGGCACCACCGCCTCGGACCGCGCGATCGAGGCGCTGCGCGTAGCGGTCGCCGCCGTCCCCGACTCCGCGCCGCCGGCCGCCGCCGGCGCCGACGCCCCGTCCGGGGCGATCGTCGGTGGCTCCGTGGCCGCCACCTACGACTCCGACGAGGCCAACGACCGGGACCTGCGGCTCATCCTGCCGATCATCCTGCTGCTGGTCGGCGCCGTGCTCGTGCTGCTGCTGCGCGGTCTGCTCTCGCCGCTGCTGCTGGTGCTCACCGTGATCGCCTCGTACTTCGCCAGCCTCGGCGCGGCCTGGCTGCTCTTCGACCACGTGCTGGGCTTCCCGGCGCTGGACAGCGGTGTGCTGCTGCTCGCCTTCGTGTTCCTGGTGGCGCTCGGGGTGGACTACAACATCTTCCTGGTCACCCGGGCCAGGGAGGACGCCCGCAGCGCCGGCACCCGCGCCGGGATGCTCTCCGCCCTGCGGGTCACCGGCGGTGTGATCACCAGCGCCGGCGTGCTGCTGGCCGCGGTCTTCGCCGTGCTCGGTGTGCTGCCGCTGATCACCCTGACCCAGATCGGGATCATCGTCTGCATCGGTGTGCTGCTCGACACCCTGCTGGTCCGTACGGTCCTGGTGCCGGCGCTGGCGTTCCTGCTCGGCGACCGCTTCTGGTGGCCCGGTCGCATCACGCGCGACCCGGCCGCCGCCGCGCGCTCGCCCGAGCCGGTCGCCGCACACGACTGACCGGCCCGTCGGGGCCGCGGCGAACCCGCCCCGGCCCCGACGAGGGTCAGTACGCCAGGCAGACGCACTCGTTCATCAGTGCCCGCACGTTGCGCACGTACGACGGGTTGGGAATGGTCAGCGGCTCGCCCTCCTGAGCCACCGCGCCATGCCCGAAGTTGTACGCGGCGATGACGGCGTTGAGCAGGCAGGAATTCAGCTCGCTGGTGCACAGTGCCGGGTCGAGCCGGAAGTCGGACTCGAAGTACATGTCGCCGATGTACTTCGTCGCCCAGGCCAGGTAGGTGGCGCCGAGGTAGGCGTTGTCCTGGTACGCGTCGATCTTGTAGCTCTTCTCGAACCGCTGGTTCATCCACGTCGCGGTGTCCGGCATCACCTGCAACAGCCCGACCCCGCCGTCGCAGGCGTAGATGTTGGACTGCCAGCCGCTCTCCTGCCACGCGGTGGCCTTGAGCAGGTCGAGCGGGATCGTGATGTCCGGTGCCGAGACCGGCCAGTAGGTGCGGTTGGCCGCGTTCGTCAGCGCCGCCTTCACCGCGGAACGCGACGCCTGACTGCCCTTGTAGGTGGGCTTGCAGGAACTCGGCGCCGGCTTCGGCGGCGCCGGTGGAACCTCGGTCTCGGTGGGCGGCTTCGGCACCGGGCGCGGCTTCGGCGCCGCCCGGGTCGGCTTCTTCGTCGGCGTCTTCGGCTTCGGGGTGGCGCTGCGACTCGGCGCGGAACCCATCGATTCCACGGCGCTCAGCGACGGGCTCGGCTCCCCGTCGACCTCGTCGGACGGGGTATCGGTCGGCCCGTCGGTGATGGCGACCGGCGCGGCCAGGCCCGGCGGGCTCTCCCCCTCGGCGGCGCAGCCCACGAGCGCGCTCGCCAACAGAAGCCCGGCGAGCACTGCGGCGCCCAGCCGATCGGTGCGTCGAACCATGCCGTTGCCTCCCCCGTGTGATTGTCGCCGCACCTTAACAAGGTTCGACCGGGCGGCGTTGCCCCTGCGAGGGGCGCCGGGGGGCCTGGTCCACCGGGGGCTGACCGTTGCCCACCGCCCGGTCCCGCGTTGCCCAGGCGACCATGAACACCACGGTCCAGAGCACCCCGAGCAGCACCGCCGCGGCCGTCCCGCTGGCCGTTTCCAGTCCGAGATAGAGCCGCGCGCCGCCGATCCCGAGCAGCCCCGCCGCGGCGGCGGTCCAGGCAGCCACCGCCACCGGCCAGCGGGCGCTGCGCGACACCAGCCACGCCAGGGTGCAGAAGCTCGCCGCGACCACGGCGCTCTGGGTGGAGAGCGCCGCCACCTCGCCGCCGCCCGGGGCGGTTCCGTGCGGGCCGGTCAGTTCGGCCACCACGGCCAGCACCACCAGTGGCACGAACGCGCCCGCCGTGCCGACCACGCTGAGCAGATCCGTCCGCCAGGGTCGGTTGCGCCACGCCAGCACCGCCGCCACCAGCGCCACCAACAGGATCAGCACCGACCCACGTACCACCGACACCACGACCAGTGTGGCGTCGGCGGCGTCCGGGGTACGCCGAGCCGCGAACCACGCCGCGATGGCACCGTCCAGCGCGGCCAGCCCACTGTTGCGGACCGCCACCGCCAGCAGACCGGCGATGGCGAGCCCGGCGGCGAACAGCAGCAGCAACCCGGCGGCCAGATTGAGCAGCAGCGTCCAGGCCGGGCCGATCCGCATGGCCACCAGGAAGAACAGCACCCCGTAGCGGGCGGTCAGCCACCGCACCGGGGGCAGTGCGCCGGCCCGGGACAGCAGCGCGCGCACCGGGTCGGGGTTACGGCCCAGCCACCGACCCACGAGCACCACACCCACCAGGCCGGCCAGCAGCAGGAACGCCACCCCGGTGGCCCGGCCCAGAAGCCGGGACACCGTGTCGTACGACTCACCGGCGAGGTGACCGAGCAGCACCGAGCCGCCCACCCAGGTCACCACCCCGGCCAGGTTCCAGAGGGCGAACCGCCGGTACGGCATACCGGCCGCGCCAGCGAGCCGGGGCACCAGGGTCCGGGCGAAAGCCACCCATCGGGCGGCGAACACCCCCCGCCCGCCGAGGCGGGCGAGCATGGCGTCGGCGCGGGCCCACCGCTGCGGCCCGACCCGGTGACCCAGCCCGGCGCGCAGCCGGGAGCCGTACCGCCGTCCGGCCCGAAAGGCCAGCCCATCGCCGAGAACCGCCGCGACGATCATCGCGAGCAACGCCGGCCCGAGCCGCAAGGTACCGTTGTAGGTGAGGAAGCCGACGAGCAGCAGGGTAGCCTCACCCGGCACGAGCAGGCCGAAGATCACCGCGGTCTCGCCCGCCACGATCAGCGCGGCGACCAGGTAGATCCACAGGGTGGGCAGACCCTGCACCCAGGTCAGCAGGTCGTGCACTCAGGCCCCCAGGACACGGGAGCCAGCATGCCAGCCCGGGGAACCACCGGCACAGCGGTTTCACCATAGATCAGGGGCACCTGGGGGTGACCCCGACGCAGCCTGCGCGAGCGCAGGCGGAAGGATAGAGGGTATGCAGCTTCGCACCGACCTCCGCAACGTCGCCATCATCGCTCACGTCGACCACGGCAAGACCACCCTGGTCGACGCCATGTTGCGGCAGGCCGGCGCGTACGGCGCACGCGGCGAGAACACCGAGCGGGTGATGGACTCCGGTGACCTGGAGCGGGAAAAGGGCATCACGATCCTGGCCAAGAACACCGGTGTGCGGTACCTGCCGGCGGACGGCTCCGACCCGGTCACCATCAACATCATCGACACCCCCGGCCACGCCGACTTCGGTGGCGAGGTGGAGCGCGGCCTGACCATGGTCGACGGTGTGGTGCTGCTCGTCGACGCCAGTGAGGGCCCGCTGCCGCAGACCCGCTTCGTGCTGCGCAAGGCGCTGCGGGCCCGGATGCCGATCATCCTGGTGATCAACAAGGTGGACCGTCCGGACGCCCGGATCAAGGAGGTCGTGGACGACACCTACGAGCTCTTCCTCGACCTGGACGCCGACGAGGAGCAGATCGACTTCCCGATCGTCTACGCCTGCGCCCGCGACGGCATCGCCTCGCTGACCCAGCCCGCCGACGGCTCGGTGCCCGACGACAGCACCTCCCTGGAGCCGCTGTTCCGCACCCTGCTGGACACCATCCCGGCACCCGCCTTCGAGGACGGCGCGCCGTTGCAGGCGCACGTCACCAACCTGGACGCCTCGCCGTTCCTCGGCCGGCTGGCGCTGTGCCGGGTCCGCCAGGGCACGATCAACAAGGGTCAGACGGTCGCCTGGTGCCGCACCGACGGCAGCACCCAGCGGGTCCGCATCTCCGAGATGCTGATGACCGAGGGCCTGGAGCGTAAGCCGGCCGAGACCGCCGGCCCCGGCGACATCATCGCCGTCGCCGGCATCCCCGAGATCATGATCGGTGAGACCCTCGCCGACGTCGACGACCCGGTGGCGCTGCCGCTGATCACCGTCGACGAGCCGGCCATCTCGATGACCATCGGCACCAACACCTCGCCGCTGGTCGGGCGGGTCAAGGGCTCCAAGGTCACCGCCCGGATGGTCAAGGACCGGCTCGACAAGGAGCTGATCGGCAACGTGTCCCTGCGGGTCCTGCCGACCGAGCGGCCGGACGCCTGGGAGGTGCAGGGCCGTGGCGAGCTGGCGCTGGCCATCCTGGTCGAGCAGATGCGCCGGGAGAGCTACGAGCTGACCGTCGGCAAGCCGCAGGTGGTCACCCGGGAGATCGACGGCAAGACCTGCGAGCCGGTCGAGCGATTGACCATCGACGCCCCGGAGGAATACCTGGGCGCGATCACCCAACTCCTCGCCACCCGCAAGGGCCGGATGGAGCAGCTGGTCAACCACGGCACCGGCTGGATCCGGATGGAGTGGCTGGTGCCGGCGCGCGGCCTGATCGGCTTCCGCACCGAGTTCCTCACCGACACCCGGGGCACCGGCATCCTGCACCACGTCTTCGAGTCCTACGAGCCGTGGTTCGGTGAGCTGCGGACCCGCAACAACGGTTCGCTCGTCGCCGACCGGTCCGGCGCGGTCACCGCCTTCGCGATGATCAACCTTCAGGAGCGCGGCCAGCTCTTCGTCGAGCCGACCACCGAGGTGTACGAGGGCATGATCGTCGGGGAGAACTCCCGCTCCGACGACATGGACGTCAACATCACCAAGGAGAAGAAGCTCACCAACATGCGGGCGTCGACCTCCGACGAGACGGAGAAGCTGATCCCGCCGCGCAAGCTCTCCCTGGAGCAGGCCCTGGAGTTCTGCCGCGAGGACGAGTGCGTCGAGGTCACCCCGACCGCCGTCCGCATCCGCAAGGTGGTGCTCGACCAGCAGCAGCGGGGCCGCGCCGCCGCCCGCCGCAAGCACGCCGGCTGACCCACCCCGCACCCGGCACCGGGCGCGTCGACCGCTTGCGGTCGGCGCGCCCGGTCGTTTTCCATCCCGCCGGGTACGCGAGCCCGGCCACCCCTGATCCGCTACGGTCACCGGCATGACCTGGGATGATCTCGACGCCCACCTGGACCGGGTGCCCGGCACCGTCTCCGCGTACGTGGGGCGCCTCGACGCGTCGCCGACCTGGACCCGCCACGCCGACGCCGGCCACTACGCCGCGAGCACCATGAAGGTGGCGGTGCTCGCCGCGCTGCACCGCGCCGCCGAGGCCGGCACCCTGGACCTGGACGCCCCGGTCCCGGTCGTCAACGACTTCGCCTCCGCCCAGCCCGGCGCACCCCGCTTCACCAACGCCCAGCCCTACGACAACGACGACGCGGTCTGGGACCGCATCGGCGGCACCGCGACGCTGCGGTGGCTGGCCGACCGCATGATCGTGCGCTCCAGCAACCTCGCCACCAACCTCGTCCTCGGCCACGTCGGGCTGCCCGCGGTCGCCGAGGTCTGGGCGCTCGCCGGTGCCCGCAACAGCGTCACCGGCCGCGGCATCGAGGACTTCGCCGCCCGCGAGGCCGGCATCACCAACACGGTCACCGCCGCCGACCTGGCCGCCCTGCTCGGCGCACTGGCCACCGGGGCCGACACCCCCGGCACACTCGCCTCACCGGCGGCCTGCACCACCATGCTGGACGTCCTGCTCGCCCAGGAACACCGCGAGGACCTCGCCGCCGGCCTACCCACGGGCACCCGCATCGCCCACAAGAACGGTTGGGTACGCGGCGTCCGCCACGGCGCCGGCGTGGTGCTGCCCGACGACGCCCCGCCGTACCTGATCGCCGTCTGCACCACCACCGACCTGGCCGACGGCGACGACCAGGTGGAGGACGACGCCTGCCTGCTGCTCGCGCACATCTCGGCGCAGGTCTGGGCCGCCCGCCACCACCTCTGACCCGAGCGCCGCGGCGGCGAGGCCAACGCCGCCGACTGCGGCTACGCTGCTCGCACCCCCACCCCGGAGCCGCCGATGCCCCGCAGTCGCACCGTGCTGATCGCCTTCCTCGTCGTGACGGCCGCGAACCTGCTGGCCAACGCCACCGGTGGCGGCCTGGCCTTCCTGCTCACCAAGCCGCTGCTGATGCCGCTGCTGGCCGCGTACCTCTGGCGGGTCAGCGCCGAGCGCGCGGCCCGACCGGACCGGCTGCTGCTCGCCGCGCTGGCCTTCGCCACCGGCGGCGACATCGCCCTCATGATCGACGGCACCGGCTGGTTCCTCGCCGGGATGGCCTGCTTCCTCGGCACCCACCTCTGCTACCTCGCGGCCTTCACCCGACGCGGCGCCGCGACCGCGCTGCGCCGCACGCCGCTGGCCGCCGTCCCCCTGGGGTACGCGGCGCTGACCGTCACCGCGCTGACCTGGATGTGGGCGGGGCTCTCCGATGCCGGGCTGGCCGTACCGGTGGCCGGCTACGCGATCGCGCTGGCCGCCATGGCCAGCACCGCCGCCACCCAGGGCTGGCGGGTCGGTGTCGGCGCCGCGCTCTTCCTCGGCTCCGACCTGCTGATCGCCGCCGGGGTGGCCGAGGTGGCCCAACCACCCGGCGCGCCGGTGCTGGTCATGGCGACCTACGCCGCCGGCCAGGCACTGATCGTCACCGGCTGCGCCGCCCGCGCCGGCACACCCACCGACGCGCCGGTCACTCCAGCAACTGCGCCCGCAACGCGGTGAGGTCGGCGTCGGTGAGCCCCAGCCCGTCGCGCAGGTACGCGTCGAACGAGCCGTGCACCCGACGCACCTCGGCGTAACCGGCGTCGAGATACTCGGCGCGGACCTCCAGCACCGGCACCACCGCGTCGACGTCCAACTCGGGATTCCGCCGACGCATCGCCTCGACGATCACCGCCCGCAGGCTCTCGGTCAGCTCGTTGTTGCGCAGGTAGTCGGCGCGGACGGCCGCCTCGTCCACCCCGAGCGCCGTCAACAGGATGACGGTCAGCCAACCGGTGCGGTCCTTGCCGGCGGAGCAGTGGTAGAGCAGCGGCAGATTCTCCGGGCGGGACGCCAGCCGCACCGCCTCGGCGAAACCGACCCGCGCCGACTCACCGGTGACGAACCAGCGGTAGATCGCCGCCATCGCCCCCGCCGTGCCCTGCCGGGCCAGCTCGGCGTACGCGTTCAGGTCGTGTCCGAGCAGCACCGCCGAGACGTACGTGAAGACCGGGTGCTCCGCGTCGTGCACCGGCAGGCGCACCACCCGTGGCTCACCGGCGAACCGGTCCTCCGGAGCGACCGCGATCTCCGAGGCGTCGCGCAGATCCACCACGCACGCCGGCCCCAACTTCGCCAGCACCGGTAGGTCCTCGTCGGTCAGCCGACCCAGCGCCGGCGTGCGGATCAACTGGCCGACCCGGACCCGCCGCCCGTCCGCGCCGACGAGCCCGCCCAGGTCACGCGCGTTCGGCGCACCCACCAGCTCCCAGCCCTGCCCGGTCATCCGGTCTCCCCTCCGAAGGTGAACCTCCGTATAGGGTGCCTGACATGACGATCTCGGCGGTACGCACCCACCGGGTTTCCGCCCCCTTACACACCCCGTTCGTCACCGCGCTACGCCGCACCACCACAGTGGACACCCTGGTCGTCGAACTCGTCGACAGCGACGGCCGGTCCGGCTTCGGTGAGGCGCCACAGGTCTGGCAGGTCACCGGCGCGTCGGTCGGCGGCGCGCAGGCGTGCGTCCGCGAGCTGCTCGGCCCACAGCTGATCGGCCGTGACCCGGACGACCTGGTGACCCGGTGCGCCGAGGTGCAGCGCGCCGTGGTCGGCAACGAGGCCGCGAAGGCGGCGGTGGACGTCGCCCTGCACGACCTCGCCGCGCGGCGACTCGGCGTACCCCTGGTGCGGTTGCTCGGGGGCACCACGCTGCGGGTCCCGACGGACGTCACGCTGGCGGCGGGCGACGCGGTGGACCTGGCGACCGCGGCACGGCAGCGGCAGGCCGACGGTTTCGGCGTGCTCAAGTTGAAGGTCGGCACCGACGCGGCCGGTGACCTGGACCGGGTGCGCGCGGTACGGGCGGCCGTCGGCCCCGGCACCCGGATCCGGCTGGACGCCAACCAGGGTTGGACGCCCCGGGAGGCGGTCCGGGTGATCCGCGGCATCGAGGACGCCGGGCTCGACGTGGAACTGGTCGAGCAGCCGGTGGCCCGCTGGGACCTGGACGGGCTGGCCTGGGTCAGCGACCGGGTGTCCGTGCCGATCCTGGCCGACGAGGCGGTCTTCGGGGTGCGTGACCTGGTGGAGGTGATCCGCCGCCGGGCCGCCGACCTGGTCAACGTCAAACTGGCCAAGTGCGGTGGACTGCACCCGGCCCGCACCCTCCTCGACCTGGCCCGCGCGCACGGGCTCGGCACCGTGGTCGGTTCGATGATGGAGAGCCAGGTCGGCATCGGGGCGGCCGCGAGCCTGGTCGCCGCGTACGGCACCACAGCGGTGGCCGACCTGGACGCCGCCTGGTGGCTGGCCTGGTCACCGGTGCAGGGCGGCATTCGCTACGACGGGGCGACGGTGGTGCTGCCGGACGCCCCTGGCCTGGGCATCTCCGGCCTCACTGAAGCAAAAGTGCAGTCCCGTGGTTGATGCCTGTCGGTTTCTTTCATAGGGTTCCCCTGGACAGCCGCACACGATCTGGGGGTTGACGTGGAGCTGCAACCGGGCCGCGAGGCCGTCGTCCGGGTCGCGGTGGCGACGCTGTGGAGCTCCCCCGAGGCCGTCCGCCCGGTCGACCGTCCGGCGCTGACCGCCGGCGCCGACATCCCGACCTGGGTCTCCGGGATGGACACCGACCAGCAGGTCGGCGACTGCGTGCTGAGTCAACTCCTGCTCGGCGAACGGGTCCTCGTCAGCGAGCTACGCCCCGACGGCTGGGCCCGGGTCGTCGCCGTCGAACAACCAGCCGCCAAGCTGGATCCGCGCGGCTACCCGGGCTGGCTACCCGCCGAGCAGTTGGCCGTTCTCGCCCCGACCCGCACCGCCACCGACCAACCGCTGGTGGTCGACGCCACGGTCACCGGGCTGCACGCCGCCCCGAACGGGCCGGTGGTGCTGCCCGGCGTCGTCGTCGGCACCCGGCTCCTCCCGGCCGGCCCCGCGCTCGACGACTGGCGGCCGGTGCACGTTCCCGGTCGGGCCACCCCGCTCTGGCTGCCCGAGGGCCACCTGGTGTCGTCGGCGGACGCGTCGCCGACCGCCGCGCACGCGCTCGCTGTGGCACAGCGCCTGCTGGACGTGGTCTACATCTGGGGTGGCCTCTCCGCGCACGGCATCGACTGCTCGGGGCTGGTGCATCTGGCCTGGCGGCGGTTCGGGGTGCTGCTGCCCCGCGACGCCGACGATCAGGCCGTGGCCACCACCCCACTGCCGTTGGGCGCGGAACGCCCCGGCGATCTCTACTTCTTCGCCCGACCGGGCCGCAAGATCCACCACATCGGCATCGTCACCGCCGCCCCGGGCGACGGCGGCCAGCGCCGGATGCTGCACGCCTGCTACCGGCGGCGGCGGGTCATCGAAGAGGCACTGCCGGCGGACCGGACCGCCACACTGGTGGGCGCACACCGGGTCTGAGGCCAGTTTCGGTCGACCCTCAGTCGGAGTCCAGGCAGCGGGGGCGGCACGGGCCGGCCAGCACGTCCGTCACCGGCTGGGCGCCTGTTCGCACCCGGCCGGTGACCGGTCAGGTCAGCGTCGGGCGTCGGCCAACTCGCGACGCCGGTCCCGGGAGGACTTCACCAGGCTGGCGACAGTGGCGACACCCAGGGTGCCGATGATGACCAGCAGCGACAACCAGATCGGGATGTGTGGCGCCCAGCCGACGTGCTCGCCACCGTTGATGAACGGCAGGTTGTTGTCGGCCAGCGCCTCCAGCACCAGCTTGACCCCGATGAACCCGAGCACGACGGCCAGGCCGTAGCTCAGGTAGATCAGCCGGTCCAGCAGGCCACCGAGCAGGAAGTAGAGCTGCCGGAGGCCCATCAGCGCGAAGACGTTCGCGGTGAAGACCAGGTACGGCTCCTGGGTGATGCCGAAGATCGCTGGGATCGAGTCCAACGCGAAGATCAGATCGGTGGTGCCGATCGCGATCATCACGATCAGCATCGGGGTGAACAGCCGCTTGCCGGCCACGTGGGTGGTCAGCTTCGCGCCGTCGTACTCCTTCGAGATCGGCAGGGCCTTGCGGCTCCACCGGATCAGCACGTTCTCGGAGAACTCGTCCTCGTCCGGCTCACCCTGCCGGGCCAGGTTCACCGCGGTGTAGATCAGGAACGCGCCGAAGATGTAGAAGACCCAGGAGAACTGCGTGATCAGCGCCGCACCCGCGGCGATGAATCCGCCGCGCATCACCAGCGCCAGCACGATGCCGACGAGCAGCACCTTCTGCTGGTACTGCCGGGGCACCCCGAAGCGCGCCATGATGATCACGAAGACGAAGAGGTTGTCCACCGAGAGGCTGTACTCGGTGAGCCAGCCGGTGTAGAACTGGCCGGCCGCGCTGGCCCCGGAGGTCAGCCAGACACCCGCACCGAAGAGCAGGGCGAGACCGACGTAGAAACCGACCCAGAGGCTCGACTCCCGCACACTCGGCTCGTGTGGGCGCCGACCAATGATCAACAGGTCGACGAGCAGGACCGCACTCAGTGCGACAAGCGTCCCCGCCCACACCAATCCGGACACGTCCAACGTTCATTCCTCCGGCAGACACGCGGCGTCGGGCACACCGTACGCCCCTGCGGGAGCCGGCGTGCCGCTGTCGCTCACTCTGGTGACTGTCGGAGGTCTCTTCCGCCGCCGCCCCTGGGGGCGACGACCTACGGGGCCGGGTCGGGCGCCGTGGTTCCGGCGATCGACCGTGCTGACGACTCCGTCGCGGGGGAATACTCCCCTCCTCGATGACCATTGTTGCCCACCACGCGCCGTGATCACACCCCGGGCTTCCGGTGGCGCCGGACACGGCTCGACGCGTCCGGCCGCACACCCGCCAGGGCTTCCTAGGAGGCTAGTGCACGTCGGGTGCGGCGATCGGGTCGGCCAGCGACCAGCCGGCGGCCAGCAGGTCGTCGCAGGCTCGCACCGCCACCGCCAACCGCTCGGCGTGCGACCCGGTCAACTCCACGACCGGCACCCCGCACCCGGCCAACTCGGCCCGGAAACGCTCGGTCATCCAGGCCCGCAGGTGCTCACCGTCGCGCAGCCCGTCATCGGTGAACGGCACCCCCCGGTGATCCGTCAGCAGATACAGCGCCGGCCGACGGGCCGCCGCCCGTACCTCCTCGGACGCGCAGCCCAGGTAGCGCTCCTCCCACACCGCCGTCGCCCGCGCGTCGGTGTCGCAGACCAGCAACGGCCCGCTCGTCCGGGCCGCCGCGTCCTCGGCCGCCTGCTGCTCGCGCACCACCGCGCGGAAGTCGTCGGAGTCCCAGGCGACGTCGAAGACGGTCGCCTCCGGCGCTCGTTCCCGCAATCGGGCCAGCTTGTGAGCGGTCAACTCCCGGCCGTACTCCGGCACCCAGGACGTGCCGTAATGCCCGGCCAGCGCCGCCGCCATCGTCGTGGTCCCGGTCGACTCGGCCCCGACCACCACCACCCGCCGGACGAACCACGCCCGCACCGGCGGGCTCAGCCACCGCCAGTGACCCGCCGGGTCCGCGCGCACGGCCGTCCCTGACACCGGCACGGTCCGCCGGTCCGGATCCACCGACACGGGTACGGCGTCGAAGCGGCGCGCCAACTCGACGCCGTACGCCTCGGAGGAGAAGACCGCGTCCACCGACCCCGGCCCCACCGCCTCGCGGAACACCGCGCAGTGCGCGTCCCAGACCGCCGGATCGGCGTAGTCCACCGGGTGGTCGTCGTACCGGCCGACGACACGGACCCACGGCGTGTCCGCGTGCACCTCCCGCAGCCAGTCGAGGCGCAGCGCAAGCGGAATGGACTCCCGACGCGAGGGCGCCACGACGACGGTCACCTCGGCGCACCGGGCGGCGGCGGCCCGGATCACCGCATGGTGCCCGGCGTGCGGCGGGTAGAACTTGCCCACCACCATCCCGTGCCCGAACTCGGCGGCGGAGCGACGCGCCGGCCCGCGCGGCACCGGCGGCCCGCCAGATGTCGCGGGGTTCACGCGGTGACCGGGGCCGGGCCGGGCGGGACCGTGCTCGGCCGGTCGGCCCGACGCAGATCGGCGCGCCAGGCCCGCAACCCGAGCACGCACAGGACGAGGAAGACCAGGTAGAGCATGGCCGTCAGGTGCAGTCCCTTGTACGCGTACAGCGGGATGTAGATCAGGTCGGCGGCGATCCAGAGCCACCAGCTCTCCACCCGCTTGCGGGTCTGCCCGTACGTGGCCAGCAGGGACAGCGCCGTGGTCAACGCGTCCGGCAGCGGCACCGTCGAGTCGGTGGCCCGGTCCAGCAGGGCCCAGAGCGCGCCGGTGAGCAGGAGCCCGGCGGCGGCCAGCCCCAGCCACTCCCGCCGCCCCGTCCGGCTGACCGTGAGCCGGGTACGCCGCTCGCCCCCGAACAGCCAGTGCCACCAGCCGTAGCAGCCGAGCGCCACGTAGACGACCTGGAGCCCCGCGTCGGCGTACAGCCCGGCGGTCCAGAACAGCACCATGAGCAGCAGCACGTTGGCGATGCCGATCGGCCAGTTGGCGATCTTCTGCCGGGCTACCAACCACACGTTGAGCACACCGGTCGCGAACCCCAGCAGCTCCGCCCAGGTGGTGCCCGTGCCGGCCACCCGAAACGCGGTGCCGGTGAGCCAGTCGATGATCACGAGGCCACCCTAGGGTCCGTGTCAACGCCCTCGGTCGAGCCGAGGCGGAGTCCAGGCAGTGGTCCGGCACGGACCCGCGACACCGACCGCCCCGATCGCCGTGGGAGGCTGTCCGACATGGTGCTTGAGGTCGCGTTGATCGACGTACTACCCGGACACGAGGACGCGTTCGCCGCCGCGTACGCCGAAGGTCACCCGGTGCTCGCCGGAGCGACCGGCTGCCGGTCCGTGCGGATGACCCGAGGAATCGAGTCACCGACCCGCTTCGTGCTGCTCGTCGAATGGGACTCGGTCGAGGCGCACGAGAACAACTTCCGGGCCACCGAACGGTTCGACACGTGGCGGGCGCTGATCGGGCCGCACTTCGCGGGACCGCCCATTGTCGAGCACTTCCTCGACGTGCCGGCCTGAGCCGAGCTGTCGTACCCCGCGGTTATCCTGCCGGGCGCACGCGCCGGCCGCCGGTCCCGACGGGCTCGGGGGCGCCGGGCCCGGTGGCCGCGCGGCGCGTCACCGTCGGCAACGGTCAACACTCACTCGCCGACGCGGCGGGCCAGCACGGTGACCGTCTCCTCCGGTGACAGCGCCGCGGCCAGCAGCGCCGCGGTCATCCGCTCGTAGCGGTCGACGTCGAGCACGGTGGCCAACCGGACGTCGGTGGTCAACGCCTCGAGCATGACCGTGCGCGGGTCGGCCGGGTCGGGAAAGGCGTAGCAGGAATACGGTGTGAGCGGGTGCAGCCCGCCACCGGCCGCTCCGCGGGGCAACAGCCGCACCGTCACGTGGGACAGGCCGGTCACGGCGACCAGGTGACGCAGCTGTTCGCGCCAGACCGCCACCGGCAGGTCACCCGGGTCGCAGACGGCCTCGGCGAGCACCGCCGTGTAGCGCGGCGGGTAGGCCCGCCGGAGCACCTCCTGCCGCAGTGCCCGTGCGCGCACCTCGGCCTCCACATCGACGTCCGGCGAGAGCTGGGCGCCGGCGCTGACCAACACCCGGGCGTACGCGGGCGTCTGGAGCAGCCCCGGCACCACCGACGGCTGGTACTCGACGATGTCGGCGGCACCCGCCTCCAACTCGGCGTAGGTGCGCTGCCGTTCGCTCATCTCGCCGAGCGTCTTCCACCAGCCTCGACTGGTCGCCGCGTCCCGGGCGATGACGATCAGCGCCTCCCGGGCGGGCGTGGGCACCTTGTAGACGTCCAGCAGGTCGAGCACGTCGGCAAGGTCGGGGCGACTTTGACCCAGCTCGATGCGGGACAGCTTCGACGTCGAGGCCCAGCCCAGCCGGTCGCAGACCTGCTCCAGGGTCAGCGACTCGCGCCGACGGAGTTGGCGCAGCTCTGCGCCGAGACGTGCACGTCGAATGACTGGACTTGTTGGCAGCGGCATCCCGGCCTCCCCACCGAGGGAGACTACGCAGGACGATCACCCAGTGCAATAGCGTGCTCGCGCACCGCAATCAGGGCATTCGACGCCGCTGGCCGGACCGGCCCGCCGGAGCACATCGTTTCCGCAGGTCAGTGCGTTTTCAGGTCGCGAAGACGGGCCGTCCATCCCCGATCGGCGGTAGCTGGACTCAGGGCCGGTAGGTGCCGAAGGACCAGACGTTGCCGGCCAGATCGCGGGCCGCGTAGTCACGGGAGCCGTAGTCGGTGTCGAACGGCTCGCGAATGATCTCGGCGCCGGCCGCGCGGGCCTGGGCGCAGTGGGCGTCGACGTCCGGCACGGCCACGTAGACCGACCAGTCGTCGTCGGCCGGTCGCGGCGGGGCGTCGGCCCGACCACCCAGCATGATCATGCCGGTGTCGAGGACCAGTTCGGCGTGCGCGACCGCACCGTCCGGCGCCTCGTGCACGGTGTGCACCCGGAAACCGAAGGCGGCACCGAGCCAGTCGATCGCGGTGCGGGGATCGGGATAACGGAAGATCGGATAGATGGTTCGCATGACCCGATTCTGTGGCCGTTGACGCGGCTCCGGATTGGACGAATGTGACCTCGGCGGGTCGCCGAACCGGCTCCGGTCGCCCGGCGACCGTCAGCGGCCGGGAAGCAGCGCGGCCGGCAACCGTCAGCGGCGCGGCGGCTGTCGGCGGCCCGGCGACCGTCAGCGGCCCGGCGACCGTCAGCGGCCGGAGAGCAGCGCGGCCGGCGTGGCCCCCGCGAACTCGTGGAAGTCCCGAATCAGGTGGGACTGGTCGTAGTAGCCGCAACCCGCCGCCACGGCGGCCCAGTCGACGCCCCGCCCGGCCCCGCCGGCCTGGGTGGATGCGGCCCGAGCCCGCTGGAAACGCAGCAGCCGGGCGGCCATCTTGGGCGGCAGCCCGACCTCCTGCCGGAACCGGGACGCGAGGTGCCGGCGGCTCCAGCCCAACTCGTCGGCGAGCGCACCGACGCTCCCCCGCCCACCGCTGGCGGCCAGCCACCGCCACGCCCGGTCGAGCCGCGGGTCCACCGGCGGGGACGCCGCCAGCCGGGCGGCGAGCACCGCGTCGAGGAGGTCGAACCGCTCCGACCAGCCGGTGGCCTCGGCGAGCCGGCCGCGCAGCCGATCCAGCCAACGGCCCGGGAGCTGCCCGACGCCGACGGCCCGATTGGTCAGCTCACCCAGGGGCAACCCGAGAAGCCGGCGGGCGGCCAGGGGGGCGAGCAGCAGCTCGACGCCCTCCCCCACGCCCACCGTGCGCGTGGTGCACCAACTGTCGAAGGTGCCGGCCACGAACGAGTCGACAGCGGTGACGCCACGCTGCGCGCAACGCGGGTCGGTCACGTCCAGCGGCGCACCCCAACCCAGTATCAGCACCACGAAGACGCCCGCCGACTCCCGACGGACCAGTGGCACGTCCGCCCGTTCCCGGTAGCCGACGTACCTGTCGACGAACGGACGCAGGCTGGCCCCGGGCAGCCCGAAGACCATCTCGCCGATCGGCGCCACCGCCGTCACCAGTGCCCGCCCTTCGCGTGCCCCGCCCGGCCCGGCCCGAGCGGGGCGCTGGGCGGGGCCGACCGGCCGGCCGTCACTTCACGCCGGCGGCGTCCATGCCGCGCAGCTCCTTCTTCAGGTCGGAGACCTCGTCGCGGATCCGGGCCGCCAACTCGAACTGGAGCTCGCGGGCGGCGGCCAGCATCTGGTCGTTGAGCTCCTGGATGAGCTGGGCGAGGTCGGCGCGGGCCATTCCCTCCCGGGAGGTGGCGCCCGCGGCGGACCGGCTCCGACTGCGGGTCTCCTTGACCGGCGCCTTGCCTCGGGAAAGCTGACGCACCGCGCCGCCGACCCGGGAGTTCTCGGTGTCCTCCGCCTCGCGGTAGATGTCGTCCAGGATGTCGTGGATCTTCTTACGCAGTGGCTCCGGGCTGATGCCGTGCGCCTCGTTGTGCGCGATCTGCTTGGCCCGACGCCGATCGGTCTCGTCGATCGCCGCTGCCATCGAGGGGGTGATCTTGTCGGCGTACATGTGCACCTGGCCGGAGACGTTACGGGCGGCCCGCCCGATGGTCTGGATCAGCGATCGGCCGCTGCGCAGGAAGCCTTCCTTGTCGGCGTCGAGGATCGCCACCAGCGACACCTCGGGCAGGTCCAGACCTTCGCGGAGCAGGTTGATGCCGACGAGCACGTCGTAGTCGCCCTTGCGCAGCTCGCGCAGCAGCTCCACCCGGCGCAACGTGTCGACCTCCGAGTGCAGGTAGCGCACCCGGATGCCGTTCTCCAGGAGGTAGTCGGACAGGTCCTCGGCCATCTTCTTGGTCAGCGTGGTGACCAGCACCCGCTCGTCCCGGTCGGTCCGCAGCTTGATCTCGTGCATCAGGTCGTCGATCTGGCCCTTGGTCGGCTTGATCACGACCTCCGGGTCGATCAGACCGGTGGGTCGGATCACCTGCTCGACGAACTCACCCTGAGCCTGCTCCATCTCCCAGGTGCCGGGGGTTGCGGAGAGATAGACCATCTGGCCGACCCGCTCCAGGAACTCGTCGAAACGCAGCGGCCGGTTGTCGGCCGCGCTGGGCAGCCGGAAGCCGTGGTCGATGAGCATCCGCTTGCGGGACGCGTCGCCCTCGTACATGCCGCCGATCTGCGGGATGGTCACGTGCGACTCGTCGACCACAGTGAGGAAGTCGTCGGGGAAGTAGTCGAGCAGGGCGTGCGGCGGGCTGCCGGGCAGCCGCCCGTCCATGTGCATCGAGTAGTTCTCGATGCCGGAGCAGAAGCCCACCTGCCGCATCATCTCGATGTCGTAGGTGGTGCGCATCCGCAGCCGCTGCGCCTCCAGCAGCTTGCCCTGCCGCTCCAGCTCGGCGAGGCGCTCGGCCAGCTCGACCTCGATGTCACGGATCGCCCGTTCCATCCGCTCCGGGCCGGCCGCGTAGTGGGTGGCCGGGAAGATCACCAGCTGGTCGACCTCGCGGACCACGTCACCGGTCAACGGGTTGAGGTAGTAGAGCTTCTCCACCTCGTCGCCGAACAACTCGATCCGGATCGCCAGCTCCTCGTACGCCGGGATGATCTCCAGCGTGTCGCCGCGAACCCGGAAGGTGCCCCGCTGGAAGGCCATGTCGTTGCGGGTGTACTGGATGTCGACCAGCCGGCGCAGCAACTGGTCGCGGTCGAGCTCCTGCCCGACCTGCGCCTTCACCGCCCGGTTGAGGTATTCCTCCGGGGTGCCCAGGCCGTAGATCGCCGAGACGGTCGCCACCACGACAACGTCGCGGCGGGTGAGCAACGACATCGTCGCCGAGTGCCGCAGCCGCTCCACCTCCTCGTTGATCGAGGAGTCCTTCTCGATGTAGGTGTCGGTCTGCGGGATGTACGCCTCGGGCTGGTAGTAGTCGTAGTACGAGACGAAGTATTCGACCGCGTTGTGCGGCAGCAGCTCGCTGAACTCCTTGGCCAGCTGCGCGCAGAGCGTCTTGTTCGGGGCGAGCACCAGGGTGGGGCGTTGCAGCCGCTCGATCAGCCACGCCGTGGTGGCGCTCTTGCCGGTGCCGGTCGCGCCGAGCAGCACCGTGCTGCGGTCGCCGCGCCGAACTCGACGCTCAAGCTCATCGATGGCTGCCGGTTGGTCGCCGGCCGGCTGGAAGTCACTGACGACCTGGAAGCGGCTGTCCAGCCGGGGAATGTCGAGCGCCATGCCATCAACGGTACGCCGGAGGTCCGACAGGAACGGCCGTCACGCCAGGTACGTGATCAGCTTCAATATTCCCATTGTGTGGCCCATGTCACCGGGACTACCCTCTTCATGTAGGCCGCTCGCGGCGGCCGACCGGGCCGGTGGCCCAGGCCAACATCACGGCCGGTCACCCCCGGCACTGCGGTCGCAGCACCCGGCTCGTCCGGCGTGCGCACCCGTGTGGTCGCGCTCGAGGCGCAGACCGGCCGCCGCGAGCGCCCCTGCTCGTCACCCCGGTGCCTCCCCGCCCGTTTCATCTCCGTGGACACCTCTGCGACCCCGGCGCCCGACACCGCCCGCACCGCCACGCCCTCCCCGGCAGCACCAGGCACCGGCAAGGGCACGGCCAGCGGCAAGAGCCCGACCGGCGGCAAGGGCACGGCCAGCGGCAAGAGCCCGACCGGCGGCAGAGGCCCCGGCACCGGGAGCGGGCCCACAGCCGGCCGGTCCGCCGGTGGCGCGCGCCGAGCCACCGCCGGCCGCAGGACCAAGGACCCGCGGCGGACCGCCGCCGAGCGAAACCTCGCGGAGAACCGCGAGATCACCCGCAGTGGCGACACGCCGGACACCACTGACACCACCGGGGCCGCCGACACCGCCGGGCCGCCCCCGACCGGCCGTCGTCGGCGTACGGTGCTGCTGTTGCTCGGTCTGACGGCGGTGACGTCCGCGACCGCGCTGGTGCTCGGGCTGTTGAGCTGGGCACCCGACCCACCCGAGCCGGCCCGGCCGCTGACCCTGGCGGAGGGTGAACGGCTGGCCGCCGTGCGGGTCACCAACCTGCGGGACCTGCGCGCCGGCGTACGGGTCACGGCTGGTACCGGTGCCGCCCGCACCGAACTGGTGGGCTGGGTGGACTGGTCCCGGTCACTGCTCTACCTGGACGTGGGCGGGCCGGGAGCGGGTGCCGAACGGGGACTGTTGCAGAGGAGCGGGCCGGTGCTGGTGATCCGGCCCGACCCGGCGGCGGTGCCCACTCCCGCCGCCCCACCACTGATGCCCCCGGTGGACCGGTGGCGGTTGCACCGACCGGCACCGGGGTCACACCTGGCACCGGTGCTCGACCTGCTCCTCGATCTCGCCGCCGACCGCCCCGACACCACGACCCGGACGGCACCGTCCGACGAGGCGCGCTGGCTCGCCCGCGAGGCCGTTCCGGCCGGCCCGCTGGACGTCATACAGGCACCCCTGCCCACCGGGGCGTCAGCCGCCAGCACCGGCACCCCCAGCGCCGCGACGCCCGCCCCGGACGGACAGACCCGCTACTGGCTCGATCAGGACGCCCGACTGCACAAGCTGGTGACCGTGCTGCCCGGCACCGGTCCGGTCACGATGATCTTCAATCGCGTGGACCGGCCGACACTCCGACCGGTGGACGCACTCGGCGGTCGCCCCGGTCTGCCCCGCGCGCTGACCGACGCCGAGCAACGTCGGCTCGACCGACTGCCGGCCCGGCTCCGCGCCCACGGCGGTGCCACCGTGACGCTGACCGCGGCCACGGGCACCGACACGAACCTGCGAGGCGCAGGCTGGTTGAGCTGGACCGCGCGCAGCGCCTACCTCTCGGTCGCCGACCTGGGCGTACCCGATCGCCGGACCCTGCTGCGCCGCGACGCCGGCGGCCTGGCCCGGGCGGACCTGCCGGCGCCCGATGGTGGGGGCGGCACCGCGGAGGCGCCGGCCCGGCCGCCGCTACCGCCCCCGGCCGGGGGATGGCGGGCCTCCCGACCCGCCCGAGACGACCTGAGTGTGCTGGTCGACGCCGCGATAGCTGCCGGGTCGGTCGGGCAGCGCGGCGCGGCCGTGCGGGTACGCGAGGACGTCACCGCCGGACGGACAGTGGACGTCATCGAGTCGGGCCCGGCCGACGCGCGGCTGCGTTACTGGCTCGACCGGGACGGGTCGCTCCGCCGGCTCGAGTTGCGGACCGACGCCGGCGCGTGGGCACACCTGGACCTCCAGCCCGCCGTCGTGCCCCGACAGGCTGCCAACCCTCGACCCCCGGCCCCTCGCTCTCCGACCCCTCGGCCCGGTGCCCGCTGACCGACGCCTCAGGGACGCCAGCCGGTCTGCGCGGCCCACTGCTCGGCCCGCAGATACTCCTCGTCGAACCACGGGTTGCGGCCCGTACCGGAATCGCCCGCCACCGGCGCCGCGTCGATGAGGTCCCGCTTGAGCAGCAGATACGTGGCCCGCTGATCCGGGTCGGCACGCAGGTGGTCGCGCATCAACAGCGCGTACCGCCAACCCGGCGAATCCGCCACCCGCACGTGCAGACGGACGGGGCGGGCCGGGTCCGCGCTACCGTGCAACCGCTTCTCCCAGCGGCCCCGGCCGGCCGGGCGCGGATCGTCCCACCACTGCCCCGGCACCCGCGGGAACCCCGCGCCCGCGAGCCGATCGACCAACGGCCCGTCGGCCTCGGCGAGGCTGGCGACCGCCACCTGCACGTCGATGACGTTCTGCGTGGCCAGGCCGGGCACCGCCGTCGAACCGATGTGATCGATCCGGAGGGCACTCGCACCGAGCGCGTGCTGGATCCGGGCGGCCAGCCGCTCGTACTGCTCCGGCCAACTCGCGTCGGCCCAGGCCAACTCGGCCTCGTCGGGCGGGACCACCCGCCGCTGGCGCAGATTGTCCTCGTACGGCACCAACCGCCGCTTCCAGAGCAGGTCGACGGCGTCGTGCAGCGCCGTCAGGCTCCCGTCGTTGGTCAGCACCACGTCCGCCGCCGCCCGGCGGCGGGCGTCGTCGGCCTGGGCGGCGATCCTCCGCTCGGCCTCCGCGCGACCCATCCCCCGGTCGCGTTCCAACCGCCGCAGTCGGGTCGCCACGGCCGTCTGCACCACGACCACCAGGTGGTACGTCGGCGCGAGACCCACCTCGACCAGCAGCGGTACGTCGTTGACGACGATCGCGTCGGGTGCCGCCGCGGCGGCCAGTTCCGCGGTGCGGGCCCGGACCCGGGGGTGAGTGATCGCCTCCAGCCGACGACGGGCGGTCTCGTCGGCGAACACCACCGCTCCCAGCGCGGCACGATCCAGTGCGCCGTCGGCGTCCACCACCGCGTCGGAGAAGGCGGCGACGATCTCGGCCAGCCCGTCCGTACCCGGCGCCACCACCTCCCGGGCCACCCGGTCCGCGTCAATCAGCACCGCGCCCCGCTGGACGAGCCGCGCGGCCACCGCGCTCTTCCCTGACCCGATCCCGCCGGTCAACCCCACCCTCAGCACCCGAACAGTCAACCGGATCGACAAGCCCGCCGCCAACCCACCCACCGCCCCGGCGACCTCGCCACCACCCCACCCCGGGGCCCGATCACCCCCGCCCACGCCCCGCCGGCCGACCGCCCCGCCGCCCTGCCGGCCCGCCGCCAACCCACCCACCGCCCCGGCGACCTCGCCACCACCCCACCCCGGGGCCCGATCACCCCCGCCCACGCCCCGCCGGCCGACCGCCC